>NZ_VWWS01000005.1:0-431039 GCF_011752855.1 Enterobacter sp. Ap-867 | reverse complement strand
CGGGTCGTCGCAAGCGACGGGCAAAATCAAAAAGCGATTTTGTCGAACCTGCTGCAGGCTCGAACCCTGCCCGAATTCAGAATAGCAAAAAGGCGCCTTTAGGGCGCCTTTCTACACTGGTGGGTCGTGCAGGATGATTTCACCCTGCGGGTCGTCGCAAGCGACGGGCAAAATCAAAAAGCGATTTTGTCGAACCTGCTGCAGGCTCGAACCCTGCCCGAATTCAGAATAGCAAAAAGGCGCCTTTAGGGCGCCTTTCTACACTGGTGGGTCGTGCAGGATTCGAACCTGCGACCAATTGATTAAAAGTCAACTGCTCTACCAACTGAGCTAACGACCCGCTGTATGCGGTTACTACTAACTTCTTTACTGCTTACTACTGCTTACTACTTTAAACTGGTGGGTCGTGCAGGATTCGAACCTGCGACCAATTGATTAAAAGTCAACTGCTCTACCAACTGAGCTAACGACCCACTGTGCGGTTTACTGCAAACTTCTTTACTGCTTACTACTTTAAAGTGGTGGGTCGTGCAGGATTCGAACCTGCGACCAATTGATTAAAAGTCAACTGCTCTACCAACTGAGCTAACGACCCACTTTTGCGTCACTTTGGGTTTGTTTAGTATCCCTTGGCAACGGCGGCATATATTACTGATTTAAGATTTTGACGCAACAATAATTTTGACGCAGATCGCTCAACTGCTTATGTTTCGCACGGCAAGACCAGAAAAGCGACGATATCTGGTCAGGCCGCACGCATTATTGCGCATTCAGACGTTTTTGAGCCTGCTTTGCACCGTCAGTATTGGGATACTGTTTAACGACCTGCTGGTAGACGGCTTTCGCTTTTGCAGCGTCGCCTTTGTCCTGCATGATCACGCCAACCTTAAACATGGCGTCCGGCGCTTTAGGGGATTTCGGGTAGTTTTTCACCACGGAGGCAAAATAAAACGCCGCATCGTCCTTTTTGCCTTTGTTGTAATTCAACTGACCCAGCCAGTAATTGGCGTTAGGCAGATAAGTTGAATCCGGATACTTCTTCACAAAGGACTGAAACGCATTGATAGCATCGTCCTGCCGCGATTTATCCTGCACCAGCGCGATAGCAGCGTTGTAATCGCTATTAGCATCACCGCCTTGCACTGGGGCAGCAGGCGCCGCGTTAGCGGCCCCTGCGTCCGGAGTGGCAGTCTGGGATGCACCGGCAGCAGGCTGTTGCCCTGCTCCCGCCGCAGCGCCGCTAAGGCTATCCATCTGCAGCAAAATTTGCTTTTGACGTTCCACAACCTGATTCAGCTGATACTGACTTTCCTGGATCTGACCACGCAGGGAATCAATGTCATTCTGGTTATCGGAGAGTTGCTGCTGGAGTTGGGTCAAAAGCTGACTGTGAGCGTTAGAAATACGCTCGAGTTGAGTGACACGGTCTTCGACCGAGCCTGAGCCGACACTACTGATTGGCGCCTGAGCAGTAGCGGCCCAGGGGGCCGCTATGCCAACCAGTAACGACAGACTCAACAAGTGATGTCTGAAGTTACTGCTCATGCGATTCTCTTAGTAAACCAGTACGGCACGACGGTTTTTAGCGTAAGCCGCTTCGTCATGACCCAGTACTGCAGGTTTTTCTTTACCGTAAGAAACGATGGAGATCTGGTCTGCAGAAACGCCTTTACCTTGCAGGTACATTTTAACAGCGTTAGCACGACGTTCGCCCAGTGCGATGTTGTACTCTGGGGTACCGCGCTCATCCGCATGACCTTCTACGGTCACTTTGTAAGACGGGTTGCTACGCAGGAAGTTAGCGTGTGCATCCAGCATTGCAGCGAATTCAGAGCTAACATCGTATTTGTCCAGACCGAAGTAAACGATGTTGTTCTGCTGCAGCTGTTGCATCTGCAGACGAGCCTGCTCTTCAGAAGACATGTTGCCGTGGCCGTTAGCGTCCATACCAGTGCCGGCACCCAGCATACCTTCACCGCTCTGACCATTGTTGGCGCTCTTGTTAGAAGAACACGCCGCGATAGCCATAACCGGCAGAGCAATCATCAGCCCTTTCAGCACTTTGTTCAGTTGCATTTCTTTGATCCTTTAATAATCAATATTGTTATCACAGATACGGCGACCAGGCAGGGAATTTGACCTGTCCATCAGTTGCCGGAAGACGCGCTTTGAAACGCCCATCTGTTGAAACCAAATTCAGCACGGATCCCATCCCCTGAGAAGAGCTGTAGATTACCATAGTGCCGTTAGGTGCCAGACTTGGCGTTTCATCCAGGAACGTTGACGATAAAGTTGTTACGCCACCCGCTACCAGATCCTGTTTGGCAATGTGCTGCTGACCGCTTGCGGAGCTGACCATTACCATAATTTTACCGTCGGCACTGACATCGGCATCCTGGTTCTGAGAACCTTCCCAGGACAGACGCTGCGGAGCACCGCCACTAATACTGACTTTATAAATCTGTGGACGACCCGCCTGGTCAGAGGTATAGGCCAGGGTTTGGTTGTCCGGGAACCAGGTCGGTTCGGTGTTGTTGCTACGACCTTCAGTTACCTGACGAATCTGGCCAGAGCCCAGGTCCATCACGTACAGCTGCAGGCTGCCGGTTTTAGACAGCGCGAACGCCAGCTTAGAACCGTCCGGAGAGAACGCCGGTGCACCGTTGTGCTGCGGGAACGAAGCAATCTGACGTACTGCACCGTTAGCCAGCGTCTGCACAACCAGCGCAGAACGGCCGCTTTCGAAGGTCACATAAGCCAGTTTACTGCCGTCCGGAGACCAGGCTGGAGACATCAGCGGCTGCGGAGAACGGTGTACCACAAACTGGTTGTAGCCATCGTAATCAGACACGCGAAGCTCATACGGGAACTGGCCGCCATTGGTCTGTACAACGTAAGCAATACGGGTACGGAATGCGCCTTTAATGCCGGTCAGCTTCTCAAACACTTCATCGCTGGCGGTATGGCCGGCATAGCGCAGCCACTGTTTGTTCACTTTATAGGAGTTCTGCGCCAGCACCGTGCCCGGTGCACCAGAGGTGTCAACCAGCTGGTAAGCCACGGTGTAACTGCCGTCGCCGTTTGGCGTAACCTGACCTACCACGACGGCGTCAATACCGAGCGCGGTCCAGGCAGCAGGCTGAACTTCCTGAGCAGAACCCGGCTGCTGTGGCAGGCGAGATCTGTCGAGCGGGTTGAATTTACCGCTGTTACGCAGGTCAGCGGCAACAATACCGCCGATATCTTCAGGCGCGGCGCCAGGGCCTGCCCAGGTGAACGGAACCACACCGATTGGACGAGCAGAATCCACGCCCTGGGTGATCTCGATACGAACTTCTGCGTGCAGCACTGCTGCCCACAGCATTAAGAAACTTAACGCTACACGAAATGCCTGCTTCATCATATCTCCCTTATCCGGGCGAAAAGCCCACGATAATTTAGCAGAATGTTAACAAACCCAAATACACAAAACTACCAAAACCCTGTAACTCAGCTTAGTGTGCTTTCCCCGTCGTGACGGGGAAAACCGCGTTAAGGCTTAAAGTCGATCGGTGCGTTCTTGAAGACTTCATAAACAGCTTCACTTGGCGGCTTCGGAATCTTCGCCAGACGCGCTGCCGCAACGGCAGCCTGACAAAGTGCTGGATCACCGCCTTCTGGCTTGATATCAAGCAGAAGGCCGTCTGGTGCCAACTTGATCCGCAGCGAACAGGTCTTACCGGCAAACGAAGGATCGTTATAGAACTTACTCTCGATCGCTGCCTTTATCTGACCAGCATAGCCGTTGATCTCCGCGCCACTAGCGCCGTTGTTCTTATTATTCCCTTTTCCAGCGGCAGCTGCGGCATTACCTTTCGCCCCACCGCCCGTTTTCGGTGCATTCTTACCTGAGCTTAAATCACCGAATAAATCGTCGACGCCCTGCGCTGCGGCCTTGTCAGAAGCAGCTTTCTCAGCAGCAGCCTTTTTCTTCGCGTCGGCGGCCGCTTTCTTATCTGCGGCGGCTTTCGCTGCGGCAGCCTTGTCAGCAGCGGCCTTCTCGGCAGCTTTTTCTGCCGCTGCCTTTTCTGCAGCAGCCTGCTTAGCTGCTTCAGCGGCGGCTTTCTTCTCCGCATCCTGCGCAGCCTTCTTAGCGGCAGCATCTGCAGCTTTCTTCTCAGCATCCTGCTGAGCTTTTTTCGCTGCAGCAGCAGCGTCAGCGGCGGCTTTTTTCTCAGCGTCAGCTGCTTTCTTAGCAGCTTCTTCAGTGGCTTTCTTCTGAGCATCCGCAGCCGCTTTCTTCGCGGCTTCTTCCGCAGCTTTTGCCTGCGCGTCAGCCTGGGCTTTCGCCTGAGCGTCCGCTTTTGCCTTCGCCGCTGCGGCCGCAGCTTCGGCCTGTTTTTGCTGCTCTTGAGCCTGCTTCGCGGCCGCTTCAGCCTGTTTCTGCTGTTCGGCCTGCGCTTTTGCCTGCTCCTGGGCGGCTAAACGCTCCTTCTCCAGCTCTTTCAGGCGCTGTTGTTCCGCCGCCTGTTTTTGCTGAAGCTCTTCTGCCTGCTGCTGCGCCTGTTTTTCACGCTGTTCAGCGGCGCGCTTGCTGCTTGCCTGCTGCTGCTGTTGGCGATTGTAGTTTTCCACTACCGCACCCGGGTCAACCATCACCGCGTCAATAGAAGAACCACCGCCACCGCCAGCGGATGCATCAATGTGCTCATCAAACGAGCTCCAGATCAGGATGGCAATCAAAATGATATGCAGCACCACTGAAACGATGATCGCCCGTTTTAATTTAGCGTTCTCTTCGGTTGCCTTTGACACTCTCGGTTCCCAAACGGTTTAAGCGAAATGGATCAGATTGGCTGTGTCATCAAACCAACGGACTTCACGCCCGCCTGATGCAACAGATTCAGCGCCTTGATGATCTCGTCATACGGAACATCTTTTGCGCCGCCGATCAAAAAGACCGTTTTTGGATTCGCCTGCAGACGGCGCTGCGCTTCGGCAACAACCTGCTCTGACGGCAACTGATCCATGCGATCTTTTTCAACCACTACGCTGTACTGCCCTACCCCGGACACTTCAATAATGACCGGCGGTTCATCGTTACTGCTGACGGTCTGAGAATCTGTCGCATCCGGCAGATCCACCTCGACGCTCTGGGTGATGATCGGCGCTGTTGCCATAAAGATCAGCAGCAGCACCAGCAGCACGTCCAGCAATGGAACGATGTTAATTTCTGACTTCAGCTCACGACGACCACGTCCGCGTCTGGCCATGACTTACCCCTTGTTACTGCTTTTCGCTGCTGGTAAAAGCCTGACGGTGCAGGATAGCCGTGAACTCTTCCATGAAGTTGTCGTAATTCAATTCCAGTTTGTTCACGCGTTGGTTAAGGCGGTTGTACGCCATAACGGCCGGAATAGCAGCAAACAGACCAATCGCAGTCGCGATAAGCGCTTCGGCAATCCCTGGCGCAACCATCTGCAGCGTCGCCTGCTTCACCGCGCCCAGGGCGATAAACGCATGCATGATCCCCCACACCGTACCAAACAGGCCGATATACGGGCTGATGGAACCAACGGTGCCGAGGAAAGGAATATGGGTTTCCAGCGTTTCCAGCTCGCGGCTCATCGAGATACGCATCGCACGAGATGCCCCCTCAACCACAGCTTCTGGCGCATGGGTATTGGCGCGATGCAGTCGCGCGAACTCTTTAAAACCGGAATAGAAGATCTGCTCAGAACCGCTCAAGCTGTCGCGGCGGCCCTGGCTCTCCTGATACAGGCGAGACAGTTCGATACCGGACCAGAACTTGTCTTCAAACGCCTCAGCTTCACGGCTGGCGGCATTAAGGATACGCGTTCGCTGAATGATGATTGCCCATGATGCGATGGAAAAACCAATCAAAATCAACATGATAAATTTGACCAGAAGGCTTGCCTTCAGGAACAAATCAAGGATATTCATGTCAGTCACTGCTTGAACTCCGCGACAATAGACTTGGGAAGCGCACGAGGCTTCATTAGGTGTGGATCAACGCAAACAATCAGCACTTCAGCTTGGTTAAGCAACTGATTTTCAGCGTTGACTATTCGCTGCGTAAACACCATAGAAGTGCCGCGCATCGATGTAATTTCACTTTGGATTTCGAGTAAATCGTCGAGTCGGGCAGGCGCAAGATAATCAACCGTCATCCTGCGTACGACAAAGGCGACACGCTCCGCCAACAAGGAATGCTGATTAAAGTTGTGCTGGCGCAGCATCTCTGTGCGTGCTCTTTCATAAAAAGCAACATAACTGGCATGGTAAACCATACCACCGGCGTCTGTGTCTTCGTAGTAAACACGGACCGGCCATCGAAACAGCGTTGTACTCACTTTACATCCCGGTAATGCAATTAAACGCTGCTTACTATACGCAAGAGAATGAGGGTTTGGAATGGATTGTTTTAAACGTTAAGTAAATTTTTATGGGCTTGTTAAAGCCCATAATTTCTGCTTCAGGCGGGGGAATGTACGCAGGCATTCAGAAGAAGAAAAACAGCAGGCCAGCGATGAGCACTAAATCGGCAACCAGCGGGCAGAAAATGCCCTGCCAGAGCACTTTGGTTGGGCGGAAACCCACGCCGTGAATGATCCCAGCACAAACGCCCCACATCAGCAGGAAGCCATGCCAAATCTCCAGCTCACTCGTTTTGGCGGCAAAACGAGACGGGTCCCAAAAAATACACCCAGCCAGCACCAGCGCCATCACTAAGGAAAGAGCCCGCAAGGGGCTCTTGTCCATTACCGCGTACAGTTTCGCGATAACGTATTCCATCAGTGCTCTTCTTTTCCGGCTTTGCTCGCCTCAACGTGCTCGAGAGCCAGCGCGGTAATAATCCCGAATGCACACGCCAGAAGCGTGCCCAGAATCCATGCAAAGTACCACATAATCAGCTCCTTATTAGTACAGAGAGGTGGAGTTGCTTTCGATGTGCTCTTTCGTGATACGACCGAACATTTTCCAGTAACACCAGGTGGTGTAGAGAAGAATGATTGGCACGAACACGATGGCAACATAGGTCATCACATTCAGCGTCAGCTGGCTGGATGTCGCATCCCACATGGTCAGGCTAGCGTTCATCATGGTGCTGGAAGGCATCACGAACGGGAACATCGCGATACCGGCCGTCAGGATCACACAGGCCAACGTCAGCGAAGAGAAGATAAACGCCAGAGCGCCTTTCTCCAGACGAGACATGAGGATGGTGAGCAGCGGCAGCACAACACCCAGAGCAGGAATCAACCACAGCGCTGGCGTATTGTTGAAGTTCACCAGCCAGGCACCCGCCTGACGCGCGACTTCTTTGGTCAGCGGGTTAGATGCAGCATGATGATCCAGAGCAGAAGTCACCACATAGCCATCAATGCCGTAGATCACCCAGACACCGGCCAGCGCGAAGCAAACCATCATCACCAGCGCAGCAATCTGAGCCGCCGCTTTAGCACGCAGATGTAACTCACCTACGGTACGCATCTGCAGATAGGTTGCGCCCTGGGCCACGATCATCGACACGCTAACAACGCCTGCCAACAGGCCAAACGGATTTAGCAATTGGAAGAAGTTACCGGTGTAGTAAAGGCGCAGGTAGTCATCAACGTGGAACGGAACGCCCTGCAGCAGGTTGCCGAAAGCGACACCTATCACCAGAGGTGGTACGAAGCTACCAATGAAAATGCCCCAGTCCCACATGTTGCGCCAGCGGGTATCTTCGATCTTCGAGCGGTAGTCGAACCCTACCGGACGGAAGAACAAAGAAGCCAGCACCAGAATCATCGCGACATAGAAGCCGGAGAAGGCAGCGGCATAAACCATTGGCCAGGCAGCAAACAAAGCCCCGCCTGCGGTGATCAGCCAAACCTGGTTCCCGTCCCAGTGCGGCGCGATGGAGTTAACCATGATGCGGCGTTCAACGTCAGTACGGCCGATCACGCGCGACAGCATGCCCACGCCCATATCGAAGCCGTCGGTGACGGCAAAGCCAATCAGCAGAACGCCGACCAGCAGCCACCAGATAAAACGCAATACTTCATAATCGATCATTTGACGACTCCTGTCTTAGCGTGCCGGCTGAGAAGCCACGTTGGACTGCTCAAAGTGATAGCGCCCTGTTTTCAGACTGCTCGGCCCAAGGCGAGCAAATTTGAACATCAGGAACAGTTCCGCCACCATAAACAGCGTGTAAAGGCCGCAAA
Organism: Enterobacter sp. Ap-867; assembly: GCF_011752855.1. Classification (NCBI taxonomy): domain Bacteria; kingdom Pseudomonadati; phylum Pseudomonadota; class Gammaproteobacteria; order Enterobacterales; family Enterobacteriaceae; genus Enterobacter; species Enterobacter sp. Ap-867. Next base: position 422,826 of record NZ_VWWS01000005.1, on the reverse strand, counting down.
TCAGTATCATGGAGAACAGCAGGTCGCCCACGCTCAATGACGAGTTTGCCACTGCCGTCGGCAGAACCTCACCCACCGCCCAAGGCTGACGCCCGTATTCCGCGACAAACCAGCCGGATTCGATAGCGATCCAAGGCAGTGGAATACCGTACAGCGCGGCACGCAGCAGCCATTTTTTCGAACCAATGGCGTTACGGGTCACGGTCCAGAAGGACACAGCGATAATGAACAGCATCAGGAAGCCACAGGCCACCATAATGCGGAACGCGAAGTACAGCGGTGCTACGCGAGGAATAGAGTCTTTGGTTGCTTTCTGAATCTGCTCTTCGGTCGCGTCAGTGACGTTTTCCGTGTAGCGTTTCAGCAACAGACCATAGCCCAGGTCTTTTTTCACGTGGTTGAAGCTATCACGCACGCTTTGATCGGTTGAACCACTGCGCAGTTGCTCCAGCAGGCTGTAAGCCTTCATCCCGTTACGGATACGCTCTTCGTGCTGCACCATCAGCTCTTTCAGGCCCGTGACCGGCTTATCTACCGAGCGGGTAGCAATGATGCCCAACGCGTAAGGAATTTGAATGGCGAAACGGTTTTCTTGTTTATCCTGGTCAGGAATACCAAACAGGGTAAACGCCGCCGGCGCTGGCTGAGTTTCCCATTCGGCTTCAATCGCGGCCAGTTTGGTTTTCTGCACGTCACCCATTTCGTAGCCAGACTCATCGCCCAGTACGATAACGGAGAGAATAGCGGCCATACCGAAGCTCGCGGCAATCGCGAAGGAACGCTTCGCAAAAGCGACGTCGCGGCCTTTCAGCAGGTAGTAGGAGCTGATACCGAGCACGAACATCGCGCCACAAACATAGCCGGACGCTACGGTGTGTACGAATTTAACCTGCGCAACCGGGTTCAGGACCAGCTCGGCAAAGCTGACCATTTCCATACGCATGGTTTCGAAGTTGAAATCGGAAGCGATAGGGTTTTGCATCCAGCCGTTAGCGACCAGAATCCACAGCGCGGAGAGGTTGGAGCCCAATGCCACCAGCCAGGTGACGGCCATATGTTGAACTTTGCCGAGGCGATCCCAGCCAAAGAAGAACAGACCAACAAAGGTAGATTCGAGGAAGAATGCCATCAGGCCTTCGATCGCCAGCGGCGCACCGAAGATATCCCCTACATAGTGAGAATAGTAAGACCAGTTAGTCCCGAACTGGAACTCCATGGTCAAACCGGTTGCCACCCCCAGCGCAAAGTTGATTGCAAACAACTTGCCCCAGAATTTGGTCATATCTTTATAAATCTGCTTACCTGACAGCACATAGACCGTTTCCATGATGGCCAGCAAGAACGCCATACCTAGCGTCAGCGGCACAAACAGGAAGTGGTACATCGCGGTCAAGGCAAACTGTAAGCGCGACAGTTCGACAATATCAAACATCTTGACTCCTTGCTCTTCGCATGAAGACTTCGACTGTGGTTCACCGGGAGGTTCACCACAAGCATGCCCTAATACAAATACATTCGCTTCCAGTCCCCTTTTTCTCGCCCACTTTATTCAAATGTGAAATCAAAAGGTGAAAGGTTACAAACACGTTAATTAAATCAAAAATAACCCGTAATTATATTACCCTGCAATTCCCTTACAATAAACAGGTCTTTGCTTAATGTTTTTTACGTTTTACGACGGCGATCAATTTATAGCTAAAACACCGTTATTCGGCCAGTTTGATCTGCAGCAATTTTGCCCCTTTATACCCCGCAACGCCAGCTTTAAACATTGATCCAAAACAATTTACATTGGCAATGTTAATTATTTTTCAATAGAGAATTAATCGTGAATTTGTTGTTAATGATATGTTCCAACGCTTCGTTTGAGGTTAATTTCATGACGCTTATTCTCAACATAAAGCCGATATTTAAAGCTGAAGCTTAAATTTCTCCCATGCATGCAAGGTCATCTTTACACTATTTATCGGGCATCTTTTTCCGTAGTTTTGGCTCCCTCCTTTTAATATTCACAAATAATTCACTTTTGATATAAATTAAATTAACAAATCATTATTTTTTATAAGGTTACATCGAGAAAATATTGCAGAGTGAAATTATTCAGGAAAAGAATAAGTGCGTGGGCATGCGCGATACAACGTAAGAAGAGGCAGGGTTATCAAAGCCGAAACATAAAAAAAGGCCACCCAGGGTGGCCAACCATGTCGAACACTTATTATTACTGTTTCCCCCGCTTGCGCGGGGGCATCTGCTTACTGCGGCAGAATAGCTTTCAGCGCATCGCCAATGTCGGCGAGGCTGCGAACGGTTTTCACGCCAGCGGCTTCCAGAGCAGCGAATTTCTCATCCGCCGTCCCCTTCCCGCCCGCGATGATGGCGCCCGCGTGGCCCATACGCTTGCCTTTTGGCGCGGTAACGCCGGCAATGTAGCCCACAACAGGTTTGGTCACGTGCTCTTTGATATAGGCCGCAGCTTCTTCTTCTGCGCTCCCGCCGATTTCACCGATCATCACAATGGCTTCGGTTTTCGGGTCTGCCTGGAACATCTTCAGGATATCAATGAAGTTGGAGCCAGGAATCGGGTCACCGCCGATACCAACGCAGGTTGACTGGCCGAGGCCGATGTCAGTTGTCTGCTTAACGGCTTCATAGGTCAGCGTCCCGGAACGGGAAACGATGCCTACTTTGCCCGGCAGGTGAATGTGGCCCGGCATGATGCCGATTTTGCATTCGCCTGGGGTGATAACGCCCGGGCAGTTTGGCCCGATCATGCGCACGCCAGCTTCATCCAGCGCCACTTTCACGGTCAGCATATCCAGCGTAGGGATGCCTTCAGTGATGGTGATAATCAGCTTAATGCCCGCATCAATCGCTTCCAGGATGGAGTCTTTGCAGAACGGGGCTGGAACGTAAATCACGGAAGCAGTCGCGCCGGTAGCTTCAACGGCTTCACGCACGGTATTGAATACCGGCAGACCCAGATGTTCAGTACCGCCTTTGCCTGGCGTCACGCCGCCAACCATTTGCGTACCGTAGGCAATCGCCTGTTCGGAGTGGAAAGTCCCCTGGCTGCCGGTAAAGCCCTGGCAAATTACCTTGGTGTTTTTATCGATCAAAATGGACATTATTTCCCCTCCACGGCAGCAACAACCTGCTGTGCTGCGTCCGTCAGACTTTTCGCTGCAATGATGTTCAGGCCGCTATCTGCCAGTTTTTTCGCGCCCAGTTCGGCGTTGTTACCTTCCAGACGCACCACCACCGGCACGTTAACGCCCACTTCAGCTACCGCACCAATGATGCCGTCGGCAATCAGGTCGCAGCGGACAATACCACCGAAGATGTTCACCAGAACGGCTTTGACTTTGTCGTCGGACAGGATGATTTTGAACGCTTCGGTAACGCGCTCTTTGGTCGCACCGCCGCCCACGTCGAGGAAGTTAGCCGGCTCGCCGCCGTGCAGCTTAACGATGTCCATGGTGCCCATTGCCAGGCCCGCACCGTTAACCATACAGCCGATGTTGCCGTCCAGCGCCACGTAGTTCAGTTCCCACTGTGCAGCCTGAGCTTCACGCGGGTCTTCCTGAGACTGGTCGCGCATTTCACGCAGATCCGGCTGGCGGAAAAGCGCGTTGCCGTCAGCGCCCAGTTTGCCGTCGAGGCAGATCAGGTCGCCCTGCTTAGTGATCACCAGCGGGTTGATTTCGATCAGCGCCAGGTCGCGCTCGAGGAAGATAGTCGCCAGCCCCATAAAGATCTTGGTGAACTGCTGAACCTGTTTACCTTCCAGACCCAGTTTGAACGCCAGCTCACGTCCCTGGTAAGGCATCGGGCCCGCCAGCGGATCCAGCGCAACTTTGTGGATCAGGTGCGGCGTTTCTTCCGCTACTTTTTCGATTTCCACGCCGCCTTCGGTGGAGGCCATGAAGACCACGCGGCGAGAGCTACGGTCAACTACCGCGCCCAGATACAGCTCTTTGTCGATGTCGGTTGCAGCTTCAACCAGAATCTGGTGTACAGGCTGGCCAGTAGCGTCCGTTTGGTAAGTCACCAGACGTTTGCCCAGCCAGTGCTCGGCAAAAGCACGAATGTCTTCTTTGCTGTTAACCACTTTCACACCGCCCGCTTTACCGCGGCCACCGGCATGAACCTGACATTTCACCACCCAAGGACCCGCGCCAATTTTAGAGGCGGCTTCTTCCGCTTCACGCGGTGTGGTGCAGGCGTAACCGACGGGTGCCGGCAAACCATACCGAGCAAACAACTGTTTCGCCTGATATTCGTGTAAGTTCATGAGTTCTATCCATCCAGATAAAGAGCATTAATGCTCGGGGTAAGGTTAGATTTGGTTGTAGGGGCGGGTGTCATAGCACCCGCCAGAGTCTTGTTCGACTACACGTCCAGCAGCAGACGAGTTGGATCTTCCAGCAGCTCTTTAATGGCTACCAGATAACCCACGGACTCGCGGCCATCGATCAGACGGTGATCGTAAGAGAGCGCCAGGTACATCATCGGCAGGATCTCAACTTTACCGTCCACCGCCATTGGGCGGTCTTTGATGGCGTGCATACCCAGGATCGCGCTCTGCGGTGGGTTGATGATTGGCGTAGACATCAGGGAGCCGAAGACGCCACCGTTGGTGATGGTGAAGTTACCGCCGGTCAGCTCTTCCACGGTCAGTTTGCCGTCACGGCCTTTCACCGCCAGCTCTTTGATGCGTTTTTCGATGTCGGCCATGCCCAGGGTATCAACGTCTTTCAGCACTGGGGTCACCAGGCCACGCGGGGTAGAAACCGCGATGCTGACATCGAAGTAGTTGTGGTAAACCACGTCTTCGCCGTCGATGGAAGCATTCACTTCCGGATAGCGTTTCAGCGCTTCAACAACCGCTTTAATGTAGAAGGACATGAAGCCCAGACGCACGCCGTGGCGTTTTTCAAACGCTTCACCGTACTGCTTACGCAGTTCCATGATTGGCTTCATGTTCACTTCGTTGAACGTAGTGAGCATGGCGGTAGAGTTTTTCGCTTCCAGCAGACGTTCGGCCACGCGCTTGCGCAGACGGGTCATCGGCACGCGTTTTTCGCTGCGGCCAGCCAGTGGCGCAACCGGCGCCTGAGTGGCTTCGGCGGCTTTCGCCTGCGCAGGTTGTTTCGCTTTCGCTTCGCTCAGGTGTTTTTCAACATCTTCACGAGTGAGACGGCCACCTACGCCGCTGCCTTTAATAGCGCTGGCGTCGAGGTCGTTCTCTGCGATCAGGCGGCGGATAGCCGGGCTGAGGGCATCATTGCTCTGCTCTTCCAGAGAAGCCTGCTGGCGCTGAGCCGGAGTAGACTCTTTGCTGTCAGCTTTTGCGGAGGTTTCTTTCCCGCCGCTGTTGCCTTCACGCAGACGGCCCAGAATCTGACGAGAGGTCACGGTCGTGCCTTCGTCTTCCAGTACCGCATCCAGAACGCCGTCCGCAGACGCGGGGACTTCCAGTACCACTTTGTCAGTTTCGATTTCAACCAGTACTTCGTCACGTTTGACGCTGTCGCCCGGTTTTTTATGCCAGGTTGCCACTGTCGCGTCGGCTACGGACTCAGGCAGGTCAGGAACTAGAATATCTACGCTACTCATTATTTATCCTTTAATTTATTCGACGTTCAGCGCGTCATTAACCAGATCTTGCTGTTGCTTCTGGTGAACGGACATATACCCTACCGCCGGAGAGGCGGAGGCCGGGCGACCTGCATAACGCAGAGCGGACCCAAACGGAATCACTTCGCGGAAGTGGTGCTGGCTGCAGTACCAGGCGCCCTGGTTCAGCGGCTCTTCCTGGCACCAGACGAAGTCGTGTACGTGTGCGAACGGCTTCAGCGCTTCCTGTACCGCCTGGTGCGGGAACGGATAGAGCTGCTCAATACGCACAATCGCCACATCCTTCTGCTCATTCTTACGGCGCTGCTCAAGCAGGTCGTAGTACACCTTACCGGAACACAGAACAACGCGCTTCACGCCTTTCGGATCCAGTTCGTCAATCTCACCAATTGCCGGCTGGAACGTGCCGTTGGCCAGTTCGTCGAGGCTGGATACCGCCAGCGGATGGCGCAGCAGAGATTTCGGTGACATGACGACCAGTGGACGGCGCATCCCGCGCAGCGCCTGACGACGCAGCATGTGATAAACCTGAGCCGGAGTCGACGGCACGCAAACCTGCATGTTCTGCTCGGCGCACAGCTGGAGGTAACGCTCCAGACGCGCGGAGGAGTGCTCTGGGCCCTGGCCTTCATAGCCGTGTGGCAGCAGCATGACCAGGCCACACATACGGCCCCATTTCTGCTCGCCGGAGCTGATGAACTGGTCAATCACAACCTGTGCCCCGTTGGCGAAGTCGCCGAACTGCGCTTCCCAAATGGTCAGGGTGCGAGGTTCTGCCGTGGCATAGCCGTACTCAAAGGCCAGAACCGCTTCTTCAGATAACACGGAATCCCAGACTTTGAAGATGCCCTGGCTGTTGTGGACGTGCGCCAGCGGCGTATAGGTAGAGCCGTTGGTTTGGTTGTGGATCACGGCGTGGCGGTGGAAGAAGGTCCCACGGCCAGCATCTTCACCGGACAGACGAACGGACACGCCTTCATCTACCAGCGTTGCATAAGCCAGGTTTTCCGCTGCACCCCAGTCGAACAGTTTGTTGCCGTTCGCCATGTCCTGACGGTCGCTGTAGATTTTCGCCACGCGGGACTGCATTTCTACGGCTTCCGGCACGGTGCTGATGCGCTTAGCCAGTTCCTGAACGCGCTTCATCTCAACCTTGTTCGGGTAGCTTTCGTCCCACTCGTGGTTGAGGTACGGCGACCAGGTAAAGGAGTGCATGTTCATCGGACGCCACTCTTGCACGACACATTCGCCGGCATCCAGCGCATCGCGGTACAGATTCACCATTTCGGTGGCATCTTCCAGCGTGGCCAGTTTGTCCTGCTCCAACTTGTCAGCATAGATCTTACGCGGGGTCGGATGTTTTTTGATTTTCTGGTACATCACCGGCTGCGTTGCGCTTGGCTCGTCAGCTTCGTTATGGCCGTGGCGACGGTAGCAAACCAGGTCGATAAACACATCACGCTTGAAGGTATTACGGAAGTCCAGCGCCAGACGGGTAACGAAAGCTACGGCTTCCGGGTCATCCGCATTAACGTGGAAAATCGGCGCCATGACCATCTTACCGATGTCGGTACAATATGGCGTGGAGCGCGCATCCAGCGGGTTAGAGGTGGTGAAACCAATCTGGTTGTTGATCACGATACGCACGGTACCGCCCACTTCGTAACCACGCGCTTTGGACATGTTCAGGGTTTCCTGAACCACGCCCTGCCCGGCTACCGCGGCATCACCATGAATGGTGATCGGCAGTACCTGGTTGCTGCCTGGCTTATCCAGACGATCCAGACGCGCACGCACGGAACCGATAACCACCGGGCTAACGATTTCCAGGTGAGACGGGTTAAACGCCAGCGCCAGGTGAACCAGGCCGCCTTCGGTTTCAACATCGGAAGAGAAGCCCATGTGGTACTTCACGTCGCCGGTGCCGAGATGTTCTTTATGTTTGCCCGCAAATTCGTCAAACAGATCCTGCGGTTTTTTACCCAGCACGTTGATCAGCACGTTAAGACGACCGCGGTGCGCCATACCCAGCACCACTTCGCGCGTGCCGCTCTTACCGGCGTGGCGAATCATCTCTTTGAGCATCGGCACCAGCGCGTCGCCGCCTTCGAGCGAGAAGCGTTTCGCCCCAGGGAATTTAGCCCCCAGGTAGCGCTCCAGCCCTTCCGCTGCAGTCAGCTCGCTCAGGAAACGTTTTTTCTCTTCCTGAGTAAAGCTTGAACGCCCGGCTACCGATTCGATGCGCTGCTGGATCCAGCGTTTTTCTTCGGTATTGGTGATGTGCATGTATTCCGCACCGATCGACCCACCGTAGGTTTGCTTCAGCGCAGCGATCAGGTCGGCAAGCTTCATGGTCTCTTTGCCGATGGCAAACGATCCCACGTTGAAACTCTGCTGCAAATCTTCTTCGGTCAGGTTATGGAACGCCGGATCCAGATCGGCAACCGTTTCCTGCTGCCAAAGCCCGAGCGGATCGAGATTAGCAGCCTGATGGCCGCGGAAACGCCAGGCGTTGATCAACTGCAACACTTTTACCTGTTTGGCATCGGTGTCAGGATCGGTGACTGCGGTGGAGTAACGTGAGGCATCCTTCGCCAGACGACGGAAATAATCACGCGTTTTTGAATGGAATTGATCCGGTCTGGCTCCGGTGCCAGGTAACTGCTGGAACATCGTGCGCCAGTGCGCATCAACAGAGTCAGGATCGGTTAAGAAGTCTTCATAGAGCTGCTCTATGTAGGACTGGTTTGCGCCCGCCAGCCAGGAAGAGTCCAGCCAGGGCTTCATCGCGCCGTTCTGCATCGTGATCCCTTAAGCATTTTATGCTTATTTCGCCGTGGATAACTATAACGCACACCGTAGGGTATACAGGTATACGTTCCAGGGTTCACTTTCTTCGAGCCTGTTGCCGTGGAGGGCGGCCCGCGAAGGAACCTTTAGAAACTGTCTTAAGGGTTTCCCCTCACCCCTTCCCCTTATAAGAGAGGGAAGATCGTCGGCAGTTTTTAAAGATTTCCTGCAATTTGCACCCTCTCCCCTGCAAGGAGAGGGTACTTTTCTGACTTAAGCGCTTTTTTGCAACAGCATCGACTTAATATGGCCGATAGCTTTCGTCGGGTTCAGCCCCTTAGGACAAACGCTGACGCAGTTCATAATGCTGTGGCAGCGGAATACGCTGAAAGCATCGCTCAGGCCGTCCAGACGCGCGTCCGTTTCGGTGTCGCGGCTGTCGATCAGGAAGCGATACGCAGCCAGCAAACCGGCCGGGCCGATAAACTTGTCCGGGTTCCACCAGAACGACGGACAAGAAGTCGAGCAGCAAGCGCAAAGAATGCACTCGTACAAACCATCCAGCTTTTCACGCTGTTCAGGCGACTGCAAATGCTCGCGAGCGGGTGGATTTTGCCCATTATTCAACAAGTAAGGCTTAATCTTCTCATATTGAGCATAGAATTGCCCCATGTCTACCACCAGATCGCGGATCACCGGCAGGCCAGGCAGAGGACGGATGACTATCTTCTGCTTACCGTTGCCGAGCGCCGAGATTGGCGTGATACAGGCCAGCCCGTTTTTGCCGTTCATGTTCAGGCCGTCGGAGCCACAAACGCCTTCACGGCAAGAGCGACGGAATGACAGACTAGGATCTTTTTCTTTCAGCTGCATTAAAGCGTCAAGCAGCATCATGTCGCGACCCTCTTCCGCTTCCAGGGTGTAATCCTGCATGCGCGGAGCGTCGTCTACATCCGGGTTATAACGATAAACTGAGAATTCGAGTTTCATTGTCCTGTCTCCGCATTAATAAGTACGAATCTTCGGCGGGAACGCCGGACGCAGTTTCGGTTCCATGTTAACGCTACGACGCGTCATGGATTCCGTCTCTGGCAGATACAGGGAATGGCACAGCCAGTTTTCGTCATCACGCTCCGGGAAGTCGAAGCGGCTATGCGCGCCTCGGCTCTCGGTACGGAAGTTTGCCGACACCGCAGTGGCGTAAGCGGTTTCCATCAGGTTATCCAGCTCCAGGCACTCAACGCGCTGGGTGTTGAACTCGCTGGAAGTGTCGTCCAGACGGGCATTTTTCAGGCGCTCGCGGATTGCTTTCAGCTGCTCAAGCCCTTTGGCCATCGCGTCACCTTCGCGGAATACCGAGAAGTTGTGCTGCATACATTCCTGCAGCGCTTTGCGGATTTCCACCGGATCTTCACCGTTACGGTTGCCGTTCCAGCGGTTAAGGCGCTCAAGGGAGGCGTCGATTTCAGCGTCGGTTGCGTCAAGCAGATCGCCCTGCTCGGCAATGGATTCCTGCAGGTGCAGGCCAACAGCACGCCCGAACACCACCAGGTCAAGCAGGGAGTTGCCGCCCAGGCGGTTCGCACCGTGTACGGAAACACAGGCAATTTCGCCCACGGCGAACAAACCAGGGATAACCACATCTTCGCCCTGATCGTTCACGGTCAGCGCCTGGCCGGTCACTTTGGTCGGAATACCGCCCATCATATAGTGGCAGGTTGGGATAACCGGGATCGGCTCTTTCACCGGATCGACGTGGGCGAAGGTACGGGACAGTTCCAGAATGCCCGGCAGGCGGGATTCCAGCACTTCTTTACCCAGGTGGTCGAGTTTCAGTTTGGCGTGCGGCCCCCACGGACCATCACAGCCGCGGCCTTCACGGATTTCGATCATGATGGAACGCGCCACCACGTCACGACCCGCCAGGTCTTTCGCGTTCGGGGCATAACGCTCCATGAAGCGTTCGCCGTGTTTGTTCAGCAGGTAACCGCCTTCACCACGGCAGCCTTCTGTAACCAGAACCCCTGCCCCGGCAATGCCGGTTGGGTGGAACTGCCACATTTCCATATCCTGCACCGGCACGCCAGCGCGGATAGCCATACCAACGCCGTCACCGGTATTGATGTGGGCGTTGGTGGTGGATTGATAAATACGGCCTGCGCCGCCGGTTGCCAGCACGGTTGCGCGGGCTTTGAAGTAAACGACTTCACCGGTTTCGATGCACAGTGCGGTACAGCCAACCACTGCGCCATCGGCGTTTTTCACCAGATCCAGCGCATACCACTCGGAGAAGATGGTGGTGTGGTTTTTCAGGTTCTGCTGATACAGCGTGTGCAGTAAAGCGTGGCCGGTACGGTCAGCCGCTGCCGCAGTACGCGCCGCCTGCTCGCCGCCGAAGTCTTTCGACTGGCCGCCGAACGGACGTTGATAAATGGTGCCGTTTTCCAGACGGGAGAAAGGCAGGCCCATGTGGTCCAGTTCCAGAATCGCTTCCGGGCCGGTTTTACACATATATTCGATGGCGTCCTGGTCACCGATATAATCGGAACCTTTTACCGTGTCATACATGTGCCATTCCCAGTTATCTTCATGGGTATTACCCAGCGCCACGGTGATACCACCCTGCGCAGATACGGTATGGGAACGAGTTGGGAACACTTTAGAAAGCAGCGCACAGCTTTGGCCGCTCTGGGAAATCTGTAGCGCCGCGCGCATACCTGCGCCGCCGGCACCAATCACTACAGCATCAAATTCTCTGACTGGCAGTTTCATTACACACCCCACACCACAACGAATCCATAAATGACGTAAACCAACAGCGCGACAACAATCAGCAGCTGTAAAGGAAGGCGAATCGCCAGTGGTTTAACGTAGTCGGTCAACACCTGCCACATGCCAATCCAGGCATGGATCAAAATAGAGAACAGTGCCAGCAGGGTGAAAACTTTGGTGAAGGCAGAGGCAAAGAAGCCGTGCCAGACGTCGTAGGTCAGCTCGCCGGTGACAGCGAAGAAGCCAATCATGTAGATGATGTACAGGGTGAGTACGATGGCGGTAGCGCGAACCAGCACATAATCGTGCACGCCATTGCGACCCAATGCGGAGGCATTGCTTACCATACGAGGACTCCTGCAAGAATTGAAAGCACGACAGTAATAACAAAGGCGATATGTGCGGATCGTTTGCCCGCTACAAAGGTCTCTTCCAGATAGCCAAAGTCCATCAGCAGATGGCGAATACCCACCACCACGTGATAGGCCAGAGCCGTCAGAATGCCCCACATTATAAATTTAACGATAAAGCTGCTCATCACGGCGGACGCGGTCAGAAAACCTTCCGGGGAGGAGAGTGACAGTCCCAGCAACCAAAGCAGAATGCCGACCGCCACAAATGTGATCACGCCGGAAACGCGGTGGAGGATGGAAGCGATTGCAGTGACGGGGAACCGGATCGTTTTCAGATCCAGATTGACAGGTCGTTGTTTTTTCACGTTTCTTATCATGAATAGCGCCCACATGCTCTTCTTATTGTTTCCTTCCTCCGGATCTGCATTCGGGGTCAGACAGCGCTAACTTTCTATAACTGTGCGTCATGCAAAAAACAGCTACATCCAGAGGCCAGGGATCTGGCTACAACGCTGGGTGGCTCCCGGTAGCAGGGTGTTCCGGAGACCTGGCGGCAGTATAGGCTCTTCACAAAATCATTACAATTAACCCACATAATGTTTGAAGGGTTTTGCTCGGAACAGTGAGCAGGATCACGATAACAACATTATTTTAAATTTTAATCATCTGATTTGACAAAAGTTAAACATTCTTGTTACAAACAGGGCCAGAAAAGCCGTATAATTCGTAAAAGTTATAGGGTCAGCCTTTCACCTGAGTAATAGTTATGTAACAGTGGATGGGTATTGACCCGAGAGATCAGGACAGTTATTAGTGATATACAGGTTTGAATGATACTGATTGCTAAGACGCTGATTTGCTGTAGTTTCGCCCCCAAAGCGAGTGTTACCTGCAAGCGCCCATCGCTCTGTACCCTGGTTGTACTCCTCTAAACAGAGCCGCGAGCCAATTAAAAAACTGGTAACCAACCATTGTGGGTTCGAATGCAAATCGGACGCCCGGCAGTCTTATGAAATAAGGCGCTAAGGAGACCGTAAATGGCTGATACTAAAGCAAACCTCACCCTTAATGGTGACGATGCTCTCGAACTTGATGTGCTAAAGGGCACGCTAGGTCAGGATGTAATTGATATCCGTAGTCTTGGTTCTAAAGGTGTATTTACTTTTGACCCAGGTTTCACCTCTACCGCATCCTGCGAATCCAAAATCACTTATATCGACGGTGACGAAGGCATTCTGTTGCACCGCGGTTTCCCGATTGACCAACTGGCCACCGAATCCAGCTACCTGGAAGTGTGCTACATCCTGCTGAACGGCGAAAAACCGACGCAGGAGCAGTTCGACGAATTCAAAACTACCGTTACCCGCCACACCATGATTCACGAGCAGATCACCCGTCTGTTCCACGGCTTCCGTCGCGACTCACATCCGATGGCCGTGCTGTGCGGCGTAACCGGCGCGCTGGCGGCCTTCTACCACGACTCCCTTGACGTGAATAACCCACGTCACCGTGAAATCGCGGCGTTCCGTCTGCTCTCCAAAATGCCAACCGTAGCGGCAATGTGTTACAAGTATTCGATTGGCCAGCCGTTTGTTTACCCACGCAACGACCTCTCCTACTCGGCTAACTTCCTGAACATGATGTTCTCCACGCCGTGCGAAGAGTACAAAGTTAACCCAATTCTGGAGCGAGCAATGGATCGTATTCTGATCCTGCACGCTGACCACGAGCAGAACGCATCGACGTCAACCGTACGTACCGCAGGTTCTTCCGGCGCTAACCCATTTGCGTGTATCGCGGCGGGGATCGCTTCCCTGTGGGGACCGGCTCACGGCGGCGCGAACGAAGCTGCGCTGAAGATGCTGGAAGAAATCAGCACCGTGGAGCACATTCCAGAATTTATCCGTCGTGCCAAAGACAAGAACGACTCGTTCCGCCTGATGGGCTTCGGCCACCGCGTGTACAAAAACTACGACCCGCGCGCCACCGTGATGCGTGAAACCTGTCACGAAGTGCTGAAAGAGCTGAACCTGAAGGATAACAACCTGCTGGAAGTGGCGATGGAGCTGGAACACATCGCGCTGAACGACCCGTACTTCATCGAGAAGAAACTCTACCCGAACGTAGACTTCTACTCCGGCATCATCCTGAAGGCGATGGGCATTCCTTCCTCCATGTTTACCGTTATCTTCGCGATGGCGCGTACCGTGGGCTGGATTGCACACTGGAACGAAATGCACGACGACGGCATTAAAATTGCCCGTCCACGTCAGCTGTACACCGGCTACGACAAACGTGATTTCAAATCCGATCTCAAAAAGTAATATTTCTTACTTGATGAGTAAAAAACGCGCCCTGTGGCGCGTTTTTTTATTTCTGGCAGCGAGGGCACCAGTAAAACGGTCTTGAAGAGAGGTTAGTTCTTTCAATAATCCCTCCACATCGTTCGCACGGTTCACCCGCCCGGTGAAACACCCTAAAGCTGAAAACAGCCCCGTGATGTTTGTTCTCATCTCCCTGGCCTCGCGTCTGATAAGAAAGCCGTGGAATCGCCAGCAAAGCAGTCGCTAACCGCTCAATCTGCTCTTCGCTTAAATCCTCCGCGCGGTGCTGCGGCGCAAGTTCCGCTTCCCAAAGGATTTCCACTCGCAGGTAATTCCCCAAACCGGCAAGAAAAGCCTGGTCGAGCAGTAACCCGCTGAACTGCCGACGGCGAAACTTTGGCGACAGCAAACGTGCTTTGACCAGATCCACCGTCAGCGTTTCATCCAGCACATCCGGCCCCACGCGCTGCAAGAAAGGCTGTTGTTCAAGCTGCCCCTGATCGAGGATTTCGATGTCCGAGGCGCTGTAAAGAAGAATGGCTTTTTCAGCCGTTTGCAGCCTGACACGCAGCACACGGTTCGTTTCTGCTACTTTACCTACGTCAGTCACTCGCCATACGCCGTAAAGCTGATTATGACTGTACAAGGTTAAGCCGTTGGAAAAATGCGTCAGCATTGCTTTTCCCCGGGTTTCGATACGATCGATGGTTTTCCCCACCAGCATCGCTTCAAACGGCTTAAGCTCTTCAAAAGCAAACCAGGCTTCGGTTAACGGCTCCCCGCCCACGGCGGCTTCCAGCTTGTCCGCCGCGCGGCGAATCTCCGGTCCTTCCGGCATACTAAACTCCCTGAAACGTTATGCTTCCTGTGCCAGTTGCCAGGTAATCTGCTCGAGATAAATAGCCTGTTCGCGGCGCGCTTTGAGCGCCTCCGCCAGCGTACACGGCACAAAATGAATGGGTTCCCCCAGCCTGACCTGAGCCAGATGATAAAGATCGGCCTCAATCACGCAGGCAATGCGAGGATAGCCCCCGGTTGTCTGGGCATCGTTCATTAACACAATCGGCTGGCCGTTATGCGGTACCTGAATCACGCCCGGCAGCAGGCCATGAGACAGCATTTCTCGCTGGGTCGTCCGCTCCAGCTCTGGCCCCTGAAGCCTGTAGCCCATCCGGTTACTCTGCGGGCTAATTTGCCAGGCCAATCGCCAGAAACTCCCCTGAGATGCCTGGCTGAATTCCTGATACTCCGGCCCGGTCACGGCGCGAATGCGATTTCCCCAAAGCAGTTGTTTTACACCGCGGGGATGCTGAAATTTACGTTGAGGTTTACGCAAAGCTAAACGGTCACCATCCCGCAGCAAACGGCCATGATGACCGCCGATCCCGGCTTTAAGATCGGTGCTGTAAGACCCCATCACTTCCGGCACATCCAGGCCACCGTCGACGGCAAGGTAGCTGCGCATACCGTGCGTAGGTTTTTTCAGCGTCAGCCTTTGGCCTTTTTTGACAGGCAGTCGCCAGCCCGTCCACACGGCGTTGCCATCCAGCTCCGCATGGCAGCCCGCCCCGGTAAGCGCAAACCAGCCGCTACGCCCGAATTCAAGCACGCATTGTCCAAGGGTGATTTCCAGCGCGGGGGCATCTGGCGCATTCCCAACCAGTAAATTGGCGACGGAGATGGCGGGGGTATCGAGCGCGCCGCAGCGGCTCACGCCCAAATGACGCTGCCCTTCCCGGCCCGTATCCTGCACGCTGGTTTGTATCCCGGCGCGAACAATATTCAGCATATGCCCCCCTGCTGCGGGACGAAACGCACGGTATCACCCGGCAACAATAAAGTGGGTGATGAGCCGTTGGGGTTAAACAAATCGAGTGAGGTGCGGCCGATGATTTGCCAACCTCCCGGCGTCACCAGCGGATAAATGCCGGTTTGACTGCCACCAATGCCTACAGAGCCAGCGGCAACCTGCAGCCGGGGTTCTGCCCGGCGGGGCGTAGCGAGGACTTCAGGCAGTCCCCCCAGATAAGCAAAGCCCGGCTGGAAGCCAAGGAAGTAGACGATGTACTCCGCTCCAGAATGCAGGGCGACTACCTGTTCGGGCGTTAAGTTATTGTGGCGAGCCACGACATCAAGATCGGGTCCCACCTCACCGCCGTATACGACCGGAATATCAATCTTACGAGGCGGAGGGATCACAGCCTCACTTTCTTCCCACCAGTGCTGGAGCCATTCAATGCCATCCAGCGCCAGACGCTGAGGATCTTTCAGCACCACGGTGATGTTATTCATGCCCGGAATGGCCTCGCTCACCTCGTCAGAGGCATTCAGGCGCTGCAGCAGTCCCCAAATGCGCTGCTGGCTGGCAAGCCTGACAGGAGGATCCAGCTCCAGAACCACCGCTTTTTCACCCAATAAATAACAGCGAGCTCGTTGCACAGCTCCTCCGGTATCAGGCAGGATTAGGGATATCGATAAAGATAACGTCGAGATCGGTTTCGCTGTTTAGCCAGTCGCTAAGCGCCTGGATCCCACCCCGCTCGGTGGCATGATGACCCGCGGCGTAGAAATGCAGCCCCTGTTCGCGGGCGGAATGAATCGTCTGCTCGGAAACTTCGCCGGTAATAAACGCATCCACCCCAAAGCGCGCCGCGCTATCGATAAAGCCCTGCCCACCGCCCGTGCACCACGCCACGCGGCGGATCTGATCCGGGCCGGTGTCTCCACACCACAGCGGCGTGCGGCCTAAGCGCATTTCAATCCAGGAAGCCAGCTCCACGCCGGAAAGCGGCGTCGGGAACTCGCCCCAAGGGACCAGCGGCTCAACTTCCCCTTTCGTTTCAATCCCCAGCAGCGCGCCAAGTTGGGCGTTATTCCCCAACTGCGGATGGGCATCAAGCGGCAAATGCCAGCCGTAAAGGTTGATGTCGTTCGCCAGCAGCGTTTTCAGGCGGTTGCGCTTCATGCCGCGGATCACCGGCGATTCATTTTTCCAGAAATAACCGTGGTGGACGATCACCGCATCGGCCTGCTGGCGCACAGCTTCGTCCAGCAGCGCCTGGCTGGCAGTAACCCCAGTGACAATCTTGCGGATCGCTTCCCGGCCTTCAACCTGCAGGCCATTCGGGGCGTAATCACTGATTGCCGAGCTGTTCAGCTTGTCATTAATCAGGCGTTCCAGTTCACTGTTTTTCATCATTATTCTCTTTGGTTATTTTCTTGCCGCTTCATAAGCCGCAAGCGTATTCAGTCGGGCCTGCCTATGGTCAACAATCGGGCGCGGGTAGTCCAGCGTTTGCTTTTGTTTATCAGCCCAGTCCCACGGCGAATGAATCTGTTTCCCTGGCACAGTTTTCAGTTCAGGTAGCCAGTGGCGAATAAAATCCCCTTCAGCATCGAAGCGTTCACCCTGAGTTGTCGGGTTAAAAATGCGGAAATAAGGCGCGGCGTCGGTGCCCGTAGAAGCCGCCCACTGCCAGCCGCCGTTGTTCGCCGCCAGATCTCCGTCAATCAGCTGCGACATAAAATAGCGCTCGCCCTGCCGCCAGTCGATTAGCAAATCCTTCACCAGAAAACTCGCCACGACCATGCGTAAACGGTTATGCATCCAGCCCGTTTGGTTCAGCTGCCGCATCGCCGCATCGACAATGGGGTAACCCGTTTTACCCTGCTGCCAGGCTTCAAGCCATGCATTATTTCCGCTCCAGCGAACTTTATCTGTCCAGGCAATAAACGGCTGGTGACGGCAAAGTTTCGGGTACGCAACCATCAGATGGCGGTAAAACTCGCGCCAGATGAGTTCGTTGAGCCAGGTAGCTCCGGCTTCGCCCTCCAGCGCTTTAGGGTGCTCTTTTAGCAGACGATGCAGGCACTGGCGCGGAGACAAAACGCCGGTGGCCAGATAAGGCGACAGCCGGCTGGTGCCTTCTATCGCCGGGAAATCACGTTGTTCCGGGTAGTCGGCAGCGGGCTGCAGGCAAAATTTACGCAGCATGCCAATGGCCTCCGGCTCACCCACCGGGAAGAGTTCGCGGTCAAACGCCTCACGGGGCATATCAAACGCAAAGCTTTCATTGAAGTCGCACTCTCCACGGGCTTTTGGCGCAGGCACGCATTCCGGCAGCCCTTCCTGCAAGCGCCGAATAAACGCCTTGCTGAACGGGGTAAAGACTTTGTACATCTCGTGGTTGCCGGTAGTGACGCTGCCCGGTGCAAGCAGCAGGCTGTCATCAAATCCCTGCACGGTAACGTCCACATCCAGAGCTTTTTCCAGCGCGGCGTCACGGGCACGCTCGTTAACTTCATACTGGTAGTTGTAAAAAAGCGCATCGACTTTTTGTTCAACGCAGAACGCTTTTATACACTCTATCGACGCGGCAAAATCCGCAGCCTGTTGGATATGAAGTTCAATCCCACGCCCGGCCAGGGCATGACCCAATGCCCGTAAATGCTCAAAGATAAATTCGGCCTGTTTGGGTGCCATGACGTGCTGCCGCCATTGTTCGGGCGTCACGACAAAAAATCCGATGACTTTTGCATCGGGATTACGGCAGGCGGCGTGTAAGGCGTAGTTATCGTGAATACGTAGATCGTTGCGGAACCAGACCAGATGGGTAGGCATAACTCTCCCTGGATTCATTACCTGACCGCCGCCATTGCGCGTTGGCGACGGTTCAATATTGGAAGTTATTTCGGACAGCAGAAGTATACCAATGCCAGACTAAGCGACATCGCTGGCTGCCCGCGTCTCAGTTGTTAACTCAGTGTAGCAAGACGCAGTCAACAAAAAAGCTACCCGGAGGTAGCTTTCGTCAAATCGATTCAGCTTTTAGTAATAATCGAAGGCGGCGGCTTCAGATTGCGCCATCCACACCGGCTTGTCGCTGGTTTTGGACCAGACGCGGTGCAGGTAGCTGTAAAAACGCGCGCGATCTTTCCAGAACAGCATTACAGGCAGCGCCAGCACACCGGCAGCGACTGCAAAAGTGCGTCGCAGGATGACCTGATGCGCAGGGTATTCTTTGTATAAAGACATAGGCTTCTCCTCATAATGTGTGACCGACACCGCATGTCGGAAAATCGAAACTTGTTATCTGGTCAAAATACTATCTCATTGTTTGAAAGTTTACTACTCCTCCGACCAGATAAATGCACTTTTTTGTGCGCTATTTATCTTTTCACCTGTAATTAAGTTACAAAATGGTTAAATAAATACTAACCATTAGTTAACTAATGGCTTTTGCCATTTTTATACTTTTTTTACACCCCGCCCCCGGACTTTTACGACATCTTTTCACCCGAAATCCTATTCTGCCGCGAAATGCTTAACGCACCGTTGGAGGTGGATTGTGAGTGCAGGCGTCATAACCGGCATCGTGCTGGTCTTCTTGCTGTTGGGTTACCTGGTTTATGCCCTGATTAAAGCGGAGGCGTTTTAATGGCTGCGTCCGGATTTTTACTGATCGCCAGCTTCCTGCTGGTGCTCTTTGCCCTTGCGAAACCGCTGGGCGCCGTGCTGGCACGACTGATCGACGGCGAACCGCTGCCGATCGTGGGCCGCATTGAGCCCATTTTGTGGTCCCTGATGGGCAGCAAAGGTGAAGAAATGGACTGGAAACGCTATCTGATGGCGATTCTGGCATTTAACGTTTTTGGGCTGATCCTGCTGTTCGCGATGCTGCTGTTCCAGGACAGTTTGCCGCTTAACCCGCAGCATCTGCCGGGCCTCTCCTGGCATCTGGCGCTGAACACTGCCGTCAGTTTTGTCTCCAACACTAACTGGCAGTCTTACGGCGGCGAAACCACGCTGAGCTACTTCAGCCAGATGGTGGGCCTGACGGTACAAAACTTCGTTTCTGCCGCCACCGGCATTGCCGTAGTGTTTGCGCTGATCCGTGGTTTCTCTCGCCATTCCACCAGCACGCTGGGCAACGCCTGGGTCGATTTAACCCGCGTTACGCTGTACATCCTGCTGCCAATCTCGCTGGTGATGGCGCTGTTCTTTATCAGCCAGGGTTCGCTGCAGAACTTCTCTGCTTACCAGCCTTACACCACCATTGAAGGCGTTCAGCACCTGCTGCCGATGGGGCCGGTGGCTTCTCAGGAAGCGATTAAAATGCTGGGAACCAACGGCGGGGGCTTCTTCAACGCTAACTCCTCTCACCCGTTTGAGAACCCTACGGCGCTGACCAACTTTGTGCAGATGGTTTCCATCTTCCTGATCCCGGCCGCGCTCTGCTTCGCCTTTGGTGAAGCCGTGGGCGACCGCCGTCAGGGCCGCGCGCTGCTTTGGGCGATGACCATTATCTTCGTGGTCTGCGTGGTGGTAGTGATGTGGGCCGAGCTGCAGGGCAACCCGCACTTTATCCAATTGGGTGCCAACAGCAGCATCAACATGGAAGGCAAAGAGAGCCGCTTCGGCATTCTGAATAGCAGCCTGTTCGCGGTGATTACTACCGCCGCATCCTGCGGGGCGGTCAACGCCATGCATGACTCCTTTACGGCGCTGGGCGGCATGGTGCCAATGTGGCTGATGCAGATTGGTGAAGTGGTCTTCGGCGGCGTAGGCGCTGGCCTGTATGGCATGCTGCTGTTCGTCCTGCTGGCCGTGTTTATCGCCGGGCTGATGATTGGGCGTACCCCGGAATACCTGGGTAAGAAAATTGACGTGCCGGAAATGAAGATGACTTCGCTGGCCATTCTTATCACCCCTGCCCTGGTGCTGCTCGGCACCGCGCTGGCGATGATGACGGATGCAGGCCGCAGCGGCATGGCAAACCCAGGGATCCACGGCTTCAGCGAGGTGCTGTATGCGATTTCTTCCGCCGCAAACAATAACGGTAGCGCCTTCGCCGGCCTGAGCACCAACACGCCGTTCTGGAACGTTCTGCTGGCCGTATGCATGTGGTTTGGCCGCTTTGGGGTGATTATCCCGGTAATGGCTATTGCCGGTTCCCTGGCCGCGAAAAAATCCCAGGCCGTCAGCATCGGTACGCTGCCAACGCACGGCCCGCTGTTTATCGGTTTACTGATTGGGACAGTGCTGCTGGTTGGCGCCCTGACCTTTATCCCCGCCCTCGCTTTAGGCCCGGTTGCGGAACACCTTTCTCTGGTTAATTTCTGATTACGAGGCTTCCATGAGTCGCAAGCAACAGGCGCTGTTTGAACCTGGTCTGATCCGTCAGGCGCTAATTGATTCTTTTAAAAAGCTCGCCCCGCAGGTGCAGTGGCGCAACCCGGTGATGTTTATCGTCTGGGTGGGGAGCATCATCACTACCCTGCTCGGGATAGCGATGTTCACCGGCCTGCAGCAGGGGGATGCCCTCTTCACGCTCGCCATCAGCCTGTGGCTATGGTTTACCGTGCTGTTCGCCAACTTTGCTGAAGCGCTGGCAGAAGGCCGCAGCAAGGCCCAGGCGAACAGCCTGAAAGGGGTGAAAAAAACCAGTTGGGCACGCAAACTGCGCAGCCCGCAGCATGATGCGCAGGTGGACCACATTCCGGCGGCCGATCTGCGTAAAGGCGACGTCGTGCTGGTGGAAGCCGGGGACATCATCCCTTGCGATGGCGAAGTCCTTGAGGGCGGCGCGTCGGTGGATGAAAGCGCCATCACCGGGGAATCCGCCCCGGTTATCCGTGAGTCCGGCGGCGACTTTGCCTCGGTGACCGGCGGGACGCGCATTCTGTCCGACTGGCTGGTCATCCAGTGCAGCGTTAACCCAGGGGAAACCTTCCTCGACCGCATGATTGCCATGGTGGAAAGCGCCCAGCGTCGTAAAACGCCGAACGAAATCGCCCTGACTATCCTGCTGGTAGCGCTGACAATCGTCCTGCTGCTGGCGACCGCAACCCTGTGGCCGTTCTCTGCCTACGGCGGCCAGGCGGCTAGCGTAACCGTGCTGGTAGCCCTGCTGGTCTGCCTGATCCCAACCACCATCGGCGGCCTGCTTTCCGCCATCGGCGTGGCCGGGATGAGCCGTATGCTGGGTGCGAACGTGATCGCCACCAGCGGCCGTGCGGTAGAAGCCGCCGGGGATATCGACGTCCTGCTGCTGGATAAAACCGGCACCATCACGCTCGGTAACCGCCAGGCCTCCGCCTTCCTCCCTGCCCCAGGCGTGGATGAAAAAGAGCTGGCCGATGCCGCGCAGCTGGCCTCACTGGCGGATGAAACGCCAGAAGGCCGCAGTATCGTGGTGCTGGCAAAACAGCGCTTTAACCTGCGTGAACGCGACGTGCAGAACCTGCAGGCAACGTTTGTGCCGTTTACCGCGCAAACCCGTATGAGCGGCATCAATATTCAGGACCGCATGATCCGCAAAGGTTCTGTGGATGCCATCCGCCGCCACGTAGAAGTGAACAACGGCCACTTCCCGGCCCAGGTCGACACGCTGGTTGAAGGCGTGGCTCGCCAGGGCGGTACGCCGCTGGTGGTTGCCGAAGGCGCTAACGTGCTGGGCGTAATCGCGCTGAAAGACATCGTGAAAGGCGGCATTAAAGAGCGTTTCGCACAGCTGCGCCAGATGGGCATCAAAACGGTGATGATCACCGGGGATAACCGCCTGACCGCCGCGGCGATTGCCGCCGAAGCCGGGGTGGATGACTTCCTTTCTGAAGCCACACCCGAAGCCAAGCTGGCGCTGATTCGCCAGTATCAAGCCGAAGGACGTTTGGTGGCGATGACCGGCGACGGCACCAACGACGCCCCTGCCCTTGCGCAGGCAGACGTAGCGGTAGCCATGAACTCCGGGACTCAGGCAGCGAAGGAGGCCGGGAACATGGTTGACCTGGACTCTAACCCAACCAAGCTGATTGAAGTGGTCCACATCGGGAAGCAAATGCTGATGACTCGCGGGTCACTGACCACCTTCAGTATCGCTAACGACGTGGCGAAATACTTCGCCATTATCCCGGCGGCGTTTGCGGTGACTTACCCGCAGTTGAACGCGCTGAACGTGATGCACCTGCACTCCCCTGCTTCGGCCATCTTGAGCGCGGTGATCTTCAATGCGCTGATCATCATCTGCCTCATTCCGCTGGCGCTAAAAGGCATTAGCTACAAGCCGCTGAGCGCGGCCGCGATGCTGCGCCGCAACCTGTGGATCTATGGCCTGGGCGGTATCGTCGTGCCGTTTATTGGTATCAAAGTGATTGACGTGATCCTGACCGTACTCGGTCTGGTCTAAGAGGAAAAGAACATGGCTACGTTACGCCCAGCTTTATTACTGCTGATTATCCTGACGCTGATTACCGGAGGGGTTTATCCTCTCCTCGCCACGCTGCTGGGGCAATGGTGGTTCCCGGCTCAGGCCAACGGCTCGTTAATCGTTGAAGACGGCAAGGTTCGCGGTTCAGAACTGATTGGTCAGGACTTCACTAACGCAAAATATTTCCAGGGCCGCCCCTCTGCCACCTCGGATAGCCCCTATAATCCAATGGCATCCGGCGGCAGCAACCTTGCGGCCAGCAACCCGGAGCTGGACAAAGAGGTTAAGGCTCGCGTTAGTGCGCTGCGTGCGGCTAACCCGGAGGCTAATCCAGCGGTACCCGTTGACTTAGTCACCACCTCCGCCAGCGGCCTGGACGGGCAGCTTTCTCCTGAAGCGACCGCGTGGCAAATCCCACGGGTAGCGAAAGCCAGAAATCTGCCGGTGGAGCAAATCGCTCGCCTGGTGGCGGAGAACACCACCACGCCGCTGGTGAATTTTATCGGCATGCCGGTAGTGAATATCGTTAAGCTGAACCTGGCGCTGGACCATCTCCAGGCGAAGTAAAAAGGACGTGTTATGACCGAGGAGCCGCTGCGCCCCAACCCCGATAAGCTGCTGGAGAAAGTCAACCGCCAGCCGCGTGGGAAACTGAAAATCTTCTTCGGCGCCTGTGCAGGCGTCGGGAAAACCTACGCGATGCTTCAGGAGGCGCAGCGCCTGCGGGCGCAGGGCCTCGATGTGCTGGTGGGCGTGGTGGAAACCCACGGCCGCCAGGAAACTGCCGAACTGTTAAAGGGGCTGACGATTCAGCCCCCTCGTCGTATTCACCACCGGGGGCGTCTGGTCCAGGAGTTTGACCTGGACGCCGCCCTCGCCCGCAACCCTGCCCTGATTCTGATGGACGAACTGGCGCACAGTAACGCGCCAGGATCGCGCCACCCCAAACGCTGGCAGGACGTGGAAGAGCTGCTTGAGGCCGGGATCGACGTCCTGACCTCCGTTAACGTTCAGCATCTGGAAAGCCTGAATGATGTGGTGGGCGGAGTCACCGGGATTCAGGTACGCGAAACCGTCCCCGACCCTATTTTCGACGCCGCCGACGAAGTCGTGCTGGTTGACCTGCCGCCGGACGACCTCCGCCAGCGCCTGCACGAAGGCAAAGTTTATATCTCCGGCCAGGCCGAACGCGCCATCGAGCACTTCTTCCGTAAAGGCAACCTGATAGCGCTGCGAGAGCTGGCCTTGCGACGCACAGCCGACCGCGTTGACGATCAGATGCGCGCCTGGCGGGACAACCAGGGACAGGAAAAAGTCTGGCACACGCGGGACGCCATTCTGCTGTGCATCGGCCATAGCAACGGCAATGAAAAACTGGTTCGCACCGCCGCTCGCCTTGCCGCCAAGCTCGGCAGCGTCTGGCACGCCGTCTACGTCGAAACGCCGCAGCTTCACCGCCTGCCGGAACATCAGCGCCGGACCATTTTAAGCGCTCTGCGGCTCGCCCAGGAGCTGGGAGCCGAAACCGCCACGCTTGCCGATCCCAATGAAGAAAAAGCGGTGCTGCGCTACGCCCGCGAACACAATCTCGGCAAAATCATTATTGGCCGTCATACCACGCGCCGCTGGTGGCACCGTACGTCTTTCGCCGACCGGTTAGCCAAACGCGCCCCGGACCTCGATCTGGTGATTGTTGCGCTGGATGAAAAACCGCTCCCCTCCCCGACCAGAGCACCGGACACCAGAACGCTAAGCGAGAAATGGCGCATTCAACTGCGCGGCTGCGCCGTGGCAGTGGTGCTCTGTGCGTTTATTACCTTTATCGCCAATCAGTGGCTGGTGGCCTTTGATGCCGCCAACCTGGTGATGATCTACCTGCTTGGCGTGGTGATGGTCGCGCTGTTTTATGGCCGCTGGCCGTCCGTCCTCGCGACGGTCATCAACGTGATTAGCTTCGACCTGTTCTTTATTGCGCCGCGAGGCACGCTCGCCGTGTCGGATGTTCAGTATCTGCTGACCTTCGGCGTAATGCTCACCGTCGGGCTGGTGATCGGGAATCTGACCGCCGGAGTACGTTATCAGGCACGCATCGCCCGCTACCGGGAACAGCGCACCCGTCATCTGTATGAAATGTCTAAAGCTCTGGCCGATGACCGCACGCCGCAGGACGTCGCCGCCACCAGCGTGCAGTTTATTAACAACACCTTCCAGGCCCGCAGCCTGCTGCTGCTGCCGGACGATCACGGGAAACTCAGCCGTATCGCAGCCGAAGGGGAACCCGCTCAGTGGGATGAAGCGATTGCCCGCTGGAGCTTTGATAAAGGCCAGCCCGCCGGTGCCGGAACGGATACGCTGCCGGGCGTGCCCTACCGCATCCTGCCGCTTAGCACCACGGAAAGGACCCTGGGTCTGCTGGTCGTTGAGCCGGAGAATCTGCGCCAGCTGATGATCCCCGAACAGCAGCGCCTGCTGGAAACCTTTACCCTGCTGGTGGCCACCGCGCTCGACAGGCTGCTGCTCACCGCCAGCGAAGAACAGGCCCGGCTTTCCAGCGAACGGGAGCAAATCCGCAACTCGCTGCTGGCCGCGCTTTCGCACGACCTGCGCACGCCGCTGACCGTGCTGTTTGGCCAGGCAGAAATCCTCACGCTGGATCTCGCCAGTGAAGGATCAAAACATGCCCCGCAGGCCAACGAAATCCGTCAGCATGTGCTGAACACCACCCGGCTGGTGAATAATCTGCTGGATATGGCCCGCATTCAGTCGGGCGGTTTTAATCTTCGCAAGGAGTGGCTGACGCTAGAGGAAGTCGTCGGCAGCGCGCTGAAGATGCTCGAACCGGGCCTCGGCGGCCGCCATATCGCCCTTAATTTGCCTGATCCGCTGATGCTGATTGAAGTCGACGGCCCGCTGTTCGAACGCGTGCTGATCAACCTGCTGGAGAATGCGGTGAAATATGCCGGTTATAAAGCCAACATCGGTATTAAAGCGACCTCGACAGCAGACAAGCTGGACCTGGAAGTTTGGGACAGCGGCCCGGGGGTTCCCGCTGGTAAAGAGCTGCTGATTTTTGATAAATTTGCCCGCGGTAACAAAGAGTCAGCTATTCCAGGCGTTGGGCTTGGGCTGGCTATCTGCCGGGCGATTGTTGAAGTTCACGGCGGCACAATTTATGCGCTTAACCGCCCGGAAGGCGGTGCCAGCTTCCACGTTGTGCTACCTTTATCGCCTCCCCCCGAACTCCCTGAAATGATTGAGGTGCTGTGACAACGGTTCTGATAATTGAGGATGAAAAAGAGATCCGCCGCTTTCTGCGCACCGCGCTGGAAGATGAATCGTTGCGCGTGTTTGATGCCGAAACCCTGCAGCGCGGCCTGATTGAAGCCGCCACCCGCAAGCCGGATCTGGTGATTCTGGATCTCGGCCTGCCGGATGGCGACGGCATCGATTTTATTCGTGACTTCCGCCAGTGGAGCCAGACGCCGGTCATCGTCCTGTCGGCCCGGAGTGACGAGCAGGCGAAGATTGCCGCCCTGGATGCTGGCGCAGACGATTTTCTCAGCAAGCCGTTTGGCATCGGTGAACTGCAGGCCAGGCTTCGCGTCGCCCTGCGCCGCCACGCCAGCACCGTTCAGCCCGATCCGGTTTATCAGTTTTCCGAAATTCGGGTCGACCTCGCCTCGCGCCGTATTACCCGCGGCGAAGAGGAAATTCACCTGACCCCCATTGAGTTCCGCCTGCTGGCAACCCTGCTGAATAATCACGGCAAAGTCCTGACCCAGCGCCAGTTGCTTAATCAGGTTTGGGGCCCGAATGCCGTGGAACACAGCCACTATCTGCGCATTTATATGGGCCACCTGCGCCAGAAGCTGGAGAGCGACCCCGCTCGCCCTCGCCATCTGCTCACCGAAACCGGGATCGGCTACCGTTTTATGCTCTGAAGGAGTAATCTCTGGCTCGTTCAAGAGGAGCCCGTTATGAGCGCATGGTTAGTCTACGCCCTGTTGTCTGCCGCTACGGCAGCGCTGGTCGCTATTTTTGGCAAAGTTGGTTTGCAGCATCTGGATGCCAATACCGCCACAGCCGTTCGCGCTGTGGTCATGGCGTTATTTTTAGTTGGGGTGGTCGTCGTTCAGGGAAAACTGAATCTTGTTAGTACGGTGTTTGCCGATAAAAAAGCGCTGCTGTTTATTTTGTTAAGCGGCGTGGCCGGGGCGCTGTCCTGGCTGTTCTATTTTATGGCGATCAAAAGTGGTGACGTGTCGAAGGTCGCCCCTATCGATAAGCTAAGCGTGGTGTTCGCGGTGATTCTGGCGGTGATTCTGTTTGGTGAGAAAGTGTCGCTGATTGCCGGGATAGGCGTAGCGCTTATCACCTGCGGCGCACTGATGGTGGCTTTGGGTTAAAAGAGAAAGGCTCCCTGGGGAGCCTTTTTGCATATTACTTCGCGCTTTTCAGCACTTCGCTGACAATCTCTACCGCTTCTTTCTCGATCTGCTCGCGGTGCTCTGCGCCGAGGAAGCTTTCACAGTAAATCTTGTAGGCGTCTTCGGTGCCGGACGGACGAGCGGCAAACCAGCCGTTCTTGGTCATCACCTTCAGGCCGCCAATGGAAGCGCCGTTGCCCGGAGCCGCCGTCAGACGCGCGGTGATCGGGTCACCTGCCAGCGTGTCTGCACTCACCATTTCAGGTGACAGCTTGGACAGCGCGGCTTTCTGTGCAGAAGTGGCTGGTGCCTGAATACGGTTATAGCTCGGTGCGCCAAAGCGCGCGGCTAACTCATCGTAATGCTGCTGCGGGTTTTTGCCCGTCACGGCGGTGATTTCGGCCGCCAGCAGGCACATGATGATACCGTCTTTGTCGGTCGACCATGGGGTGCCGTTGAAGCGCAGGAACGATGCCCCGGCGCTCTCTTCGCCCCCGAAGCCGAAGCTGCCGTCGAACAGGCCGTCAACGAACCACTTAAAGCCAACCGGGACTTCCACCAGCTTGCGGCCCAGATCTTCTACCACGCGGTCAATCATCGCGGAGGAAACCAGGGTTTTACCGACGGCCACATCTTTGCCCCACAGCGGACGGTGCTGGAACAGATAGTTAATAGCCACAGCCAGGTAATGGTTCGGGTTCATCAGGCCCGCTGGCGTGACGATGCCGTGGCGGTCGTAATCCGGGTCGTTGGCAAACGCCAGATCGAATTTGTCGCGCAGCGCCAGCAGGCCCGCCATCGCACATTCGGAGGAGCAGTCCATGCGAATTGCGCCGTCTTTATCCAGGTGCATAAAGCGGAAGGTCTGGTCGACCTGATCGTTCACGATGGTCAGATCGAGGTTGTAATGCTTCGCGATACGGTGCCAGTATTCGATCCCGGAACCGCCGAGAGGATCAACCCCCAGCTTCAGGCCCGCTTTTTGAATCGCGGCCATGTCGACGATATCCACCAGCCCTTCGATGAACGGCTGAATCAGATCCTGCGCCTGAACGTGACCGCTTTCCCACGCTTTATCCAGCGTAATGCGCTTCACGCCTTTCAGGCCGTCGGCCAGCAACGCGTTAGCGCGATCTTCAACGACTTTGGTGACGTTAGTATCAGCCGGGCCACCGTTTGGCGGGTTGTACTTGATGCCGCCGTCGTCCGGTGGGTTGTGGGATGGCGTGATAACAATCCCGTCCGCCTGAGGGCCGCCCTTTTGGTTATGCACCAGGATGGCGTTAGAAATTGCAGGCGTCGGCGTATAGCCGTTATCCTGCTGCACAATGACGTCCACGCCGTTAGCGGCCAGCACTTCCAGCACGGAGATAAACGCAGGTTCGGACAGCGCGTGGGTGTCTTTGCCCACATAGCATGGACCGGTGATCCCATTCTTTGCGCGTTCTTCAGCGATAGCTTGCGCAATCGCCAGAATATGAGGTTCGTTAAAGCTATGCCGTGCTGCACTGCCGCGGTGGCCGGAGGTCCCGAATTTCACCGCGTGTTCGCTATTCCCCACCACTGGCTTAAGCACGTAATACTGCGCCGTAAGCTGGGCTACGTTAATCAAGTCGCTCTGTTGTGCAGGTTGACCCGCACGATCGTGGTTAGCCATTGGCTCTTCCTTACTGACGCCAGGTTTTTAAATAGTGCCGCAAACCTTTTCAATCAGCTCCGCAGGGAACTGCATTGACTGCATGATGTGTTCGATCATGCTGCATTTACGACCAGTATTCGTATTGGTGATCACCCAGTATGGGGTGCCCGGAACATGTTTCGGCTTGGTTTGATTGCCGTTTGCCAGCAGAGTTTGCTCATCGCCAGCAAAATAGACGCGGGTGCGGCCATGCAGCGATTCAGTGGCTTCGCCAAAGGTTTTTGCATCCAGCATATACAGCGTGGACAGCACCATCATAAAGCGGTTTACGGCTTTATTCTGGGCAGCGTACTCGTCGGAAAGCAGCAGCTCACGAACGCCACGCACGCGATTACGAGCGGTGTTCGCAGGTTTTTCTTCAACAACGGGAGCCGCAGCGCGCTCAGGCGCAGCGGGCGTAGAAGTGGCTGCTGGTGTTTGCCCGGCGGTAAATTTAAGCATACGCCGTAAAATGTCTGACGCGCTCTCGCCGATGTGTTTTGTCTGGCTGGCAATATAGCGGTAAAGCTCGTCATCAACTTCGATTGTTTTCATCTTAATCCAGTGCGATATCTTTTCTGAATACAAGTCGTTGGGATTATAGGGTCAAATCCCAACAGCGAACAGGAGAGGCGACTCAAAGTCAGAGTAAACTGAATATTTGCCGCACGCCCGCGAGAATGCCAACATGATACCCTAACCAAACGAACCAAAATAAAGAACTTTGCCATGAAATTAAATGCTCGCCTGCAAACTGCGCAACAATTGAATAGCAATTCCCCTATCGTACTGATCCACGGCCTGTTCGGCAGCCTGGATAACCTGGGTGTCCTGGCACGAGATCTGGGTAAAGATCATGCGTTGCTGCAGATCGATCTGCGCAATCACGGGCTGTCACCGCGCAGTGATGATATGAGCTATGCCGCAATGGCCGGGGACGTTCTGGACACGCTGGACGAATACGGCATCGAGAAGGCCACATTTATTGGCCATTCCATGGGCGGCAAAGTGGTGATGGCGCTTACCGCAATCGCCCCTCAGCGTATTGATAAGCTTGTGATGATAGATATTGCGCCGGTTAACTATCAGGTTCGCCGTCACGACGAAATTTTCGCGGCTATTCGCGCGGTCACCGAAGCGGGCGTAAAAACTCGCCAGCAGGCGGCGCAAATCATGCGCGACCACGTAGCTGAGGAAGGCGTCATTCAGTTTCTGCTGAAATCCTTTGCTGACGGCGAGTGGAAGTTCAACGTGCCCGTGCTTTGGCAGCAATACGAAACTATCGTTGGCTGGCGGCCTGTTCCGGCCTGGCCATATCCTGCACTATTTATTCGCGGCGGGAATTCTCCATATGTTGATGAAAGCCACCGCGAGGCGCTGCTAAGTCAGTTCCCACAGGCCCGTGCTCACGTCATCGCTGGAACGGGTCATTGGGTTCATGCGGAAAAACCGGATGCCGTTCTACGGGCGATCCACCGATTTATCGACGCAGAGTAGAAAAACTGATTAAAAACAGACCGACCGGGCAGCTGAAGTCGCTAACGCGTTGGCGCGAATGGCGCGCTGATGTATGATGGCGCGCTTAATTGCACCGGCACCCTGCCCCTGCAGCCAGAATTTCCTGTCAGTATTCTAATCATGGCAAAAGAACAAACGGACCGTACTACATTAGATCTGTTCGCGGACGAGCGTCGCCCCGGGCGGCCGAAAACTAATCCGCTCTCGCGCGATGAGCAATTGCGTATCAATAAGCGCAATCAGCTGAAGCGCGATAAAGTGCGTGGTTTGAAGCGGGTTGAGCTAAAACTGAACAACGAGGCGGTCGATGCCCTCAACCAGCTGGCTGACGCCCGTAACATCAGCCGCAGCGAACTGATCGAAGAGATGCTGCTCGAGCAGCTTAAAAATCTCGGGTAACGCCTTCAGCCACCCTGCGGGTTATCTGAAATCTCAAAAGGGTGAGCAAAACCATGTTGCAGACTGTGCACCCGGGCGTGATAGCTGTTTCCGCTGCTGGAGCTGTTCTGCTATGATTGCCCTATACGTGGGCATTGAACGGCCAGCATACTATTAAGTTTCAAGAGGTTATTTTACTCATGGCAATCGTAGGCATTTTTTTCGGCAGCGACACCGGTAACACCGAAAATATCGCGAAAATGATTCAAAAACAGCTCGGTAAAGACGTTGCTGAGGTGCATGACATTGCTAAAAGCAGCAAAGAAGATCTCGAAGGTTTCGACATTCTCTTGCTCGGCATCCCGACCTGGTACTACGGCGAAGCCCAGTGTGACTGGGATGACTTCTTCCCTACGCTTGAAGAAGTCGATTTCAACGGTAAACTGGTGGCGCTGTTCGGCTGCGGCGACCAGGAAGACTACGCGGAATACTTCTGTGATGCGCTGGGCACCATTCGCGACATTATCGAACCGCGCGGCGCGGCGATTGTGGGCCACTGGCCAACCGCGGGCTACCACTTTGAAGCCTCCAAAGGCCTGGCGGATGACGACAATTTTGTCGGCCTGGCCATCGATGAAGATCGCCAGCCGGAACTGACCGCTGAGCGCGTTGAGAAGTGGGTTAAACAGGTTTCTGAAGAACTGAATCTGTCGGATATCATTAACGCCTGATTTCTCTGGCGCAAATACAGCATTTGCGCCATCTTGATAGCTTGTAGCAATGAAAATAATTGCTACAAGTTTGTAACTTTCTCGTACATCCCTGTACAATGTCTTCCTGATAGCTTGGCTGATAATTACTGTAAATGGCGACGCCGCCACGATTTTTCAGCCTTATTTTGCACCATACTTGCGGTTCCCATTTAGAAGTAGCAGTTCTATAATGAGACGCATTACTCTTTACGCTCACTGCAGTTTGAGCGAATCGTTAAGCAACAGGACACTTTCCGCATGACTGACAACAATACCGCATTAAAGAAGGCCGGCTTGAAAGTCACGCTTCCTCGATTAAAAATCCTCGAAGTGCTGCAAGAGCCGGTAAATCATCACGTCAGCGCGGAAGACTTATATAAACGTCTGATCGACATGGGCGAAGAAATCGGCCTGGCGACCGTCTATCGCGTGCTGAACCAGTTTGATGATGCAGGGATCGTGACCCGCCATAATTTTGAAGGCGGCAAGTCCGTTTTTGAGTTGACCCAGCAGCATCACCACGACCACCTGATCTGCCTCGACTGCGGTAAAGTGATCGAGTTCAGCGATGATTCTATTGAATCCCGCCAGCGTGAAATTGCCACTCGCCACGGCATCCGCCTGACTAACCACAGCCTCTATCTGTACGGACACTGTGCTGAAGGTGATTGCCGCGAAGACGACACGGCCCACGATCCTAAATAAGTAATCCGCATTAACAAACGCTGCTTCGGTGGCGTTTAAAAGCAAAAACCGGCAGGTTTCCCTTGCCGGTTTTTTTATTGACTGAAAAAGGCTATCAGCTGTTATTGGCGCGAATCTCCTGCCAAATCTTATCGCAGCGTACCTTCGCGGCTTCATCATTGCCGCTCTTTCTTGCCTGGATACATTTCTGGTAATCCAGCACGTTCACCGTTTCTTTCTCAACAAACGCTTTATGCTGTTTTTCCTGGCGCAGTACGTTCAGCACGCTCTGGCAGGCTTCAATTTTATCCGGATTGCCTTCCGCCGTATTGATACAGGCGCTATAGGCCTGCTTCAGGCGTGAATCTTCCGGAGGTGCAGGAGGTTGAACGCAGGCAGACAGCGTGAATACAGCGGCGGTAATCAGCAGAATCTTTTTCATGTTCGGTTCCTTATAAAAAAACGGGCGCTTGCGCGCCCGGTTTCACATCAGAAGATGGTGAACGGAGCAATCACGATGAATTTCACGTCACGCTCATCCTGGAAGATGTTGCCGTACCCGCCGCCCCAGCTTGGGATGTCAGAGTGGTTGTCGTACTGAGTGAAGTGCAGTTTGAACAGCGTGCCTTTCGCACGGCCTTCCTGCACGGTATACATGGCGTCGAGGCTGTAAGAAGACTCTTTGATCTTGTTGGAAGCGAGATCCTGGCGGTTACCGGAAGCATCAAGCGCCCATGTAGACGGTTTTGCGTCCCATGCATAAACGTAAGAAGCACCCACTGCCCAACCCGGCAGGTTCCAGTTGCTCAGGTCATACATTGCACCGAAGAACACGGCTTTTTCACCGTTGGCGTTGAAGTCAGAGCGGTTATCCCACCACACATCCAGACGACCGTTGGAAGACGCGTAGGTTGGCGTCATACGCTGCAGGAAGTAACCCTGCTGGCCTTCTGCCTTCACCATGGTCCCTTCCAGACGCAGGTCGACCTGGCCAATTTTATAGCCAAATGTCAGCGCCTGGAGCCATGCGGTGCCATCGTAGATATCATTGATGGTGTTGTTCGCGGCTTTATCACGGGTGCCGTAGAACTGGTAGCTGGTGCTCAGCGGGCTGCCTGCAACGTCGAATTTGTAGCTGGCTTTAGCAAAGTACTGATCAACAAAGCCCTGAGCCTGACCGAATGCGGCTTCCAGAATCAGATCGTTTTTGAAGTCATACTTCGCGCCGATGGAGTGCAGATAGTCAACTTTGGTCTTTTTATCGTTCTGGTAGAACTTATCGGTTTCAAGGTGCCATGGCGCCTTGTACTCGTTAGTCCACATGTAGGAGAAGCTCAGCGCACCGGCATCACCGTAGTCAAATGCGGCTCCCGCTTCAGCCCCCTGATAAGTACCAGGCATGAAGCTCCAGTGTGGTGCTAACAGCGTTTGACCGGTTGGCTGAATGTAACCTGCGCGAGCCCAAACCGGGCCGTATTTGAATTTGGCCGCCGCTTTATAAAGGCTGATGCCACCTTTATCGCCGGAGTAGTCTTCGTCGTAGGTTTTATTTTTAGAGGAGAATGCGATTTCGTTCGGGTGACCGCTGGCGCTGTCTTCGGCCATTTCAATGGCGGTGAAAGCGGCAATATCAAAACCAAACATATCGGCCGCATAGCCAGACTGGAAGTCGAGGTTGGCGTTCCAGGTTGAGTGCGACAGGTTAGTTTTGTACTTACCGTCGGAGACGTCTTTACGGTCACGTTCACGCTGCCAGTAATAGATGCCGCCGGTCAGCGTGGAGTCATCAACAAAGCCCGCGGCGCTAGCCTGCGGAGCCACGACAAAACCTGAAAGAGCGGTAACGCTTGCAATAGCAAGAGCAAGCGCACTACGTTTGCCACTAAACGTACGCATAGTTAAATTCCTCTTTGACGTAAAAATCATCGTCTGACGTGAAAAGCGCCAATGACGAAAAAAAGTAAAATTGCCTGACGGCTAAAAGCGGTTTTTGCCTAACACACCCGCATTACTGCTGCTCATAGACTATTTTTCGCGACGCGAATTATCAATGACTTTGTATCAGAGATTTCCTGGAGTATGACAGAGAGCACATAATCTATGTGCATTTGTAACAAAATTGCGCAGCAGATTATTAACCCTGATTACGATTGATTTTAAGAATAAAACTTCATTGAGAGCGCTTTCATTATAAGCATCAGGAGATTACGGGGAAGGCATGACTTCCTGTGAGGAGATTCTTACAGAAATGTAAATGAGAATTAATTCGCATCGCGAATGTGCATATAAGGTTAATGACTGGTAATCAAAAAGAAAAAACGCCGCATTTAGCGGCGTTTTCATCAGGCAATAAACGGCAATTATTCGCCGATCTTAGCCCAGGTATCACGCAGGCCAACGGTGCGGTTAAACACCAGTTTTTCCGCCGTCGCATAGCGGCTGTCCAGGCAGAAGTAACCTTCACGCTCGAACTGATATGCCTTACTTTTTTCCGCGTTCTGCAGACTAGGCTCAGCGAAGCCCTGGCGAATGATCAGGGAATCTGCATTAATGGTAGACAGGAAGTCTTCAGCAGCCCCTGGATTCGCGACGCTAAACAAGCGGTCGTACAGACGAATTTCAACCGGCAGCGCGTGTGCCGCGCTCACCCAATGAATAACACCCTTCACCTTGCGACCGTCCGCCGGATCCTTGCTCAGGGTTTCCGGATCGTAGGTGCAGTAAAGTTCGGTGATATTACCTTCTGCGTCTTTTTCTACGCGTTCGGCTTTGATCACATAGGCATTACGCAGGCGAACTTCTTTACCCAGCACCAGGCGCTTGTACTGCTTGTTTGCTTCTTCGCGGAAGTCAGCGCGATCGATATAGATCTCGCGGCTGAACGGCACTTCACGGCTACCCATTTCAGGTTTGTTAGGATGATTCGGCATGGTAACCGTCTCTTCTTCACCTTCAGGGTAGTTAGTGATAATAACTTTTACCGGATCCAGCACGGCCATTGCACGCGGCGCATTCTCGTTAAGATCGTCACGGATGCAGGATTCCAGAGACGCCATTTCAACGGTGTTGTCCTGTTTGGTTACGCCAATGCGCTTACAGAACTCGCGAATGGATGCTGCGGTATAGCCGCGGCGACGCAGGCCGGAGATAGTCGGCATACGCGGGTCGTCCCAGCCTTCTACAATCTTCTCGGTCACCAGCAGGTTCAGCTTACGCTTGGACATGATGGCGTATTCGAGATTCAGGCGAGAAAATTCGTACTGACGCGGGTGAGCAGGAATGGTGATGTTATCCAGCACCCAATCATACAGACGGCGGTTGTCCTGGAACTCCAGGGTACACAGCGAGTGCGTAATGCCTTCCAGCGCATCGGAAATACAGTGGGTGAAGTCGTACATCGGGTAGATGCACCACTTGTTGCCGGTCTGGTGGTGATCGGCAAATTTAATGCGGTACAGCACCGGGTCGCGCATAACGATGAACGGCGAAGCCATATCGATTTTGGCACGCAGGCAGGCGGTACCCTCGGCAAACTCCCCGTTGCGCATTTTCTCGAACAGCGCGAGGTTTTCCTCAACGCTACGATCGCGGAACGGGCTATTTTTACCGGGCGCAGTCAGAGAGCCACGGTATTCACGAATTTGTTCCGGACTCAGCTCATCAACATACGCCAGTCCTTTATTTATCAGCTCAACGGCATAATTAAAAAGCTGGTCAAAATAGTCAGACGAATAACGCACGTTGCCGGACCAGTGGAAGCCCAGCCATTCAACGTCGTGCTTGATGGACTCTACGTATTCGATGTCTTCTTTTACCGGGTTTGTGTCATCGAAGCGCAGGTTGCATTGCCCCTGGTAATCCTGGGCGATGCCAAAGTTCAGGCAAATAGACTTGGCGTGACCAATATGCAGATAGCCATTTGGCTCAGGCGGAAAACGGGTGCAAATACTGGTGTGCTTACCGTTCGCCAGGTCTTCATCAATAATCTGACGAATAAAGTTAGTTGGGCGGGCTTCAGCCTCACTCATCGCGGGTTCCTCAAAGCGTGTACCTTAGTTAACTGCGTATGATCTAATAAGCGGCCTCGGGAAACAACCTTTAGTTGCATAAATTAGGGTTATCCATGTCGGCTAACGGCACGCAATAAAAAAGCGGCTGACGATTTACGTCAGCCGCTTAAGGCACAAATGCTTACTCAGGAGCGATTATTTGCCTTTAATCTCATACAGTGGCGTTTGGCCTGCAACCACCTGACCTTTAGCCTGGATAACCAGACCGCTGAAGTCGTCGATGTTGCTGCAAACTACCGGGCTAATCATGGAGCGCGCGTTGGCGTTCAGGAAATCGAGATCCATTTCCAGAATCGGCTGGCCGGCAACCACTTCGGCCCCTTCTTCCACCAGACGCGTGAAGCCTTTGCCACCCAGAGCAACGGTATCGATGCCCATGTGAACCACAATCTCTGCACCTTTTTCTGTTTCAAGGCAGAACGCGTGGTTGGTGTTGAAGATTTTCACGATGGTCCCGGCGGCAGGAGAAACCACGGTTTTGTCCGTTGGCTTAACGGCTACGCCATCACCGACTGCTTTGCTGGCGAAAGCTTCGTCAGGCACCTGATCCAGCTCAACCACGTCGCCAGTGACTGGAGAAACCAAAGCGGCAATAGTTGTGCTGGTCGCGTTTGGAACAGCCTGTGGTTTAGCCGCAGGAGCCGGTGCCGCAGCAGCAACAGGCGCCGCTGCTTCTACAGTGCCAGCTGTTTTCATTGCGTTAGCAATTTTTTCTGCCGCAAAGCCAACGATGATTTGCACGCTGGTTTTGTTCAGGCGAATAACGCCTGTCGCACCGAGACGCTTAGCCAGCGCTTCGTTAACAACGGAAGAGTCTTTCACGCTCAGGCGCAGACGAGTGATACAGGCATCAATACCGGTCAGGTTTGCAGAGCCACCTACCGCAGAGATGTACTGACGAGCCAGACCAGAAACGTCCTGGTTTGCGTCACCGCTCACGTTCACGTCCTGACCATCAGCTTCGTCACCGGCTACAGCCAGTTCACGGCCTGGCGTCAGCAGGTTGAATTTGGTGATAGTGAAACGGAACACCACGTAGTAGAGAACGAAGAACACCAGACCCTGAGGGATCAGCATCCACCAGTGGGTTGCCAGCGGGTTACGGGAAGAAAGCACCATATCCACCAGGCCCGCGGAGAAGCCAAAGCCCGCAATCCAGTGCATGCTTGCTGCGATAAATACTGAGATACCGGTCAGCACTGCGTGAATCACGTACAGTACCGGCGCAACGAACATGAAGGAGAACTCCAGCGGTTCGGTGATACCGGTGAAGAACGCAGCGAAAGCAGCGGCCATCATGATACCGGCAACTTTTGCTTTGTTTTCAGGACGTGCACAGTGGTAGATGGCCAGCGCTGCACCCGGCAGACCGAACATCATGATTGGGAAGAAGCCCGCCTGGTAGCGACCGGTGATACCGACAACCGCTTTACCTGCTTCGATGGACTGAGCGCCACCCAGGAAGTTAGGGATGTCGTTAATCCCTGCCACGTCAAACCAGAACACGGAGTTCAGAGCGTGGTGCAGGCCAACCGGGATCAGCAGACGGTTGAAGAAGGCGTAGATACCTGCGCCCGCAGAACCCAGCTTCTGAATGTGCTCCCCGAAGTTCACCAGACCGTCGAAGATCATCGGCCAGACGTACATCATGATGAAGGCAACAACGATCATCAGGAAGGAGGTGAGAATAGGAACCAAACGGCGACCGCTGAAGAACGAAAGCGCTTTCGGCAGCTCAACGCCGCTGAAGCGATTGTACAATTCCGCAGAGATAATACCGACCAGAATACCTACGAACTGGTTTTCAATTTTACCAAATGCCGCCGGAACCTGATCCACCGGAATTTTCTGGATCATAGCAACCGCTGCCGGTGAGCAGAGGGTGGTCAGAACCAGGAAGCCAACAAAGCCGGTCAGTGCCGCGGCACCGTCTTTGTCTTTGGACATACCGTAAGCGACGCCGATGGCGAACAACACGGACATGTGATCGATAATGGCGGAACCGGATTTAATGAAGAGCGCGGCTAACGCGTTATCTCCACCCCAACTAACTGGGTCAATCCAGTAACCAACCCCCATTAATATTGCTGCTGCTGGCAGTGTAGCCACCGGCACCATAAGTGCCCGGCCCACGCGCTGTAGATAACCTAGAATACTCACTTTATTCCCCCTATGAGACCCCGTTAAGGCTCGCTCAAGCAGTGTTTTTATTGTCTTACTTACATTGAATACACGGCGACGATTCACATCACACGGTGAAGTGTGAAAAAAATTAATTCGTACCGCAAATTAAACGCACCTTTTTTGTGATATTTATCACCAAATATCGCTTCAACCCTCCCCCTTCACTGGCTATCTCCGAAAACTTATTTTATGATTCAAAAAATCAAGACGGATTGATCCCTGTCGGTTCAGTATAAAAGTGGTTTACCCTTATGCTTATCGAGATCGATTCAGCTAACCCTATTTTTACTCTTAAACTACGAGGTGAATGATGAGACTGATTCCCCTGGCTACCCCGGCACAAGTCGGCAAATGGGCAGCTCGCCATATTGTAAATCGCATCAATGCATTCAAACCGACCGCGGACCGTCCTTTTGTTCTGGGTCTGCCAACCGGCGGCACGCCGCTGGAGGCTTACAAAGCTCTGGTTGAGATGCATAAAGCAGGCCAGGTTAGCTTTAAGAACGTCGTTACCTTCAACATGGATGAATACGTCGGCCTGCCGAAAGAACACCCGGAAAGTTATTATACTTTCATGCACCGCAACTTCTTTGATCACGTTGATATCCCTGCAGAAAATATCAACCTGCTGAACGGCAATGCGGAAGACGTTGATGCAGAGTGCCGCCGCTACGAAGAGAAAATTCGCTCCTACGGCAAAATTCACCTGTTCATGGGCGGCGTGGGTAACGACGGTCATATCGCGTTCAACGAACCAGCATCTTCTCTGGCTTCCCGAACCCGTATTAAAACCCTGACCCATGACACACGCGTGGCAAACTCCCGCTTCTTCGGCGGCGACGTGACTCAGGTACCTAAATACGCGCTGACCGTTGGCGTGGGCACCCTGCTGGATGCAGAAGAAGTGATGATCCTGGTGCTGGGTGGCGTCAAAGCGCTGGCGCTGCAGGCGGCCGTGGAAGGCAACGTTAACCATATGTGGACTATCACCTGCCTGCAGCTGCATCCGAAGGCGGTGATCGTGTGTGACGAGCCGTCCACCATGGAGCTGAAGGTGAAAACGTTGAAATATTTCAACGAGCTGGAAGCAGAAAACATTAAAGGCCTTTAAGGCCTGGTCGGCCACTGATGCGCCTCAAACGGCAACCGCTGAGGGCGTCAGTAGTTCTGGAAAATCAATGCATTGGTTTTCTAAAGTCAGTCATAAAGAGGAAGGTGTTTCGGCTTTTCCTCTTTATTAGCGATCTTACAGTCTTAAAGCACGACGTTATTACCGGGGGTAGGATATGTATGCATTAATCCACGGTCGGATTTATACCGGCCACGAAATTTTGGATGACCACGCGGTAGTTATTGCCGATGGCCTGATTGAGCGCGTTTGCCCTGTTGATGCACTGCCGGCAGGTATCGAAACGCGCGATGTGGGCGGAGCCGTCATTGCCCCCGGTTTTATTGATGTACAGCTGAACGGCTGCGGCGGCGTGCAGTTTAACGACACAGCAGAAGCCGTTTCCGTTGAAACGCTGGAAATCATGCAGAAAGCAAACGAACGCTCAGGCTGCACCAGCTACCTGCCAACGCTTATCACCACCAGCGACGAGCTGATGATGCAGGGCGTGAAAGTCATGCGCGACTATCTGGCGAAATACAGCCATCAGGCGCTGGGCTTGCACCTTGAAGGGCCGTGGCTCAACATCGTGAAAAAAGGGACGCACAACCCAGGCTTCGTCCGCAAGCCGGATGCGAAGCTGGTTGATTTCCTCTGCCAGAATGCCGATGTGATCACCAAAATCACCCTCGCACCTGAAATGGTTGAGCCAGAAGTCATTCAGAAACTGGTGGCAGCAGGCATCATCGTTTCTGCCGGTCATTCCAATGCAACGATTAAAGAAGCCAAAATTGGCTTCCGCGCAGGGATCACCTTCGCAACCCACCTTTTCAACGCGATGCCTTATATTACCGGCCGTGAACCTGGCCTTGCGGGCGCAATTTTTGATGAAGCCGACGTTTACTGTGGCATCATTGCTGATGGTTTACATGTGGATTATGCGAACATCCGCACCGCAAAACGTGTGAAGGGCGATAAACTGTGCCTGGTTACCGACGCAACCGCGCCGGCAGGTGCCAACATCGATCAGTTCATTTTTGCTGGCAAAACAATATACTACCGTGACGGTCTGTGCGTAGATGAGAACGGTACGCTGAGTGGGTCTGCATTGACCATGATTCAAGGCGTTCGCAATTTGGTGGAGCACGCGGCCATCGCACTGGATGAAGTTCTGCGAATGGCAACCCTCTACCCTGCTCGCGCCATGGGCGTGGATAAACACCTGGGCGCAATCGAAGCCGGTAAAGTGGCCAACCTCACCGTGTTTAACCGCGACTATAAAATTATCAAGACCATCGTTAATGGTAACGAGGTCGTAACTGAGTAAATAGCATGACGACTGGCGGACAAGCCCAAATTGGTAACGTTGACCTGGTAAAACAGCTGAATAGCGCGGCGGTCTACCGCCTGATTGATCAGCACGGTCCCATCTCGCGCATCCAGATTGCCGAACAAAGCCAGCTTGCGCCCGCCAGCGTCACAAAAATTACTCGCCAGCTTATTGAGCGCGGCCTGATAAAAGAAGTCGATCAGCAGGCCTCCACCGGCGGCCGCCGCGCTATCTCTATTACGACCGAAACACGTAACTTTCACGCTATTGGCGTGCGCCTCGGGCGCCACGACGCCACTATCACCCTGTTCGACCTGAGCGCGAAATCCATCGCCGAAGAGCACTATCCGCTGCCGGAACGCACGCAGGAAACGCTCGAGCATGCGCTGCTTAACGCCATTAGCCACTTCATCGAAACCTGGCAGCGTAAAACCCGCGAACTTATCGCTATTTCCGTCATCCTGCCAGGGCTGGTTGACCCCGAAAGCGGCGTGATCCGCTACATGCCGCACATCGCCGTCAACAACTGGGCGCTGGTCGACAGCCTGGAAAAACGTTTCAAGGTGACCTGTTTTGTCGGCCATGATATTCGCAGCCTGGCGCTGGCCGAGCACTACTTCGGTGCAACCCACGACTGCGAAGACTCTATTTTGGTGCGAGTCCACCGCGGCACCGGGGCGGGAATTCTGTCAAACGGGCGGATTTTTATCGGCCGTAATGGGAACGTGGGTGAGATTGGCCACATTCAGGTCGATCCGCTGGGCGAGCGCTGCCACTGCGGTAATTTTGGCTGCCTGGAAACCATTGCCGCGAACGCCGCCATTGAAAAACGCGTCCGCCATTTGCTGGAGCAAGGCTACAACAGCCGCCTGACGCTGGATGATTGTAGTATTCAGGCCATCTGCAAAGCGGCCAATAAAGGCGATGCGCTGGCCTGTGAAGTGCTGGAACACGTTGGCCGCCATCTGGGGAAAGCCATCTCCATCGCCATTAACCTGTTTAACCCGCAAAAAGTTGTCCTTGCCGGCGAGATAATCGAAGCCGAAAAAGTGCTGCTGCCTGCCATCGAAGGCTGCATCAACACCCAGGTATTGAATGCCTTCCGTAAAAACTTGCCTATCGTCTGCTCAAAGCTGGACGACCGCTCGGCAATTGGCGCCTTTGCGCTGGTTAAGCGCTCAATGCTAAACGGCGTCTTGCTTCAGCATTTGCTGGAAAGTTAATGCTGCCCAGGCAGCATTTTACGCTATAGTTACCGACTTCATTCCGTGAGCCAGAGTTGTTAATGACCACCATCCAGAACGTAATTTGTGATATCGACGGCGTGCTGATGCACGACAACGTCGCCGTGCCGGGCGCTAATGAATTTCTGGCACGTATTCTTGACAAAGAAATGCCGCTGGTGCTGCTAACCAACTACCCTTCCCAGACCAGCCAGGATCTTGCCAACCGCTTTGCCTCCGCGGGCATCGACGTGCCGGAGAGCGTGTTTTACACCTCGGCCATGGCCACGGCTGATTTCCTCCGTCGTCAGGAAGGTAAGAAAGCCTATGTCGTCGGTGAAGGGGCGCTGATTCACGAGCTCTATAAAGCTGGATTTACCATTACCGACATCAATCCCGACTTTGTCATCGTCGGTGAAACCCGCTCTTTTAACTGGGAGATGATGCATAAAGCCGCTTACTTTGTGGCAAACGGGGCGCGTTTTATTGCCACCAACCCTGACAGCCACGGCCACGGATTTAGTCCGGCCTGCGGCGCGCTTTGCGCTGGCATTGAGAAAATCTCCGGGCGCGAGCCGTTTTATGTCGGCAAACCAAGCCCGTGGATTATTCGCGCGGCGCTTAACAAAATGCAGGCGCATTCCGAGCAAACCGTTATCGTCGGCGATAACCTGCGGACGGATATTCTCGCGGGCTTCCAGGCCGGCCTTGAAACCATCCTTGTGCTGTCTGGCGTCTCCAGCCTGAACAACGTTGACGATATGCCCTTCAGGCCGAGCTGGATTTACCCCTCTGTGGCTGAAATCGATATCTTCTAATTCAGAATGCCGGCCCAGAGCCGGCATTTTTATATCGATAAAAAATCGCCGCGTAGCAGAAGCAAACCTCAGTGCAAATTGTTAAAAATTGACGATCCGTTAATTTTAACGCCCAAAACATCATCATTTTTCATCAATCAGCAATCCTCACTGCACTATTTATTAGCTGAAAGCTAAAAGCCTTGCATTCCCTTCAGCGATTGAGCATTTTCATTACTAAGCAACGCAGCAAAGCCGCAGTAAAAGCAAAAATCGGCAACGCAGCACCACAACTCAAATCGCTCAGGCAAGTGTACGGAGAAGTTATATGTGTTCTATCTTTGGCGTTCTGGATATCAAAACTGATGCAGTTGAATTGCGCAAAAAAGCGCTGGAATTATCGCGCCTGATGCGCCATCGTGGCCCGGACTGGTCGGGTGTTTACGCCAGCGATAAAGCGATTCTTGTGCACGAACGTCTGTCCATCGTTGACGTCAACGCGGGCGCTCAGCCGCTGTACAACACCGAAAAAACTCATGCCCTGGCGGTTAACGGCGAAATCTACAACCACCAGGCTCTGCGCGCCGAATACGGCGACCGCTATACCTTCCAGACCGGTTCAGACTGTGAAGTCATCCTGGCGCTGTATCAGGAAAAAGGCCCTGACTTCCTTGATGAGCTGCAGGGGATGTTCGCCTTCGCACTTTACGACAGCGAGAAAGACGCTTACCTGATTGGCCGTGACCACATCGGTATTATCCCGCTGTATATGGGCCACGATGAACACGGCAACCTGTACGTCGCTTCAGAAATGAAAGCCCTTGTGCCTGTTTGCCGCACCATCAAAGAGTTCCCGGCGGGCAGTTACCTGTGGAGCAAAGACGGCGAAATTCGCAGCTACTACCAGCGCGACTGGTTCAGCTACGAAGAAGTAAAAGACAACGTCACGGACAAAAACGCGCTGCGCCAGGCGCTGGAAGATTCCGTGAAGAGCCACCTGATGTCAGACGTGCCTTATGGTGTTCTGCTGTCCGGCGGACTGGACTCTTCCGTGATTTCCGCTATTACCAAGAAATTTGCCGCGCGTCGCGTAGAAGATGAAGAGCGCAGCGAAGCCTGGTGGCCGCAGTTGCACTCCTTCGCCGTCGGTCTGGAAGGTTCTCCTGACCTGAAAGCCGCGCAGGAAGTTGCTAACCACCTGGGCACGGTTCACCACGAGATCCACTTCACCGTGCAGGAAGGCCTGGATTCGATCCGGGATGTTATCTATCACATCGAAACTTACGATGTGACAACGATCCGCGCTTCAACACCGATGTACCTGATGTCGCGTAAGATTAAAGCGATGGGCATCAAAATGGTGTTGTCCGGGGAAGGCTCTGATGAGGTATTCGGCGGTTACCTGTACTTCCACAAAGCGCCAAATGCCAAAGAACTGCATGAAGAAACCGTGCGTAAACTGCAGGCTCTGCACATGTTTGACTGTGCCCGTGCGAACAAGGCGATGTCTGCCTGGGGCGTTGAAGCCCGCGTCCCGTTCCTGGATAAAAAATTCCTCGACGTGGCAA
The DNA here is from genome assembly GCF_011752855.1 of Enterobacter sp. Ap-867. Taxonomy (NCBI): domain Bacteria; kingdom Pseudomonadati; phylum Pseudomonadota; class Gammaproteobacteria; order Enterobacterales; family Enterobacteriaceae; genus Enterobacter; species Enterobacter sp. Ap-867. Next base: position 378,027 of record NZ_VWWS01000005.1, on the reverse strand, counting down.
TGCGCATCAACCCGCAGGACAAAATGTGCGGCAACGGCAAAATGGAGAAGCATGTCCTGCGCGAGTGCTTCGAATCCTACCTGCCTGCAAGCGTGGCGTGGCGCCAGAAAGAGCAGTTCTCTGACGGCGTGGGCTACAGCTGGATTGATACGCTGAAAGAAGTTGCCGCTGAGCAGATTAGCGACCAGCAGTTGGCTACCGCGGCCTATCGTTTCCCGTACAACACACCGGGCTCGAAAGAAGCCTATTTGTACCGCGAAATCTTTGAAGAGCTATTCCCGCTGCAAAGCGCGGCAGAATGCGTACCTGGCGGCCCGTCAGTGGCCTGTTCTTCCGCAAAAGCAATCGAATGGGATGAGTCGTTCAAAACCATGAACGATCCATCAGGACGCGCGGTAGGTGTGCACCAGGCCGCCTATTAATCGCTGATTTAGCTTAAAACAACGGGCCTTATGGCCCGTTGTCGTTTCTGTATTCCTGTCGAGGCTTTATCCCTGTTTTTAAGCGGAATTAAAAACAAAAACGTGCGTTATTGTCGATATTTCAAGCAAGCTGTTCGCAAGTCATTCAAACGAGCATTCTGAGCGGGTTTTCGGGAAAAAACTAGTTGACGCTGTAGAGTCAACTCAGCATAATGCGCCCCGCAACGCCGATAAGGTAGCGCGTAAAAAGATGGCTACGTAGCTCAGCTGGTTAGAGCACATCACTCATAATGATGGGGTCACAGGTTCGAATCCCGTCGTAGCCACCATCTTTTTTATGCGGGAGTGGCGAAATTGGTAGACGCACCAGATTTAGGTTCTGGCGCCGCAAGGTGTGCGAGTTCAAGTCTCGCCTCCCGCACCATTTATCTCTCGCGTTGCACGGATGGGGTATCGCCAAGCGGTAAGGCACCGGTTTTTGATACCGGCATTCCCTGGTTCGAATCCAGGTACCCCAGCCATTATTTTTCGATACATGCGGTTCACCGCGACGGTTATTGGGGTATCGCCAAGCGGTAAGGCACCGGTTTTTGATACCGGCATTCCCTGGTTCGAATCCAGGTACCCCAGCCATCGAAAAATATGATAGAGTTTGGCTACGTAGCTCAGCTGGTTAGAGCACATCACTCATAATGATGGGGTCACAGGTTCGAATCCCGTCGTAGCCACCATACAAAGGAATTATTGATTAACTTCGATAAATCCAAAAAAATTGTTGGGGTATCGCCAAGCGGTAAGGCTCTGGTTTCTGATACCAGCATTCCGAGGTTCGAATCCTCGTACCCCAGCCAATTTCAAAAGTCGTTCACTTTGTGAGCGCACCCTGTTGGGGTATCGCCAAGCGGTAAGGCTCTGGTTTCTGATACCAGCATTCCGAGGTTCGAATCCTCGTACCCCAGCCACACACTGAAAAGCCCGCGCAAGCGGGCTTTTTGCTATCTGGAATGTGGTCCTCATAAGCAGAGCGGGAAACCGCCCTGCTCGTCTTCATTATAATCCCAGGGCGTATTTCAGCGCTTTACGCTTCAGGCCACCGGCTCTTTCCGCCGCCATCAGCCCAATATTTCGCACCACGCGCAGCGGCCCCAGGTTGTTGCTGAATCCCGCATAGAACAGATCCATTCCACTCTGCATCAGGAAATTATCCGCCTGACGCCGCCTCTGATAACGTTTCAGGATAGCCTCGCTCGCCCAGGCTTCCGCATGGCTACGGGCACCGATCAGGACATCAAGCAAAGCATCCACGTCACGATATCCCAGATTAACGCCCTGCCCGGCCAAAGGATGAATCGTATGCGCTGCGTCCCCTATCAGCGCCAGCCCTGGCTGGACGTACTGCAAAGCGTGTCGACGAGTCAGCGGAAATGCCCCACTGGCAACCGGCGTAACCGCCCCGAGTCGCTGAGGGAAAGCGGCCGTAATCGCTTTTTGCAGCTGGGGCATGTTCATTCCCTGCAGCTGCCGAATACGTGCCGGGGTGTCATACCAAACCAGAGAGGCCCAGTTATCGAACAGCGGCAGGAAAGCGTGCGGCCCTGTCGGCGTGAAATGCTGCCAGGTGCTGTCCCCCGGCTCAAACTCGCATTTAACGGTAATCAGCATACAGGCCTGGCGATACTGCCAGGCATGTACGCCAATCCCCGCCCATTTTCTGATCTGGGAATTCGCGCCATCCGCGCCAATCACCATTTCAGCATTGAGTGAAGCGCCGTCATCAAACTCGAGCGCCCAATCTGCTGCCTGGCGATGGATTTGCCGCAGTCTCGCCGGGCAGCGTAAAGAGATATTCGGATGCGCCTCAAGCGCTTGCCAAAGCACGCGCTGCAGCACGTTATTCTCGACCATGAAGCCCAGCTCGGGTAAGCCCAGTTCTTCGGCATCAAAACCAACGTGCGCGCTTTCCCATTCCCAGGTTTCCAGCCGGCGATAAGGATGCGTCCGCATCGCTAAAACGCTGTCCCAGACGCCAAGAGACTTGAGCAGGCCAACCGATGCGCTGCTGATGGCCGAAATACGGACATCCGGCTGGCTGTCAGGAACAAAAGCCTCAGGTGCATGATGTTCAATCACCGCCACACGGAAACCGTGCTGTGCCAGCCCCAGCGCTGCCGCTGCGCCGACCATACCGCCGCCGACAACGGCTAATTCAATTGGTTGATTTACCATAAGTCTCTTTCCTTCATTCATCTTTGCTGATTCTACTGGCTTTTCCCAGGCTGGTCACATCCATAGCAAAGCATTACACTATCCGGCTTAATTCCTGACTTCACCTTGAGCAATGGCAAGTCGATGACAAAAAAACTCCATATAAAAACCTGGGGCTGCCAGATGAACGAATACGATTCATCGAAGATGGCCGACCTGCTGGACAGCACCCACGGCTTTACGCTGACCGATAACGCGAATGAAGCGGACGTTCTGCTGCTGAACACTTGTTCTATTCGCGAAAAAGCCCAGGAAAAGGTGTTTCACCTGCTGGGGCGCTGGAAGCATATCAAAGCCAAACGCCCGGACGTGATCATTGGCGTCGGCGGCTGCGTTGCCTCTCAGGAAGGAAAAAAAATTCGCCAGCGGGCGCACTATGTAGATATCGTCTTTGGGCCACAAACCCTGCACCGCCTGCCGGAAATGATCAACCAGGTTCGCGGCACCCGCAGCCCGGTGGTGGACGTCAGCTTCCCGGAAATCGAAAAATTTGACCGCCTGCCGGAGCCAAAGGCCGACGGCCCGACCGCCTACGTCTCCATCATGGAAGGCTGCAACAAATATTGCACCTATTGCGTGGTGCCTTATACCCGTGGCGAAGAAGTGAGCCGCCCTTGCGACGATATTCTGTTTGAAATCGCTCAACTGGCAGAACAGGGTGTGCGTGAAGTTAACCTGCTGGGTCAAAACGTTAACGCATACCGCGGCGCAGCTTACGACGGCGGCATCTGCTCGTTTGCCGAGCTCCTGCGTCTGGTTGCCGCGATTGACGGTATCGACCGCATTCGCTTCACCACCAGCCACCCGATTGAATTTACCGATGACATTATCGAAGTCTACCGCGACACGCCGGAGCTGGTGAGTTTCCTGCACCTGCCGATTCAAAGCGGCGCCGACCGTGTGCTGAATATGATGGGGCGCACGCATACCGCGCTGGAGTATAAATCGACTATCCGCAAGCTGCGTGCAGCGCGCCCGGACATCCAGATCAGCTCAGACTTTATCGTCGGCTTCCCAGGCGAAACCAGCCAGGACTTCGAGCAAACCATGAAGCTGATTGCTGACGTCAACTTTGACACCAGCTTTAGCTTTATTTTCTCCGCTCGTCCGGGCACCCCGGCGGCCGATCTGGTTGATGACGTGCCGGAAGAAGAGAAAAAACAGCGCCTTTATATCCTGCAGGATCGTATTAACCAGCAGGTAATGGAATGGAGCCGTAAAATGCTGGGTACGGTACAGCGTATTCTGGTGGAAGGGACTTCGCGTAAAAGCATTATGCAGCTGTCCGGCCGTACCGAAAATAACCGTGTGGTGAACTTCGAAGGGACGCCGGATATGGTAGGGAAATTCGTGGATGTCGAAATCACCGAAGTCCTGACTAACTCCCTGCGCGCGAAGCTGGTGCGCACAGAAAGCGAAATGGGCCTGCGTATTGCTGAAACCCCGGCTTCCGTTATTGCTCGTACCCGCAAAGAGAATGACATTGGCGTCGGGACTTACCAGCCTTAATTCTCTCCACGGCCTGCCGGAGCGCTAATTCCACGTCCCGGCAGGCTGTCTCATTGTTTGCACTTGCATTCTGAAGGCATCACCCAAATATCAATTGTGACGCTTGCGCCATCACGCTGCGGGATAAATAATTTCCCTGTAGCCGAACCGTATTTTCGGCTACGCGAGACCGTTTACTCTAACTGGCCCCGAGTGACCAAGAGGATAAGTTTGAATATCGAAACACGTGAATTAACGCTGGAACCGGCGGATAACGCCCGTCTGCTTAGTCTGTGCGGCCCTTTTGATGACAACATCAAACAGCTGGAACGCCGACTGGGGATTGAAATCAACCGCCGTGACAATCACTTCAGGCTCACCGGTCGTGAGCTTTCCGTTAACGCCGCGGCGGATATTCTGCGACATCTGTACGTAGACACCGCGCCAATGCGCGGCCAAAGCCAGGATATCGACCCGGAACAAATTCATCTGGCTATTAAAGAAAGCCGGGTGCTGGAGCAAACGGCCGACAGCGTGCCGGATTACGGTAAAGCTATCCATATTAAAACTAAGCGTGGCGTCATTAAGCCGCGTACGCCTAATCAGGCGCAGTACATCGCGAATATTCTCGACCACGACATCACATTCGGCATAGGGCCGGCAGGGACAGGGAAAACCTATCTTGCCGTTGCCGCCGCGGTTGATGCGCTGGAGCGCCAGGAGATCCGCCGCATTCTGCTGACCCGCCCGGCGGTTGAAGCGGGTGAAAAACTGGGCTTCCTGCCCGGCGATTTAAGCCAGAAGGTTGACCCATACCTGCGCCCGCTGTACGACGCGCTGTTTGAAATGCTGGGCTTCGAGAAAGTCGAAAAGCTGATTGAGCGCAACGTTATCGAAGTGGCCCCGCTCGCCTACATGCGTGGCCGAACCCTGAACGATGCCTTTGTCATTCTCGATGAAAGTCAGAACACCACCACCGAACAGATGAAAATGTTCCTGACCCGTATAGGCTTCAACTCCAAGGCGGTGATTACCGGCGATGTGACGCAGATAGACCTGCCACGTAACCTCAAGTCCGGCTTACGTCATGCTATCGACGTCCTGTCCGAGGTGGATGAAATCAGCTTCAACTTCCTTAATAGCGAAGACGTAGTGCGCCACCCGGTTGTGGCCCGCATCGTTAACGCCTATGAAGCCTGGGAAGCCGCCGATCAAAAACGCAAAGACGAGCTTGCCGCCGAGCGTAAACGCGAAGCCCTTGCCCTGCAGGCTACCGCTCAGGAGAGCAAATGAGTCAGGTTATTTTAGATTTACAGGTTGCCTGCGAAGCAGAAAGCGGCCTGCCGGATGAAGCACAAATTCAGCGCTGGCTGGATGCGGTTATTCCTCAGTTTCAGCCAGAGTCTGAGGTCACCGTTCGTCTGGTAGACGAAGCCGAAAGCCACGACCTGAACCTGACCTATCGCGGAAAAGATAAGTCCACCAACGTGCTTTCTTTTCCGTTTGAAGCCCCACCTGGGATCGAGCTTCCGCTGCTCGGCGATCTGATCATCTGCCGTCAGGTGGTTGAGCAGGAAGCCAAAGAACAAGAGAAGCCGCTGGAGGCCCACTGGGCACATATGGTTGTACACGGCAGCCTGCATCTGCTCGGTTACGACCACATCGAAGACGATGAAGCCGAAGAGATGGAAGCGCTGGAAACAGAGATAATGCTTGCTCTTGGGTATGCCGATCCGTACATTGCCGAGAAAGAGTAGTCGGCTCAGGGCTTTCCCTTTGCCGCCGTCACGCGCAGGCAGTGCACCATCAGGCTGCCTGTTAGTTTTTGATTTATATGAGGCCTAAAACCTAACGCCATGAGCGACGACAATTCACAGAATAGTGACACGCCGGAAGCCAAAAAGGGATTCTTCTCCCTCATTCTCAACCAGCTGTTTCACGGTGAACCGAAAAACCGTGACGATCTGCTGACGCTTATTCGTGATTCTGAGCAAAACTCTCTGATAGACCAGGACACCCGCGACATGCTCGAAGGGGTGATGGATATCGCCGACCAGCGCGTCCGCGATATCATGATCCCGCGTTCGCAGATGGTGACGCTCAAACACAACCAGACGCTGGACGAGTGCCTCGATGTCATTATCGATTCCGCTCACTCCCGTTTCCCGGTGATAAGCGAAGACAAAGATCACATCGAAGGGATTCTGATGGCGAAAGATCTGCTGCCGTTCATGCGCAGCGACTCTGAGCCTTTCAGCATGGAAAAAGTGTTACGTCAGGTGGTTGTCGTGCCTGAAAGCAAGCGGGTTGACCGCATGCTAAAAGAGTTTCGTCAGCAGCGCTATCATATGGCGATTGTCATTGATGAATTTGGCGGCGTTTCAGGTCTCGTGACGATCGAAGATATTCTCGAACTGATTGTCGGGGAAATTGAAGATGAGTACGACGACGAGGAAGACGGTGATTTCCGTCAGCTGAGCCGCCATACGTGGACGGTGCGCGCCCTCGCCTCTATTGAAGACTTCAACGAAACCTTCGACACGCACTTTAGCGATGAAGAAGTCGACACCATCGGTGGTCTGGTGATGCAAGCCTTTGGGCACCTGCCAGCCCGTGGCGAAACCATTGAAATAGATGGTTACCAGTTCAAAGTCGCCATGGCCGATAGCCGTCGTATTATTCAGGTTCATGTCAGAATTCCGGACGACTCGCCGCAACCTAAACTGGACGAATAACTCAGCTATGGCTATAGCTCAACTTCTTCAACGCCAGCGCGTTCGCCTGCTGCTGGCGCTTTTCTTTGGGGCCTGCGGAACGCTGGCTTTTTCCCCTTATGATTTCTGGCCTGCAGCTATTGTTTCTCTTGCTGGCTTGCAGGGCCTGACGCTTAACCGTCGCCCGGTACAAAGCGCCGCGATTGGCTTCTTCTGGGGGCTTGGGCTGTTCGGCAGCGGGGTCAACTGGGTCTATGTCAGCATCGCACAGTTTGGCGGCATGCCGGGCCCGGTGAACGTGTTCCTGGTGGTTCTGCTGGCCGCTTATTTGTCGCTCTACACAGGTTTGTTCGCCGGTATTCTCAGCAGGCTGTGGCCAAAAACAACGTGGTGGCGCGTAGCTATTGCCGCGCCGGTCGTCTGGCAAATTACCGAATTCCTGCGTGGCTGGGTGCTGACCGGCTTCCCCTGGCTGCAGTTTGGCTACAGCCAGATCGATGGCCCACTAAAAGGCATCGCGCCGATTTTGGGCGTCGACACCATTACCTTCCTGCTGATGATTATCAGTGGCCTTCTGGTGTACGCCCTGCAGGCACGGAAATGGGCTCCTGCGGTGGTTTCTGCGGCTTTACTGTTATTACCCTGGCCACTGCGCAACATTCAATGGTTCCAGCCTCTGCCAGAGCGTTCCGTTGACGTAGCGATGGTACAAGGCAACATTCCCCAGTCTCTGAAGTGGAATGAAAGCCAGCTGCTGGACACGCTGAAAATTTATCTGGATAAAACAGAGCCGGAGATGGGCAAAGCCAAGCTTATCATCTGGCCGGAATCGGCTATCTCCGATCTGGAAATTAATCAGCAGCAGTTCCTCACCATGATGGATGACCTGCTGCGGGCAAAACACAGCTCATTAATCACCGGTATCGTCGATGCGCGTCTGAATAAGCAAAACAGGTACGATACCTACAACACCATTATCACGCTCGGTGAAGGTAGCCCTTACAGCTACACCAGCAGTAATCGCTACAACAAAAACCACCTTGTGCCATTCGGTGAGTTTGTGCCGCTTGAATCGATTCTGCGCCCACTGGCCCCGTTCTTCGATCTGCCCATGTCATCGTTCAGCCGTGGGCCCTATGTTCAGCCGCAATTGATCTCTAACGGCGTCAAGCTGACGGCGGCAATCTGCTACGAAATTATCCTGGGTGAACAAGTTCGGGACAATTTCCGGCCAGACACTGACTTCCTGCTGACTATCTCCAACGATGCCTGGTTCGGTAAATCCATCGGCCCATGGCAGCACCTGCAAATGGCGCGTATGCGCTCGCTGGAGCTGGGGCGGCCTTTGCTGCGCAGCACTAACAATGGCGTAACTGCCGTGGTCAACGCCGAAGGTGAGATCACTAACATCATCCCGCAGTTCACTCGCGAAGTGCTGGAAGCGAAAGTCACACCGACCACTGGCTTAACGCCTTATGCACGCTTCGGCTTCTGGCCGCTGTGGGTGGTGACCGCTTTATTCGGTTTCACCGCACTGGTGATAAGCCTGCGTAACCGCAGCAAAAAGTAGCACACCCTTCTCGCTCATAGAGGCCGGCAAATTTGCTGGCCTTTTTCATTTCTGGCACAACCTTTGCTAGATATAAACAGTTGAAATCAAATAGCTGGCGCAAAGACGCCCTGTGGCCTGGCTGTATCGGGCAGTGAAAAATGCATGCACCAAAAAGCGACATCGCAAGCACCGTTATAGTGCACTGGCATATCTTTGCCTTTAAATGGTGCGGCGCGCTTCGCAAAAATAAACATCTTATTAGCAATTTCTTTACATTCAGCTAGGGTAGATGCTAACAAAAGGGCATTGCATGACGCTTTTAGCAGCATGAAAAAACAACAAAACACAACACTCACATCGGATACCGGTGCCTCCTCTGGCACTAAGATTAAGGAGTTGGATATGCAACTACGTAAACTGGCCACGGCAATGCTGGTGATGGGCATGAGCGCCACAATGGTTCATGCAGAAGACGCGACGCCTCAGCAGTCAACGCTGGATAAAATCAAAGCCAACGGCGTTATCGTGGTCGGCCACCGTGAATCATCTGTACCTTTCTCTTACTACGACAATCAGCAAAAAGTGGTTGGCTACTCTCAGGACTACTCTAATGCCATCGTAGAAGCGGTGAAAAAGCAGCTGAATAAGCCCGATCTGCAGGTAAAACTCATTCCTATCACCTCTCAGAACCGTATTCCGCTGCTGCAAAACGGCACTTTCGATTTTGAATGTGGTTCCACCACCAACAACGTAGAACGTCAAAAGCAAGCCGCATTCTCCGACACCATCTTCGTTGTCGGCACCCGTTTGCTGGTGAAAAAAGGCGGCCCAATTAAAGACTTCCCTGACCTGAAAGGGAAAACCGTTGTTGTGACCTCTGGCACCACTTCCGAAATCCTGCTCAACAAGCTGAACGACGAGCAGAAAATGGGCATGCGTATTATCAGCGCCAAAGACCACGGTGACTCCTTCCGTACCCTGGAAAGCGGCCGTGCCGTTGCCTTTATGATGGATGATGCCCTGCTGGCCGGTGAACGTGCGAAAGCTAAACAGCCGGATAACTGGGAGATCGTCGGCAAGCCACAGTCCCAGGAAGCCTACGGCTGTATGCTGCGTAAAAATGACCCAGAGTTTAAAAAGCTGATGGATACCACCATTGCGCAGGCACAAACCTCCGGTGAAGCCGCGAAATGGTTCGATAAATGGTTTAAACAGCCAATTCCACCGAAAAACCTCAACATGAACTTCGACCTTTCTGACGAAATGAAAGCGCTGTTCAAGGAACCAAACGACAAAGCTCTCAACTAATTAGAAACACAGGGGCCGGAAAAATCCGCCCTCCCGATTGACGAACTGAAGCCAGGACAGACTATGCGTTGGTGGGTCGTTCCCCCACCAGCGTGAAGGTGCCCAAAAATGCAGACAAAGATCTGCTTCAGGGCACCGGCTTCTCATCAATCTTCGAGGGTAGCCTGCGCTACCCTCTTTTTTTATCTCGGAGTAAGTTATGTCTATAGACTGGAACTGGGGAATCTTTTTACAGCCCGCCCCGTTCGGCAACACAACCTATCTGGGCTGGATTTGGAATGGCTTCCAGGTCACCGTCGCCCTGTCAATAACCGCATGGATCATTGCTTTTCTGGTGGGGTCTCTGTTTGGTATTTTGCGTACGGTCCCTAACAAATTCCTGTCCGGGCTAGGTACGCTCTACGTTGAACTCTTTCGCAACGTTCCCCTGATCGTCCAATTCTTTACCTGGTATCTGGTGGTGCCTGAACTGCTGCCGGAAAACATTGGCATGTGGTTTAAGTCCGAGCTGGATCCCAATATTCAGTTCTTCCTCTCGTCAATGATTTGCCTCGGGCTGTTTACCGCCGCTCGCGTTTGTGAACAGGTACGAGCCGCCATTCAATCCCTGCCTCGCGGCCAGAAGAACGCGGCTCTGGCAATGGGACTGACGCTGCCTCAGGCCTATCGCTACGTGCTGTTGCCTAATGCCTATCGCGTTATTGTGCCGCCGATGACCTCCGAAATGATGAACCTGGTGAAGAACTCGGCCATCGCTTCAACCATTGGTCTGGTGGATATGGCGGCGCAGGCTGGCAAGCTGCTGGATTACTCGGCACACGCCTATGAATCCTTTACGGCGATTACCCTTGCCTATGTACTGATCAACGCCGTCATCATGGGCGTGATGTATGTGGTAGAACGTAAAATTCGCCTGCCTGGCAATATGGGGGGCAAATAATGCTCAATCTTGACTGGAGTTCTATTCTTCCTGCCCTGCCTTACTTAATGCAGGGGCTGGTCATTACGCTCAAAATCACCGTTACCGCCGTGGTGATCGGTATTGTCTGGGGTACGCTGCTGGCCGTCATGCGCCTGTCGAGCTTCAAGCCGATCGCGTGGTTTGCTACCGCTTACGTGAACGTTTTCCGCTCCGTGCCGTTAGTGATGGTACTGCTGTGGTTCTATCTGGTGGTGCCTGGCTTCCTGCAGTCGGTGCTTGGCCTGTCGCCAAAAACCGATATCCGCCTGATTTCCGCGATGGTCGCCTTCTCCATGTTTGAAGCCGCCTACTATTCGGAAATCATTCGCGCCGGTATTCAGAGTATTTCCAGAGGGCAGTCAAATGCCGCCCTGGCGCTGGGTATGACCCACTGGCAGTCGATGAAACTCATCATCCTGCCGCAGGCCTTCCGCGCGATGGTGCCGCTGCTGTTAACCCAGGGCATCGTTTTGTTCCAGGATACCTCGCTGGTGTACGTTTTAAGCCTGGCAGACTTCTTCCGCACCGCCTCCACCATTGGCGAGCGTGACGGTACACAGGTCGAGATGATCCTGTTTGCCGGCCTGGTCTATTTTGTGATTAGCCTCAGTGCATCGCTGTTGGTCAGCTACTTGAAGAAAAGGACTGTGTAATGATTACCCTGAAAAATGTTTCTAAATGGTATGGTCACTTTCAGGTGCTGACCGAGTGCTCCACCGAAGTGAAGAAAGGCGAAGTTGTCGTCGTGTGCGGGCCTTCTGGTTCTGGCAAATCCACGCTGATTAAAACCGTCAACGGCCTTGAGCCCGTACAGAAAGGCGAAATCCTGGTGAACGGCACCCAGGTGAACGACAAGAAAACCAATCTGGCGCAGCTCCGCTCCCACGTTGGCATGGTGTTCCAGCACTTCGAGCTGTTCCCTCACCTGTCGATTATCGAAAACCTGACGCTTGCCCAGGTCAAAGTGCTGAAACGTGATAAAGCCGCTTCCCGCGCCAAAGGGTTAAAATTACTTGAGCGCGTAGGGCTGGCCGCACACGCCGATAAATATCCGGCGCAGCTTTCCGGCGGCCAGCAGCAGCGTGTGGCGATTGCCCGCGCCCTGTGCATGGATCCGATTGCAATGCTGTTTGACGAACCAACCTCAGCGCTCGATCCGGAAATGATCAACGAAGTACTGGACGTTATGGTTGAGCTGGCCAATGAGGGCATGACCATGATGGTGGTGACCCACGAAATGGGCTTTGCCCGCAAAGTGGCAAACCGCGTGATCTTTATGGATGAGGGGAAAATTGTCGAAGACTCAAACAAAGACGACTTCTTCAATAACCCTCAGTCTGAACGTGCCAAAGACTTCCTGGCGAAAATCCTGCACTAAACGTAACGCACCACAGTCAAAAGCCTTCCTTGCGGAAGGCTTTAATGTTGATGACAAAGAGGAAAAAAGCGTGGTTTTTCCCTCTTTGTGGTTATCAGCCGAAAATCAATGAATTGATTTTCCAGTTGGTTAACGAGCCGCCGGACTTTTCTTTTCTCGCCAGAAGTTGGTATCCGTCTGAAAGCCTTCCTTACGGAAGGCTTTTTTTTAAGGCTCAAACGGCCGACGATGAAACTGATTATGGCCGCATTTCGGGCAAACCGGCAGCACATCAGGCGTGTAAATCGCAATGTGGTGGTGACAGTTTTCACACACCAGATTGCCTAACCCAACAACTTCCCCGCTGTGATACACCCCGTGATGGCTGAGATCTTTAAACACTTCCCGCCACTCAAGCTGCGTTTTGTCGGTAATGTCCGCCAGCTCCTGCCATAAACTCTCTTTAATCACCCGCATAAAAACGCTGTCGGTGAACTCTTCCTGACTTTCCCCGTAGCTACGAGCAAACTCTTCAAGGTCACGGCGCACCGCACGCGTTACCTCTTCTATCTCCGTTCGGGTCAGTTCGCCTGTATCATTCATCTGCTTACGGGCGCTGGCAACCAGCGCATCAATATCGCGCTCACCCTTGCGTAGCCGTTCACTTAGCGATTCGACCAGTTCCCGATAAAATTGAGCAACCTTGTTCATCGTTAGCCTGCCTCCTTGAAGGATTCCCGCGTTTGCGGCGTGGTAACTGACTCTAATAGTAGACGTTAATCCGGCAACGCTTTGTTAGATTAGCCACACCCTGGGTAAAAAACTGCAAGCGTTACGGAACGGTGAAATGGTTACTGAGGGCGTTGAAAGGCTGTTTTGCCGCTGTCGAATCGGCTATGCTATGGCGATCTAAACTCGAATTCATTAAAGGCTACGTTTCGTAGCCGTCTTTCATACACAGGACTACTGGCTGCCATGCAAGAGCAATACCGCCCGGAAGAGATAGAATCCAATGTCCAGCAACACTGGCAAGAGAACCGTACTTTTGAAGTGACCGAAGACGAAGGCAAAGAGAAATACTACTGCCTCTCCATGTTGCCCTATCCTTCCGGCCGACTACATATGGGCCATGTCCGTAACTACACCATCGGCGACGTTATCGCACGCTACCAGCGTATGCTGGGTAAAAACGTCCTGCAGCCGATCGGCTGGGATGCCTTCGGCCTGCCGGCTGAAGGCGCCGCGGTAAAAAACAACACCGCGCCAGCCCCGTGGACCTACGACAACATCAATTACATGAAGAACCAGCTGAAAACGCTGGGCTTCGGTTACGACTGGAGCCGTGAACTGGCTACCTGTACGCCTGAATACTATCGCTGGGAACAACAGTTCTTCACTCAGCTGTACAACAAAGGTCTGGTTTACAAAAAAACCTCCGCGGTTAACTGGTGCCCGAACGATCAGACCGTGCTGGCGAATGAGCAGGTTATCGACGGCTGCTGCTGGCGCTGCGACACCAAAGTTGAGCGCAAAGAGATCCCGCAGTGGTTCATCAAAATCACCGCCTACGCCGACGAACTGCTGAACGACCTGGATACCCTCGATCACTGGCCGGATCAGGTTAAAACCATGCAGCGCAACTGGATTGGCCGTTCCGAAGGCGTGGAAATCACCTTCGACGTACAAAACAGCGCCGAGAAGCTGACCGTTTACACAACTCGCCCTGATACCTTTATGGGTGTGACTTATCTGGCCGTTGCCGCCGGTCACCCTCTGGCGCAGCAGGCTGCAGTCAATAACCCTACCCTTACCGAATTCATTGAAGAATGCCGTAACACCAAAGTGGCCGAAGCCGACATGGCGACCATGGAGAAGAAAGGCGTCGCCACCGGCATTAACGCCATTCATCCGCTGACCGGCGAAAGCGTTCCGGTTTGGGTGGCCAACTTCGTGCTGATGGAATATGGCACAGGTGCCGTGATGGCCGTTCCAGGCCACGATCAGCGTGACTGGGAATTCGCCACAAAATACAGCCTGCCAATCAAGCCGGTAATTCTGAATGCCGACGGCAGCGAGCCGGATCTTTCCGCCTCCGCAATGACCGAAAAAGGCGCGCTGTTTAACTCTGGCGAGTTCGACGGTCTGGACTTCCAGCAGGCGTTTAACGCCATTGCTGATAAGCTGGCCGCTAAAGGCGTGGGCGAGCGTAAAGTGAACTTCCGTCTGCGCGACTGGGGCGTTTCCCGTCAGCGTTACTGGGGCGCCCCCATCCCAATGGTCACCCTGGAAGACGGCACAGTGATGCCAACCCCGGAAGATCAGCTGCCGGTTATTCTGCCGGAAGATGTGGTCATGGACGGTATCACCAGTCCGATTAAATCCGATCCTGAGTGGGCGAAAACTACCGTCAACGGCATGCCTGCGCTGCGTGAAACCGACACCTTCGACACCTTTATGGAGTCCTCCTGGTACTACGCGCGCTACACCTGCCCTCAGTACGACAAAGGCATGCTGGATTCCAAAGCTGCTAACTACTGGCTGCCGGTGGATATCTACATCGGCGGGATTGAACACGCCATCATGCACCTGCTTTACTTCCGCTTCTTCCACAAGCTGATGCGCGATGCGGGCATGGTGACGTCCAACGAACCAGCCAAACAGCTGCTTTGCCAGGGCATGGTGCTGGCGGACGCCTTCTATTACACCGGCGTTAACGGCGAGCGTAACTGGGTTTCCCCGGTCGACGCTATCGTTGAGCGCGATGATAAAGGCCGCATTGTCAAAGCCCGTGACGCAGAAGGCCGTGAACTGGTCTATGCTGGCATGAGCAAAATGTCGAAGTCGAAAAACAACGGCATCGACCCACAGGTCATGGTTGAACGCTACGGCGCGGATACCGTGCGTCTGTTTATGATGTTTGCTTCACCTGCAGACATGACGCTTGAGTGGCAAGAATCCGGCGTTGAAGGCGCCAACCGCTTCCTGAAACGCGTCTGGAAACTGGTCTACGAACACACCAACCGTGGTGCTGCGCCAGCGCTGGACATTGCTGCCCTGGGCGAAGATCAAAAAGCCCTGCGTCGCGATGTGCATAAAACCATTGCTAAAGTGACCGACGATATCGGCCGCCGTCAGACCTTCAACACCGCCATCGCTGCCATCATGGAGCTGATGAACAAACTGGCAAAAGCACCGCAGGACGGCGAACAGGATCGTGCGTTGCTGAACGAAGCGCTGCTGGCCGTTGTACGTATGCTGTATCCGTTCACCCCGCACGTTTGTTTCGATATGTGGCAGTCGCTGGGCGGTGAAGGTGATGTGGATAACGCACCGTGGCCGCAGGCTGACGAAAAGGCAATGGTCGAAGACTCTCGCCTGGTGGTCGTTCAGGTTAACGGTAAAGTACGCGGTAAAGTCACCGTGCCTGCCGATGCCACTGAAGAACAAGTGCGCGAGCGCGCCGGTCAGGAACATCTGGTCGCGAAATATCTTGAGGGTGTAACCGTACGTAAAGTGATTTACGTTCCGGGTAAACTGCTCAACCTGGTTGTGGGCTAAGCGCAGGAGGAAGCGTGCGACATCCCTTTATCACCCTGTTAGTAACCCTGGCGGTGCTGGTCACCGCTGGATGTGGTTTTCACCTGCGTGGCAACACGCAGGTCCCTTCAGAGATGAAGACGCTGATCCTCAACTCTGGCGATCCTAACGGTCCGCTAACGCGTGAAATTCGTAAACAGTTGCGCTTAAACGGCGTCACGATTGTTGACGATACCGGCACTGGCGTGCGTAAGGATATTCCGTCCCTGCGCGTGGGCGCCTACGGTCTTAGCCAGGACACCGCTTCAGTATTCCAGAACGGCCAGACCGCGGAATACCAGATGGTGATGGTTGTTAATGCTCAGGTCCTGATCCCAGGGCACGACATTTATCCGATCAGCGCGAAGACCTACCGTTCGTTCTTTGATAACCCACTGACTGCCTTGGCAAAAGACGCCGAGCAGGATTTGATTATCAAAGAGATGTACACCAACGTTGCCCAACAGCTGATCCGTAAACTGATGGCAGTACACGCGGCCGATCTTGCAGCAACGAAAGACGAAGTAAAGCCCGTTAGCGCAGAGAAACCAGCCGTACCTGCAGGCCGGGTGTCCACCACTCTGCCGGCAACCTCTGGTAGCAAATGATCCGAGTGTATCCGGAACAACTCCACGCGCAGCTCAATGAAGGGCTGCGCGCGGCGTATCTGCTGTTAGGTAACGATCCTCTCTTATTACAGGAAAGCCAGGATGCGGTGCGCAAACACGCCCAGCAAAACGGCTTTGAAGAACATCACGCCGTTCAGATAGATGCCTCCACTGACTGGCAGGCTCTGTTTGCTATTTGCCAGGCGCTCAGTCTGTTTGCCAGCCGCCAGACGCTGCTCTTATTGCTGCCGGAAAACGGCCCAAATGCCGCCATTAACGCTCAGCTAGAAACGCTGGTGAGCCTGCTCCACGACGATATTTTGCTCCTGGTTCGCGGCAACAAACTGACCAAAGCGCAGGAAAATGCCGCCTGGTTTACCCAACTGGCAAACCGCTCCGTGCTGGTGACCTGCCAGACGCCAGAACAGGCCAATCTGCCCCGCTGGGTATCTCAGCGCGCAAAACAGATGAATCTGACGCTGGACGAGGCTGCTAACCAGCTGCTCTGCTACTGCTATGAGGGCAATTTGCTGGCGCTTTCTCAGGCATTAGAGAGGCTGTCGCTCATCTGGACAGACGGTAAATTGACGCTACCGCGCGTTGAGCAAGCCGTAAACGATGCCGCCCATTTCACGCCTTTTCACTGGGTAGATGCGCTGCTTGCCGGAAAGAGCAAACGAGCACTGCACATATTGCAGCAGCTTCGTCTGGAAGCCAGCGAGCCGGTCATTCTGCTGCGAACCCTGCAGCGGGAACTGCTGCAACTGGTCAATCTCAAACGTCAGTCGGCAACGACGCCCTTACGGACGCTGTTCGATCAGCAACGCGTGTGGCAAAACCGCCGCCAGTTGGTTACTGAAGCGCTCAATCGCGTTTCTTCGGAACAGCTTTATCAGGCCGTTCGTTTACTGACGCGTATCGAACTGACGCTGAAGCAGGACTACGGGCAGTCAGTCTGGGACGAACTCGAAGGCCTTTCTCTTCTGATCTGCCATAAAGCCTTACCGGAAATCTTTATTGATGCCTGATTCATCTCTTCTGGCGCTGTATGGCGGCACCTTTGATCCTATCCACTATGGTCATCTGAAATCCGTTGAAGCCCTTGCCAGGCTGGTGAAGCTGAAAAGCGTCACCATCATGCCCAATAATGTGCCGCCGCATCGCCCACAGCCGGAAGCGAGCAGCGCGCAGCGCAAAGAGATGATTGAGCTAGCAATAGCAGGCAACCCGCTTTTCACGCTGGATGACCGGGAGCTGAGCCGGTCGACACCGTCATGGACCGTGGAAACTCTGGAGCAGCTTCGCGCCGAGCTGGGGCCAAAACAGCCGCTGGCCTTTATTATTGGCCAGGACTCATTGCTCAGCCTGCACCGCTGGCACCGCTGGGAAACGCTGCTCACGCTGTGCCACCTGTTGGTCACCCAGCGGCCCGGCTATCCGCTAACCATGGAAACACCCGAACAGCAAACGTGGCTCGCGCAAAACGTCACTGATTCAGTCGTAACGCTGCACCAGCAGCCCGCCGGGAAAGTCTTTCTAGCCCCAACCCCGCTCTACGATATCTCCGCAACCACCATTCGCCATCGGCTTGAGAGCAATCAGCCCTGCGACGATCTGCTCCCGCCTGATGTACTGGCTTTTATTCTCCAGCACGGGCTTTATCGCTAAGCGTTGGGGCTCGTCTAAATTACGGGAGGAGAACAGTGAAGCGCACTGGATTACGCTATTATGATTCACCGGGAAAGCCAGCCATTGACACCACTTCTCAGGCTGTTATGCTCCGCTGCCATAATTTCCTGCCCGTAATCCGGCTTTTCTGAAATAGTTTTACAAAAATGGCAATGCAAACTCCGGCGCGCAATGGGATGATAGCCCGCGATTCGCGCTGGTCGGCCAATTTTTCAGCCAAAGCCGCCTGCCCTGCTGGTCCAGGGTTATTACGGGTTAAACCAAACACTCTCATTCTCTCAGGGGGAACACTTGCAGGGTAAAGCACTTCAGGATTTCATTGTCGATAAAATCGACGACCTCAAAGCCCAGGACATCATCGCAATTGATGTTAAAGGCAAATCCAGCATCACCGATTGCATGGTTATCTGCACCGGGACATCTAACCGCCACGTCATGTCAATTGCTGAACACGTTGTGCAGTCCTCCCGCGAAGTTGGCCTGTCGCCGATGGGCGTGAAAGGCATCAACGCTTCCGACTGGGTTGTTGTCGATCTTGGCGAAATTATCGTTCACGTCATGCAGGAAGAGAGCCGCCAGCTGTACGAACTGGAAAAACTCTGGAGCTAACGGGTGAAGCTGCAACTGGTGGCCGTTGGAACCAAAATGCCTGACTGGGTGCAGACAGGCTTTACCGAGTACCTGCGTCGCTTCCCGAAAGATATGCCTTTTGAGCTGGTAGAAATTCCGGCTGGAAAACGCGGCAAAAATGCCGATATCAAACGTATCCTCGAAAAAGAGGGTGAAATGATGCTGGCCGCCGCGGGCAAAGGTAATCGAATCGTGACGCTGGATATTCCCGGTCAACCGTGGGATACCCCCCAGCTTGCCACGCAGCTCGAGCGCTGGAAGCAGGATGGCCGCGATGTCAGCCTGTTAATCGGTGGCCCCGAAGGATTAGCACCAGCCTGTAAGGCCGCTGCCGAGCAAAGCTGGTCGCTCTCCACGCTAACCATGCCTCATCCGCTGGTCAGAGTGCTGGTGGCGGAAAGTCTCTATCGGGCGTGGAGCATTACCACCAACCACCCTTACCATCGTGAGTAAACCTGAGCGGGTAATACTAAGCAGCGAATGAAATTACAGAATTCTTTTCGCGACTATACTGCTGAGTCTGCGCTCTTTGTGCGCCGGGCGCTGGTCGCTTTTATCGGCATTTTGCTGCTTACCGGCGTGCTGATCGCCAACCTTTATAATCTGCAAATCGTTCGCTTTAACGACTATCAGACGCGGTCCAATGAAAACCGCATTAAGCTGGTGCCCATCCCGCCCAGCCGCGGCATTATTTACGATCGTAACGGCACCCCGCTGGCGCTAAACCGCACCATCTATCAAATCGAGATGATGCCGGAGAAAGTCGATAACGTTCAGGATACGCTGGAGGCGCTGCGCCCGGTGGTTGACCTGACCGATGACGACATCGCGAATTTCAAGAAAGAGCGTGCCCGCTCGCACCGCTTCACCTCCATTGCGGTAAAAACTAACCTGACGGAAGTTCAGGTTGCCCGCTTTGCCGTAAACCAGTACCGCTTCCCGGGTGTGGAAGTGAAAGGCTACAAACGCCGCTTCTATCCTTATGGCTCCGCGCTAACCCACGTCATTGGCTATGTTTCTAAAATCAACGACAAAGACGTTGAGCGCCTGGATAAAGAAGGCAAGCTGGCCAACTACGCCTCGACCCACGACATCGGCAAGCTCGGTATCGAGCGCTATTACGAAGATGTCCTGCACGGGCAAACGGGCTACGAAGAGGTTGAGGTTAACAACCGTGGCCGCGTCATCCGCCAGCTTAAAGAAGTGCCGCCTCAGGCCGGGCATGACATTTATCTGACCCTCGATCTGAAGCTGCAAACCTACATCGAAACCCTGCTCGCAGGGAGTCGTGCTGCGGTGGTCGTTACCGATCCGCGTACGGGCGGCATTCTGGCGCTGGTTTCTATGCCAAGCTATAACCCGAACCTGTTCGTCGACGGTATCTCCAGCAAAGACTACTCTGGCCTGCTAAACGACCCGAACACGCCGTTAATTAACCGTGCGACTCAGGGTGTGTATCCACCGGCCTCTACCGTGAAGCCTTATATGGCAGTTTCTGCATTGAGCGCCGGAGTGATCACCCGCAACACCTCGCTGTTTGACCCCGGCTGGTGGCAACTGCCCGGCTCGGAAAAACGCTACCGCGACTGGAAAAAATGGGGCCACGGCCGCCTGAACGTCACAAAATCCCTGGAAGAATCGGCGGATACCTTCTTCTACCAGGTCGCCTATGACATGGGGATCGACCGCATCGGCGAATGGATGAGTAAGTTTGGCTACGGTCACCTGACGGGCATCGACCTTTCAGAAGAGCGCGCGGGCAACATGCCGACGCGCGAGTGGAAGCTGAAGCGCTTTAAAAAACCGTGGTATCAGGGTGACACCATTCCGGTCGGTATCGGCCAGGGTTACTGGACGGCCACGCCAATCCAGATGAGCAAGGCGATGATGATCCTGATCAACGACGGCATCGTTCGCGTTCCGCACCTGCTGATGAGCACCACCGAAAACGGTAAACAGGTTCCCTGGCAGCAGCCGACTGAAGCACCGGTGGGCGACATCCACTCGGGCTATTGGGAAATTGCCAAAGACGGGATGTATGGCGTAGCCAACAGGCCTAACGGTACTGCGCATAAATACTTCGCGAATGCGCCTTATAAAGTGGCAGCAAAATCTGGTACTGCGCAGGTCTTTGGCCTGAAAGCCAACGAAACGTATAACGCACATAAAATTGCCGAACGCCTACGTGACCACAAGCTGATGACAGCATTTGCGCCGTATGACAACCCACAGTACGCCGTGACCATGATACTGGAGAACGGCGGTGCAGGCCCGGCCGTCGGGAGCATCATGCGTCAGATCCTCGACCACGTCATGTTAGGGGATAACAACACGGTACTGCCGTCGGAAGCACCGGCCGCCTCGGCCGCAGAGGATCAATAAGCATGACTGACAATCCTAATAAAAAAACAATTTGGGATAAGGTTCACCTCGACCCGACCTTCCTGGTGACCATCCTCGCGCTGCTGGTGTTCAGCGCCCTGGTGGTATGGAGCGCCAGCGGCCAGGATATGGGCATGATGGAGCGTAAAATCGGCCAGATCCTGATGGGGCTGGTGATTATGGTCGTCATGGCGCAAATTCCGCCTCGCGTCTACGAAGGCTGGGCGCCCTATCTCTATATCTTCTGTATTATTCTGCTGGTGGCGGTTGATGCCTTCGGGGCCATTTCAAAAGGGGCCCAGCGCTGGCTCGATCTGGGCTTCGTGCGTTTCCAGCCTTCGGAAATCGCCAAGATTGCCGTTCCGCTAATGGTTGCCCGCTTTATTAACCGCGACGTTTGCCCGCCCACGCTGAAAAACACCGGCATTGCGCTCGTCCTGATCTTCATGCCGACCCTGCTGGTCGCCGCCCAGCCGGACCTGGGTACCTCCATTCTGGTCGCCGCATCGGGCCTGTTTGTGCTGTTCCTTTCCGGCATGAGCTGGCGACTTATTCTGGTTGCCGTTCTGCTGGTAGCCGCCTTCGTGCCGATCCTGTGGTTCTTCCTGATGCATGACTACCAGCGCGCGCGCGTGATGATGCTGTTAGATCCAGAAAGCGATCCGCTCGGCGCGGGCTATCATATAATTCAGTCCAAAATCGCCATCGGCTCCGGGGGCCTGCGCGGCAAGGGCTGGCTGCACGGCACGCAGTCGCAGCTAGAGTTCTTGCCCGAACGTCATACGGACTTTATCTTCGCGGTGCTTGCGGAAGAGCTAGGCTTAGTCGGCATTCTGGTGCTGCTGGCGCTCTATCTGCTGCTGATCATGCGCGGCCTGTTTATTGCCGCTCGGGCACAGACCACCTTTGGCCGCGTAATGGCCGGCGGGCTGATGCTGATCCTGTTCGTCTATGTATTTGTAAATATTGGCATGGTTAGTGGTATCTTACCGGTGGTCGGCGTACCGCTACCGCTAGTCAGCTACGGGGGGTCGGCGCTAATCGTGCTGATGGCCGGGTTTGGTATCGTCATGTCGATACATACTCACAGAAAAATGTTATCAAAAAGCGTGTAACTGGATGAGGTGCGCAATGGGTAAGCAAAAACGGTGGGCTGGCGTCTGCATCGCAGCAGCGTTACTGGCAGCATGTTCGTCAAATGATGAGAGTCAGCAGCCGGTTAATCAGGCGCCACAGCCGGCCGTGTGCAACGGTCCAGTCGTGGAAATCAGCGGCGCCGAGCCACGTTACGAGCCGCTGAATCCGTCAGTTAACCAGGATTACCAGAACAACGGCAAAAGCTACAAAATTGTTCAGAATCCGGCAAACTTCAGCCAGGCAGGCTTCGCGGCTATCTACGACGCCGAACCAGGCAGCAACCTGACCGCCTCTGGCGAAGCGTTCGATCCTAATGCGCTGACCGCAGCACACCCAACGCTGCCTATTCCAAGCTATGCGCGAATCACTAACCTCGCGAATGGCCGCATGATTGTGGTTCGCATCAACGATCGCGGCCCTTACGGCAACGATCGGGTGATCTCGCTGTCTCGCGCGGCAGCAGACAGGCTGAACACCTCAAACAATACTAAAGTCCGTATCGACCCTATTATCGTTGCACAGGATGGCACCATGTCCGGTCCAGGTACGGCCTGTACGACTATCGCCAAACAGACCTATGCGCTGCCGGCCCGTCCGGATCTTAGCGGCGGCATGGGAAGCGCCTCCTCCCCTTCTCAGCCAGCGGCACCACAGGGCGATGTGCGCGCCATCAGCAACTCGACGCTGCAAAGCGCAGATACCACCGGCGCACCTGTTCAGAGCAGCGGTTTTCTCGGTGCTCCTACGCCACTTGCGGCAGGCGTGATAGAAACACCTGATGCTCCGGCCACGGCTGCAGCAGCCTCCGCGACGCAGCAACCTGTCGCAGCAACAGCGGCACCAGCCGTGGCGCCTACTCCGCCAGTAGCCCCACAGCCAGCGCCGATCGTTGAGCAGCCAGCGCCTGCCGTTTCTGCGCCAGTCACCGCACCTGGTTCAACTCAAGGTCACGTTCAGCGCAGTGTAGCTACAGCAAGCGTACCCGCCAGCAGCGGCCGTTACGTTGTTCAGGTCGGTGCCGTGAGCGACGGCGCACGCGCCAGCCAGTGGCAGCAAAAGTTAAGCCAGCAGTTTGGCGTGCCGGGCGCAGTGTCTCATAACGGCACCGTGTATCGCGTTCAGCTTGGCCCGTTCAGCAGCCGTACTGAAGCCACCGCCCTGCAGCAGCGCCTGATGTCGGAAGCGCAACAGCAGTCATTTGTGACCAACGCTCCCGCTATGTAAAGCTATGACTGGCCTGTTTCTTGCCCGTAAATTTGTGTAAAGACCATTAACAAACTCACGCGCAAAGTCAGATGCCAGTCAAAAATGCTTTTGCTATAGTAAGGCACTTTTTTTTAATTCCATCACGGACGTCGTAGTTCCATCATGAATACAGCTCCTTCTGCACGTTTTGTTAAGCGCCTGGCGCTCACCTCGGCTTTCGCTCTTGCGACTATGGCCTCTGCTCAAGCTGACGACCTCAACATTAAAACTATGATCCCGGGCGTCCCGCAGATTGATGCAGAAGCGTATATCCTGATTGACTACAACTCAGGCAAAGTGCTGGCCGAATCAAATGCTGACGCACGCCGCGACCCGGCCAGCCTCACCAAGATGATGACCAGCTATGTCATTGGCCAGGCGATGAAAGCCGGTAAATTCGACGACAATGCGATGGTCACCATCGGCAAAGATGCCTGGGCCACCGGTAACCCGGTGTTTAAAGGCTCCTCGCTGATGTTCCTGCAGCCGGGTATGCAGGTACCGGTCAACAAACTGGTTCGCGGTATTAACCTGCAGTCAGGTAACGACGCCTGTGTGGCGATGGCCGACTTCGTCGCCGGCAGCCAGGATGCTTTCGTAAGCCTGATGAACGGCTACGTTTCTGCCCTGGGCCTGAAAAACACCCACTTCCAGACCGTGCACGGCCTGGACGCTGAAGGTCAGTACAGCTCCGCGCGTGATATGGCGCTGATCGGCCAGGCGCTGATCCGCGATGTGCCGAACGAATACGCTATCTACAAAGAAAAAGAGTTCACCTTCAACAACATTCGTCAGACCAACCGTAACGGTCTGCTGTGGGATACCAGCCTCAACGTTGACGGCATTAAAACCGGCCACACCGATGCCGCAGGCTATAACCTCGTGGCTTCCGCTACCGAAGGCCAGATGCGCCTGATCTCCGCGGTTCTTGGCGGGCACACTTACAAAGGCCGTGAAACAGAAAGCAAAAAGCTGCTGACCTGGGGCTTCCGCTTCTTTGAAACGGTTTCTCCGCTGAAAGCCGGTAAAGAGTTTGCTTCTGAGCCAGCCTGGTTTGGCGATAACGACCGTGTTTCTCTCGGCGTGGATAAAGACGTTTACCTGACCATTCCTCGCGGCCGCATGAAAGATCTGAAAGCCAGCTACGTGCTGACCACGACTGAACTGCATGCCCCGCTGCAGAAAAACCAGGTTGTGGGCACCATCAACTTCCAGTTGGACGGTAAAACCATCGAGCAGCGTCCGTTAGTTGTGCTGCAGGAGATGCCGGAAGGGAATTTCTTCAGCCGAATCATTGATTACATCAAGCTGATGTTCCACCACTGGTTCGGTTAATTATTGAACACTTGAAAGTGTCGAACCTGACCCCATATACTTAGCATCAAAGCAACTCCCGCCCGCCGGCGGGAGTTATTATTTTTATTGCCGTAACGCTGGAGCTACCATGAAAACCAAACTGAACGAACTGCTCGAATTCCCCACCTCTTTTACTTACAAAGTAATGGGCCTGGCGAAACCGGAGCTGGTTGATCTGGTCGTTGAGGTGGTGCAGCGCCACGCCCCTGGTGACTACACGCCGCAGGTTAAACCGAGCAGCAAAGGGAACTACCACTCAGTTTCTATTACCATCAATGCCACCCACATTGAGCAGGTTGAAACCCTGTATGAAGAATTAGGCAACATCGAAATCGTTCGTATGGTGCTGTAATCTGATAACCCGGCTCAGGCCGGGTTTTAGCTGTGATATACTTCCCGCCACCCTTTTCTCCCGGAGACGTTGTTTTGTCTCAAGACACTATCCTGATCCGCACCCTTGGCCTGCAGCCTTATGAACCTGTCTCGCAGGCAATGCATGACTTTACCGACACCCGTGATGAGACGACGGCCGACGAGATCTGGCTGGTTGAGCATCCTCAGGTTTTCACCCAGGGCCAGGCCGGTAAAGCCGAGCACGTCCTGATGCCGGGCGATATTCCCGTTGTGCAAAGCGATCGCGGCGGCCAGGTGACCTTTCACGGCCCTGGCCAGCAGGTTATGTATTTCCTGCTGAACTTAAAACGACGCAAGCTGGGCGTACGGGAACTGGTCACCATGCTGGAACAGACCGTGGTGAACACGCTGGCAGAATATGATATTGAGGCTTACCCCCGCGCCGACGCGCCGGGCGTGTATGTCGACGGACGCAAAATTTGCTCTCTGGGGCTTCGTATTCGGAGGGGATGTTCCTTCCACGGTCTGGCGTTAAACATCAACATGGATTTATCCCCTTTTCTGCGGATTAACCCCTGCGGCTACGCCGGGCTGGAGATGACCCAGGTCAGCCATTTTGCAGAAGGCATCACCGTAGCGGATATCCAGCCCCGGCTGGTAGAAAACTTTATCTCCCTGCTAAACCATCCGCCATACGAATACCGCGAAGTGGAGTAAACGTCAGGCCTGCCTCCCGCAGGCCTGATATTGTCTTTTTATCACTTTTTCGCCCATCGGTTATAATCACTAATTGGATAATTCAGCAACGTCATTATTTAAATAATATGACAGCTGGGAATAGCTTCTGAGGCTTAATTTTTCTCATTCGTGCTTGGGTTGGCAAAATAACTATGCTAATTCCCCCAAACGGTCTATTTGTATCTATAAATATAATATTCTTTATTTTTTAGCGGAGACCTGACATGGGGCAAAACCCACTGTCTGAGAAAAAAATCGTGGATCGCGATGGTGAAAACAACTATCCCGTATTCAAGACATTACGCAACATAGATTTAAACTTGCTGACCATTTTTGAAGCTGTCTACATTCATAAAGGCATCGTCAATGCAGCCAGAGTGCTAAATCTCACGCCCTCGGCTATCAGCCAGTCTATCCAAAAGTTGCGCTATATTTTTCCCGATCCTTTATTCATTCGCAAAGGCCAGGGCGTCACGCCGACGGCGTATGCGGCACACCTGCACGAATATATCAGCCAGGGCCTGGAATCCATTCTCGGCGCGTTGGATTTCAACAACAGCAATGACCAGCAGCGCACCATCACCATTGCCACACAGCCGTCTATTGGGGCTTTAGTTATCCCTAAAGTCTATTCGGCGATCCGCAAGGTCAATCCAAATCTGCTTATTCGCAATGTGCCCATTAACGATGGTGAGTCCCAGCTCAGCCAGTTTCAAACCGATTTGATTATTGACACCAGTCGCCACTATGCACGCACCATCACCAGCGTGCCGCTGTATCAGGAAAGTATCGCCGTGGTCTGCCGGGAAGGTCATCCCTGTCTTGAACAGCGGCTCACTCGCGAAGATCTGCAAAATATGGAGCACACCTTCCTGATCATGCAGGATGATTTGCTGCGCGACCTACGCCAGGAGATCAGCGAGCGGCTGCCCAACAGGCAGATAGCGTTTAGCAGCTACAACTATGTCACCCTGTCTTCATTACTTGGCAGCAGCGATTTGCTGGGCTTCATGCCCTGGCGGCTGTACGAAATGTTCAAAGAGACCTGGAACCTGCGAGCCGTTGACTGCGATCTGTTTGCTGATAAAACAATGGAAACCAGCATGCATTTTAACAAGCTAAGCATCCGGGACACGGTTCTGCAGGAGATAATCAAAGCCATTCACACCGAGTTCGCTTGATCCTCAGTGGTTTTCACCTCTTGCCGGACGTTTCAGAGGTGAACACCATGCCCGTTAACCTCGTATTTAGCACAAAACAACAACCCATTTACAATTCTTTCTCCATTTCACGTTGGGGTATACTGATTCTCCCTGGCCGTGATGATATACTTCCGGCCATTAATTCAAAAATAGTTGATAGATCCTAACTTAGCTTGAATTAGCCTGACTTCATTATCCGCAACTGGAACACGCACCCTATGAGCAAACCCATTGTGATGGAACGCGGCGTTAAATACCGCGACGCCGATAAAATGGCTCTGATCCCGGTTAAAAACGTGGCGACAGAGCGCCAGGAGCTGTTGAGAAAACCAGAATGGATGAAAATCAAACTCCCGTCTGACTCAACCCGTATCCAGGGCATTAAAGCGGCGATGCGCAAAAATGGTCTGCACTCCGTTTGCGAAGAAGCTTCCTGCCCTAACCTCGCTGAATGTTTTAACCACGGCACCGCGACCTTCATGATTCTGGGCGCAATTTGTACCCGCCGCTGCCCATTCTGCGACGTCGCACACGGTCGCCCTGTTGCGCCAGATGCTAACGAGCCCGAAAAACTGGCACAGACCATCGCCGATATGGGTCTGCGTTACGTCGTAATTACCTCCGTTGACCGGGACGATCTTCGCGACGGCGGTGCCCAGCACTTTGCTGACTGCATCCGCGCTATTCGCGAAAAGAACCCGACCATCAAAATCGAGACGCTGGTGCCTGACTTCCGTGGGCGTATGGACCGTGCGCTGGATATTCTGACCGCAACGCCGCCGGACGTGTTCAACCACAACCTGGAAAACGTACCGCGCGTCTACCGCAACGTCCGCCCAGGTGCTGACTACAACTGGTCTCTGAAGCTGCTTGAGCGCTTTAAAGAAGCTCATCCGAATATTCCAACCAAGTCCGGCCTGATGGTGGGCCTGGGTGAAACGAACGAAGAGATCATCGAAGTGATGCGCGACCTGCGTCGTCACGGCGTAACCATGCTGACGCTGGGCCAGTATCTCCAGCCAAGTCGTCACCACTTGCCGGTACAGCGTTACGTTAGCCCGGATGAGTTTGAAGAGATGAAAGCCGAAGCGCTGGCCATGGGCTTCACCCACGCCGCCTGTGGCCCGTTTGTTCGCTCCTCTTACCATGCGGACCTGCAGGCAAAAGGGATGGAAGTGAAGTAATGCTGGTTACATCTTGTTACTTATAAACTGACATTCATAAAAAAACCGGCCATTCTGAGCCGGTTTTTTTATTTTGCCGTCGTCGTTCAGTCTTTATGAACGATGCGTTGCTCTGCAGCGGCTTCAGCTTCGGTATCGGGCTTTTTGCCATTGTCGTCTTCAGCCATCGCTTTCTTAAAGCCTTTGATGGCAGAACCGAGATCGCCGCCCAGCGTGCGCAGCTTCTTGGTACCAAACAGCAATACGATCAGCGCGCCGACAACCAGCAGCTTAGTAATACTAATCTCTCCCATACCTACCTTCTTTTGTGATGCGTGCCGTGGCAACGGCGAATAAAAGACCTGATTGCATTAACGGACATTTGTCCGCGCGACACAATAGCAATCTGTAACAAGGTGAATCAAGATTTGATTAAAAAAGCATCATAACATTTGCGGTGGCGCAAACCGGCGGTTACGCAGCACCGGCAGCATTTGCCTTACGTCCAGCACTCGCTCTGCTGTCATCTCGGCAAAAATCAGCGCAGGCACCTCGGCTGCTGCCGCGACGGTCACGCCCAGCGAGTCAATGATTCGGCTCTGGCCGATATTTTTATTGCCGCACTCCCCGGAAGCAACCATGTAGCAGGTTGAATCCAGCGCGCGAGCGGCGAGCAGTGTCGCCCAGTGAGCCTCTTTATGCGGCCCTTTTAGCCACGCTGCAGGCAAAACCAGCACTTCTGCTCCGCTAAGCGCCAGGCTCAACGCCATGTCAGGAAAACGAAGATCGTAGCAGGTCATCAGCCCGACGTTCATGCCGGCAACCTTAATCAAGGGGGCCAGGCTTGCTCCGGCATCCACCTGCTTAGATTCCTGCACGCTGAAAGCGTCATACAGATGAACCTTCTGGTAGCTCGCCACAATCTCACCGCCACGAATGGCCAGCAGAGTGTTTGCCGCCCGTCCATCACGGGTAGGGACATGCAGCGTTAGCACCGTTGTCATCTCGTTCTTCCGGCTTTCAGCCCGCAGCTGTTGTACATAGCCGTCATCCAGCTTCTGGGCGGACTTGACTGACATATCCGGGTCAGTATCACTCCGGGCTAGCACCGCTTCGGGTAAGACTAACAAATCGGCCTCTTTGGCCGCCGCTTGCGCCATAAGACTGACGCAGGTCGTCGCATTTTCCTGCCAGACTGGCCCCACCACAAACTGCCCGACCGCCACCTTCATATTCGCCTCGCCGTTCAAAGGATTAATTACAGCACATTGGGTATAAATCTCCCGACCTGAACGCTACACTTTTCCCATTGTTGATGTTTAATAAGGATTAACCGTGATTCAGATGCTATTCGCCGTCTTTATCGGCGGCGGGATGGGCAGCGTAGCACGCTGGTTTCTTAGTATGAAGTTCAATCCCCTGCATATGGGGATCCCCATCGGGACGCTAATCGCTAACCTGACCGGGGCGTTTATCATCGGCCTTGGGCTGGCGCTGTTCAGCCGCTTCAGCAACGTCGATCCGATGTGGAAGTTGCTGATAACCACCGGTTTCTGCGGCGGCCTGACCACGTTTTCGACGTTTTCTGCGGAAGTGGTTTTGCTGCTGCAGGATGGGCGATTGATGTGGGCCAGCATGAACGTCCTGCTCAACCTGGCCGGCTCGTTTATCATGACCGCGCTCGCATTTTGGCTGGTTTCTCTCTTCGTGACCCAATAAGCCCTGAAGCGTTAATGTTAGCTTAATTTTTCTCTGCCACTATCCCAGCCATATCTTTGGGGGAGCGGGCAATGAAAAAGCAAATAACCGGCTGGGCGAGCGTGCTGATAAGCGTCGTTATCGTTGGGCTGTTTTTGAAAACCTATCTGTTTGCCTAAAATCACAGGCAAAAAAAAACCCGCCTTGGCGGGTTTTTATATTCTACTGGTAATGACTTAGATAGGCATTACGTTTGCAGCAGAAGGGCCTTTGGCACCGTTAGTGATTTCAAACTCAACGCGCTGGCCTTCAGCCAGGGTTTTGAAACCATTGCTCTGGATTGCAGAGAAGTGTACGAACACGTCTTTGCTGCCATCTTCCGGAGTAATGAAGCCGAAGCCTTTGGATTCATTAAACCACTTAACGTTACCTTTAATCTTAGACATCAAAATTACCTTTACATGAAAAAACGACACAAATGCTGTGTCGGGCATCAGTACAACAATTGTGGTGGCTTTTGTCCAGTCCAGAATTGCTAAAAAGTGATAAAAGTCGCTAACTTTTTACTAGCTTGCACATTACACCTTGTTTTTTAAGGGGTATAAAAACCCTCAGTTTTCACCGGCTTCAGGCCGACAAAATCAGAACTGGAAACGCATCCACGCGAAGTAGACGTTACCGTTGTTATAGGTGCCTGGAATGTAGGTCATCTGGAAGGTTGCCGGGCCGTAGCCAATAGACGCCAGCGGCAGCACTACCGGAATTGGGATGTATTTCCAGTTGTCGCGAGCAGTAACCCCGACGGTGTACCCCAACCCTAAATGGAAATTATCATCGCTCAGCGGGCGCCAGGTTTTCTCCCAACCATAGCCGCCGATTGGCTCCCACTTATTGAAGGAGTCCTTGAACGCCATCAAATAGATGCCGTTCCAGTTACCATTTTCATCCCAGCGGGACTGGCCAAAACCTGCACCCCACGGCCGCTCGTTGTAGCGATCCGTTTTTTCTTTGTCATAGGCAAAGCGGGCGTGCCAGGTAATCGCCGGCACGTAAAGATCGTAGTGTTCTGGCTCACTCCAGGTTTCAGACACCTGGCCCGAGAAAGTTTCCCATGCATTGCTGAAAAAGCCGCCTTCCGCAGCAGCAGAAGCGCTCAACCCAAGCGTGCAAACAAAAATCAAAATTGAGAACAGTTTATTTGCGTAAGTCACGTCTTTATTACCATATTAAAATTCGACAGGTACCTTACTGAATTATATCTCAATGAAGGCTAAATCAGCACATGACTTGTAAAGAAAATTGTCCACTGCCTGTTGTCAATACGCTGAATTCCCAAACAGATGCCAGACAACGTTGAATAAAATTGCAAGCCAGAGCGCATAACTATATCCGCTCCGGCGAACAACACTTATTTCCGTTTTTTAATCAGCATATATACCGCAGGGATAACCAGCATCGACAGCAATGGCGCCGTCACCATCCCCCCAATCATCGGGGCGGCAATACGTCGCATCACTTCCGATCCGGTCCCGTTGCCCCACATAATCGGCAGTAAACCTGCCATAATAGTGGCCACCGTCATCACCTTTGGCCTGACGCGCAGGACAGCCCCCTCGTGAATGGCGCGCCGCAGCATACCGTCATCCTGTACCTCATCGGCTTTTTGATGCTTAGTCAGTGCCTGGTTTAAATAAAGTACCATGATCACGCCAAATTCAGCGGCAACTCCCGCCAGGGCAATAAAGCCTACGGCTCCGGCCACCGACAGGTTATATCCCAACAGGTAAAGCAGCCACACGCCGCCAATTAGCGAGAACGGTAAAGTCCCCATAATTAATAGCGCATCCTTCACTCGCGAGAAGGTGACATATAACAGTACAAATATGATTAACAAGGTAAAAGGCAGAACAACTTTTAATTTCGCCGTCGCACGTTCCAGGTATTCAAACTGCCCTGACCATGAAAGAGAAACGCCTTCAGGCAATTTCACCTGCTCGGCCACCGCACGCTGCATATCCTCCACGGCGGACTTCAAATCACGGCCACGCAGATCGACATAGATCCAGTTTGAAAGACGCGCATTTTCGCTTTTCAGCATCGGCGGCCCTTCTGTAATCGCAATATTTGCCAGCTCAGAAAGCGCCACCTGGCTGCCGTTGGAGGTAATAACCGGTAAATCACGCAGTTTCTGCAGGTTATCGCGCAGTTCACGCGGGTAGCGCACATTTATTGGGAAACGCTCACGCCCTTCGATAGTTTCACCCATGTTTTCCCCCCCGATAACCGTGGCAACCAGCGACTGCAGTTCTTTAACCGAAACGCCATAGCGCGCCGCTTTACGCCTGTCGATGTCAATGTCCACATAGCGCCCGCCGCCCAGGCGCTCAGCCAGCGCGGACGTCACACCCGGCACCTGCTTGACCACATGTTCAATCTGCTCGGCAACCGACTCAATGGCGGCAATATTATTGCCGTTCACCTTTATCCCAACCGGACTTTTAATCCCGGTGGCCAGCATGTCCAGTCGGTTACGAATAGGCGGCACCCACACGTTGGCAATGCCCGGCACCTTCACCACGCTGTCCAGCTCATTCACCAGCTTGTCCATCGTCATTCCCGGCCGCCACTGGTCGCGTGGCTTAAAGCGAATGGTGGTTTCAATCATTGTTAGCGGCGCAGGGTCGGTGGCCGTTTCGGCGCGTCCCGCTTTGCCAAAAACGGTTTCAACTTCCGGCACCGTTTTGATCAGGCGATCGGTCTGCTGCAGCAATCGTCCTGCCTCACGCGCCGAAATACCTGGCAACGTGGAAGGCATATACAGTAAATCCCCCTCATCCAGCGGCGGCATAAATTCGCTGCCCAGTTTGCTCAGCGGCCAAAGCGTGGCGACCAGCAACACACCGGCTACCGCAAGCGTGGTTTTCGGCCTGTCGAGCACCTTTTCCAGTACAGGCTCGTAGGCCGCAATCAGCCAGCGGTTAATCGGGTTGGCCTTTTCATCGGGGATCTTGCCGCGAATAAACCAGCCCATCAGCACCGGCACCAGCGTAATTCCCAGCCCCGCGGCCACCGCCATAGAATAAGTCTTGGTGAAGGCCAGCGGCGAAAACATCCTTCCCTCCTGCGCTTCAAGAGAGAACACCGGGATAAACGACAGGGTAATAATCAGCAGGCTGCAAAATAATGCCGGCCCCACTTCTACCGCCGCCTGCTGGGAAATTTGCCAGTAATCTTCGCTGCGCGGCTGCTCTCCCGGATGATCGTGCCGCCACTGCTCAAGCACTTTGTGCATGTTTTCAATCATCACTATCGCCGCGTCGACCATCGCGCCAATGGCAATTGCTATCCCGCCCAGCGACATGATATTGGCGTTCACGCCCTGGTAATGCATGACGATAAACGCCCCTAAAATCCCCAGCGGCAAAGTAATAATAGCCACCAGCGCAGAGCGGAAGTGGAACAGGAACAGCGAACAAATAATGGCGACCACGATAAACTCTTCCAGCAGCTTGTGGGAGAGCGTTTCAATCGCGCTTTCAATCAGGTGCGAGCGGTCGTACACCGGCACAATTTCAACGCCGGCGGGCAAACTCTTCTGCAGCTGAGCCAGCTTTGCTTTTACCGCGTTAATCGTTTCAAGGGCGTTTTTGCCGTAGCGCATCACGATAATGCCACCCGCGACTTCGCCTTCACCGTTAAACTCCGCCACGCCCCGACGAATTTCAGGCCCAAGCCTCACGGAAGCGACATCGGAAAGCAGCACCGGCACGCCGTCCCGGCTGGTGATAACCACCTGCTTGAAGTCATCCAGATTTTTGAGATAGCCAGAGGTCCGCACCATATACTCGGCTTCGCCCATCTCGATCACCGAACCACCGCCTTCCTGGTTGGCGCTTTTCACCGCGTTAATGATCTGCTCATGGGTAATATTCAGCGCCTTCATGCGCTCCGGATCGAGCACAATCTGGTACTGACGCACCATGCCGCCGACGCTTGCCACCTCAGAGACGTTGGGCACGGTTTTCAACTCAAACTTCAGCGTCCAGTCCTGAAGAGCTCGCAGATCCGCCAGGCTGTGCTTGCCGGTTCTGTCCACCAACGCATATTCGTATACCCAGCCAACCCCGGTAGCATCTGGCCCCAGCGAGGCTTTAGCCTCCGGCGGCAGCTGAGACTGCACCTGGCTCAGGTATTCAAGTACCCTGGAACGGGCCCAGTAAGGATCGGTCCCATCATCGAACAGAATGTAGACATAAGAATCGCCAAACATGGAGAAGCCACGCACCGTTTTGGCTCCCGGAACGGACAGCATGGTGGTGGTCAGCGGATAGGTGACCTGATCCTCCACGATTTGTGGCGCTTTGCCCGGGTAGCTGACCCGCACAATCACCTGCACGTCGGAGAGATCCGGCAGCGCATCCAGCGGCGCTCTCTGCAGCGACCAAAGCCCCCACGCCGCCATAATGATGGCGGCCAGCACCACCAGCAGACGATTTTTAAGCGACCAGCGAATAACGGCGGCAATCATTTGTGCGCCCCCGCCATCGGCATCAGGTGAGTAATAACGACCCCTTTTTCATCGTCCATTGTAAAGCTGAACATGACTGCATCACCCGGTTTCAGGCTGGTCGGCGATGTCAGCGCGAAAGGCATCACCATAGCGCCCCAGTTCAGCGCGGGGATAGGATGATGGGCAATAGTAATAGCGTCCGCGCTCACCGCTTTGACCACGCCTTCGCCGTCGTAGGTCTTTGCTGTAGGCGGCGCTTTTGGCTGAGCGTCTGTTTCAGGCAACGCGCTGCGCAGGCTCGCCTCTGAGTCGATAAGGAACTGGCCGGAAGTGACCACTTTCTCGCCCTCATTCAGCCCGGAACGAATCTCCACCCAGCCCTTGTCGCTGATGCCCGGCACCACGTTCACCGGGCGGAAATGGCCGCCGTCTTCGGCAACCAGCACCCGGCTTTGGCTTCCGGTTTCAATCAGCGACTCCTCCGGCACGGCCAGAACCGCGGCGCGGGGCTGCTGATTTGCCAGATGCACACTGAGGTACATGCCGGGCTTGAGCTTCATTTGCGGATTATCCAGCACAATGCGCGCCTTCAGCGTGCGGGTGGTGGTTTCGAGGTTCGGCAGCAGTTCGCTTACTCGCCCGTGGAATACCTCTCCAGGCCAGCTGTCGGCGGTCGCCACAATCTCGCTTCCCGGCTGCAATGCCTGAGCCTGGGACTGCGGGTAATCCACCACAATCCAGACGGAATCAAGGCTTGCCACTTCGAACAGCGGGGCATTCGCGGTCACCTGTTGCCCTTCCCGCGCCTCCAGTTTATTTACATACCCGGCAAGCTTTGCGCGAACGGTAACGCGGGTTTGCGGCTTGCCGCTGCGCTCAACCTGGCGAATCACTTCCGTGGGCATAAACTGCAGCTGCAGCCGCTCTCTGGCCGCCGCGGTTAAAGCGCTGTCTCCCAGCTTGCGCACCGCCAGAAACTCCTGCTGTGCGGCGGTCCATTCCGGGAACCACAGCTGCGCCAACGGTTCCCCGGCTTTCACGTACTGCTGAGGGGCTTTGACATACAGCGTTTCCACAATACCGTTAGCGCTGGCCGGGATGATTTGTACGCTGCGTTCGTCCAGCGTTACGGTGGCAAAAGCGGCGAACGGCACGCTCAGAGCCTTGCGCTCAACGGCGGCAGTCTTAATGCCCAGGTTTTGCTGCTGGCGGTTGCTGACCGTCACGCCGCCATCGTTGGCCACTTCATCGGCATAGCGCGGGACCAGCGCCATATCCATAAACGGCGATTTCCCCGGCTTGTCGAACCGCTGACCGGGCACCATAGGATCGTACCAATAAAGCACTTTGCGGCCGCTTTCCTGCTGGGGCTGAGCTTCGGCATGTTGGTGAAAGGTTGGCTGCTTCCCGGCGTAATATCCCGCGGCCAGCGCGGCAACAACCGCCCCTGCCAACAGGGAAAAAGTGAGTGATTTTTTCATTGGTTAACATCCTGAGGCGTAAGGTAGCGGATCGCCGCCCAGTTGGTGGCCACGGCTTTTTCCGCACTGCTGGCGGTCAGCTCGGTGTCCAGAAGATCCCGGCGAGCGGCCAGCAGCTCAGTCAGAGAGGATTGTCCGGCGCGGTACTGCGACGCCAGCAGAGACAGGCGCTGGCGCTGAAGCGGTAAAGCCTGATCCTGCTGCCGCTGCCAGACGCTTTGCGCAGCCTGGTAATTAGCCACCAGCGAGTGAACCAGCGCAACACGCTCCCGACGAGCCAGTGCCAGTTGATCGTTCGCTTCCATCGCACGGGAAACGTCGGCGGAGTAATCTTTATCCTGCCGCTGAGGCTTAAACAGAGGCAGATCGACGGTGAACATCACGCCCGCCATATCGTCATAACCTTCAGCGCGGCGTCCGTAATACACCTCAATCCCAACATCAGGTTTAGCGGCTACGGCGGACTGGGCTGATTTCGCACGAGCAACGTCGGCTTCACGGGCGGCTTCAATCACCTCCGGATGCTGCATCACGCCTTCTTCAAGCACTGCCGGATCGGCCGGTAACCGCTGGTAGCGGGGCAATGTCCCCACCACGCTATCGACCGTCTGCCCGGTCAGCTGCAGAAGCCGGGTCTGCGCCAGGGTGACATCCCGCTCGGCAAGCGTGACTTTGTCCTGCATGGAGAGCAGCGTCATACGGATATCTACCACGCCGGAAGCGGGCGAGCTGCCGCTGGCCACGGTGGCTTTCTGGACGCCAATCTGCCGCTCGGTTTCGCTCACCAGCTTACGGGCAGCCGTCAGCACTCGCTCAGATAAAGCAAGATCCAGCCACGCCTGCGCGGTATCGCGCTGAAGATTGGCGCGAATCACCTCCGCTTTGGCCTGGCTACTGGCCGACTGCGCCAGAATAGTGTCCGCTTTACGGTCGCGTTTATCTTCGCTGACGTAGTCCTGCATGATGCCGATACGCTGCATGGTCATGCCGTCACGGCTAAAGCGATGGTTATTACTTCCCCCCACCGGCACGTTTTCGATACCAAACTTCAGCTTTGGATCGGGCAATTGCCGGGCAGAGTCAGCCATGGCGTTCAGCGCATCGCTCTGATTACGGTTGGCGGACAGCGCCGCAGAATAGTGCTCGGCGGCCAGCAGAGTCTGTTGCAGGCTGAGCTCCGCCGCCTGAGCGGCGGAGACAGACGTAGCCAACAGCACTCCACCAAGCCAGAGGCTCAGGGTGTGTTGTTTCATAGCAACCTCGGTTAGTTAAGCGGGGTTGCGGAAGCCAGCTGATACCCGGCCGCATGCTGGGTGAAAGAGAAGGCAATCTTCTCCCCCACCTTAAACGCCGGCAGCGAACCGTCTTTCGGCAAAGTGAACGTCATCGTCATGGCTGGCCAGCCAAGCTCGGCGACGGGATGATGGGCAATAGACACGCTATCGGCGGTGATGGTCTTCACCACGCCTTCGGTTTTGTAGACCTTGATCGCCGAAGTCGCATCAGAAGACATCGTCATGCCAGGCATGTCAGACATCCCCTTCATAGAGGACATATCGTGGGAAGTTTCAGCGGAAAAAGCAGGGAAAGCGGCAACAACAAGCAGCGCACCGGCCGCAGCAGAACGAATAGCGTTAAACATGATTTATCTCCAAAACACAGTCAAAAAGGGAATGGGCAAAGCCCCAAAACATTGACGGTGCTGGAGTTATTCTCTAAAGCGGCAAAAACGAATGGTTGCCGGAGGTCCTGTTGCGGGAGGGGTAACATAAGGGGCGGATTCAACGACCGTTGAACACTGAGGCTCAACCAGCGCAAGGGTATCTGCAACCGGTAACGCCACCAGCGAGCTGTGCCCGTTGTCTTTTTGCATTACGTCAGGCACGCAGTGTTTTTCACACAGCGGGTTACTGAGTTTCGCCTGCATCGCCTTGTCAGGCATCTGCATGGTGTCGGCATGCGGGGCTGCCATGGGGCCAGCGGTCATATCAACCGGGCAATCGTAGGACGCTATCGCCACCTGACTGTTGACAAAAAACCAGCCCAACGCCAACAGCAGCATCAAAAGATGCTTCCTGATAAAGCGCCAGCGGCTTGTCGACCAGAGGGAGGTGTGCAGCATAAAAACCCCGACATAAAAGAGATCGGCAGTATAGGCGGCAGCCTGTCGCGTTTTAAAGTTTTTTTTAACTGGTTTACGAAAAAGCCATTCGTTAACAATCAGGCAAAACAATCATTGTTTTTACATAACCGATCGCCGGTTATACCGCCAAAACTCGCACAATTTTTATGCCTTATTTTTTATCGACCACGTCGATAAATGTAATGCAGCCAACAAAAGCTTTGCCTAAAGTTGATCCGTTGCAACGAAAGTTGATGCTTATCAGAAACTCCAAACGGGTTCTGAGGCAAATTCTTAGCCCTTTACAGTCGCCTGTAAAAAATCACTATTTTAATTTCTGAGAGAAAACCACTTACAGCCGCAAGCGTAAGGACGCCGAAGAGCGCCTTAGCGTATCAGGGGATATCATGCTTACCATTCTGGAACTTATTATCGGGGTCGTGGTGATTGTGGGCGTTGCCCGCTACATCATCAAAGGCTATTCCGCCACCGGCGTGCTGTTCGTCGGCGGGTTATTGTTACTTATCGTCAGCGCGTTGATGGGGCATAAAGTGTTGCCCGCCAGCGCGGAAAGCACCGGCTACACCGCCACGGACATCTTTGAATACGTCAAAATCCTGCTGATGAGCCGCGGCGGCGATCTTGGCATGATGATCATGATGCTCTGCGGGTTTGCCGCCTACATGACCCATATCGGCGCCAACGATGTGGTGGTCAAACTGGCCTCTAAGCCGCTGAAATTCATCAACTCGCCTTACTTACTGATGATTGCCGCCTACTTCGTCGCCTGCCTGATGTCGCTGGCGGTCTCTTCCGCAACCGGGCTTGGGGTGCTGTTAATGGCTACGCTGTTCCCGGTCATGGTCAATGTTGGTATCAGCCGCGGAGCTGCCGCAGCCATTTGCGCTTCCCCGGCGGCGATTATTCTGGCTCCAACGTCCGGAGACGTGGTGCTGGCCGCTCAGGCTTCTGAAATGTCGCTGGTCGACTTTGCCTTTAAAACGACCATTCCTATCTCCATCGCTGCCATCATCAGCATGGCCATCGCGCATTTCTTCTGGCAGCGCTATCTCGACAAGAAAGAGCACATCAACCACGAAATGCTGGACGTGAGTGAAATTCAGACTTCCGCGCCCGCTTTCTACGCCATCCTGCCGTTTACGCCGATTGTCGGGGTACTCATTTTCGACGGCAAATGGGGCCCGCAGCTGCATATCATTACTATCCTGGTGATATGTATTCTGATTGCCGCGCTGATTGAGTTTTTCCGCAGCTTCAATACGCAGCACGTCTTCTCCGGGATGGAAGTTTGCTATCGCGGCATGGCGGACGCCTTTGCCAACGTGGTGATGCTGCTGGTTGCCGCCGGCGTTTTTGCCCAGGGCTTAAGCACCATCGGCTTTATTCAAAGCCTGATCTCTATTGCCACCTCGTTTGGTTCCGCAAGCATTATTCTGATGCTGGTGCTGGTGGTGCTGACCATGCTGGCGGCCATGACCACCGGCTCCGGTAACGCACCGTTCTATGCCTTCGTCGAAATGATCCCGAAACTGGCTCACTCTTCCGGGATTAACCCGGCATACCTGACCATTCCGATGCTGCAGGCTTCCAACCTGGGCCGCACCATTTCTCCAGTTTCCGGCGTGGTAGTGGCCGTTGCCGGGATGGCAAAAATCTCACCTTTCGAGGTGGTGAAGCGTACCTCTGTGCCGGTCGCCGTCGGTCTTATTGTGGTGATTATCGCCACGGAGATTCTGGTTCCTGCTGCAGCGATCGTTCACTAACCCGCAGCCATCATTGTTTCAAGCGCCTGCATCAGGCGCTTTTTTTATGCCTATAATAAGCCCGCCTCCAGGACAGATAAGAGAATAATGATGAATTTCACACCGCGACATTTACTGCTTTGCACGCCGCTTTTACTTAGTCCACTTGCGTTTGCCGACGCCCTGCAGCCCAGCCAGTACGGGGATTTTGATCGCTACGTGCTGGCGCTCTCCTGGCAAACCGGCTTCTGTCAGAGCATGCACGACCGCAATCGCAACGAACCCGCGGAGTGTAAAGCCCAGCAGGAACAGGCGGATAAAAGTGCCTTCCTGACCGTTCACGGCCTCTGGCCCGGTCTGCCAAAATCTGTCGCGTCACGCGGCGTCGATGAAAAACGCTGGATGCGCTACGGCTGCGCCACTCGCCCGGTGCCGAATATGGCCGAAGCCAGGGCTTCAAACAAATGCGCCGCGCCGGATACCGGGCTTTCCGTTGAAATGGCCTCAAAGCTGGCCGGCGTGATGCCCGGCGCCGGGGGCCAATCCTGCCTGGAGCGCTACGAATACGCCAAGCACGGCGTTTGCTTTGGCTTTAACCCCGACGATTACTTCGGCACGATGGTGCGCCTGAATGGAGAAGTGAAACACAGCGCTTTTGGCCAGTTCCTGGCTCAGCACTACGGCCAGGTGGTGACGCGTAAGGCGTTTAACCAAGCCGTGAAGCAAACCTGGGGCAGCGATGCGGTGAATGCCATCAAGCTAACCTGTGACGGTAATCCCGCCTACCTCACGGAAATGCAGATCTCCCTGCTGGCAGACAAGATTAACCAACCGCTGCAAACTGCCTCCTTTGCCCCGCAAAAACACCCCGGCAACTGCGGGAAGAGCTTCCGCCTGGACGCAGTTGGCTACTGACAGAATAAATACTGAAGTCAAAAATTAATCGCATCACTATTTGTTCCGGTTTTTTGGTTATAGCCTTCAGGTAACGAACCTGGAGGTGACCATGAACAGAACAAAACGGTACTTACTGCAGCTAAGGGCGCAGTTCGAGCGTGAAGGCAGCCAGCAAAAACTGCTGGGGTTTATCTGGCTCTCGCCGCAGCAGCGCTATGAAATTCTCAAAGAGCTCTTGTTGCCGATAGCGGAACACCCTGCTCGTTAAAAGCCGCCGGGCCCCGTGCTACACGGTGGCCCCCGCAGTATTTCGCTCCCTGATGGTGTAAGTCAGGCGCGTGTCAGACTTTTCCCAGCCAAACAATTCCCCCGCTCACCTTTCGCACTGATTATTTTGATTGTTTGAACTTCGTCCCAGAATGTTAACAAACATTACAGAGTTCATTTACAGGCAACCGGATGTTACCGATATCATGTTACCGGTATCAGCATCACCCAATAACACGCTTTTGGTGCATTCATCTGAGAATTTGCCACTGGGGAAATAAAATGACCGAAATAACAACAAGTTTAGGCGCAGGAAGCCTGCTGGGTATTGCCGCCTGTTCCGTCGTGCTCCTGCTCGTATTGATCATGCGCTTTCGCGTACATGCCTTCCTGGCGCTGACCCTGGTCAGCGTCATTGTGGCACTCGTCACAGGCGTGCCGTTCGACAAAATTGTACCCACGATCCTGGGTGGCTTTGGCAGCACCCTGGCAGGCGTCGCTTTATTAGTTGGACTCGGCGCCATGATTGGCCGCCTGTTGGAAATTTCCGGCGGCGCAAAGGTGCTGGCGGACACCCTGGTTGGGACCTTTGGCGCTCACCGGGCACCTTTTGCCCTTGGCGTCGCGTCACTGCTTTTTGGCTTCCCGATCTTCTTTGACGCGGGTCTGGTGGTGATGCTGCCGATCATCTTCAGCGTCGCCAAGCAATTCGGCGGCTCAACGCTGAAATATGCGCTCCCGGCGGCCGGTGCTTTTGCGGTGATGCACGCGCTTTTGCCGCCGCATCCAGGCCCGGTGGCCGCCAGCGAACTGCTGGGGGCGAACATCGGCCTGCTGGTTGTGGTAGGGCTGATTATCGCCATCCCGACCTGGTATCTCGGGGCCTATCTCTTCGGGCTGTATGCCGGGAAGAAATTCGATATTCCTCTGCCGAGTTCTTTCCTCGGTAAAGTCGAAGTGGATCAGAATCACCAGCCGCCGTCATTCGGCATGGTCATGACAATTTTACTGATGCCGCTGGTGCTGATCTTCCTCGATACCGGCCTCAACACCGCCACTGTGCTCGGCTGGGTCAGCGCCGACAATACGCTGGTGAACTTCTTGCGCATGCTGGGCAAAACGCCTATTGCGCTGCTGATTACCGTCTTTTTTGCCCTGATGGTCTTCAGCGGCAAACATAGCCGCCAGCATCTTGAAAAGGTATGTGACGGCGCACTCGGCCCGA
The DNA here is from genome assembly GCF_011752855.1 of Enterobacter sp. Ap-867. NCBI lineage: Bacteria > Pseudomonadati > Pseudomonadota > Gammaproteobacteria > Enterobacterales > Enterobacteriaceae > Enterobacter > Enterobacter sp. Ap-867. The sequence continues at coordinate 335,917 of NZ_VWWS01000005.1, read as the reverse complement.
TTTGCGGCATTATCCTGGTGACCGGAGCGGGCGGTATGTTCGGCGGCGTGCTACGCGCAAGCGGCATTGGTGACGCGCTGGCTGGCGTCCTCTCAGACACCGGCATGCCGGTTATCGTTGCCGCCTTTGTTATCTCGACTGCGCTTCGCGTTGCTCAAGGGTCAGCCACCGTTGCCCTGACCACTACCGCCGCGCTGGTCTCACCGATGGTCGAAGCCACCACGGGCCTGAGCCAGTTTGACCTGTGCTTTATCGTTATCGCGATTGCCGGGGGCGCTACCGTACTGTCTCACGTGAATGACTCCGGCTTTTGGCTGGTGGGGCGTTTCCTGGAAATGGATGAGAAAACGACGCTGAAAACCTGGACCGTGATGGAAACGCTGATCGGCACCATCGCCTTCCTGCTGGCGGCGCTGGGGAGCGTGATTCTGTAAGGGAATCGGGGGAAGTCAAAATGTGACTGATCTCGCTTTCAACTCCGGGCTAAGCTCAGTATCATCGTTCCTACGTGAACAACCCTCGCCGGTTTCGGTGGGGGTTTTTCTTTGTACGATTTCAGCACATGAGTGCCCTGCTTTTTTACACGGAGAGAACTATGTCCAGACCTGCCATCATCATTAACGAACTAGACGCCGAACGCCTTGACCGCCTGCTGGAACAGCCGCAGTACGCCAAAGCCCCGGTTGCAGAGGCGCTCAACGCCGAACTGGATCGCGCGGAGATGTGCAGCCCGGAGAAGATGCCGTCGGATGTGGTGTCCATGAACAGCCGCGTAGAGTTTCGCGATTTAAGCACTCAGGAAGTCCACGTACGCACGCTGGTTTACCCGGCGAACCTGACCGACAGCGATAACCAGCTTTCTGTTATGGCTCCAGTCGGTGCCGCGCTGCTCGGCCTGCGGGTTGGCGATAGTATCAACTGGACGTTGCCAAACGGCAGTCAGACTCACCTTGAAGTGCTCGCTTTGCACTACCAGCCTGAATCTGCCGGTGAATTTCACCGCTAATTCAATTCGCGGCGGCGGCCTCTCTTTCGGGAGAGACGGCTTCTTACCCTCACCCTAACCCTCTCCCTCCGGGAGAGGGCCGGGGTGAGGGGTCTGACCTCACAGAACCGCCTCCTCGGTCAAAATACGCTTCGCCCCCAGGTAATGATCCTGCCAGTAATTGTCTGCCAGTTGGCTGATGCGGATATTCAGCCCGGTTCTGGGCGCCTCGATAAACTGCCCTTCTCCCAAATAAACCCCGACGTGATCGGCGCGATCCTGGCTTTTGATACTGAAAAACACCAGATCGCCACGCTGAAGCTGGCGCTGACTTATTCGCTTTAATCGCCGATCCTGAAACATACCGTTGGCGGTACGCGGCAGCTTTTGGCTAAGCAGCTTGTTATAGGCGTAATAGATTAGCCCGCTGCAGTCGAAGCCCTGCTCGGGCGTCTGTCCACCCCAGACATAGGGTTTGCCCAACTGTTGCTTGAGCCGCGCTATCACTTTGTGGAGAGTGGCTTCCACACGCGGGCTTACCATCTCAGCCATAAGCGCTTCGGTCGCCAACGGCCACAGACCTTCTGAGCCCCCCATCAGCCCAGGACGCCAGCGAGTGTGCATGGCGAGCTGCTCACGGTTCAGGGCACGAGCGACCAGTTTTTCAGCAGCCTGACGCTTTTTCTGTTCGGGCGTAGGCGGGACAACTGCAAGGCGATTTTTGGCACGGGTAAGCAGCCTTGCACGATTTTTCATCCGTTCACGGGCTTCTTTACTCTGCGGCTGCGCGATCTGTGTGCGCTTCACGCTTGCTTTAGACTTTTTCGCGGGTGAAGCCCAGGCCTGGGACGAAAACAGGACGAATAGCAGCAGAAAAAAAAATCCCGCCCTACGCCGGGAGAGTTCGGACGCAGGCGAAAAAGTGGAGACAATTGAGGTGGAAATAGACATAAGCAACACAAATACCTGAAAACTTAGCGTGCCGCGGAGGGCTGCTGCGCCACGCGCTCGGCCAGCGGCTTAAGCACTTTTTCGCCATGCTGACCAAAGAATTGATACAGCGAAGCGCTAGCGGAATGGGTCAACACCATGATCTCAATACGGCGATTGGCCGAACTGAGCGGATGGTCAGGATCGAGCAACATCTGGTCAGCCATCCCGCTAACCTGCAGCACTTTTCCGGTATCCAGCCCGCCCTTCGCCAGCGCTTTGCGCGCCTGCATGGCACGCTCGCCGGAAAGGTTCCAGTTGTTGTAAAGCTCCTGGTCACGAAAACGCGTCGCATCGGTGTGTCCGGTAATAATAATTTTGTTGTCAATGGCGTTCAGCGCCGTAGCAAACTCCGTCAGCAGGCGGTTAAAAAAGGGAGTCAGAATGGCGCTGCTGCGCTGGAACATTTCTCGTTTTTGATCATCCTGCACCAGAATACGCAGCCCCTGCGGCACGATCTCGATTTGCAGATTAGACTGCGCCTCATAGGCTGAGGTGATCTTCATGATCACCCGGGCCAAATCTTCAATTTCCTGCTCTGAGCGGCGGTTCACGTCTTCCAGACTTTCCCCCTGGCTTGCCGCATTGGTCAATGCCTGTAGCGCAGCAACATCCTGCTGAATAGCCTGGCTGGCATCATCCGGCTTTGGCTTCCCGGCCAGAACAGTAACGCTGCCTCCGGAGCCGTTTAGCTGGGTAATCGGCATGCCGGACATGCCGTCAAACAGCGAGTCGCTGTTAAGCAAAGAGACAATCTCTTTCCGCTCTTCTTCGGTGACCGCCCCCATAATTAACTTCGTGGTGGTCACCAAAGGCGCAGAACGTATTTCTGAAGTGTCCGCCCGTTTTACCCTTGACGCCCTGCCCGGCAAACAGATGGCGATCGATGCCGACCTGAATGCCGGATTAATCAATCAGCAACAGGCCAAAACCCGGCGTAAAGACGTTGCCAACGAAGCCGATTTCTACGGCGCGATGGACGGGGCCTCAAAGTTCGTGCGCGGCGACGCCATTGCCGGGATCATGGTGCTTATCATCAACGTGATCGGCGGGATTTGTATTGGTATTTTTAAATACGATCTTGATGCCAGCCACGCCTTCCAGCAGTACGTGTTGCTGACGATTGGTGATGGCCTGGTCGCGCAGATCCCATCCCTGCTGCTGGCGACTGCGGCCGCTATTATCGTGACCCGAGTAAGCGACGATGCCGACGTTAGCCACGAAATTAAAACGCAATTGCTCGCCCGCCCGAACGTACTTTATACCGCTGCGTTCGTGATGTTTATTCTGGCCATCGTGCCGGGTATGCCGCATATCGCCTTCCTGAGCTTTACCGCTCTGCTGCTGTTTGCCGCCTGGCGGCAGAGCAAAGTGGTACAGCCTGCGCAGCAGCAGGATGATGACATTCTGGCGATTCAGGAGGCGCTCAGCCCCGACACGGAACCTACCGTCAGTTGGGACAGCATTCCGCTGGTCGAGCCGATTGGTCTGAACCTTGGCTACAAGCTGGTTTCGCTGGTGGATACAGCCAAAGGCAGCCCGCTTTCGCAGCGTATTCGCGGGGCGCGACAGGTTATCTCTGAGACCTGCGGCGTGCTGTTGCCAGAGATCCGCATCCGTGAGAACTTCCGCCTCAAACCCGCCCAGTACGCCATCCACATCAATGGTATTCGAGTGGCGCTGGGGGAAGTGAACTCGGAAAAACTGATGGCGATCCCCGGCAGCGAACTGTACGGCGAGATTGACGGCGTGCTGGATACCGATCCGGCTTACGGCATGGCTATCGTCTGGATTGATCCCGACCAAAAAGCGCGGGCGTTAAATCTTGGCTATCAGGTGGTGGATTGCGCCAGCGTGGTGGCCACGCACGTCAACAAAGTGGCGCGCCAGCATTTGCCCGATCTGTTTAATTATGACGATATCACGCATCTCCATGCGCGCCTGGCGCTGCAGGCTCCCAAGCTTGCGGAAGACTTAAATGCTGCGCTGAATTTCAGCCAGTTGCTGAAAGTGTACCGGCAGCTTCTGCTGGAACAGGTGTCGCTGAAAGACATTGTCACCATTGCCGCCACGCTGCTGGAAAGCGCCGCGGTGACCAAAGATCCGCAGCTGCTGTGTGCCGATGTACGTTACGCCCTGCGGCGCGCTATTTTGCATAACATCAACGGCGATCGCGGTCAGCTTGCCGCCTACACCATGGATAACGAGCTGGAAAACCTGCTGCTGAACGCTCTGAATCAGGCCCAACAGGCCGGGAAAGTGGCACTGGACAGCTTCCCGGTTGACCCCAATATTCTGTCGCAGCTGCAAAATACCATGCCGATGATTTACGAGCAGATGAGGGCGAAAAGCCTGCCGCCTTTGCTGCTGGTTACCCCACAGCTTCGCCCGATTCTGGCGCGCTATGGCCGCCTGTTTAGCACCGGGCTGCATGTGTTGTCTTATAACGAGGTGCCGGACGACAGTGATTTGAAGATTGTCGGGACATTGGCGTGATTTCCCCCTCACCCCGGCCCTCTCCCCATGGGGGAGAGGGGGAAACAAAAGCTACGGGATACATTGTTTATCCCCTCTCCCTTCCAGGGAGAGGGTAACGACCTGAAGCGACGTTAAGTTTGAAAAAAGTGGCGGCTTGAGCAAAGCTACTTATCTAAAAACCGCAGCTTCCAGCCCCGGATAGTGCGCGGCAGCGGGTCTGCCTCATTGCTCTTCGAGCGGTAAAACTTGGCTTCCTGCCCCCCTTTTTTACCCGGCGACGTTCGCGCCGCCCACATTTTACCTTCCGGGGTGTACATGATAATTGCCGTATGGCGATTGGCTTCACCCCGTACCCACATGGCAATCACCTTCGCGCCAATATTATCTATATCATCCTGATAGATATAGACATTTGCGGCATCCACAAAATTCTGGTAGTCATTGCCCACCATCTCTCTGAAGCGATTGTCGGTTTCAACATCCGGGAATATACCAATGGACAGCAACGTGGCTTTCGGACGTGGGTCCTTGGCGCTTTTCACATAGCGTCCGTCAACAAATACCCCCACCGGCATCGACAATTTACAGCCCCATTCGCCATTACTGTGCACCTGGATTGAGCCATTCTGCCTCGGGATAAGCAGCAGTTTACAGTTACTGGTGCTTTGTACTTTCTCCACTATCACCATGCCGTATATTTTCTGGGCCTCTGCTGTGAAGTCGTCATGGTTTATGCCAGCCCAGGCTCTGATATCAAGGGTTAATGACCATTCTGCATTACGGCTAAAGGTTAATTTGCCCCCGCTTCGATTAGCTGCCGTGATGTTCCACCATGTACCCTGCCAGTCAAAGCCCTCTTTCACCCCGGAAATTCGGCTGATGCCTTCATAGTAGGCTCGTTCAATACAGCCGTCGGTGGTACAGTTTTCAAGCGATTTTTCCCACTCAAGATAGTCTTTATGCACCTGCGCGCCATTACCCTTCACCAGCATAGAGCGATAAATGGCGCCCATCGTGCTGTCCAGCCAGTGCAGGGTGTCGTTATTGCAGATGGTGTTTTCCAGCGGCCTGGCCGCTCGCTGGCAATCAACCGCCAGCGCGTTTCCGGTATAAAAACCCAGCATTAATAATAGAGAGGGAATAATTCGCTTGAGCATATTTAAGAGAAAATTCTGAAAGAGAAGCGACTATTCTGACCAGAATATATGCGGTTTGCAATCTCAGGCTGATTTCATGATTAATTGAAATAAAAATGAAAATAATGCGTTAATAATATGCCATTAATGTGGGTGAAAGGGATTAATAGCATAATAATAACGGACGGATAACATACTTCCCGTTATGCAGATTCGCGCGGCACCAGTTCACCAGAAATGATAATTCTCTGGGCAGGAAGTTCCGGCTGTTTAATTTTGCTGACAATTAATGCGGCAGCTTGTCGCCCGGTCTCTTCACTGGAGGCAGAAACATAGGTAAAGCTCGGCGAGGTCAGATTAATGTACATCATATCCTCAAAACCAATCAGCGAGACCTGCTGCGTTAAGAAAACGTCTTTCCCAACGGTACGACCCACTTGCTGAATACCGGTGATGGCGCCGATGATCGCCGCCGGAGAATGACACAGCATGGCGGTAATTTGGTTGCTCTTTTCCAGCATCAGGCGCGTGGCAAAAGCCGAAGCCGATGTGTCGTCCGCACATTCCGGCGCCCACTCTTCTCTGAACGGCAAGCCGTACTGCTGCAGGGCGCTTCGGTAGCCAGACAGCCGCTCGGCGCGGATGAGACAGCTTTTTGTGCCTCCCAGCCAGGCAATATTGCGGTGGCCGCGCTCAATGAGAAAACGCGTGGCCTGGTTACCGGCCTGACGATTATCCCGCCCAATCACATCACGGGTGCTGGTAATGGTTGATTCAGAGATAACCACCGTGGGCAGCGGGCAGTCGGTAATGGCCTGGGGAACCTCAGCGGAGTGGCAGTCGGCGGCCAGATAAATGACCCCGGCTACGCCCTGCTGGCTAAACGAGGTCAGGCAGTTGCGCAGCTGTTGCTCTCCGTCGCGCGGCTGGCCAAGAAACACCATGTAGCCTTGTTTTTCGAGCTGCTGAACAACGCTCGCGGTGACGTTGACGGAGAAAGAGTTGTTAAAGTCACGAATAATCAGGCCAATCAGGTTAGAGGTGCTGGAACGAAGGTTGGCGGCGGCAACGTTATGCACATAGCCGAGTTCCTTGATAGCGGCATTGACCTTATCAATGGTCGCCTCAGAGATCTTGCCCTTCTGGCGAAGCACCAGCGAAACCGTCGAAACCGATACGCCCGCAAGCTCAGCGACATCAATGATGTTGACCTTTTTCATTCCACCCCTGTAACCGCACATCCATAAATTTCAGCCCCCTGAAACATACAGGAGGCCGAAAGGTATTACATTATTTACCGATCATCGTCGACATTGTCTGTGCAATAAATTGCGCTCTGGCACCAAATATGACCTGGATACCCGAATCGCCGACGAATACCACGCCGCGAGCGCCCAGGCTGTTCAGGCCGTCTTTGTCGACCATCGAACTGTCGTCCACTTCCAGGCGCAGGCGGGTAATGCAGGAGCCCACGGAGTTGATGTTTGGTGCCCCGCCCAGCAGGCCGATGATATCGCCCGCCAGTTCGGTATCGGTTTTGTCTCCCGCGTTAGCGGTGACTTCGGTACGGCCCGGCGTTTTCACGTCGAAACGGCGAATCACGAAGCGGAAAGTGAAGTAGTAAATCAGCGCCATCGGCACGCCCACGACCACCGCCATCAGGAAGTTAGTCTGGTAGCCGTTGAACGACGGCAGGATCCCGAAGGAGATGTAGTCGATCATCCCGGCGGAGAACGATTTGGCGATATGGGCATGTAGCAGGTACATGCACATATAAGACAGGCCGGCCATCACCGCGTTGAACACATACAGAATCGGAGCCACGAAGATGAAGGTGAACTCAACGGGCTCGGTGATCCCGGTGAGGAAGCAGGTCAGCGCCGCGGAGAACAGAATACCGGAGGCAATTTTCTTATTCTTGGTGTTGGCTTCATGGTACATCGCCAGACAGGCCGCAGGCAGCGCGAACAGCATCAGCGGGAACTCGCCCTGCATGAATTTACCCGCATTCTGGTAGCTGTCGCTGCTGAAGGACTTCACGCCCTCTTCCAGCATTTTGAACCAAATCGTCTGGTCGCCGTGAATCACCTGCCCTGTATGGGTGGTGTATTCCCCGAAGGAATACCAGAAGGACGGATACCAGATGTGGTGCAGGCCCAGCGGGATTAATGCGCGCTCAACCAGCCCGAAGATAAAGGTTGATGCGGCCTGATTATCCCCGTTAACCACCACCGACAGCGCATCAATGCCGGACTGAATGTACGACCACACCCACGGCAGCACCATCCCCAACAGGAAGGAGAGAAACGCCGTCGCGATGGCGACAAAACGCTTTCCGGAGAAGAAGCCGAGGAATTCCGGCAATTGCATGGTGTGGAATTTGTTGTAGCACCACGCCGCCAGGATACCGGAGATTAGCCCGCCAAAAACGCCCATTTGCAGCGTCGGGATGCCGACCACCATGGCATATTTCCCGCCCGCAGAGGCCATTTCCGGCGTGATGTGCATGACGGTGCCAATGGTAATGTTGATGATAAACACCGACACCGCCGCCGACAGCGCGGCAATACCCGATTCTGCAGCAAGACCCACGGCAGAACCGATGGCAAACAGCATTGGCAGGTTATCGAAGATAACCCCACCCGCGTTCATCATCAGCGGTAAGTGAAACTTATCGCCGAACGCCAGCAGTAAACCTGCGGCAGGCAGCAGAGAGATAGGCAGCATTAACGCACGGCCAATCATGGAAAGCTTTGATAACGATTTAACAACACTGGACAACAGACTCATGGACGTTTCCCCCGGTGCAGACGCAGTAACCGCGTTTTGTCTGTTCACGCGTTTTTATGGTAGGTAGAACGTTCTAGTAGAACGTTCTACCTAGAGTGCCGAAACGGTTTTTGCCCCGCAACTGAATTCTGCGCTGTTGCCATATTGTTATCGAATATTTGAAGTGACGCAGGTTTTTAAGCCTGGTATTGATAAGGTAATTTGGTTCTGAGGCGGGAAAGGCTCTGCAACTCTCCTTCACCCAAACGGCAAGGAGAGTTGATGCCAGCCCTTTTCGTTCTGAAAAGGGCGCGCGCGATTAAGGCTGAACGGTAATGCTCAGACTCTCAAAGACGACGGTCTGCCCCGCCACAATTTTGCAGCGCTTGCGGGTTTCAACTTCACCGTCCACCTTCACGAGGCCTTCGGCAATCACCGCTTTTGCCTGCGCGCCGCTTTCACACCAGCCTTCCAGCTTGAGCAAGTCGCACAGTTCAACGTGAGGGTGTTTACCTAATGAGAAGGTCGCCATTATTACTCTCCATCAACATCATGATATTCCTCGCAGGCCTGCAAGGTATTCTGAATTAGGGTGGCAACCGTCATTGGGCCTACGCCACCCGGAACCGGCGTAATATACGAGGCTTTGGCGGCTGCTTCATCATAAATTACGTCCCCGACCACTTTCCCGCTTTCCAGACGGTTGATGCCGACGTCCACCACAATAGCGCCTTCTTTAATCCATTCACCCGGAATAAAGCCAGGTTTGCCCACGGCGACAATCACCAGGTCGGCGTTCTCAACGTGCTGGCGGAGGTTTTTGGTGAAACGGTGCGTTACGGTCGTGGTGCAACCAGCCAGCAGCAGTTCCATGCTCATCGGGCGACCCACGATGTTGGACGCGCCAATGATGACCGCGTTCAGGCCGTAGGTGTCGATGTTGTAGCGCTCAAGTAGCGTCACGATACCGCGCGGGGTACACGGACGCAGGCGCGGCGCACGCTGGCACAGGCGGCCAATGTTGTATGGATGGAAGCCATCCACGTCTTTGTCCGGGTCGATACGCTCAAGCACTTTGACGTTATCGATCCCGGCAGGCAGCGGCAGCTGTACCAGAATGCCGTCAATCTCGGCGTCCGCGTTTAGCGCATCGATCAGCCCTAACAGCTCCGCTTCGCTGGTGGTTTCCGGCAAATCATAAGAGCGGGAGACAAAACCAACCTCTTCGCAGGCTTTGCGTTTGTTCGCGACATAAATCTGGGACGCAGGGTTCGCTCCCACCAATACAACGGCCAGACCAGGGGCACGTTTTCCTGCGGCAACTCGGGCTTTTACTTTTTCAGCAACTTCAAGCCGGACCTGCTGCGCAATCGTTTTACCGTCAATAATCTTTGCTGCCATCAGAGAGAGAATTCCATCTGTAAACTTAAAGGAAGGGGGTTGCTGCTATTTTGTCAGATGCGCGGCCCGCTGTCAGGCACTGATGTAGGTTTATGCTCATTTGTCGCGCAGGTGGTTGAAAAGCCATTGACTCAAGAGGTGCTGACCGTATAATCCACCCCGCATCAAGCCGTAATGTTTCTCTGCATTACTCCGTGCGCCCTTAGCTCAGCTGGATAGAGCAACGGCCTTCTAAGCCGTAGGTCACAGGTTCGAACCCTGTAGGGCGTACCATTTTGACGTCAACACACCTCTACTGAATTCTTTTTTTTCTCTGCCCCATTATCGTTCAGGCTCCCTTGTTGCAAGTCACTGTGAAACAACGCCACCACCGCATTGTCCATTCTTTTTTGCCAGAACGTCCTGCTGCATGGCCTTGTTAAGGCTCAAGCCTGCCCCCCTATTTAAGGCGAAAATTTTCCTCTTAGAGCAACCTATATGTTTCCGGTCTGAAGGAGAGTGAGACGTTTCCATTCTTACCCACCCGGCATTGAATTAAAAAGCAAGAACCAGGGTTTTTATTGCACAACCCGAACACAGGCTTACGGATAATCCGTTGAAATCACCCGGCGACACACATCAGGAAAATTAACAGAAAGATTCACACTGAGATTCGGAATCTCATGAATGAAATGGGGAACGTTATGAAGTTACTTGCCGGTAAAGTCGTTGCTATTACTGAGCCTTCGGCCGGGCGGTTGCCGTTTTGTTTGCCCTGCCGGTTTGTCAGTTTTAATTAATGATGTTCCGACCCAGTATGTCAAACTGCCCCCGGCTATTCTGGCCGGGGGCATCCAGCCTTTATGGAAACCAGCGTCTGCGATGACGTGCCGTTGAGATCAGACCGAATGCACCACCGGCCTGGCTTCCTTTACTTGCTCTTCTGCAGTTAATCCTTTGATGTATATGTTGTATTTCCACCATGCAAAGCCCAGGAAAATCACTATTCCCCCCACGTTATAGAAAACGATCGTCAATATATTGCCGCCGGTTGGGAACGTGGAGGCGATAAAACCGACGGTGAAAATCGCAATGAGCATTGAGACGATGGCCATGCCGGTTCTCTGCGATCCCATTTTAAAATCACGCGGCAGATGATCGTATTTACGGCGTAAATTGAGATACGCCAGCATGATGAACAGCGGGGGTAACATGGAAGCGGCGGCTGTCATGTTGATTATGGTGTTCATTAAATCCTGGACGGTGCTGGAGCCCAGCATGGGGATAATCATCAGCGGGATCACAATCAGGAACTGAATCCAGGCGGCACGCGCGGGCACGCCGTTTTTATTTAGCGCCACGGTTTTTTCACCAAAAATACCGCCGGGGATTTCCGAGAAGAAGATTTTCACCGGCGTTGCCGTCCACATCAGCAGCGACCCAAACATCGCGGTAAATGACACCAGGCCCACGAAGCGGTTGACCACGATTTCCGGGAGACCGAAATAGACCGCCATGCCGTGGAAAACCTGTACCGATCCCCCGGTAAATTTCAGCTCTTTACTGCTGATAAAAACATTAATCAGCACCGAGGAGACGGAATACAGTACGCCGATAAATATTCCGGCCAGGATTATCACTTTCACAAAGGATTTAGACCCGCCTTTCACGTCGTTGACGTACACGGCCACCGATTCGGCCCCGCCCGCCGCCATAAATATCCAGGTTGTGATCCCAAGAAATGCCCAGTTAAAGTTGGGAATCATCGCCTCTACGGAGATGGGGTCTGCCGGTTGAATACCGCCCACCAGCGCCGCCCCTGACAATAAGACATAGGAGAGCGTCAGCAGTAGCATCAGGGAGGATGTCACCGAGGTGATTGGCCCCAGCATTTTTGCCCCATTGGTTGAAACCCACGTTGATAAGGCGAACAGCGCCATGCTCAGCACCGTGGTGGCGACCGGCGTCAGCATGTATTCATACCCGAGGAACGCGTAGGATGCATAGGCGATAACGCGCGGCAGCAGAGAAGTGAAAAAGAACAGGTTAACAAACCAGTAAGTGTAGGCCGTAATAAAAGCCCAGCGGCCCCCCAGCGCGCTTTTAACCCAGGCATAAACCCCGGCCTCCGAGTTTTTATTCAGCGAAACAAACTCAGCGATGATTAAACAGAACGGAATGAAATAAAGCAGCGTGGCCAGGAAAAACATCGGCGCTGACGCTAACCCAAGCTCGATATTGTTATTAATGACGTTATTAAAACTGTACACGGCCGCGAACGTCAGGGAGAGCAGACCGAATTTACCGATAGTATTACGCTTCGTCTCAGACATAACACATCTCCACGCAGTCTTCAGGGCTGCGTTCTTTTGTAGGGAAGAGGACGTTAATTTTTATAATTTATTTTGGTAAAATTTTAGTAAAAAACACAAAGCCAGTTTGCTTTAACCCCATCGCGAAAATGGCGGGAGGGTGAAGGCTTAGCCAGCCGCAAAACGGCTGGCCAGGGGCGGGATTATTTCGATGGTCGGGAGGCGAAATCCGGGCTGCTCTGCCGCTTTGCCTTCTGTTTATTCTCAAAGCGACTGATCCACCACCAGGCCAGGCCCGAGAATACTGCCGTCATAAAGACGTTAATAAAGAACGCGTTGACCAGATCGACCCCCGGTGGGAATGCCGAGGCGGTCATGCTGACGACAAAGATCAGCATCAGCATGGAGACAACCCCCATCCCCACTTTTCTTGACCCCATACGGAAATCTCGCGGCGTGTCATCGTGTTTCCAACGGAAGACAAAGTAAGCCGCCATAATAAATATTGGCGGCAGCATGGCCGTGCCCGCCGTCAGGTTAATGGCCGTGTTCATCATTTGCTGGACGCTGGCGGAGCCGAAGCCGTTGACGATAAGCATTAACAGTACGAAGACAAACTGCCACCAGGCCGCCCGTACCGGCACGCCGTGCTCATTCAGCTCAGTGGTTTTCTTGCCATAAATGCCTTCCGGAATTTCCGAGAAATGGATTTTGACCGGCGCGGCAGTCCACATCATCATGCTGCCGAAAATGGCAATAAACAGAATAATGCCGACAAATCGCCCCATTAATGCTTCAGAAACATGGAAATATGCGCCCAGGCCGGTGAAGATTTCCACCATACCTGCCGCATAGGTGAGATCTTCCCGCGCGACAAAAACGTTCACCAACAGCGAGCCCAGCGCGTACATGCCGCCAATCAGCACTCCGGCGGTAATGATCACTTTGATGAAGGATTTCTGGCCCCCTTTGGTGTCGTTCAGATACGCCGCAACGGTTTCTGCCCCGCCTGCCGCCTGGAAAATCCAGCACATAATGCCCAAGGTGGCCCAGTTGATGGTTGGTGCCATCGCTTCCAGCGTGATCGGCTGCGCAGGAACGTGCCCGCTGCCCAACGCCGTTAATGCCCCGACCACGTAGATAGCAAACAGCGCAAAGACACCATAGGCCACGCACTCTGAGATTTTCCCCAGCCACGTCGCCCCTTTGGTCGAGATATGCGTCGCCATCGCAAACAGCACAATCGAAATCAACGACGTGATCATCGGTGAGAACGGAATGGCGTAGCCCATGATGGCGTAGGAGGCGTAGGCCACCACGTTTGGCAGCAGCGACAGGAAAAAGAACAGGTTCACAAACCAGTACAGAAACGACCCCAGATAGGCCGCCCGCGTGCCCAGCGGCTGTTTCAGCCAGGCGTACATGCCTGATTCAGAATTTTTATTCGCCGAAACAAATTCGGCGATGATAAAGACGAAGGGAATGAAGTACACCACCGTCGCAAATAAGAAAATCGGCGCCGAGCTTAGGCCTAACTCAATGTTGTTATTGACGATGTTTCGTACGTTAAAGACCGCCGTAAACGCCATCGACAGCAGGGCAAACTTGCCTATTTTTGCCCGAATGGATGTGGACATACGTCCTCCGAAAATTCACATCCCCGTCATGGGGAGGGTACAGGGAAGACCAGCGGAGTATACCGCTGGCCGTGGTACGCATCGAAACTGGCGTTATTTATTAAGGAAATAGCCGTCTTCAATCGTGACTCTGAGGACCACTTTTTTTACCCACTCATCGCTGATGAAACGGTAAGCTTCCTCGGGGTCGCAGATCACCATCTGCCCTTCGGTCACCGTCACGATGTCGCCGATGCCTTTCAGGTATTCCCGGTCGGTTTCGTCCCGGTAGCAGGCCACCGTTTTCAACTGCTCTTTCGGCGCAAACTCAATTTTTTGCCGACCCTGCAGGTAGTAGTGCACGTCAAAATAGCGACGACTCCCCACAAACAGCGCGTCGGTGCAGCTGTCGGTACTCACCCGGTATGAGAGGGAATCACCAATGGAATGGGCCACGCCGGGACGAATGTTGTCGACGTTATTGATAGCTTCCACGCAGCGCTGCCACTTCCGGCCGCTGTGATAGATCTGCTTAAACTGTTCTAAATTCTCGAGAACTCTCATTGTTCAGCCTCGCTATGTGAAACAGGAGAAAAGAAATCTGCGCCGAAATCGTGATTAACCAGCGCCTGCGAGGTGTTACGCCCGCCTTCCAGCGGCAACAGCGTAAAACCGTAGCTGAAGGCGTGGAGCCACACGCGCCAGCTGTCCAGCACCTCGCTTCCCCACGAGTTGGAGCCGAGTCCGAGCAGTTGAACGTCAAGGTTTAGCGTGATGTCGTCGCTGCGCTGCAGCTCATTGCAGTGCTGCGCGGCGTGCAGATTTTCAGCGGTGTAATGCCAGGCACTGAGGTTGATAGGCTGGCGCGGCACAACCAGCAGGCCGCTGCCGTGGCGATCGGTCAATGAAGCCCAGCGCACGTGCTGGCGATTGCCGTTATTCTGTGGGAAGGGATAATTGACGAACATGTCGTCCACGGTGGTATGCCAGAGGTCAATGATGTTGCTTTGCTGGCTGTCGGCGTAGTTCTCGCCCGGGCCACGGCCGTAATAATCCACCTGTTCAAATGCGCCGTTAATCCCTAACGTAAAGCCAATGCACGGCACAATATGCGGGTAATCACCATAGCGCTCGCCCTGCACTTCGACGTTGATATGCCCTTGCGGGGTGACCTGCCAGCGGTAGGTACAGCGCATACCAAAATCAAACACCGGCGGGGCGATGATAGTCTGCGTAACGATCGTCACGGCATCGCCGTGCATTTCAGCGCTGAATCCGCGTAAATGCTCCTGCATAATCGGCAAATGTGCCGGCTGCCACAGCCCCTCGAACTCCTGCTTGTGGTTATCTATCATGGGCTTGAAGAAGTTAATCTTCGGCTCACGCGTCACCTGTTCGACCCCATTGACCAGCCACGCCGTAAGCTTGCCGCTGACTTTTGAGAACACAGCCTGGAAATTGTGGCCGATGACACGATAGCTCAGGCGGTCATCAACGATTTGCAGCGGCGTCGCGCTGGTATTGCAGTGCGGTACTTTTGCCAACGTGCTCGCTTTTAACGGGAACTGATAAACCGCAATCGGGTGGTTGGCTTCGCTATAGAGCGTGCGGGAGTCTTTGGTCACGGTGATATTGACGAAGGTTTCGCGTTCGTCGAGCGCAGGCAATGTTATGGCTACATCGCGGCCGCTGTTGGCCGCCAGCCCCTCAACTTTTAGCCGCTGGCTGGAAAGTGTCTGGCCTTCGGCGCGCACTTCGACGTTCAGGGTGTAATCGTCCAGGCTTGAGAACCACAGTTTATTTTCAACGTGCAGCAAGCCGCGCGAAAGATCTTCGGCCCGGACTTTAACCGGCGCAATAACCTGTTTGTATTCCTGCAGCCCCGGCCCGGGCGTTTGATCGGAGAAAATCAGCCCGTCCAGGCAGAAGTTATAGTTGTTAGGGTAATCCCCATAGTCACCGCCGTAGTTGTACCGCACCGCGCCAGTTTCATCGGTGGCCTGGATACCATGATCGCTCCATTCCCAGACGTAATGCCCCTGGATACTTTCGTGCTGATAAAAGACGTTCTGGTACTCCGTTAACCCACCAGGCCCATTGCCCATGGCGTGGGCGTATTCACAGATAATGCGTGGTTTGGCATGGGGATATTCGCCAAACTCATTCATCAGCGGAACGCGGGTATACATGGTCGAGATAATATCGACGACCTCCGCATCACGATCTTCTTCGTAATGCACAAGCCGGGTGTCATCCAGCGCCTTTGTGGCGCGATACATCGCGCGGATATTGCAGCCGTAGCCAGATTCATTTCCCAGTGACCAGATGATGATCGACGGGTGGTTCTTCTGGGCATGGACGTGACGCACAATGCGCTCTACGTAGATGTGCTCCCAGGCGGGGTCGTCCGTGATGCGGCTCAGGTCACCGACGTTGGCAAAACCGTGCGATTCCACATCCGTTTCCGCCATGACGAACAGGCCATAGATGTCACACAGCTCATAGAAACGTGGATCGTTTGGATAATGTGCCGTTCGCACTGAGTTGATGTTGTACTGCTTCATTAGCTGCAGGTCTTTTTCAACACGATCCATCCCCACGGCCCGGCCTTTGAGGTGGTCATTGTCGTGGCGGTTAACGCCGTGCAGCATCACATAGTGATTGTTGATGTAGAAAAGGCCATCGCGGACCTTGATATCGCGGAATCCCACGCGCTGGGGAATGATTTCCAGCACCTCACCCATCGCATTTTTGAGCGTTATCACCAGTTGGTAAAGATAAGGATTTTCCGCCGACCACTGCTGAGGTGCTTTGACGTCAATCGAAAAGTCGATATTGAGCTGCCGATCAACCGTTAAATGCTCTTTCACCCCGCGATAAAGCGCGGTGTCGCCATCAAACAAGGTGTATTCCAGCGTGGCTCCGGCAGCCTGGGTTGTGAGGTTTTCCAGCATCAACTGGCAGGCAAGCGTCGCGTTGCGGTAGTCGTCGCTGAAATCGGTACGCAGCGTGAAATCCTGAACATGCAGGGGATGCTTCCCAACCAGGTAAACATCGCGGAAAATCCCCGCCGTCCACCACATATCCTGGTCTTCAATATAGGTCGAGTCAGCCCACTGCATGACGCGGACAGCCAGCAGGTTATCGCCGGTTTTCACCGCCGCGCTGATATCAAACTCGGCCGTCAGGCGGCTCCCTTTGCTGAACCCAACGTACCGGCCATTCACGTAGACTTCAAAGTAAGTTTCTACGCCATCAAATTTGATAATCGTTTGTTTATCCTGCCAGTTTTCGCCCAGCGTAAACATCCGCTGGTACGCCCCCGTTGGGTTATCGCTCGGCACAAACGGCACATCAATAGGGAAAGGAAAACCTTCGTCGGTGTACTGCAGCTGGCCGTGGCCTTCCATCTGCCACATTCCCGGCACAGTAATCGTGCCCCACTCCGCCATCAACTCTGTGCTAAATGCCTCTGGAACTAAGAGCGGATTAGTAAAGAAACGGAAGTTCCACTGCCCGCTAAGGGACAAAAAGTGGTTACTGTTTTCACGTACAAACGAGCGGGCCTTCGCCAGTGAATCATAAGCGAAGAAATAGGCGCGCGGCGGCAGCCTGTTTTCATGAGTAAGTTGCAGATTTTCCCAGCGATTCATCTCGCCTCCCTGTACTGACTAAATAATTACGTTTAATTTTAGTAAAATTTTTACTAAATAAAACGAGCGAAGGCCATTTGCTTTAACTCGATCACAAAATGAGCGTTCAGGACAGGGGGATATCGACAGACCAGGGAGACCACCGGAAAACGATTGTTCTCCGGCGTGAAAGTAAGCTAGTGCGTGGTACCGCGTAGTTTAAGCACGCTGGGAACAAAGACATTGAGCGGCAGGGCCCGGCCATCGCGGGCCTTTTCAACCAGCAGATTAACGCCCTGGCTGCCCATCATTTCGGAATGGATGCGCACCGTGGAAAGCGGCGGGAAGGTAAAACGTGCGGTGGGGATATCGTTCACGCTGATCAGCGAAATATCGTCCGGGATCTTTAGTCCGCGCTCGTGAATAGCACGTAATACGCCAATCGCAATGGAATCAGATGCCACAAATAGCGCAGAGGGGTAATCTTCCTGGGCGAGCATCGTTTTTGCCAGTTCGTAACCTGATGAGCTCGAGAAACCACCGCGCCAGATGTCGCTCTCGGACACCACTCCCTTCAGGCGGCCATATTCAGCAAATGCTATCTCACGAATATCGGCTTTTCCCGGTCTATCCTGACCGCCAATAAAACCGATGCGCGACATGCCCTGGGCAATAAAGAAATCGATCACCTCTTTAGCAATGCGCACCAGGTCAATGTCTACGGCGTCGTACTGGCTACCCGGTTCATGGAAGTCAATAAAGCAGAGATTATCTGTCATCGCGCGCAAGGTTTCGCGCGTCGCGTCGGAAGGCTGGCCCACCACCAGGACGCCGGTCACCTTTTTCATTTCAGGCAAAGAATGCCCGAGATAACAATTCGTTAGTTCGATCCCGAGTTTCTCACATTGCGTCTCAATACCGTGGCGAATAGCCAGATAGTAGGGATCGTTAATTTCCAGATCTTGCTGATAGCTGTAGAGAGCCAAAAAATGATGCTGTCCAACGGGATTAGCCAGCATTCTGCGCGAACTGCTGTTTTTGTATTCCAGCTTTTCCGCGATTTCAAGGATCCGCCGCTTGGTCTCTTCTTTCACATTCAGGCTGGGGTCGTCATTCAACACCCGTGAAACCGTCGCCAGCGAAACGCCCGCCTCAACCGCAATGTCTTTCAATGTCGCCATCTTTTTCCCTATCGGACGCAGCTCTTTGTTTGCCACATAGTGTAAAGCAAGCCAAGGGACATGCATCTGTTTTTAGTAAAAATAACCGTTTTTTCAGCCCTAACGGCTAGTAAACTCGATGAAAAAATACCGACGGTAAGCCTTTATGCATAGCAAATGGCGAAGTTCTCTTTTTCACGGACTACTGCGCATAAATCGCCCCATTAAGACTCTTTTTTCCGATGATAAAAAAATAAGAATTATTTTTAACACCCTCACGTTGTTCCACCAGGTGCTTAAGACTAAACAGGGAAAATTAAGTTTGTATTTATTTACTGGTAACAATTTTATCGTTAAAGTTTAGCCCTGCTTAGGGTCATTAAAAAGGAGCCAATCATTAAAAAAACATCAAAAAGACTGAAGACAATAAATAACAACTTCACCTGAAATTATCTGAAGGGAAATTATGCGGTATTACTTTCTATTAGATTCAATACACTTATAAAGGCTTACAGTGTTTAAATATATTATAGAACCGTATTCACAGCCAGTGACAAACTGTAACACAGGCCGCATTATTGGCTTTGAAATATTACTTAGGGTGATGAAGGAAACGCCTATTAAAAAATACCTATCACCAGACTCACTGGTACACACCTTCAAGTCAAACGTAGAATACAACCACTTGACGATATGCTTAATGAGCCATGTCAATGAGCGAATAGAGGAGATCACTGACAAGCTACCGCCTGATGGCTTCATCAGCTTCAATATTATTCCCAATCAACTATTATCCACCTCTTTCATGAAGTATTTGCTCTCGTTCAGGAAAAAGATAAGAGAAGACATAAAACTCGTTCTGGCGCTGGTGGAAGGCAATGGAGCAATACTGACAGATAGCATGATTGATGCAATAAAATCACTGTCAGAAAACAATATAGATATTGCAATTAATTTTTGCAACAACTCCATATCCATAAAATACATTGAAGCAATCGGGTTTTATATGCTCAAACTCGACAGGGAATTGTCTCTAACGCATGGTAACAGTCTGATTTATGAAAGTACGATAAAATCGTTAGTTTATTTATCCTCTCTGGTCAATACCATACTTGTTGCTGAGGGTGTTGAAACAAAAACCCAAAGAGATTTACTTCATAAATGCGGAGTAAATTATATGCAAGGATACTATTTTGGCGCACCGGTATCAATTTAGAAGACACTACCATCCAGGTCAATTAAATAAATAGATCAATGCAAAAAAATGGCATTCACTGAATAACAATGACATTCTAATTTAACATTAAGCAACACCATTTCATCACTATTAAATAAAAATTAAATATATAGGAAAAGACCACCCCACGCTTGAGGTGGCATAACGTATTTTTTTAAGAAAGCCTGAACTATAAATGAATGGGGCTATATTATCGCTTGCAGAAAAATACCGGAATCCCTCCTCTTAAAAAAAGGTAATCGTCTCCCTGAGGAAGAATATCATAAATCACACTCGACCCTTTATTATAATAAAACTCCGGCAAAATCCTTTCAATCTTTTCTTTTTCATCACTTAGTTCAACTGTATTTTTTGTTGCAGTCAGTACAAATGATTCTTTAACCCTCTTAACATCAAACATTGTAGAAATAACAATATTACTGACTTTAGTTGAATCACTTTCGAGTACTCCACTTAGAACAGCCGTTCCTTCACTGCCGGAAAATGTCATTCGCGCATTAGCATGAAGCACAACGTCATTGTAAGATACAGAATATACCCCATTACAGCTAAAGTGATTGGCATGATAACGCCGTAGCACGCCCACCGAGATGACAACAATAAGTAAAAAAACAAGAAATGATATCATCATTAAATATCGTCTATTATTCACACATCAACTCCCCACAAAAAAATAAGCTGACTTGCAACTATTTTTTTTATTGCTTCCCAGCGGCTGCGCACATGAAATAACAGAAATATCAGAAAATAGATTACTGTAGGAAACATAATTCCATGGCGTTCTTTCACATTTGCTGATTAACTTATCGGTAACAAACTTGATATCTCTTTGTGTCGTTACTGAGGTATATATATTGCATCCATCATTATTAAGGTACGCATGATAGCTAAGAAAGTACGAAGACTGACGTGATGTACTGGAAACAAATAACGCCGAGGCAATGGTAGTCAAGACAGCCAATGAAATGATGGCCATAGGATGGAGCATTTTATTTTTTACAACGTCGCTTGCAGCAACATTAACACCAGGAGCTGGCTCTTTTTTTACCTCTATCGGATTTTCATGGCGCTCATGGCTTTCATCATACTCAACTTTCTCCGAAGGAATTTTTTCAACTTTTATCTCGGTATCTATCGAAAAACCTATTCTGGGGATTGTTTTTATTAAATTGAGACCTGGACTTAACTTTGATAGCGCGCGGCGAATGAGCGAAATATTTTGATATAGATTGTTGGGTGTGATCATGCTCTCATTTTCACCCCAGACATATGAGTATATAGTTGCCTGGTCAACGATTCCGTTGCGTGATATTAGCAAAAGAAAGCATTTTGTTGTGGGGGTATTAAGAGTTTCAACATTGGCTTCGTCATCCACACGATACAAAACTCGCTTATCAGGATTGAAGATTATCTCATCATTTATCATATAGTTATATGAACCACTTGAGCTACACTGCTCCATTTCCACTTATCCTTAGTCTCCAATAGGCATGTATTCAACTCCGTGTACTATTCAATTATGAGAAACCACAATAGGCAACAGTACCGGAGAAAGGACCATACCCAAATAATGATCTTAACACAAAGACAAAAAGCTAAACAAGTTAAGGCCCATCTTAATTAAGAGCGGAAATTTAATTTCCTACCCATTCATTTTTACTGTTTTGATTAATAATGATTAATTAATAACATTTTCATTGCTAAGAAATACACCTTCCTGTCTAATTTCCCAACTAACGGATAATGGCGATTGCACTTGCCGGTCACAGACATGATAAATAAGGATCATAGCAATATCATTTCATGATTCTGATTCTGAGGATTTAGCTATAAAAACCTCAGTAGAGTTGTTAAATATTTGTTTGTCATCGGTGTTTTCTTTCATAGCACCGCATTTAAGAAATGGCTTCCAACGGCCTTGACGCTAACTGCATGGCTTTTTTTGCTAAATAATGTTTTAACACTCAATCTTTTATTTAATGGATAAACTTATGAGCAATACACAACATAAATTGGATAAAGCTCGCCCACCGCGAGTACAAATTACCTATGATGTTGAAATAGGTGATGCACAAACAGCAAAGGAACTCCCTTTGGTTGTGGGTGTGATGGGTGATTTCACCCAAAGTTCCGATACATTGAAAGATCGTAAATTCATTAATGTTGATAAAGACAACTTTAATGAGGTTATGCGTTCAATGAAACCTGAAGCTGAGTTTTTGGTGGATAACACGCTTACAGGTACGGATGGAAAACTGGCCGTTTCGCTGACCTTCAATAGCATTGATGATTTTTCTCCAGACAATGTTGTACGCCAGGTAGAACCGCTTAAAAAGCTCATGGATTTACGTGAGCAGCTTAGCGATCTTAAAAATCGGGCTGCAAGTAATGAACGTCTAAAAGAACAACTCCTGGAAATGGCTACAGAGCAAAATACCTTAGCAGGTAAAACTGAGATAGGTGGGGACGATCAAGAATGAGCACCGAACAAATGCAGGAAGCAGTGGTAGAATCCTCGTTTAACGATGATTATCTTAATCAGGTTATCGATAATACCCAGGCTATTCGTCGTGAGTCCGACCGCGACCGTATGAAGTCTCAGCTGAATAATTTCCTGTCCGAAGTCCTTTCCGGCGAAGTTGTTATCTCCAGCGATCTGATTGGCAGTATTGAACAGCGAATTGCCGCTATTGACGCCCTGCTGTCTGAACAAGTGAGCCAAATTATTCATGCTCCAGAGTTTCAGAAAAAAGAATCTTCCTGGCGCGGTTTGCATAAACTCATCCAATCCAGCGTAACTGAAAATACGCAGGTTCGCTTGCTGCAATGTACCAAGCAGGATCTGATTAAAGATTTTAAATCCGCCAGTGATTTTGACCAGTCGATGCTCTTTAAGTGTGTTTACGAAAGTGAGTATGGCACATTTGGTGGCACACCTTTTTCTGCCTTTGTCGGTGATTTCCAGTTCGACAATACCCCTCAGGACATCTCTTTACTGGAGCAAATTTCGCACGTTGCCGCTGCCGCACATGCACCGTTCCTTAGCGCCGTAGCCCCTGGCATGCTGTCAATGAATGATTTCTCGGAGATCCCACGCCCGCGCGATCTTGCAAAAATGTTCGACACCACCGACTACGCCCGCTGGCGTTCTTTCCGTCAAAATGACGACAGTCGCTATATTGGCCTTACGCTGCCTCGCGTCCTTGGCCGACTCCCTTACGGTACAAAAACAATCCCGGCGGAAACTTTCACTTTTGAAGAGTCCATCAAGGAAGACGCCGCAGGACAGGATTACCTCTGGATTAACTCCGCGTGGGAACTCGCGGGTCGTATTGTTGAATCATTTGAAGAATATGGCTGGTGTGCATCCATTCGTGGTGTAGAAGGTGGCGGACTGGTTAAGTCACTGCCGGCTTATACCTATGTTTCTGAAAGCGGAGAGCGCACTTTGCAGTGCCCAACGCAGGTAGCCATTTCCGATCGTCGCGAAAAAGAACTGTCCGATCTTGGTTTTATTCCCTTAGTACATTGTAAAGGCACCGACTATGCGGCCTTTTTTGCCGTACAGTCTATTAATAAGCCACGTCTTTACAACTCCGATGAAGCAAATGCCAACGCTCGCCTATCAAGCCAACTACCTTATTTGCTTGCGACATCCCGTTTTGCGCATTACCTCAAATCTATCGTCAGGGACAAAGTCGGTAGCTTTATGTCCCGCAGTGAATGTGAGGAATATTTGCAGAAGTGGATCATGCAATATGTCGTCGCCTCAGATAATGCAGGCCCTGAAACCAAAGCACGCTTTCCACTCCGTGAAGCCCAAATTAATGTTGTAGAAGTACCAGGATTACCGGGTACCTACAAAGCAATTGCATGGTTAAAACCTCATTTCCAACTTGAGGGATTAAGTATGTCTCTACGCCTGGTAGCTGAATTGCCATCTGCTGCGGGCTAATTATCTCATGTTGTTAATATCACCACTAGAGGAAGTTTTTTATGGCTAAATTGCAAGATTGCCAATTTATTGAAGTTAAGATTGATGGAAAAACCATTGCAGGCTCTTCAGAAGAGAAGAAATACAGCAAATGGATGGAGGGCTACGCCCCTGCTGGCCTGAATACTTTTTCTGGCCCTGACGGAACCTATTTTGACTCCGTTCAGATGTCTATTCTGGTAACGAAAGAAACCAGCAAGATATTTGAAAACTATCTAAAAAGAGGTCACAAAGACGTAACGATTACCATCGTACACCGTGGTTCTGATAAATTTGACGCAGACTATGAAATACAGCGCGCCATATATTCCACCTGTACAATTCAAAGCCTTAGCTTTGAAATGCGTGACCAACTTTTCATTAACCTGACCTTCTCATTTGAAGGAATGGTTGAAGTTGTCTTTAACGTTGCCAATGCTACAGAATCGGGCCTCGATAAGATTGGACCGATTAAATATAGCATTCCAGAAAAAGTGCTGAAATAAAATTCTCCCGCCCATAGTCCCTATGGGTGGGAACAGGAACGCCATAATGATACCTTCGCTTCTTTCCAGACTCAGTGATAATCATCCTTTTGAACTTGAGGATGATTACCACTGTGAAGAAAGGCCAGAGGATACATTATTAAAAGAGTTGATGATGCTGCTGACTTCCCGCTCACGCACTCCGGACATTGAAACGGTCCAGTATGTTAACGCATCGATATTAAATTATGGCATAGACGAATCATTCAGCAGAGTACATGAAGTAAATACGCGTAAATCAACAATAGAAAAACGCTTAATGAATACTATTGACAGATTTGAACCCCGTCTGACAAGCATTTCGGTAGCAAGCCATACGGGCAATAACCAAAACATTATTTTCACGCTGCAAGGATATTACGATCAATCCCCTGTGCTCTTCGAGCTGGAATGGGACGACTGTAACGGAAGATTTTATCTCCATGAATAAATTACTTTCTTATTATCAGAAAGAACTTCGGTTTTTAAAGGAACACGGAAAGGTTTTTGCATACCGTTTTCCGAAAATCGCGCGTCGTCTCGGATTTGTTGAAGGTGAGTCAGAAGACCCTCATATCAGTCGCCTCATTGAGTCTTTTGCACTATTAACATCCCGCATCCATCAACGGCTGGATGATGACATCCCCGAAGTTGTTGATGCATTACTCAACACCCTTGCACCTCAATTTCTACGGACATTACCGTCAACGTGTATTGTAACGATCACGCCGGATACTTTGCGTTCCGGGATTACTGACAAAAATAGGTTTGATGCAGGTACGTCTCTTTTTACACGACAAAGCCCAGAGCTGCCTTATCAATTTCAAACAATCTATCCGGTAACGTTGTTACCTTTGTCTGTTAACGAGGCAAAACTTAGTTTTGACAGCGATGCGTTAAGCTGGAAGCTACAATTACTTTTCCAGGTTTGGCCTGGAGCAAAACTGGCTAACGAGCGAGTGCGTATTTATCTGCATGGTCCTGTTAATGCCGTAAATACGCTTTACACTTTACTCTGCTCTGAGGTTGAAAGGTTATTTCTCCGCCAAAATGATATCAGCATATCTTTAGAGCCCCATGTATTGTCCTCAGTGGGATTTGATGCTGGTGAAGCGCTGCTCACGCCAGATCCCCGGATCGCCCCCATTCATATCTTATTAATGGATTATTTCTGGTTTCCACAGAAGTTCTCTTTTATCGACATTCAGCTTCCTGATGGCTTCAGCGTACAGGGCAATGGGGTATTTGAATTACAGGCAGTAATAAAACGGAATGCATTAACTGAACGTCTGGAAAAACTGGCCGGATTAGTCGACAAAAACTTTTTCCGCCTCAACTGCACGCCAGCCATTAATCTATTTCCGCAGCGAGCAGAACCGATCACGCTGACCAATAGCCAGCCAGACTATCCCATTGTGCCCGATGCTCGTCATCAAAATCAGATTCATGTGTGGGCAGTGCATCAAGTTTCCCTGCAGCGGAAAGTGAATAACAGTATTGAACATCTGCCCGTGCAGCCTCTCTTAGAGAGCCACGTTGCCTCCGCCAACGAGCAGGACGCTGGACTTAGCTGGCAGGTATTACGCCGTGAACTCCCCACCGGAAACAGTCTGGAATTAAAACACTTTATCGCATTTTGCGAACACAAAACGCGTCAACCTTCTGAAAGCCCAGAAATTATTACTATCAACACAACCTGTACTAACCACGCGCTGCCACATCAACTGCAGTATGGTCATCATGAGGGCGATTTTGACTCCTCAGCCCCCATTGCAGGATTAAAGATTACCTGCCTCACGCACCCTACCAGCCCGATAAGCCCACTGGAAAAAAGCGCTCTACGCTGGCGTTTCCTTTCACAGCTTTCACTCAATCATCAGTTGCTGGATGGCGCGCATGGGGCTCAACGCCTGAAAGATATGCTGGCACTTTACAATATTGCAGGAGACACCGAAAAAGCCCGCCTGGTCAATATGATAAAGCACTTATCCTGTGAACCCGTGACGGCCAGGCTGATTAGCAACGATCCTCACTCGCTTGCACGGGGAATATCAATATCCCTGACGTTTTGCCACGATGCGTTGGGAGAACCCGATTATTACCTGCTTTGCTGCTTACTCGATCGCCTGTTGGCGCTTTACGCACCGGTCAACAGCTTCACCCGCCTGACAACCGTCATTGAACAAGAATCACAAACCACGCGCATCTGGCCCGTGAGAGCGGGGAGACTGTCATGGCTATAATCCCCGTTATCAGCAAATTCAACTGGTACCAGCAGATCCGCTTGCTGCTACGTAAGCTGAGAAAGGGCAATATTCCTGATGAAAAGCTGCTTGATGAAAAACTGCGAATAACCTCCACGCTTTCGATGGATGCACCCGATGGGCAAGTCGAAGCCCTGAGTCAGGCCTCTCATGATGCCCCCATCGCAGTTAGTACCTGGATCAACGGATTAACGGGTGCAATGGGTGCACTTCCAACGGCGTATACGGAATGGATGATTGAACGCCAGTACCGTTACAGCGATCTCAGCGCTAAAGCCTTTATCGACCTCTTCGGGCACCGCCTTTACTGCCTTGATTACCTGGCATGGCAAAAGCATCACCTTTGCGCCCAGGCAGAATCTCAAGAGGAAAAACCGCTGCAGCTTGCGCTGCTTTCGTTAACAGGCCTGCAGGCTGAAGCTAACGCGCAGGCGCTAACAATGCATGCCCCTCTTTTTTCATCCCCCGTGAGATCAATGGTGAATCTTGAGCGCTGGCTTAGCCAAAGATTTGGCGTTGAGGCCAGCATCGTGCCCTTCACTGGCGGATGGCGCGAAGTGAAAAAAGAAGAGCGCTGCCAACTGAATAACCCAACCCAAACATTATCCACGGCGCCAATGATTGGAAGCGCGCGCCTCGAAGTCCATTCCCATTTCGACGTGATACTTGGCCCCATGTCACCAGAAGTATCACGCCAGTTTGCCTCTTCAGGCCAGGCCAGAAAGGCCGTCTGGTCTTGCATCCGGGACTATGTCGGTCCCGTGGTGGATTTCTCTGTCTCTCTGGTAATCAGTAGCGCCAACCTGGCGCCGCGTGGGCTTGGTATGAGTGCCTTAGGGTTAGATCTCTGCGTTGGACAAAATAACGAGTCGCACTTGCATCTGGTACGGCTCCCTGCCCCTGTCCTCTCATCAGGATGTACTTCATGTTAAATAGCAATCAACTTAAAACGGATCAGGAAAACCAATTCATTCGGTGGAATGGGGATATTGCCAACGACCTGCGCCTCGTTTCTCTGGCTGGAAAGGAGTCGTTGTTCGTTCCTTATGAATACGAACTCCATTCGTTGACGCATAAAAAGGAAGCGGAATTACTGCGCTGGCACGGGCAGGAAGTTTCCTGCCAGATAGGGGGCGGCGGTAATGAACTCCCCCAGCGCGTTTTGCATGGCGTTGTGACCCGGATTCGCTATGCCCAACGCACATCTGAAGAAGGCGAATGCATCCTGACGCTGGAGCCTGCATTTTCTCAGCTGAAACACGGCCGGGGAATGCGCGTCTGGCAAAATATCAGCGTACCGGATCTGGTTCATGACTTGCTCAATGAACACAAGATTAGCCAGCTAGACCTTCAGCTCAACGGCACGTATGACAAACGCGAATATTGCGTGCAATACCGCGAATCGGCCTTTGACTTTATTCAGCGGCTTTTGCAAGACGAAGGGATCTACTACTACTTCAAACACAGTGAAAGCGGGCACACCTTAGTCCTGACCGATCACGCAGCCGGCCATAAGCCGACGCCTGGAAAAGCGTTACTCTGGCACCATCATGGCGATGTGATTTCTGAGGGCACCATTACCAAACTTGAGTCCTCGGCAACGCTGCTTCCTGGAGGCGTGGCGCTGCATGGCGTCAATATGCAGCAGTCTGCTGCAATTGAAGATCTACAAAAAACCAGCGGCAAAGCGGCTAACAACGAGTCCGTCATGTTTGTCGACATCACCCCGCAGGGTGAACGCGCGCTGATTACTCAGGAAGCCAAAAACACCCTTGCGGCCTATGAAGCCAATAATCAGTTCTTTTCTGCAACAGTGCAGGCTCACTGGTTAAATGCAGGGGAAACGTTTGATCTTAAAGAACATCCCGCCGGAGACCAGGCATACCTTATCCACGCGATAAGCATTGTGGTAAGCAATGATTTTGATGGCAGCAGCAGTAGCCAATGCCAGATTGAAGCCACCCACGCCGACAAGCCCTGGCATCCCCCTTTTCTCCACCAGCAGCCTCAAATCCCAGGCATTCTGACGGCCACCGTCGTCGGCCCCGACTCGGAAGAGATCCACACCGATGAGTATGGCCGTATCAAAATCCAGTTCCCCTGGGATAAAGAAAACAAAAACGACGATGCCAGTTCCTGTTGGGTGCGCGTGGCGCAAACCTGGGCCGGTGGGAAGTTTGGGGCGCAGTTTATTCCCAGAGTCGGTAGCGAAGTTCTGGTGAGCTTTATCCAGGGAAATCCCGATTATCCCCTGGTCACCGGTACGGTCTACAACGGTCAAAACAAACCACCTTTCGACCTGCCGGCGCAAAAAACACAGAGCGGATTCGTGACCCGCAGTGCAACAAAAGGCAGCGTCGAAGACGGGCACCGCCTGAGCTTCGACGACAAAAAGGGCGAAGAGTTAATGACCATTGTCGCTCAGAAGGATCTCGAGCTGACCGTTAAAAATGATGTTACCAGCACCATCGCAGCCAACCGCAGCACCGAACTCACCAAAGGTAATGACCTGCTGCTGCTGAAAGAGGGAAATTTGAACCTCACCCTGGAAAAAGGGAACTGGCAACAGGAAATCAGCGGGAACATCACCACCAAAATTAAAAATGGCCACTACATCCTGGACGTCGCAGGCGGCAGTGGCAGCGTCAAAGTGGAGAAAGCGCTAAGCATTGAATCCACACAGTCTATCGAACTAAAAGTCGGCAACAACAAGATAGCCATTTCAACCAGTGGCATCACCATCAACGGTGCAGCATTCAAGGTTGAAAGCAGCGCTGGCGCTGAATTGAAAGGCGCCATGGTGAAAGTTGAAGGCAGTGGAACCGTCGAACTTAAAGGCGCGATGGCCACCGTTTCTGGCAGCGGCATGACCACTATCTCTGGCGGCATTATCAACATTGGATAAAAACAAACCATGACACAGAACGAATTCAATCCAGACAAGCTGCTGGAGGAAGGTCGGTGGGAGGAGGCTCTAACATGCTGGGCACATTCCCTGCCCGCCAATCGACTCGGTTCGCAGCTCGTCGCATTGCTTCGCGAAGCCGTTCCGCCGAGCTTACATCCACTCCTTAGCGAGATGAATCAGCAGTTTAGCCAGTACGATAACGCGCGCAGGTGGCGTATTTTTGAACAGGCTCAAAGCCAGGATCTTAACTCCCCCACAGGTGCCCTGGCACTTTCGCTGTTTTGGGCCAACGGTAGCATGAGCCCAGACGATCTGCCCCCGGTGTATCCCGAGCCGCAGCTTTCCTCCCGGATGCTTGAGTGCGCGCTCGTTATGCTGGCCGTCGAGCTGGGAGAAACTCCCGTTGAAGGCGCTCGTCACCTTATACAGCGATGCCTGACTAAGGAGGCTTCCTGATGGCTCAACCTGCAGCCCGCGTCTCTGACATGCATGTCTGCCCGATGGTCGCACCGGGTCTCCCGCCTCTGCCTCATGTAGGCGGCCCCATTTTACCCCCCGGCGCTCCCACCGTGTTGATCGGTGGGTTACCCGCGGCGACGGTAGGTTCAATGGCAACCTGCATAGGCCCGGTCGACTCCATTGTGATGGGCAGCACAAAGGTGCTGATCGGCAAAAAACCAGCAGCGCGTATGGGCGATAGCTGTGCCCACGGCGGCACCATCGTGGCCGGATGTCCCAAAGTATTAATTGGATAATTGAGGTTCTCTATGCAGTCAGATTTTTCAACTCTGCTGGCACCAATATCGCTCGACAACCCTATGGGAAATCACCTCGAGTATGAACCCGTCTTCGACCAAATCCGCGAGGCGCGAGAAAGCGATGAGGACGATCTTCCCCAAGGTGATTGGGCCGTAAGCGAGCCTCGCCAGGCGGACTGGCATCTTGTTCAATCCTTGAGTGAACAAGCGCTGGCGGAACAAAGTAAAGATCTGCAGCTTGCGTGCTGGTTTGTCGAAGCAACATGCCACCAGAAAGGGCTGGAAGGCCTGCTGGGCAGTATTGATTTTCTGAGTGAGTTCATGACTCGCTTTTGGTATCAATGCTGGCCGTCGCTGGAAGAAGAAGGTCTCACCATCCGCCGTAGCAAGCTGGTGCGGTTGGATCGCGAGCTCAATCAAATTTTATTTACCCAGCCGATGCTGCGCCAGACCAACACCACCCTGGCAAAATGGCGGCAAATCCTCGCCTTTGAACACAAAATCAATAGCAACCCGGAGTCCCTTGATGCGCTGATAGAGCAAGAAGGGGACCTGACGATGGCGACCTTTGACAAACAGGCCACCGCATTTTCCTCCATTGAAATCAGTCAGCAGGCCGCTCGGGTAGAACAAATCACCACCCTATTGAAATCGCTGGAAAGTCGCTATGCCTCGCTGAGCCAGGATCAGGAGGGGGAATTATTTACCCTAACCCGCCAAACGCTGAGCGATCTTAGAGACTACCTTCAGCGCCTGACACAGCGTGCGATCCCACTTCCTGATGAAGCCCTCACGCTTACCCAAGTTCTTGAAGACTCTCCGCCGCAGTCAACAGAAGCGCCAGTGCGCCATTCACCACAGGCAATGAGCCGTGAGCTTGCCATCAGCCAAATGTTGGCGATCGCGGCCTATTTTCGCCAGTCAGAACCCTCCAGCCCGGTTCCTTTCCTGATGGAAAGAGCCGCACGCTGGGCAAACATGACGCTAACTGACTGGCTGCAGGAAATGATCGAAGACAGCGGCAGTATCAGGGAAATCAATAATGTACTGACAGGAAAAGTGGACTGATGCGCAGAGCAACCATATTAATCGCGCTCCTCTCCGTCGTGTTACTAAGCGGCTGCGCTGCCGATGCCGACTCACAGGCATCTAAAAAACTGGCTATAGAACAGGTTAAAGCACCTTTTTCATCCGGGGCCATCACGGTGCAACTTCAGGCGGATCCGGATCTCAATTCTCTGAATGGGATTGCAAACAGCTGCACCGTTTTGATTATTCAGGCAAACAAGGCTGAGACGCTAACACAGCTATTTTCAACGCCCCTGACGCTGAAAAACCTGTTCCGTGCCGCCGGCAGCCATAACGACATTCTCAAGATAGATCGCTACGCCGCCATGCCGGGGCAAAACGCCACTCTGCATATAGACCGCAGCGAGAATACGCGCTTTTTTGCCATCGTGGCGGGGTATTACCCCTTTCCACAGAGTCAGCATATGGCCCTCGTACCCGTGCCCGTCACCAGCACAAAATCAGGCTGGTTGCGGCCTGGCTGGCAAGCACATCTGACCCCCGTCACGCTGAATATTCGGCTTGGCAGCGACAGTATTAGCCAGTTCTCCGGGGCAGAAAAAGCCCCCTTCACGCTCAATAACACCGCGCCAACGGACACAGGAGAATAACGTGTATCCAGAACTTCAACAGATCTACTGGTACTCCGGCGTGTACCTTCAGCCACAGCATCTACAGTCGGTCGATTTACACCACAACTATATGTTGGCGCGGCATCGCCAGCTGTCGCAACCCTGGAACACCGGCCTTATTCACTGTGATTTCAATCCTGAAACACTGGTGGACTTCACCCTCAAGATAGACCGATTGCAGGCTATATTGCCGTCCGGTGATTATCTCGAATATCCCGGAAATTGCTTTTTACAGCCTCGCATGTTCCGTGAAGCCTGGAAGCAAATTGAAAAGCCCTTCACGCTTTGGCTAGCTTTACGCCGGTTCGATCCAGGCCATGCCAATGTTGGGGACTCCCCCAACAGTCGATGGCTAAAACCTCGCCAGGAAGATGTCATGAAAGACGTTTACTTCAACGGCCCGGAATGTAGCGTATCCCGAATTTTATATAATGTTCAGATCCTTAGTGACGATGAAAAAGCCTCCGTCGTCGACTGCGAATTTTTACCTTTATTAAGGCTTCGCTATGAAAATGACAGGGTAGTCATCGATCCAAACTTTGCGCCTCCCGTAATCACGCTGAATGGGTCGCCGGCGCTAAAAACGCTCCTGGACGGTTTGTATGCTGAACTGGCTAATCGCGCGCACCAGCTAGCGGAGTACAAACGTTCGGATCAGCTCAAAAATGCCAGCTCGGGGGACATGACCCAACTGCTGGTCATGCGTTCATTAAACCGCGCTCTTCCTCTGTTACAGCATTGCTGCCGCGTATCCTCCATGCATCCATGGCACATTTATGGGCAGCTGTTGCAGCTTATCGGTGAGCTCTCCAGCTTTAGCGAGCAGTGTTCTTTCAACGGTGAGTGGGAAGGTGAAACCCCTTTACTGCCGTACGACCATTTCAACCTCTGCGCCTGCTTCACCAGCGCCAGAAAATTCATTCTTGCCCTTCTGAATAACCTGACGTTAGAAGACAACACCTGGGTGTCGTTAGTCGCAGACGAGCAGCGCGTTTTTTACGGCGATTTGCAGGCATTACCGTGGGAAAAAACCGGCAATGTTCTCTTAATGCTGAGTTCAGAAACCGCGTCCAACCCGGACAGTTCAAGCTTTAAAGTTGCCGCAAAATCGGCCATTCACACCTTGATTCAGCATGCCCTACCGGGCATTCCAGTTTCCCGGCTAACGCCAACCCCACGAGGCGTACCTAACCGTAAAGATGCTTTCTACTTCATGATACAAAAGCAAGATGACCTATGGAAAAGCATTGAAAATCAAAAAAATATTGTTTTTTACTGGGATGACGCTCCCGACGATCTTGTGGTTCAGGTGATTTTTATGGGGGCGGAATAATGCAGCTCCTTGACAGCTATCTTCCGGTATTCAAGCAGGTATTACATATCACGGGGGGAAACGAGCTGACCGACTATGAGCAAAGCCGTCAGCTCTGCATCAAGCTGTTCGAAAAAGCAGAACAGGACGCTGCGTTACAGGATACCTGCGGGGATGAAAAAGAAGCGGCACGTATCGCCGTTATCGCCTGGCTGGATGAAGCCATTCTCAGTTCTGACATTCCCTGGCGGCATCACTGGAGAAGTGAGCTGCTGCAGCGGAAGTATTTAAATATCACAACGGCAGGAGAACTTTTTTTTACTCAGCTTGAGAAGCTTAACCCCGCGTATAGCCAGGCACGCAAAGTGTTTCTCTTTTGCCTGCAGCAAGGTTTTCAGGGCCAGTACAGCACGTCTGAAGACAAACAGCCTCTTCATATCGTGATCGAAGAACAGCGAAAACTTTGCTTGCCCGAAAAATGGCAAAAATGGCCGAATGAGGCGGAAATCATGCCGGAACGAATGCCAAAATCCACCTCCATCTCCCAGCGGCTGCGCCCGCTTCTTTTGGCCGCGCTGGGCGTATTCCTGCTTTATTCGATTCTCTTTTTCGCCCTTTACGATATGTCCTGAATACTATGCTTAAAAAATTAGCGTGTTTTACCGGCTGGCTGCTGGTTCTTTGTTTCTCGGTTTTATTTAGCTTTACCCTCGGCTTATGGCAAAACTGGAGTACAACCTCAATACTGGTCTTTTGCCTGTCAATGCTGCTCATTACCGTCTTGTTATGGTGCGCTGGGCATGGCCTTGTTCTGATAATAAAGGGCAAAAAAGGGCGACGCCTCTTTGAAAAATATCGTCTTTCCCGCCGTGAATTTGTGCTGAAAGCGCACTGGAAAACCGGGGCCAGCATTATCAAAGGGGCACGCCGTCAGCGAGAGACAGTCCCGCTATATTTGATATTGGGCGATCGCTGCGGAAAGAGCACGCTGTTGGCCAGCGCTGGTTTGCCAACATTTTATAATAGCGCCGATGATACCGAAATAAGACTAACCAGAACGCTGCGCTGGTGGTTCTTCCGCCAACTTTGCGTCCTGGACGTCTCCAGTAATTTTCTCTCCGGTTCACCAGCTATCGCCCAGGCATGGAAAAGGCTGGTGCAATGGTGTACAAGCATGCCAGCCCCCGCAGGCGTGATTATTGCGATTCCGGTAACTTCGCTGCTAAACCAGGATCTTAGCGCATTGCATTCACTTATCCGCCAGCAAAGAGCGCTTCTCGAGCCGCTGGTTCGTCGTTTTGGTGAACAGCTGCCGCTGCATATTTTAATCACCCAATGCGATCGTTTTCCCGGCTTCAGCCTTTGGGCTCAGCAGCTCTCCTCTGAGCAACGCCTACAGCCGTTGGGCTACACATGGAGCCAACCCCCGCATATAGATGGGCAAGATGAGCAGATCCTGCAACCGCTGTTTTCAGCGTTAAGACAGGGTATGTCACACATCAGGCTCAGCATGGGGCGCTCTGACGATCTCACGGCAACTGAATACGCCACGCTACTCGACTTCCCGGAAGCGTTCTCCCGGCTGGAGCCTTCACTTTGCTATACCGTGGCGTCTTTGTGCGAACCCAACGCGTATTTTCGACACACCACTCTCAGCAGCATATGGTTCTGTGCGACGGAACCTTTAGAGGAAAATCGCAGCCGCCGGACGGGGCTTTTTATTCATCATCTACTGGCCCACCATTTAAAAGATCTTGGCCTGCGTCGGGGCAATCAACACTGGTTCCAGCGCTCCCATGCCAGAAAAATATGCTCCGTTGCAATCGCATTTATCGCAGTTTGGATCACGGCCAGCGCGTGGCTAAGCTTTGACTATCTAAACGCCAAAGCCCCCCAACAGTCCCCCGATAGCCTGGCGGCATTTTTAGCCAAAGATGAAGCGCGACATTCTCTTTCCCCTCGCTATCTGCCGTTTTTGCCTTTACTTGAGCAGCGGCGAGAGAAAGCAGAAACACGTTTAGTGCAGTCGCCATCCAGTAAACGTCAACCAGAGGCTGCTCTGGATGCCTATCAATGGCAGGTATTACGTGCGGCCCCTGAAGAGCAGCGAGATCTTATCCTCTCCCTGGCCAATGCGGTAATTACCTGGCAGCAAATGCGGGCTGGCGCCACGCTTGATGAACTGCAAAAAAACGCATCGGTAAAAGAAGCCTTGCTGCAGCGTGATTACCCACAAACGCTCTCTCCGCTGACTGTTATGGCTATAGAACGCCACTTCATGCGCAGCCCGGACGGCGAAAAGTGGCTGCATACGGCCCAACGGCTGCTGGAGAGTTTAGTGAATCACGATCCTGCTCTGCAGTGGCTCGTTGCACCTGGCGCTATGCCATCCCCACTTCAGGCAGCGGCCTGGTGGCCGTCGCTCTCCGATTCGATAGCGCTCTCAAGTCTCTGGACACTCGAGGGCGAAAAAACCTATTTCGGGTGGATAAATACCCTGGAAAAAGCTTTCGCTCATCCCCTGCCTATTCTTACGCAGGAAAAAATGCGATGGCCGGCACGGCGACAGGATGCCTGGCAGCGATATCTGATTGAGGTGAGCGCCCATTTGTCTCCCACAACGCCCTCAAAGGTGTCGCATCCGCATCTCATCGCAATGGGGCAAAATAAAAGTGCGGCGATGCAATTTATGCACCGCACACTGAACGAACTTCATGGCATAACGGCTGCCCAGGCGCAGCCATGGCTGCAAACGCTTCGCCAGCTTCAGCAACTGTCAGCCGATGCAAACACCAGTGCCATGGTACGCCGTACCAGGCAAATAGACAGGCAGGTTCGCCAGTCTTTTATCGCCTGGCTACAAGGCAGAAAAGATAACAACATCCCCGGCGGTTCCGCGCCCGCCGATCGGGCATGGCTTCACTGGCAGGACGTTCGAAACAAAGCCGTCAAAGAGGCCGTATCACAGGGGATCCCTGACGCACACCTGACCCGAGCCCTTTTTGCAAAAAATGATAACGGTGACGGTAATCCGCTAACCGATTTATTACCGGCTCTCACCGCGCTTCAGGAACACCTGACACCTCAGAATACCGACGCAGGAATCAACGCCGTATGGCTGTTTTATCAAAATGATGCCCGCCGCTTAGCGGCGAATGCCATCCATCAGAGCGCCTGCTGGCTTAATGAACAATGGAAACGATCTGTCATCTGGCCCCTGGGGAAAAATAACGAAACCCGTGACTACGAACAGCAGCAGGCGCTAAGCCAACAGCTGGTAGGCGATTTTTTGCGTGGCCCCGCCAGCCCTTTCCTCGCAAAAGCTAAAAACGGCCTGGGGGCAGTCAGTTTTACCGGCATACAGGCTCCTCTGACAGAGGAGTTTATTCATCTCGTCAGGCACAATTTTTCGGCAGAAAAGCTTCTGGAAGTTCAGGACCGGCAATCAACGCGAGACGGAGACCAAATGGCGGCGTTGGTGGCAAAAGTGGCCACCCTGGAAGGCGAACAAACCACGCTGTCGAAAAAAATCTGGAAGCTCAGTGTCGCCAGTATGCCAGCCTCCGTGCCAGGTGGCGCACAGCTAGTGCCTACCGGTACGCAGCTAACGCTGAGCTGCCAGAAGGGTGAACAGAAATTTCTCAACATGAACTTTGCCGACAAACATGACTTTAGCTGGCAGCCCGGCCAGTGTACTGACGTCACTGTCAGCGTCATTTTCCCTGGGTTCACCGTCCACCATCGCCTTTATGGCGAAGACGCCTGGCCGGCCTTCATTCGCCGCTTTAATTCCGGCGAAGCATTATTCCAAAGCGATGAATTTGGCGACGATGAAGACTTGCTCAAACAGACCGGAATCAAACATCTGCTGGTGCGTTTTGCCCTCTCCGACACGAACCAACTGGAAACGGCCTGGCAAAGCTGGGATGCCCTGGCGCAAAACATTGACAGTCTTAACACGCAAATTGCCGACCTTGCCTTTCGTTCAGAAACACAACTTAGCAACCCTATTTCAGCGCTGCCCGGCGATATCGCTCAGTGCAATTAATACCTGATGGGAGAAATGATGAACCATTATTTAAAATCTATTATCAGCAGACTTAATACCGATACCCGAGCCGCGCTCGATACTGCCGTTAGTCATGCAGCCTCCCAGCAGCATACGGAGGTGACGCCAGAGCACCTGCTGCTGGCTATCATTCAGCAGCAAAGCACCTTATTTGAAACGCTAAGTTTGCAAACAGGTTTACCCGTCAGCCAGTTATTCAGTGCGCTGCAACATGCGCTGACCCAGGCGAATAAAGCGCAGGTGCCCACGCCGGTATTTTCCACCGAGCTGGTAGAGTGGTTAACGAATGGGTGGATGCTGGCCAGCGCACGGTGGGGAAGCGGCTCACTAACGCCTGAAGCGCTAATTGCCAGCGCTTTCAGCGATATAGTTAAACCGCTTTTCACTAGACAGGTTCAGGATGCCCTGCACTGCGAATCGGACAAAGTTAATGAACTTCTTCGTGCTTCTACGCCAGCCAGTTCCCAGCCAAATAATGACCACCTTGCCACGCACTCTTCACTGAAAAAATATACCCGCAATCTGAGCGAATTGGCCCAAAAAGGTGCCCTGGATCCCGTGCTCGGACGTGAATCTGAAATAAGACAAATGGTCGATATCCTGCTGCGACGCCGGCAAAACAACCCGATTTTGACGGGCGAACCGGGCGTGGGTAA
Source organism: Enterobacter sp. Ap-867 (assembly GCF_011752855.1). Classification (NCBI taxonomy): domain Bacteria; kingdom Pseudomonadati; phylum Pseudomonadota; class Gammaproteobacteria; order Enterobacterales; family Enterobacteriaceae; genus Enterobacter; species Enterobacter sp. Ap-867. The sequence continues at coordinate 298,058 of NZ_VWWS01000005.1, read as the reverse complement.
AACGGCTATCGCCGAAGGGCTGGCGCTACGGATTACCGAGGGCACGGTGCCGCCTGAACTGAGAGCGATGGAAGTTCTGACCCTGGATCTTGGGTTGCTGCAGGCCGGAGCCAGCGTAAAAGGAGAATTTGAAAACCGTCTTCAGGTATTGCTAAAAGAAATCACGCGTGCCCCCAAACCCATTATTTTGTTTATTGATGAAGCCCATATGCTGATTGGCGCCGGTGGCCAGGCGGGTCAGAACGACGCGGCCAATCTCCTGAAACCCGCCCTGGCTCGCGGCGAACTGCGCGTGATTGCCGCCACTACCTGGGCTGAATATAAAAAGTACTTCGAAAAAGATGCCGCATTAACCCGCCGCTTCCAGGTTGTCAAAGTCGCAGAACCTGATATCGAAAATGCGACAACCATGCTCAGAGCAATGTCTCCGGCAATGGAGCAACACCACGGTGTGCCCGTATTAGAAAGCGCGATCCATGCGGCGGTTACTCTTTCCAATCGCTATATCGCCGGGCGGCAAATGCCGGACAAGTGCGTCAGTCTGCTGGATACGGCCTGCGCCCGAGTCGCCGTGTCTCAAACCCACGAACCCAAAGAAATTGAAGCGATCAACGTCCAGCTACGGGCGATTAGCAGTGAATGTGAAGCCCTGAGACGAGAAGACACAGCGCCAAAGCGCCTTGAAATATTGACGCGGCAAACCACAGAGTTAACGCAAAAGCTTGAAGCCCTTACCAAGGAATGGAGGGAACAAAATGACCTGGTTCAGCAATTGCTGAACAGCAAAGATGCCGCATTTATTTCCCACGGCCGGGAGAGACTGTCGGCCCGACATCAGCAACATGCCATGGTATTTGAATGTGTCGATGCGACCTGCATTGCAGATGTAGTGGCCGACTGGACGGGCATTCCACTAGGGCGAATGCTGGAGAAAGAGCATCAGCAAATCGATGCTTTATTTGAGCGACTGGCCGGAAGAGTGATTGGTCAGGATCACGCTCTCAAACAGATCGCGCAGCAGGTACGAATCAGCCGGGCAGGTATGGGGGACCCGCTCAAGCCAATGGGGGTCTACATGCTGGCAGGTCCATCCGGCACGGGAAAAACGGAAACCTCGCTTGCGCTGGCCGAATTGCTGTTTGGCGGTGAGGAAAGCATGGTGATCATCAATATGTCCGAATACCAGGAAGCGCATTCAGTTTCCGGCCTGAAAGGCTCCCCTCCTGGCTATGTCGGCTACGGCCAGGGTGGCGTACTTACTGAAGCTGTTCGTCGCAATCCCTACTCTGTCGTCTTGCTTGATGAAGTAGAAAAAGCCCACCCGGACGTTATGGAGCTATTTTATCAAATCTTTGATAAGGGCCAGATCGAGGACGCAGAAGGCCAGCAGATCAACTTCCGCAATACGCTGATTATTATGACGTCCAATCTCGCCAGCGAAACGTTGATGGCAACCTATGATTCAGGGGAAATCAGCCCGGAGGCGCTGTGTAATGCCATTCGCCCGGAATTTGAACGCGTATTTAGCCCGGCACTCATGGGGCGCATGACGCTGACGCCCTATCTGCCGCTCTCTTCTGACGCGATGAATGAAATCATTGGTCTTAAATTGCAGCGTTTGTGCCAGCGATACCAGAAAGCAGCAGATGCCTCCGCGCAGCCGGGTTACAGCAAACGAGCCGTCAGTTGGATTGCCGACCGCTGCCGGGTGGCTCAAAGTGGTGCCCGCGATATTGATCAGGTTTTGAATCAGCATCTGCTCCCGCTGATGGCCGACAGCGCATTGCATGGCGCGCCGGGAATCCCCTTAAGAATCGACGTCAGTAAAAAAGTCCTCACCCTGCGCGCAGAGAAGGTCACAACATGAGCGAGCCCATCCATTCTGAACATACCCGCACGCTGAAAATTAACAGCCACGATCCGCGTGGCCATCATACTTTTCTCCAGTTCAGCAACGACATGCACCGCTGGAAGATTTATTCAGACGACGGTAACTGGTGGAGAGAACGGGAAAAGGACTGCAATCAGCTATTCCAAAAATTTGGCTACGACCTTCAAATTGGGATGTGGTACTGCCTGATTGCCTGTCAGCGAAATGGCTGGAAAGGTGTTGCCAGTGCAACCCAGGTCTTTACCAGTGGTTTTGCCAAACAACATCCTCCCTGTTGGCCTCCCCTGTCAGCTCTCGATCTGCGTCGCCAAATGATTGATAGCTACTGCCGGTACCTAACGCCGTTAATTTATTGCCTTCCGCTACAGACGGACAACATCCCGGCGATGGAACAGTTGCTAATGTCATCGGGGATGTTAGAAGCCCAGGCCGTTGAGCTGCAATCTTCCCAGGGAGATGTTTTTCGGCAGCTCTCACTGTGGCTGGAGATGAACATCAAAATGCTCCAGCAGCAAACCCAGCAGAGCAAACCCGCCGTACCGGCAGCGCCAAAGCTGGAGCCCACGATAACACACCTGCAGCTCCCCGAATCCCGGCCATTAACCTGGCCCAATAAGCTTTGCTGGAGTGTAGCTGGCGCAGCCTTTGCACTTTCCATTTTGTCCCTCTACCAAAGTGCCGATAATCCAGACGTACTGCGAGTGACCAACAGCATCTGGCAAGATAATCCGTTGGTCACTCAATGGAAAAACAAGCAGGAAATTGCCAGCAAATCTGCGCCGGCTAATACAACCTATGAAGAGTTGATTTCACAGCTTACAGCCATTGAAAAACGACTTTTAGAGGCGGAACAAAAACGAACCTCCTATATGACTATTTCCGAGTTAAAAACGGCAATATATCAATTACGTGAAACAGTTCACCGGCAGAGCACCATGGTAGAGAATCAGCTCAATCAGATCCAACGTTTAAAAGATAACGACAGGCAGATACCACCGGCGCAACTGTATGCGCTATCAGCCAAAATAGAAGGATTGAAAAGTAAATTCTTGCTATTGAAAATGGAAGATGGAATTTAATTAATAAATAACACTCAAGAAAACCCTTAATTTAAATAGCGTTAAGGGTTTCTCAGTGTTCAGATTATGAATATTTATCAACGCGCATTCATTCAATACGCTCCCTGCAGCAAGAAAGATAAAAATGCCATGTATTATCCACATGGCATTTAGCTTTCTTAATTTATCCTGCTTTATGCTTCAACCGAAAAACATTCACCGGCAACATTAAAAGTATACACATTCGGGTGTAACGTAGATAATATTGTTTTGATTCTGCTTTCCGCGAACAAGACAGGTATTTGCCACGTCATCCGCTTTTTCGGCATTCGGCCAGATGTAATGCTTCCCCCGACTGCTAAACTGCCCTGACATCACCTCATCCCCGGCGTTTATCGCTTTCATGAACATACAAAATTAATATTACCTGGGTAAATAAAACTCATATGCCACGACAATAACGGCAATTAAATTTATTATCACAGTAATAAAAAACCAGCGTCTGAACGGCTGTTTCTGAGTTTTATGGCGAAAACTTTGCTGAGCCAGAATCGCCCCGGGCCAACCGCCCGTCAGCCCAAAGAGAAGCAATGTTGCCTCCGGCACGCGCCGCCAGCCTTTTACCGCAGCCAGTTTGTCAGCGCCGTAAACCAGCAGCGTGAGCACATTCACCAGTACAAACCACATGCCCAAAGAGTGAGGCATAAAAGTGCTGCCCAGCGCGGCGAGCATCAGAAGACAATAGCAGAAATGGTTAAGGTTCATCAGTTACCGCAGTAATATCCCATTGAAAATAAGACGAAATGATACCTAAAAATTGTTCATGGGTCCTGCCGGGTTGTTGGGCGGTTCAGTCACTTAATAAATCACGGCCATTATCATTAGCGAATTAATTATTTCACAAGAAACATATTCACTGTCTATCTTATTGAATAGTTTGAGATCGTCGGTAAGCAATTGTGGCAAATGACACGCTCTTTTACTTTTCCTCGCCAGCGCATATTTCTCGCCGCAGTAGACTTATCGGGTACCGCCATCTCCTCCGGAGCTGGCACCCAAAACGCTAATGTCAGCAGGTGAATAACATGCATAAAGCCATCAAAATGCTGCTTGCCAGCTCGATTTGCTTGCCTTTATTCGCCGCAGCGGCCGACCCCGTCATTCCCTGGGCCGACAACAGCGGTGGAACAGAAAGCCAGCACATTGCCGCCATGGGGCAAAACCTTAACGGCCAGCATCAGGCAATCAGCAAAACTCAGGAAGGTGTCTGGGCGGATAACAGCGGTTCGATAGGCGCTGACGAACAGGCTCTAAGCAGCAGTAAACCCGCTTTTGCCGGTGACCCAAAACTGATGCCTCATCAGGGCTAACCACGCTGCACAGGGCCTCGCGCCCTGTGCCTTAAAACCGCAGCCCCCAGCCCTCAATCACGCCCGGCAATTGTGAAAGTAAATAGAGCACCAGTCCGACCGAGCCCCCCACCAGCGTGCCGTTAATGCGAATGAACTGCAGATCTTTGCCGATGTTGAGTTCAATCTGCCGCGACATGTCTTTTGCGTCCCAGCTTTTCACCGTATCGGTAATGTGCCGGGTGAGAAAAGCTGAGAAGTCCGGCGCGATATGCCGGGCAGCCTGCTCAAGGTGCTCATTCAGCGAGGCACGCAGCGAAGCATCGGCCGTTAGCGTTTCCCCGAGCCATTGCCCCGCTTCGGCAATGCGCTTTTGCACCCGCGAATCATCGCGGGCGATATCTGTTTTCAGCCAGCCCCGCAGGTCATTCCAAAGCTCGCCGAGGTAGAGATTAAACTTCTCATCCTCCTTCAGGTAACTTTTGATCGTTTCCGCTTTAGCCGCCATTTCCGGGTCATGTTTCAGGCTGTCGATAAGCCGCTGCACGGCGCGATCGAATGCCCGGCGAAGCTGATGCGTTTTGTCCTGGCTCACGTCATCCAGCAGAGAGTTAACGGCGTCGGACACCAGCTCTGCACTTTGCTCGCCCAGCCATTCGGTGGGCAGCACTCTGGCCTTAACCGGGTGCTCAGTTTCCAGCCAGTGGACGATCTGGCGGGCAATAAATTCCCGGCTGGCCGGTTTCTCGAGCAGCGCCAGCAGTTGAGCTATGACCGAGTCGAGCAAGGCCTGATGACGGTTGTTTTTGGTCAGGCTTTCCAGCAGCAGCGCGCTGGAATAACTGAGGTCGACTTTATCAATAGCTTTGTGCACCGCCCGGCGAATCAGCCCCTGAATCCGCGTGTCATCGGTCAGAGACAGCCAAGCCTCCATCACCTTGAGCATATGCCGCCCTACCTGCTGAGCATTTTCGGGCTGCCGGAACCAGCTCCCCATCATCTGCGCCGGCTCATGGCGACGAATCAGGTCAATCAGCGACTGGGTATCCAGAAACTTTTCCTGCACGAACTTGCCGAGATTCTCGCCGATACGGTCTTTATTACGCGGAATAATGGCGGTATGCCGGGCGATAAACGGGATCGGTACGCGGCGAAACAACGCCACCACCGCAAACCAGTCGGCCAGGGCGCCGACCATCGCCGCTTCAGAAATCGCTTTCAGGCCGCTCACCCAGAAATTAGGCGGCAAGAACAAAGTGGCGACAAACGTCGCGGCGGCAATCAGCAAAAGTGAGAGCGCCAGGCGTTTGGCGCGCTTTAATTCGATGAGTTTTTCCATTACTTAAGCGTAGCGCCCGTCTCTGCCACCAGCCAGTCATGGAACAGCGTCACCTCCGGGCGTCGACTGGAGCGCTCTGAACGCACGATGAAATAGGACCAGGTCAGCGGCCATTTGTGCTGCGGGAAAAGCTGGCGCAGCTGCCCAAGTTCGATCAGCTGCTGGACCAGCGCTTTGCGCACCACCGCCACACCACGCCCGCTTAGAGCAGCCAGGATAACGGCCGACGTAGAGTTAATGTGCAGGCCGTTTTGCTCACACAACGCCACGCCAATGTCCTGAGAAATCGTTTCCCACTCCGGGAAATTCGCCCCGGGATGCGGTGTATCATCATAAATAAGCTTCTGTTTTGACAGCCAGTCAGCTTCGGTGACGCCAGTCAGCAAATGCGGACTGCAGACAATCACCGCCTCTTCGTCCATTAACCATGTTGACTGTAAACCGGGCCAGCTGCCGGGACCGCAGCGTATGCCGACATCGGCCTCGCCGTGCAGCACATCGGTCAGTTTTTCCGTGACGTTAAGGCGCAGGTCGATGCTGTCATGCTCCTCGGAAAAGCGGTTGAGGCGCTCCATCAGCCAGTTCATCATCAGTACCTGAGAAGCGGTAATCACCACCACCGCGCGGGCTCTGGCACCTCGCAACTTATTCAATCCCTGCTCCAGGCTGTCCAGCCCAGCGGTAATGTCCTGCAGCGCCTCCCTTGCTTCCTCCACCAGCGTAAGTCTTTCTTTTCCGCTGCGCGTGCGGTGCAGCAGCGGATGGCCGACCCACTCCTCCAGGGAACGAACAAGCTGCCCCACAGCGGCGGGCGTTACGCCCAGCTCTTCCGCCGCGCCGGTAAAACTGCCGTGGCGCGCCGTGGCTTCAAAGGCGTGCAGCCATTTCAGGCGATTCAGCGATCTCATATTTTCTCTTCGACAAGGACGATATACCGACAAGATAGTTTTTCTTTCTCGATATGCAAGTTCTTATGCTTCGCCAGGCCGAAATAGGTTTGGCATTCTGTCGCCATTCCGAAGCGCCAGGCAGGCTGCTTCACCTTATTAAGCAAAGAGAAACGAGGTCATCATGTCTACATCATTCGCAGGTAAGAAACTTTTAGTTGTTGGCGGCACCAGCGGTATGGGTCTGGAAAGCGCCCGTCAGGTGCTGGAAAACGGCGGGAAAGTTGTGCTGGTCGGGAATCGCGCGGAGAAAGCCGAACAGGCACGCCAGGCGCTGTCTGCCCTCGGGGAAGTGTCCGTCATCGTCGCAGACCTGATGAGCAGCGAAGGGATGCATAAAGTGATGGACGTGATTAACGCCGAGCACCGCGACATTAGCCTGCTGGTGAACGCCGCCGGGGTCTTCTTCCCGAAAGCCTTTACCGAACACGAAGAGGCGGATTACGACATGTACATGAACATCAACCGTGCGACCTTCTTCATTACCCGCGAAGTGGTGAAAAACATGGTTGCCGCCGGCATCAAAGGCTCAATCGTCAGCATCGGTTCCATGTGGGCGCAGCAGGCCATCGGTGCCACGCCTTCTTCCGCCTACTCCATGGCGAAAGCCGGTCTGCATGCGCTGACGAAGAATCTTGCCATTGAGCTGGGTTCACACGGTATCCGTGTCAATGCGGTTTCTCCGGCCGTGGTGCATACGCCAATTTATGAAGGCTTCATTCCTAAAGAGGATGTGGCGGGCGTGATGGGCAGCTTTGATAGCTTCCACCCGATTGGCCGCGTAGGTACGCCACGCGACGTTGCCGAAGTAGTGAGCTTCCTGCTGTCCGACAATACTACCTGGGTGACAGGTGCCCTGTGGGACGTTGACGGCGGCGTGATGGCGGGTCGTAACTAGGCGCGATCGCCCCTCACCCCAGCCCTCTCTCCAAAGGGATGAGGGAGAAAATAAAAGCCTGGGAAACATTGGTTATCCCCTCTCCCTTCCAGGGCGAGGGGATAAATGCCTTATTTCCCCGCCAGATCACGGCGAAACCGCATCGTTAGTGCCAGAATGGTTGAAACGTTACCAAAAGGAGCTGAACGATGTATAAAACCATCTTAATGCCGGTGGATGTTTTTGAAATGGAGCTCACGGATAAAGCTATTCGCCATGCCGAATATCTGGCGAAAGAGTCTGAGGGCACAATCCACCTTCTGTACGTTCTGCCTAAATCCCCGCTGTTTAATACCCACGGTTTTTCCTCTGACATCCGTAAATTCGACGAATACCTGAAGAAAAACGCCGAAGAAAAGATGGAAGAATTGCGCGGGCACTTCTCACTGCCTAAAGAACGCGTCGTGCTGGAGATTCGCTACGGCTCGGTGAGGGACGAAGTGAACGAAGTCGCACAGGACATTCATGCGGATGTGATCATTGTAGGTTCGAAGAACCCGTCTATTTCCACCCACCTGCTCGGCTCCAACGCTTCCAGCATTATTCGCCATGCCCGCTTCCCGGTCTTTGTGGTTCGCTAAAGTGTCAATAAATAGCCTGCTTTTGCAGGCTATTCTACCTCGGATTAAATCACGCTTCCCCAGACTAAATTGCCCTGATGGAAGGTCGCGGTACGCGGCGAAATACGCGCCACCGCTTCCGCTGAGCATGATGCATCCACTAGCACAAAACTCGCCTCATCCTGCGCCTTCGGCCACACCTGTTTACCTTTATCATCCAGCGGCAAAACATTGCCGGTGGCAATGGTCAGCGAACGCGACAGGCTAAACTCGCTCGGGCGAACGTAGAGCTGCGCATACAGGTTGGCTTTTTCCAGCATGTCGCCCAGCCCGTACGGCGACCAGTGATCGATCACGCTGTCGGTGCCGGTCATCACGAGCACGCCTTTTTGCTGGAGCTGCTTCAGCGGCATATGCAAAGTCCCGATGGGCACCGTAGAAGCGAGACTGATCTGCTGGGCAGCCATGCGCGTGGCAATATCATCCACCTGCTGCGGCGTAAGGGTCGCCAGTGCAAAACCGTGGCTGATGGTCAGTTTTCCCTTAAGCTGCGGGGTTTTCTCAACCGTTTCCACCATGTAATTCACCGCCGCCACGCCCGCCGGGCTGGTTTCATGCAGGTGAATATCCACGCCTTTGTCGTAATCAAGCGCTATCTGGAACATGGTATCAAGGGATTTTTCCATCGCGCCATCCACGTTGGTTGGATCCAGCCCCCCTACGTAGTGGGCCCCGGCCTGCATCGCTTCGCGCATCAGCGGTTCAGATTTTGAAAGCAGCAAGCCATGCTGCGGAAACGCCACGATTTCACAGTTCAGACCTGACTTTCTCTCCGCCAGTACCGCCTGCAGGTTTTCAAGGTTTTTCAGCCCGGAAACCGGCTCAATGTTGCAGTGGCTACGGGCAATCGTCGACCCTTTGGACTGGATAAGATCGATAAGCTTGCCGGCGCGCTCGCGGGTGTAGGGCTGCAGCTCCGGCAGAATTTTACGCTCCCATGCAATCATATCCATGATGGTGGTACCTTCCGGGCGGTTATGTACCTGCCACGGGCTGCCATAAAACGTCTTGTCCAGATGGATGTGCATATCACGCATCGCCGGCAGCAACAGCTTACTCCCGGCGTCATAGCTGTGCAGCGTGCCGTCAGGGTGCGATTTATTGGCACGAACTGCCGCAATTTTGCCGTCTTTGATTTCTAACGTGTGCAGTTCGGTGCGGGTACTGACGGCGGTTTCGCCTTCATAATTAAACCCGGTTTCCAGCAGCACATTGTCGAGGTAATAGTGTTTTTCGCTGATAGCATTCATTTGGTGGCTGCTCTCACAGGCGGTTGCAGGTGTTTTCGCGGCCCAGGCTGCGGTGCCGCTAGCCCCAAACAGCGCGCAGGCTGCGGCGACCTTGCCGCCTCCGCTAATAAAGTCGCGACGGCTTTTCTCAATCTCAGTCATTATTATTTTTCTACCCAGAGTGTGATGGTGGTTGTCAGGTATACAGCGGCTAAGCGCCCGCCTCTCTCAGCAATTGAGCGATTTCGCGGTAGCCTTTTTCTTCGGCCAGTTCCCGCGGCGTTTTACCGTATTTATCCGTCATGTGCGGGTTGGCGCCGTGTTCCAGCAGCAGCGAGATAATCTCCTGCTGCTTTTTGCCGCCGTCGTTCAGCACGATGGCCTCAAGCAGCGGCGTCCAGCCGAGGAAGTTGGTGTGGTTGACGTTAATCTCGGTATGCACCAGCAGCTCGCGCACAATCTCGACGTGGCCTTTCTCGCTGGCAGGCGTAATACCCACCCCGCCAAAACGCGTTAAGCGAGTCAGGTCAGGCTTCGCGGGTAGCAACAGGCGCAACAGCTTGAGATCGTTATTCAGGCAGCTAATCAGGAAGGGATTAAAACAGGTTTCATCCTGCTGATTAATGTCCACACCCGCCTCAATAAGCAGCGCCACGCAGTCATATTTTTGGTTCAGGCTGGCGATGGTGATGGCCGTTCTGCCCTGCCGGTTGGTGACGTTAATATCCACGCCCTGCGCCACGCATGCTTTCAGCGTTGACACGTCCCCGTTCAAAGCCGCCGTCAAAAACCCGGTTATCAGCTCGTTGTCAGACATCATGTTCTCCTGTCGTTCGCGGTTATGGCCGAAATTCGAGAATAACAACGCCCTGGCGGGAAAAACATCCGCTTAAAAAAGATTCATCGCTGATGCCGCTATTGTTGAATGTGTTTTAATAATCTTTTTCAGAATGTGTCAAACTCCCCGCATCACGCGTCATCGAAGGGAGCCCGGAATGCACTCCATCTTTACCGAAGAGAACCTGCAGGCTTTCACCTGCGCCGCCCGCTACGGCAGCTTCAGCCGGGCTGCCGAAGAGCTGGGCGTGACCACCTCCGCCATCAGCTACACCATAAAACGCATGGAAACGTGGCTCGATGCGCCGCTGTTTATCCGCAACACCCGCAGCATTGAGCTGACCGAATCCGGGATCTATCTCTACCGCAAGGCCAGCGACTTGTTGAATGATTTTCAAGGGATCCGGCGGGGCATTGAGACCATTTCGCAGGGTATCGAAGCGAAAGTCAGGATCTGCATTAACCATCTGCTGTACACGCCTCAGCACACGGCCAGGCTGCTGAATATGTTAAAAAAGCAGTTTCCCGGCTGCCAGATTGCCGTCACCACAGAGGTGTACAACGGCGTCTGGGATGCGGTGCTCAACAATCAGGTGAATATTGCCATCGGCGCGCCGGATGCGCTGCTGGGCGGGGGCGGCATTGACTACACGGAGATTGGCGTTATCCGCTGGGCGTTCGCTATCGCGCCAGATCACCCTCTCGCCGCGGCACAGGAACCGATCCCCGAAAGCCAGCTCAGGCTGTATCCGAATATCATGGTGGAAGACACCGCCTCTACCATTAATAAAAAAGTGGGCTGGCTGCTGCATGGCCAGGAAACCGTGGTGGTACCGGACTTCCCGACCAAATGCCAGTGCCAGATTTTAGGCGACGGCATCGGTTTTTTGCCGGATTACATGGCGCGTCGCGAGGTAGAAAACGGCCTGCTGGTGACCCGCCAGGTCCATAACCCACGCCAGCATTCCCGCATGTTGCTTGCCACACAGCACGCGGCGACGGGTCAGGTTACTCGCTGGATCAAACAGCAATTTCGCCCCGGCGGCGTGCTCGCAGAGCTGTATCAGGACTTGATGCACCAGGCCTGACCTCCCCCACCTATTTTACCCGGGTATAATTGACAAGGTCGGGCTACCCCGATAGTCTACTATTTTTACCCGGATAAAATAGGTCCCCCATGTCTTCTGTCACCCTTACCGCCTTTATGCAGCGGCAGTTGATTGCCCACGGCAGCCTGAACGAACTGTTGCGGCAGCTAAAGGCCACGCCAATCGGTAACGAGCCGGTGTTTATCTTCCATGACCAGACCGGCAAACGGCTGGATATCCACGTCAACGGGGACGAAGCCAGCGCCATTGCGGCTTACCCGGAGTTGGCCGAACAGCTAACCGAAGAGACCGCTGCGGTTAAAACTCGCGGCAGGCCTAAGCTTGGCGTATCGGCGAAGGAGGTCACCCTGCTGCCCCGCCACTGGGAGTGGCTGGCCACGCAGCCGGGCGGCGCTTCTGCAACCTTACGTCGACTGATCGAACAGGCCAGAAAAGCCAGCGAACCGGCGGACAACAAGCGCCGCAGGCACGAAAGCGCCTACCAGTTTATGCACGAGGTGGCGGGCGATCTGCCGGAGTATGAAACTTGCCTGCGCGCGCTGTTTGCCGATGACGAAGCGGCCTTCAACGCCGCGATGGAAGGCTGGCCGCAGGATATTCGCCGCTATGCGGCAACGTTAGCTTTTGGCAAGCAGGAGTCCAAAAAATGACTGAGACACCAAACAAAAAAGATCTGAAGCAGAGCTATAAAGACAGCCCGACCACGGCGGGCATCTATTTGATAGCCAATACGCAAACCGGCCATAAGCTGCTCGCCGGCGCCGCAAACGCTCAGGGCGTGTTAAACCGCCATCTGTTTGAACTGAAGTTCGGGCAGCACCGCAATAAGGCGCTGCAGCTGGCCTGGAACCAGTATGGTGAGTCCGCTTTCGAGTTCACCGTGCTTGAAAAGGTCAAGCCGGATGAGCAAAACGTTAAAGCCGCGCTGGAAAATCTGCTGGAAGCCTGGCAGAAAAAACTGAGGATCGCCCATGAACACAGCGACTAACCTGCCGGTCTCCCTCTACTTCGACGGCTTCGGTGATAAAAAACACCCGGCAATAGTCCTGCTGCCGGGGCTGGGAAGCCAGAGCATCAGCTGGTCGCAGCGCTTTTGCCAGCGGCTGGCCGACGCAGGTTTCTATGTTTTACGGGCCGATAATCGCGACTGCGGGCTGTCCCCCTCCTTGAACCACGCGGGCGTGCCCGACCTGCAGGCGCTCTTCCAGGGCCAAAGGATCCCCATCGCCTATACGCTCCGGGACATGGCGGCGGACGTTGCCCTCACGCTGAACAACGCCGGTATTCCGGCGGCGCACATTGTTGGGCGCTCTATGGGCGGCATGATTGCCCAGCTGTTTGCCGCGCAATATCCGCAAAAAACGCTGTCTCTGTGCGCTATCATGTCCAGCACAGGCAATCCTCAGCTTCCGCCTCCGGCCCCAGATGTGATGGCAATGCTAATGGGGCCGAAGCCCGATCCGCATTCGCACCAAAGCGCCTGGCTTGAGCAGCAGCTCGCGTTCTTCAGGCGCATTGCCTCAACGCACCTCCCGTTTGACGAGGAGTACTACACGGCGCTGCTACAAACCTCGCTGGCGCGCGCCAGTTCTGTGCCAGGCATGCTGCGTCAGATTGCAGCGATGGCGGCCACAGGCGATCTTCGTCAGGAGATAAAACAGATCGTAGCCCCCACGCTGGTGCTTCACGGCACTCACGATCCCCTCTTCCCCGTAGAAGCCGGGCAGGACATTGCCGAGACGATCCCCGCCGCAAAATTGCAGCTCATTGCAGGCATGGGGCATGAAATTCCTCCTGCGCTGGAAGAAGACGTGGCCTCTCTGCTTCTCGCTCATTTTGCCGCTGGAAAATAACAGGAATAATTATGGTTACGTCCTCAAACACGACGCCTTACCTGCAGCCCACCCCGCAGGCCGCGCGACATTTTGTGATGAAACAAATTTACGGGGAGGTTTATATGCTCAACCTCCTGCGTTTTAGGGCAATGGCGGATTACTCAGTCACCCCGGAATTAATGCCGCTTAGCCCGATTAGCGGCGCGGAAGCTTTTCAGCGCTATATACAGCACACGCTGCCGTTTTTACGCCAAAGCGGCGGGGACATTATTTTCTTTGGCGCCGCAGACAGCTGGCTGATTGGCCCGCAGGATGAACGCTGGGACTGCGCCATGCTCGTGCGGCAGAGCAGTGCCGAAGCTTTTCTGGCCTTCGCGAATAATGAAGCCTGTATGCAGGGAATTGGCCATCGCACGGCGGCGCTGGAAGACTCTCGCCTGTTACCGATGACGCAGCGTGATGCCCTAATGTGAATAAGGCCTGGAGATAGAATGGATATTCCCTGCCCGAACATCGTTAATTACAATTATTCACATAAATTATTTATCGCTAACAAATAAACGTTTTTTAAATTAAATTAAATAGCATTTCATGCGCTTGTAAATTTAATAAATTGCTAATTTGTTAGCATTATGAAATTAATTAGACTTCACCTGCCGACCAATAAATTTTATTTAGGGGTTAATTCTGATGTCAGAAATTATTTCAACACCCGTTACTTATCAAGTCGAGAATCAAACCTTTGAAAGCGTACTGGTCTACCAGGAAAACCAAAGCGCTGCGCGGCCCGGCGTCCTGATCGCACCTAACTGGATGGGCGTGAGCGCTGGAGCGGTTGAACAGGCCAAAGGGATCGCCGCCCAGGGCTATGTCGTGCTAGTCGCCGATCTCTATGGCCAGGGCAAGCACCCTACCAACGCCGATGAAGCCGGTGCCCTGATGATGGGCGTGAAGGACACCCCGGCGGAAGTAGGCCGTATGCAGGCCGCGTTAGACACGCTTGCCACGCAGAAAATTGCCGCCGTCGACGGCAGCAAACTGGCGGTAGCGGGCTTTTGCTTCGGCGGGCACTGCGCGCTGGAGCTCGCAAGAAGCGGCGCGGATATCAAAGCGGCTGTTTCCTTCCACGGCACGCTGAATACCCTAAAAACCCACGCCGCCGGAGAGATCAAAGCCTCTATTCTGGTGCTGGACGGTGCGGAAGATCCGCTGGTGCCGCGCGAGCAGCTGAGCGAGTTTGTCAGCGAAATGAACGCCGCATCGGTAGACTGGCAGTTGGTGAGCTACGCCGGTGCCGTGCACTCGTTTACCGACCCGGGCGCGAACGTTGAAGGCGTCGCGAAATACCACCCGGAAGTGGCAAAACGCGCTTTCACCCAGATGTATACGCTGCTGCAAAACGTTTTTAACTGATGATGATGGCCTCTGTTCGCAGGGGCCGCTTTTTTACCCTTTCTCAAATGGTTTACACCTGGGTGCACTTTCCCGGACAATAGCCTTTTAACTTCAGGCTAACAACGTCATGAACCATCCACATCAAGCGCTGTTGAGCGCGGGCGGCATTTTGCTGCTGGCCTTTCTGTCATGCCTGCTGCTCCCGGCCCCGGCGTTAACGCTGACGCTGGCACAAAAGCTGATAGACACTTTCCACCTGGTCGACCTTAGCCAGCTTTACGTGATCCTGTTCTGCATCTGGTTCCTCGCTTTGGGCACCATTGAATATTATCTGCTGCGCTTTATCTGGCGCCGTTGGTTCACAATCACCCGCATCTGACTCAACGCCTGCCTCGTGCCGTTTCCCTGATAAACGGCACCGCCTCTAACCACGCCGCTTTACTCCCCTTTTCTCTGCCCCGGGCACACGCCAGTGTTATCTCCGTCAAATAACCACTAATACCAAAGGGGTAATCACCTACCCAATGTTTATCGAATTGATTTCACGCAATATCTGAATGGCTATAGCTGCTATTTTCGCCCGTACTAAAAACGTCATAACAATGAGGTGACGATGAACGTCAGTCGCAGGAAGTTTTTCAAAATCTGCGCCGGCGGAATGGCAGGTACAACGGCGGCGGTGCTGGGCTTTGTCCCAAAAGCCGCGCTGGCGGAAACGCGCAACTACAAGCTGCTGCGTGCAAAAGAGACTCGCAATAGCTGTACTTACTGTTCTGTTGGCTGTGGTTTATTGATGTATAGCCTCGGGGATGGCTCGAAAAATGCCAAATCCAGCATTTTCCATATTGAAGGGGACCCGGATCATCCGGTCAACCGCGGCGCGCTTTGCCCGAAAGGCGCGGGGCTGCTGGACTACATTCACAGCGATAATCGCCTGCGTTACCCGGAATACCGTGCGCCTGGGTCAGACAAATGGCAGCGCATCAGCTGGGACGAGGCGTTCTCCCGTATTGCCCGCCTGATGAAAGACGACCGCGATGCCAACTTCATCGAGAAAAATGAACAGAACGTGACGGTTAACCGCTGGCTTTCTACCGGGATGCTGTGCGCCTCGGCGGCCAGCAACGAAACCGGCATGTTAACCCAGAAGTTTGCCCGCTCGCTGGGCATGCTGGCGGTAGATAACCAGGCGCGCGTCTGACACGGACCAACGGTAGCAAGTCTTGCTCCAACATTTGGTCGCGGTGCGATGACCAACCACTGGGTTGATATCAAAAACGCCAACGTGGTGATGGTGATGGGCGGTAACGCCGCTGAAGCCCACCCGGTCGGTTTCCGCTGGGCGATGGAAGCCAAAAACAACAACGACGCCACGCTGATCGTGGTCGATCCGCGCTTCACCCGCACGGCATCGGTGGCGGACATTTACGCGCCGATCCGCTCCGGCACCGACATTACCTTCCTGTCGGGCGTGATTCTGTACCTGATCTCCAATAACAAAATCAACGCCGAATACGTCAAACACTACACCAACGCGGCCCTGCTGGTGCGTGAGGACTTTAGCTTCGAAGATGGCCTGTTCAGCGGCTACGACGAAGAAAAGCGCCAGTACGATAAAACCACCTGGAATTATCAGTTCGACGAAAACGGCTTTGCGAAGCGAGATGACACGCTAACCGACCCGCGCTGCGTCTGGAACCTGCTCAAAGAGCACGTTTCCCGCTACACGCCGGACGTCGTCGAGCATATCTGCGGCACGCCGCAGGCAGATTTCCTCAAAGTCTGTGAAGTGCTGGCCTCCACCAGCGCAGTCGATCGCACAACTACGTTCCTGTACGCGCTGGGCTGGACTCAGCACACCGTGGGCGCGCAAAACATCCGCACCATGGCGATGATCCAGCTGCTGCTCGGCAATATGGGAATGGCGGGCGGCGGCGTCAACGCGCTGCGTGGCCACTCCAACATTCAGGGCCTGACCGACCTCGGCCTGCTGTCCACCAGCCTGCCGGGCTACCTCTCTTTACCGTCCGACAAGCAAACCACGCTCGACGGTTACCTGGCCGCCAACACGCCAAAAGCAACGCTGCCGGGCCAGGTGAACTACTGGGGGAATTATCCGAAGTTCTTCGTCAGCCTGATGAAAACCTTCTACGGCGACGACGCGCAGAAAGAGAACGGCTGGGGCTTTGACTGGCTGCCGAAGTGGGATCAGGCGTACGACGTGCTGAAGTACTTCGACATGATGGATCGCAACCTCGTCACCGGCTACCTGTGCCAGGGCTTTAACCCTGTCGCCTCATTCCCGGATAAAAACAAGGTTGTCGCCAGCCTGAGCAAGCTGAAGTACATGGTGGTTATCGACCCGCTGGTGACGGAAACCTCCAACTTCTGGCAAAACCACGGCGAGATGAACGACGTTGACCCGGCGAAAATCCAGACCGAAGTGTTCCGCCTGCCGTCCACCTGCTTTGCGGAAGAAGATGGCTCCATCGCCAACTCGGGCCGCTGGCTACAGTGGCACTGGAAAGGCGCGGATGCGCCGGGTGAAGCGCTGAATGACGGGGAGATCCTTGCCGGACTTTACCACCGGCTGCGCCAGATGTACCAGGCCGAAGGCGGCAAAGGTATTGAGCCGCTGATGAAAATGCGCTGGCACTACGAGCAGCCCGATCATCCCGAGTCCGAAGAAGTCGCTCAGGAGAGCAACGGCTACGCGCTGGAAGATCTGTTTGACGCCAACGGCAACCTGCTGGCGAAAAAAGGCCAACTGCTTGATTCCTTCGCGCTGCTGCGTGATGACGGCTCCACGGCTTCCGGCTGCTGGATTTACGCCGGAAGCTGGACCAGTAAAGGCAACCAGATGGCAAACCGCGACAACGCGGATCCGTCCGGGCTGGGTAATACGCTGGGCTGGGCATGGGCGTGGCCGATGAACCGCCGCGTGTTATACAACCGCGCCTCGGCAGATCTGCAGGGCAAGCCGTGGGACGCCAAACGTATGCTGATTGAGTGGAACGGTACGAAATGGGTCGGGAACGATATCCCGGACTTCAGCACCGCCGCCCCGGACAGCGGCGTCGGGCCGTTCATCATGCAGCAGGAAGGTTTGGGCCGTCTGTTTGCCCTCGACAAACTTGCCGAAGGGCCGTTCCCGGAGCACTACGAGCCGTTTGAAACGCCGCTGGGCACCAACCCGCTGCACCCGAAAGTGGTTTCCAACCCGGCGGCGCGCCTGTACGAAGCGGACGCTAAACGCATGGGTAACAGGCAGCAGTTCCCGTATGTCGGCACCACTTATCGCCTGACTGAGCACTTCCACACCTGGACCAAGCACGCGCGGTTGAACGCCATCGTGCAGCCGGAACAGTTCGTAGAAATAAGCGAAGGGCTGGCGAAAGCGAAAGGCATTGCGCACGGCGATCGGGTGAAAGTCAGCAGCAAACGCGGCTTTATTAAAGCCGTGGCCGTGGTGACGCCACGCCTGCAAACCCTGCAGGCGGGCGGCCAGGAAATCGAAACCATCGGGATCCCGTTGCACTGGGGCTTTGAAGGCGTGGCCCGCAAGGGCTATCTCGCCAACACCCTGACGCCGTCGGTGGGTGACGCCAACTCGCAAACGCCGGAGTACAAGGCGTTTCTGGTCAACATTGAGAAGGCGTAAGGGAGGAAACAATGTCCATGCAATCTCAGGATATTATCAAACGCTCGGCGACCAACAGCTTCACCCCGCCGCCGCAAGCACGTGACTTCAAGGAAGAAGTCACCAAGCTCATCGATGTCACAAGCTGTATCGGCTGCAAGGCCTGCCAGGTGGCCTGCTCGGAGTGGAACGATATCCGCGACGAAGTCGGCCACTGCGTGGGGGTATACGACAACCCCGCTGACCTGAGCGCCAAGTCCTGGACGCTGATGCGTTTTTCAGAAACCCGTGAAAACGGCAAGCTGGAATGGCTGATCCGCAAAGACGGCTGTATGCACTGCGAAGATCCGGGCTGCCTCAAGGCCTGCCCGTCCGCTGGGGCAATTATTCAGTACGCCAACGGCATCGTGGACTTCCAGTCCGAGCACTGCATCGGCTGCGGCTACTGCATCGCGGGCTGCCCGTTCAACATCCCTCGCCTGAACAAAGACGATAACCGCGTGTATAAATGCACCCTGTGCGTTGACCGCGTTAGCGTAGGCCAGGAACCTGCCTGCGTGAAAACCTGCCCGACAGGTGCGATTCGCTTTGGTATTCGCAAAGAGATGCTGGACATGGCAGAGCAGCGCGTTGAGAAGCTGAAAAAACGCGGCTTTGAACAGGCGGGCGTTTACAACCCGCAGGGCGTGGGCGGCACACACGTCGTTTACGTGCTGCACCACGCGGACCAGCCAGAGCTGTACCACAACCTGCCGAAAGAGCCGAAGATTGATACCCCAATCAACCTGTGGAAAGGCATTCTGAAGCCGCTCTCGGCTGCCGGGTTTGTTGCTACCTTCGCGGCCCTGATTTTCCACTATGTCGGGATCGGGCCGAACGAAGAGGTGGACGAAGATGAGGAGGACAAGCATGAGTAAGATGATCGTCAGAACCAAATTCATCGACCGTGCCTGCCACTGGACGGTAGTGATTTGCTTCTTCCTCGTGTCGCTGTCCGGCATTGCCCTGTTCTTCCCGACGCTGCAATGGCTGACGGAAACCTTCGGCACGCCGCAGATGGGGCGCATTCTGCACCCGTTCTTCGGCGTGGCTATCTTTGTGGCGCTGATGTTTATGTTCGTGCGCTTCGTGCATCACAACATTCCCGACAAGCAGGATCTCCCCTGGCTGAAGGGCATTGTTGAGGTGCTGAAAGGCAACGAGCATAAAGTGGCGGACGTGGGCAAGTACAACGCCGGGCAGAAGATGATGTTCTGGAGCATCATGAGCATGATCTTCGTGCTGCTGGTGACCGGGATTATTATCTGGCGGCCCTGGTTTGCGCACTACTTCCCAATGTGGATGATTCGCTACAGCCTGCTTATCCACGCCGCTTCAGCCATTATTTTGATCCACGCCATCCTGATCCATATGTACATGGCGTTTTGGGTGAAAGGATCGATTAAAGGCATGGTCATTGGCAAAGTCAGCCGCCGATGGGCGAAGAAGCACCACCCGCGCTGGTATCGCGCCATCGAGGCTGAAGAAGCCAAAAAAGAGAGCCGGGAAGGCATAAACTAACCGCTCGTTTCCCCTCTTCCCGCTCGGGGAGAGGGGTTATCCCGGCTCAGCACAAAAGAATTGTGTTGTTTTGTATCCACACCGCCCACGGCTAAATAACAAAACAAATCCCCTTCCCTCTGACACAGCCCACATACAAACCAGGCGTTAAATAAGCGCATCCGCCACCTTCAGGCGGCAACGTATTCAACGACCCGATATGTGAGGCCTATGATGAAACTGTTCCGCACCGTTATTCTCCCGCTCGTCCTGGCCGCTGCTGTAGCGCCTGCCTTTGCTGCCAAAGAAGTCCACAGCGCTCAGGGCCTGGTCAAAATTGGCACCGTCACAGAAAGCGATAGCACCACGCTGTCTCTCGATCAGCTCAATGAAAAACTGGCTGCAAAAGCTGAAAAAGCCGGGGCCAGCGCCTGGCGAGTGGTCTCCGCCGGCGGCAACAACAGCTACTTCGGCAGCGCCGATATTTACCGCTGATTTATTCCCTCCCCCTAAAACAGGAAAAGAAGATGAAACCCACGCGTAAAACGCTGCTGGCGCTGGCTGCGGCTGGCCTGATGACCGGATTTGCCGCCCAGGCGGAAACTCAGCACACCATCGTGTTAGTGCACGGCGCCTTCGCCGACGCGACCGGCAGTTGGGAGCAGGTGATCCCGGTTCTGCAAACGCGCCATTACGAAATCATCACCGCGCAGATCCCATTAACCTCACTCGCAGACGACGTGGCGGCGACCAAACGCGCCATCGCCCGTGCCAAAGGCGACGTTATTCTGGTAGGTCATTCCTGGGGCGGGACGGTGATTACCGAGGCGGGTAACGATCCGAAAGTGAAAGGCCTGGTGTACATCAATGCCTTTGCACCATCGCCGGGTCAGTCCACGGCCGATCTGGCCAACAGCTTCCCGGCCCCGCCCGGCAGCGCAAAAATCATCAAGGGTGCGGACGGCTTTCTGAGCCTCGATCCGAAGGCCGTCGCCACCGATTTTGCCCAGGATGCGACGCCTGAAGCGCAGAACATTATTGGCATCACCCAGATGCCGATCGCCGCCGCAAGCTTTACCGAAAAAGTGACCACCGCTGCCTGGCAGCAGAAACCGAGCTGGTTCCTGGTCGGCAGCAATGACCGGATGATCAACCCGGATCTGGAGCGAGCGATGGCGAAGAAAATTCACGCCCACGTCACCGAGTTACCGGTCAGCCATGTGCCGATGCTGTATGACCCGAAAAATGTCGCCCGCACGATATTTAAAGCCGTGAATATTACGTCGGGAAATTAATGCGTCTTATTCAATGAGGAGGAAATAACGCTCTCAATAAATAGCCGATGATTGCCGTCCCTAAATTCATTTTAATTATCTGGAGAACACGATGAACCGTATTGCTATGTCCGCGATTGCCCTGTCTTTGGTTTCTTTCAGCGCGGCATCCTTTGCCGCTGAATTAACCGGGCCAAACCTTGAGCGCTGTTTTGGCATTGCCAAAGCCGCAGACAACGACTGTAAGGCCGGCGCCGGTACCACCTGCGCGGGAACCTCCAAAGTCGATTACCAGAAAAATGCCTACAAAATGGTGCCAGCGGGGACCTGCACCGCGATCCAGACGCCGAATGGCCACGGCTCGCTGACCGAAGGCTAATCAAAGGGCCACTCCCATGACGATGACACACTCTTTAGGCGCCGGATTAAGCCTTAAGCCCGAGCATTACGCCGACGCCAGGGCCAGTCCATCCTCTCTCTGGTTCGAGGTTCACAGTGAAAATTATCTCATGGCGGGTGGCCCGCGCAGAGAGTGGCTGGCGGCCATCCGCCAGCAACACCCGATCTCGCTGCACGGCGTTTCGCTTTCACTGGCCGGTGACGAGCCACCGGACGCCCAACTGCTCGCGCAGCTAAAAGCGCTAGTGACTGACATCAAACCAGCGCTTGTTTCCGAGCACCTCGCCTGGTCGCGCTGGAACGGGATTTATTATCCTGACCTGCTGCCGGTGCCGAGGACAACGCGGGTGATGCACCGCGTTATTGACAACATTAACCGCACGCAGGACACGCTGGGCTGCCAGATTTCACTGGAAAATCCTACGCACTATTTGCAGATGCCGGAACACGAATGGGATGAAATCGAATTTCTCGGCGAAGTCAGCCGCCGGAGTGGGTGTGGCCTACTGCTGGATCTGAACAACGTCTGGCTCAGCGCCCACAACCTCGGCTTTGAGGCCGCAGCCTGGCTGGGCTGTTTCCCGGTCGAACGTGTGACTGAGATCCATCTGGCGGGCTTTAGCCCCGACGAAGGGGGCAGCGATTTGCTGATCGACAGCCACGATCAGTCAATATCCGAGGAGGTCTGGCGGCTGTATACGCAACTGATTCAGCGGGCGGGAGCAAAACCCACGCTTATTGAACGGGATGGCAACCTGCCTGCGTTTAACGTGTTGCTGGCCGAACAGCAGCGTGCCCAGCGCATCCTCGACACAATGGGAGCCGCCGTATGAGCACTCAGTTAAGCCGCTACCACGAGGCATTTATTGGCCTGTTATACGGTGAGGCTAGATCCGAGCTAAGCCATCTTCAGCATCAGCCCGGTATTGCCGTTTATCGCAACAGCGTGATCAAAGCCTGCGTTGACGCCCTGGACGCTAACTTCCCCAGCGTATCCAGGCTTACCGGAACCGATTTTTTCCGTCAAATGGCGCGCGGCTATGCGCTTGAACGCCCCCCATACGAAGGTGAACTGGTTCGCTATGGCGACGCCTTCCCCGCCTTTATTAGCGCTTATCCTCCGGCCAGAGAACTGACTTATTTAAGCGCCGTGGCCGAGCTGGACAAGCTGTGGCTGGAGGTGTTTTGTGCCCCGGCCTCGGCCCCGCTGGACGTGCATGCACTGGCAAGCACCACGGCGGATACCCTGGGCACCACATCATTACGGCTGCGGGACAGCGTTCGCTGGTACTGGCACCCCACGCTGCCGGTGTTCACGCTCTGGGCGTTCAACCGCGAACAAACCGCCGCGCCGGAGACGATTCACTGGCAGGGCGAAGGCGCTCTGCTGGTTCGCCGCCAGCAGCGCATTTTTGCCGAACCCTTAAGCCAGGGCGGATCGGTCTTCCTGACTGCCTGCCGCTTGGGGGCAACCCTCGATCAGGCTAGCGAACAGGCCCTGGCTGCCGAGCCAGCCCTCGCCCTCGGCCCTTTTTTCAGCAACCTGCTTAGTCGCGGCGTGTTCGCCGCATTTTAATCACACCTTTTGAGGATAAATGATGAAAGTATCTGAACAACACATGACAGAACAAGGCGTGAGAGCGCTATGGAATAGACTCTGGGATCGCATCGAGAGAGGCGTCGGCGACAACTTGCTGTTGCTGATAGCCCGCGTGGGCGTTGCCGCCGTGTTCTTCCTTTCTGGCCGCACAAAAGTCACGGGGTTTATGACGCTAAAACCGTCCACCTACGAGCTGTTCCGCACCGAATATGCGCTGCCGCTTATCCCCTATGATATCGCCGCGCACCTGGCCACGCTGGCCGAACATACTTTCCCTGTTTTGCTGGTGCTGGGATTATTTTCACGCTTCGCTGCAACGGGATTGCTGTTTATGACCCTGGTGATTGAAATTTTTGTCTACCCGGACGCATGGCCCACGCACCTGATCTGGGGCGGATTACTGCTGCTGGTTATCGCCCGTGGCGCTGGCCGCTGGTCGCTGGACAGGGTTCTGAGGCTGGTATGAGAAAAACAGGCGAGGCACTTCATCTATCGCGCCTCGCCTGCTGCCTGTACGGCAGTGAACAAGAGCTTTTCACAGCTAACGCCTTGTTGAAACTGATAAAGCTGTCTATTTTCTCATTCCTGTCCTTTTTGGGACACGACTCTGCTGAATGGATAAATCAATGAGTTACGAAGTGGGCCAGGAAAAGGGTCTGCGCGTCTTCGGGCTTTGATGTCGCTGAACCAGAATAAAATCCGCTTATCACCAACGGCTCAGGAAGAGTATCTCAGCGCATCCACCAGCAGGGAGAACGCGGTCGTGTGCTGCTTACGGCTGGGGTAGTAAAGGTAATAACCTGGGAACGGTTTGCACCAGGACTCCAGAACCCGGACCAGCCGCCCTTCGGCAAGCTCATCGGAAACCGTGTCGCTCGGCACAAATGCCAGGCCGAGACCTTGCAGCGCGGCATCAATGCGCTGGCTCAGGCTGTTGAACGTTAGTTGCCCATCCACGCGAATTTTCAGCTCACGCCCGTCCTTTTCGAATTCCCACGCATACAGTCCTCCCAGGGTAGGCAGCCGCATATTGATGCAATTATGCTGCTGGAGATCCTGCGGCGTCGCCGGATAGCCATGTTTCGCAAAATAGGTCGGAGAACCAATGACCGACATAGTAAGCTCCGGGCCAACGCGCACGGCCACCATATCTTTTGCCACCTGCTCGCCGAGACGAATCCCGGCGTCGAACTGCCCGCTGACAATATCGGTCAGGGCGTTATCCACGCTGATTTCTACATTGATGTCCGGGTAGTCGACCAGGAAAGTTTTCAACACCGGCCATAAAACCGACTGCAAGCTGTGTTCGGCCGCATTGAGCCGAATGTTGCCCGCCGGCCGCGCACGCATTTCACTCAACGCAACCAGCTCGTTTTCAAGATCGGCAAAGCGAGGCGACAGGCTGGCAAGCAGCTTTTCACCGGCTTCAGTGGGCGCGACGCTGCGCGTGGTGCGGGTCAGTAAGCGCAGTTGAAGACGCTCCTCAAGACCACGAATCGCGTGGCTGAGCGCGGACTGGGACACGCCAAGCTTTGCCGCTGCTCGGGTAAAGCTGCGCTCGCGTGCCACTTCGATAAATGACATTAGATCGTTGAAGTTTTCTTTCAGCATGGCCGAAACAAGCCTCACTAAGGAACAGAATATTCCCAGTATAGCGAGATTAATGAACTGGATTCATAAGCTCCTGTACTTTTCCCTGGCTAGTTCTCTACAGCGTTCGGGACTACCGTATGACAACGAACGATGACCTTCTCGACTGGAGCATTTGATGAAAATTATCCGCAGCGGTTCAAAACCTTCACAGCAGGGCCCGGAAAGTTATTTCACCGGCACAGTACGCATTGATTCACCTTTTAGTGGCACTGAAAACGCCCGCGTTGGCGGAGCAATTGTCACCTTTGAGCCGGGGGCACGCACGGCCTGGCATACTCATCCCCTCGGCCAGACGCTGATAGTCACCCAGGGGCGAGGCTGGCTTCAGGCATGGGGCGAAGAAATTCAGGAGCTGAATCAGGGCGATATCGCATGGATACCTGAAGGCGTTAAACACTGGCATGGCGCATCGCCGGAGACGGCAATGACGCATATCGCCATAGCGGAGTCCTTAAACGGCAGCCCCGTTGAGTGGCTGGAAAAAGTCAGTGACGAGCAATACAAAAAGTAAGCCGCGAAACCTGCGTTGTCATCCCCCCGGCAATCGCTTTCTCCCTTCACTGCTCTCCCGCCAGGAGAGCCGTTTTTTGGTCCTACCAATCTGACTAAAAACGTGCCCTTTTCTACAAAACGCTGATAAACACTCGTCAGGTCGTTGCCTTTCATTAACACAAGATTAACCATTAGCCATCATTTGCTCTACAAAGCAAAATTGGTCCTACCAATCTAATAAAAAACGATAAACGCCTCACCCTGGAGAACACCTGCATGCAAGTCTGGCCCCAACTCTACGACCCGCTCGGGAATATCTGGCTGTCGAGCCTGATTGCCGCGCTCCCTATTCTGTTTTTCTTCTTCGCGCTGATTAAGCTGCGGATGAAGGGCTACAAAGCGGCAACGATCACGGTATTTCTCGCCCTGCTGGTTGCCCTGTTTTTATACCGCATGCCGGTGGATCGCGCGCTTGCCTCGGTGGTGTACGGCTTCTTCTACGGCCTGTGGCCCATCGCCTGGATTATTGTGGCCGCGGTGTTTGTCTACAAAATTTCGGTCAAAACCGGGCAGTTCGACATTATTCGCTCCTCTATCCTGTCGATCACGCCGGACCAGCGCCTGCAAATGCTGATCGTCGGTTTCTCTTTCGGCGCCTTTCTGGAAGGGGCTGCCGGGTTTGGGGCGCCGGTTGCCATTACCGCAGCCTTGCTGGTCGGCCTCGGGTTTAAGCCGCTGTACGCCGCAGGTTTGTGCCTGATAGTGAACACCGCGCCGGTGGCCTTCGGCGCGATGGGAATCCCCATTATCGTTGCCGGGCAGGTTACCGGCCTGGACAGCTTCGAAATCGGCCAGATGGTAGGCCGCCAGCTGCCGTTCCTGACGATCATTGTGCTGTTCTGGATCATGGCGATTATGGACGGCTGGCGCGGAATCAAAGAGACCTGGCCGGCGGTAATCGTAGCAGGCGGCTCGTTTGCTATCGCCCAGTATCTCAGCTCTAACTTTATCGGCCCCGAGCTGCCGGACATTATCTCTTCGCTGGTGTCGCTGGTGTGCCTGACGGCGTTCCTGCGGGTCTGGAAGCCGGTGCGCATTTTCCGCTTTGATAACGAGAACGCGGCTGCAACCGTGCAGGCGCAGACTGCGCAGAAATACACGACCGGGCAGATTGTCAAAGCCTGGATGCCGTTCCTGTTTTTAACGGCCACGGTTACGCTGTGGAGCATTCCGCCGTTTAAAGCGCTGTTCGCCAAAGGCGGCGCGATGGCGGACTGGGTCTATAATTTCTCCGTGCCGTTCCTGGATAACCTTGTCGCCAAAATGCCGCCGGTCGTTACCGCCAGTGCGCCTTACGCCGCGGTGTTTAAGTTCGACTGGCTGTCAGCCACCGGCACGGCAATCCTGGTCGCGGCGCTGATCTCAATTGTTTACCTGCGCATGAAACCGAAAGCGGCGCTGGTTACTTTCGGCGAAACGCTCAAGGAGCTGGCGCTGCCGATTTACTCCATTGGCATGGTGCTGGCGTTTGCTTTTATCTCCAACTATTCCGGGCTGTCGGCGACGCTGGCCCTGGCGCTGGCGCATACCGGCCACGCGTTTACTTTCTTCTCGCCGTTCCTTGGCTGGCTGGGCGTGTTCCTCACCGGGTCGGACACCTCGTCTAACGCGCTGTTTGCCGCGCTGCAGGCCACGACCGCGCAGCAGATTGGCGTGTCGGACCTTCTGCTGGTGGCGGCCAATACTACCGGCGGCGTGACCGGGAAGATGATTTCACCGCAGTCGATAGCCATTGCCTGTGCGGCGGTGGGGCTGGTCGGGAAAGAGTCAGACCTGTTCCGCTTCACCGTGAAGCACAGCCTGATTTTCACCTGCATGGTGGGAGTGATTACCACGCTGCAGGCCTATGTTTTAACCTGGATGATCCCATGACCCAAGCTGTGCCGCGCCTTGCCGACCAGATGGTTGAGCGTGTTAAGGCGCTGATTGAAGAACGTAATCTGGAGGCGGGCATGCGGTTGCCCGCCGAACGCCAGCTGGCCGCCGAACTGGGCTGTTCGCGCTCGATTTTACGCGAGGCGATTCAAAAGCTGATTGGCGAAGGCGTGCTGGCCAGCCGGCGCGGCGGCGGCACTTATCTGCGCTACCAGACCGAACAATGGTCGGAACAGCGCATCGTACAGCCGCTGAAAACGCTGGTTGAGGGCGACCCTAATTACCAGTTGGATATCCTCGAAGCGAGGCACTCCATTGAAGGCAGTACGGCCTGGTACGCCGCCATGCGGGCGACGCAGGCCGACAAAGAAAAGCTGATCGCCTGCTTCGATGCCACGCTCAAATTTAAAGAGAGCGATGACCCGGATTTAGCCGCCCAGGCCGACGTCAGATTTCACCTGGCGATTGCCGAAGCCTCCCACAATATCGTGCTGCTGCAGACCATGCGCGGGTTCTTCGACCTGCTGCAATCTTCGGTGCTGCACAGCCGCCAGCGCATGTACACCGTCCCGGCCATTTTTGCCGGGCTAACCGAGCAGCATGACGAATTATTGCAGGCGATTCTGGCCGGAGACGCCGAGCGCGCAAGGCGAGCTGCCCAGTCGCACCTCGGCTACGTCCACACCACTATCAAAACTCTGCAGGAAGACGAAGCCCGTCAGGCACGCATTACCCGCCTCCCGGACGAAGCAAGTGATGAAATAAGGGAAAAGAAACGATGATTATTTCCGCAGCAACCGACTACCGTGCCGCCGCCGAGCGCATTCTGCCGCCTTTTTTATTCCACTACATTGACGGAGGAGCCTATGCCGAGCATACGCTGAAGCGCAACGTGGAAGATCTGGCGCAGGTGGCGCTCAAGCAGCGCGTGCTGAAAAACATGTCGGCGCTGAGCCTGGAAACCCGGTTGTTTAACGAAACGCTGTCTATGCCCGTCGCCCTCGGCCCTGTGGGGCTTTGCGGGATGTACGCCCGCCGGGGAGAAGTTCAGGCCGCAAAAGCTGCCGCAGCAAAAGGCATTCCTTTTACCCTGTCGACGGTGTCCGTTTGCCCGATTGAAGAAGTCGCACCGGCGATTAACCGCCCGATGTGGTTCCAGCTTTATGTTTTGAAAGATCGCGGTTTTATGCGCAACGCGCTGGAGAGAGCGAAAGCCGCCGGGTGCTCCACGCTGGTATTTACCGTCGATATGCCGACGCCAGGGGCGCGCTATCGTGATGCTCACTCTGGCATGAGCGGCCCTAATGCCGCGATGCGCCGCTATTTCCAGGCGATGACGCACCCGCAGTGGGCATGGGACGTTGGCCTAAATGGCCGCCCTCATGATTTGGGCAATATTTCCACCTATCTCGGTAAACCAACCGGGCTGGAGGATTATATTGGCTGGCTGGCCAATAACTTCGATCCGTCCATTTCATGGAAAGATCTGGAGTGGATCCGCGAATTCTGGGACGGCCCAATGGTGATTAAAGGGATCCTCGACCCGGAAGATGCTCGCGATGCGGTACGCTTCGGCGCCGACGGGATCGTGGTGTCTAACCACGGTGGCCGCCAGTTGGACGGCGTGCTCTCTTCCGCCCGCGCCCTGCCCGCCATTGCCGACGCGGTAAAAGGCGATCTTACCATTCTGGCGGACAGCGGCATCCGCAATGGCCTGGACGTGGTACGTATGATTGCGCTTGGCGCTGACACTGTGCTGCTGGGGCGCGCTTTCCTGTATGCACTCGCCACTCATGGTGAGGCTGGCGTTAGCAATCTGCTGAACTTAATGGAGAAAGAGATGCGCGTGGCGATGACGCTCACCGGCGCGAAGTCCATTGCCGAAATCACCCCTGACCTGCTGGTTCGCCAGGGTTTATAGCGTACGGTCAGCCCGCAATCTCTGAAAAATGAATCCCCACCGCGTGCAGAACCTTTTTGGTGGTTTTGATGGTGGGGTTTCCACGCTCCGACAGCGTGCGGTACAGCGTTTCACGGTTTAGGTTTGCCGCTCTGGCAATCTCCGTAAAGCCACCTCTGGCTTCTACCAGCCGACGCATGGCAATGAGAAACACCGCTTCGCCGTCGTCACCGTCCAGCCCAATAAAAGCTTCTTTCAGGTACTCCACGGCGAAGGCACGATCGTCGCGGAGCATATCAATAACCGTTTGATCAAATTCGCTAAATTTCATTTTTTCTCCCTTGATGTTCAAGCCACCATTCTTTTGCACGTTCGATATCCGCCTGTTGATTGCGTTTATCTCCCCCCGCCAGTAGCAGCCAGACTGCTTTGCCGTCCTGGGCGTAGTACACCCTATAGCCAGGCCCTTCATCGATGCGCATTTCCCATACGCCCTGTCCACAGGGTTTATGATCGCCAGGGTTACCAAAGGAAAGTCGGTCGATCCTCATGACTATTTTGGTTTTTGCCCTCGCATCTTTTAACGCCTTTAGCCAGGCTTTGAACGGCGTTTTTCCTTCTGTCGTTTTGAAGAACGTAATCATGTACATCCTTGACTCCCTGAGTGTAGCTTTAAAGCAACGGTCAAGCACGAACAAAATTTAATCGCGCTTATTTTTCTCAGGGCAGGCTAACGAATTCTTGCTTGAGGTTGGTTGAAATCGTTCTTTGGTATGCAGGGTTTGCGGCACGGTTTCCGGGGAGTTATTCATCCTGGCTCGGGGCTTTCAAAAATATGCCTGAAAGCCCCTGGTTTATTTACTGCACAAATGCGGTCAGGCGGTTAAAGATGCCTGGATCATCGGCGTGGCGAATGATCTGCACCACATCCTCCAGCTTATCGACCTGACTGACCATCTGCTCCAGCCGCTGATCGTCTGCTACCTGCAGCCAGATGCGGCTCTGATCGCCTTCCGGCAGCGGTAAACAGAGAATGCCTTCCACGTTAAATGCGCGGCGGGCAAACAGGCCGCAGATATGTGACATCACGCCCGGGTGGTTGCGCACCGTGAGTTCCAGAATGACGGTGGATTGTTTAGTGATAGATTGCTGCATGACTTACTCTCCAATCATCTGAGTGTTGGCGGCACCCGGCGGCACCATTGGGTAGACTTTTTCATCGGCGTCGATACGCACGTGGATCAGGCAAGGCCCAGGGCGAGAAATCGCTTCCTGCAGCGCGGCCTGGGGATCTTCCGCCTGGTTCAGGTCGCAGGTTGCCAGGCCAAAGCCGCGGGCGATGGTCAGGAAATCCGTCATGCCGGGGTAAGTCGCGGCGAAGATATTCTGCTGGTAGAACAGCGTCTGTTGCTGGTGTACCAGCCCCAGCGCCTGGTTGTTCATCAGAATGATTTTCACATCCAGATTATTTTCCGCCGCCGTCGCCATCTCCTGGATATTCATCATCAGGCTGCCGTCGCCGGAGAAGCACAGCACTTTACGGCCAGGTTCGGCCAGCGCCGCGCCAACCGCAGCCGGTAAGCCAAAGCCCATGGTGCCCAGGCCGCCGGACGTCAGCCACTGGCGCGGACGGTTGAGCGGATAAGCCTGAGCCACCCACATCTGGTGCTGGCCTACGTCTGTGGTAACAATAGCCTCATCGTCTACGCAGGCCGCTGCGGCTTTGATCAGTCCATAAGGCATCAGCGGATTATCTGCCCCCGGCGTGGCAAATGGGAACTCACGCTGCAACTCGCTCACCGTCTGCAGCCACTCGCTGCGCCGGGCGTTTTTGGTCTGCGGAATAAGCTGACTCAGCACTTCACGTACGTCACCGCGAATCGCCACGTTGGCCTGCTTAATTTTGCCCAGCTCGGCACGATCGATATCAACGTGGATAATTTTGGCATTCGGGCAAAACTCCTCAGTTTTACCAATGGCACGGTCGTCAAAGCGTGCGCCCAACACGATCAACAGATCGGCTTCGTGCAGGATAAAGTTGGTGCTCCGCGCGCCATGCATTCCCAGCATTCCCAGAGAGAGCGGATGTCGGGCGGGGATCGTCCCCAGTGCCATCAACGTCATGGTTGTCGGCAGCCCGGCACGCTCCGCCAGCTCTCGCGCCTGCTCCGCTGCACCCGCGCTGATAATGCCGCCGCCCAGATAAAGCACCGGGCGTTTGGCTTCGTTGATCATCGCTGCCGCACGGGCGATGTCCTGATGGTCAAAGGCCGGGGCAGCGGAAGGCGCGGCTACCGCGGGCAGTTCGGCAATGTCGATTTCAGCGGTCTGAATGTCTTTAGGAATATCGATCCAGACGGGCCCTGGGCGGCCGGACTGTGCGATACGAAAAGCGTCGGTAATCACCTGCGGCAGCTCGTCAATGCTGCGCACCAGGTAGTTATGCTTGGTGATAGGAATCGAAATACCGTAGGTGTCCACTTCCTGGAAAGCATCGGCGCCAATCATTGAAGTGGGGACCTGGCCGGTGATACAAACCAGCGGAATAGAGTCGAGACGCGCGTCGGCAATGGCGGTGACAAGGTTTGTGGCCCCCGGCCCGCTGCAGGCGATGCAGACCGCCGGTTTGCCGCTGGTACGCGCCATACCCTGCGCCATAAATCCCGCGCCCTGCTCGTGGCGAGCCAGAACGTGGCGAATGCGGGGGCTTTGGCTCAAGGCATTGTAGAGCGGCAGTACGGTGCCACCGGGAATGCCACTAACCGTTGTAATGCCATGATGCTCCAACATTTTTACAATCAGCTGGGCGCCGGTGATGCGTTGTGCGGGTGTGTCCGAAATTGCCATGCTCCAGTCCTTATAATTAGCCGGTTCGCTTCTGGGCAGGCACTTAAAACAAGAAACCCCGCCCGGTTTGCGCCGGCGGGGTTTGGAATCGATGCGTTGATTCAGTCCCTACGGCGCATTGCCGACGACCACCACCACACGCACGACGACCACCGCGGCTGGTAGCGCGGTAACTAGTAGGGTCGAAGTCTGCAGGGAATGAGTCATGGGTTTCCTGAATCAAGATTAAAAGTCGATATTGATAAAATCATACTCGCTGGTTTCGCACAACAGGATTTTTAACGTCAGCTAAAAAACGAGCTAAATGTCACATTTTTGTTAAATGCTAAGTCTTAGCAGCAGCGTCCGCCGCCTTTACCGCTGTAGCGGGCATCCTGACGCTCGCGGAAAAATTCTTCATAGGTCATTGGCGTCTGCTCAGGGTGCGTCAGACGCATGTGCTGCACGTAGTTGTCGTAGTCGGGTACGCCAATCATCAGCTTCGCGGCCTGACCGAGGTATTTCCCGGCTTTGGCTAGACTATCGAACATGGTACCTCCAGTGGGTTGCCCCTCGCCCCAGCCCTCTCCCCAAAGGGCAGAGGGAAAAAGATAAAAAATGCGCCCTTCTCCGCTCAGAGCTAAGGTAAAACCCAATTTATCCCCTCTCCCTTTCAGGGAGAGGGTAAAATCAATGTACGCTCTTCGCCTGCGCCACGATCTGTTCGTAATTCTCAGGCATCGGCTCATACGGCGTTTCGCTCGACGTCGGTTGCTCAGACTTCAGCGCCTTAAGCGCAGTTTTCAGCGAGAACCAGCCGAGCACCACAACCACCACCATAAAGAAGATGGTCAGCCCCGCATCCAGGCGGTTGTTAAACACCAACTGGCTGAGCTGCGACTGCGTGTACTGCGCCGGAATATTACCGCTGTCGATCATCGCCTGGAACTTATTGGCGATGGCGAGGAAGCCCACTTTTGCATCCGAGCTGAACGCTTTCTGCCAGCCTGCGGTTAACGTGCACACCAGCAGCCAGGCGGTCGGCATCAGCGCCACCCAGGCATAGCGCTGCTTCTTCATTTTGAACAGCACAACGGCGCACAGCATGAGCGCCATGCCCGCCAGCATCTGGTTGGCGATACCGAACAGCGGCCACAGCGTGTTAATGCCGCCCAGCGGATCGACCACGCCCTGATGCAGGAAGTAACCCCAGGCGAGCACACAAAGCCCGGTGGCAAGCAGGTTGGCCGGCAGCGAATCCGTCCGTTTCAGTCCCGGAGAGATTACGCCCAGCAGATCCTGCAGCATAAAACGTGCCGCACGAGTCCCGGCATCCACCGCCGTCAGGATAAACAGCGCTTCAAACAGGATGGCAAAGTGGTACCAGAACGAGACGTCCATCAGCCCGCCGAGCGCGCCGTGCAGAATATATGCCATGCCAACGGCCAGCGTTGGTGCCCCACCGGCGCGGGAGATGATGCTCTGTTCGCCCACTTCGTTGGCAATGTTGGTCAGCGTTTCCGGGGTGATATGGAAGCCCCACCCGCTCACCACCTGCGCGGCAGAAGCGACAACATCCGCCGTGCCAGCAGGCGCCAATACAGCCATCGGGCTGTTCATCGCGAAGTACACGCCCGGATCGATGATACAGGCTGCCACCAGCGCCATGATCGCTACGAAGGACTCCATCAACATGCCGCCGTAGCCAATGAAGCAGGCCTGATTTTCGTTCGCCAGCATTTTTGGCGTGGTGCCGGAAGCAATCAGCGCGTGGAAGCCGGAAACGGCCCCACAGGCGATGGTGATAAACAGGAACGGGAACAGATCCCCACTCCAGACCGGGCCGGTGCCATCAATGAATTTTGTTAATGATGGCATTTGCAGCGTCGGACGCATGATCAAAATGCCGATAGCCAGCCCGATGATGGTGCCGATTTTCAGGAAGGTGGAGAGGTAATCACGCGGGGCCAGCAGCAGCCACACCGGCAGCACCGAGGCCACAAAACCGTACCCTACCAGCATCCAGGTGAGCTGCACGCCCGTAAAATCAAAGTACGGCGCCCAGGTCGGGCTCTCCGCTACCCAGCCGCCGGAAATGATGGCAAACACCAGCATCACCAGGCCAATCACCGACACTTCGCCGATACGCCCAGGGCGTAAATAGCGAATGTAGACGCCCATAAACAGCGCCAGCGGGATGGTGAAGGCCACGGTGTAAGTCCCCCACGGGCTGTGGGTTAACGCCTTCACCACGATCATTGCCAGCACGGCCAGGATAATCACCATGATCATAAAGCAGGCGACCAGTGCGATAACCCCCGCAGTGTTGCCCATTTCTTCTTTAACTAACTCCCCCAGCGAACGCCCGTTGCGACGCGTGGAGACAAACAACACCATAAAGTCCTGCACGGCGCCCGCCAGTACCACGCCTGCCAGCAGCCAAAGCATGCCCGGCAGGTAACCCATTTGCGCGGCAAGCACCGGTCCCACCAGCGGCCCCGCCCCGGCGATGGCGGCAAAGTGGTGGCCAAACAGCACTTTTTTATCCGTTGGGACGTAATCAAGGCCGTCATTGTTTCGCACGGCCGGCGTCATGCGCGTGGCATCCACCGTTAGCACGCGTTTAGCGATAAACAAACCGTAGTAACGATAGGCAATCAGGTAGATACAAACTGAGGCAATAACAATCCACAGCGCATTTATCTGTTCACCGCGATTCAGTGCGATGTAGCCGAGGGCGAATGCGCCGATCAAAGCGAGCACGACCCAGACGAGGTGTTTCCCAAATCTATCCATCAATTTTGTCCGTTTTCTAAGTGGATACCGAGAGTTGTTACATTTTGTTTCTAGCCTGGAATAGCGATTCTCACAATCGGAAGGGGGCAAAACACGGGGCATTTACCTCAGTTTGTTAATGAGATCACCTAAATATGTATCGGAACCGTAACAGCAGAAGGTCAATTGTGGAGCATCAGGTTAATGAATGATTGATACGGGGAGTAATAACCCAGGCTGATTAATTAGCGGCTTTAATAGATTGCAAAAATGCAATTGATAAAGACATTGATAATTGTTTTCATTTGCAATAGCGTGTTTCCGCACTTTCAACTCCAGGCACTTTTGCCGCGTCCTTCCTCGTTTGGGAAAGGAACTTAAGGGACGCAGGCGGTGACACTCAGGATAAATAATGAACAATACATTATCGTACTCCCTCGCCACACTGGTGAGTCTGGGCCTCTACGGCACCGCTTTTTCAGCGGCAGCAGCAGAGGTACCCCCCGCTGAAAACGAAGACACGCTCGTCGTCACCGCAGCCCAGCAAACGCTGCAGGCACCCGGCGTGTCGGTGATTACTTCCGACGAATTAAAGAAGCACCCGGTCGCGCGCGATGTCTCTGAAATCATTCGCACCATGCCGGGAGTTAACCTGACCGGCAACTCCACCAGCGGGCAGCGCGGCAACGGCCGCCAGATCGACATTCGCGGTATGGGGCCAGAAAACACGCTGATCCTGGTTGACGGTAAACCCGTCACCAGCCGCAATTCAGTGCGCCTGGGCTGGCGCGGCGAGCGTGATACCCGCGGCGATGCCTCCTGGGTTCCACCGGAAATGATCGAACGCATTGAGGTCCTGCGCGGCCCGGCAGCAGCCCGCTACGGCAATGGGGCGGCTGGCGGCGTGGTGAACATCATCACCAAACGCAGCAGCAACGAATTCCACGGCAGCTGGAACACCTATTTCAATGCCCCGGAGCACAAAGATGAAGGCGCAACGAAACGCACCAACTTCAGCCTGACCGGGCCGCTCGGTGACGACGTGAGTTTCCGCCTCTACGGCAACCTCGATAAAACGCAGGCGGACGCCTGGGACATCAACCAGGGGCACCAGTCACTGCGCACCGGGTCTTACGCCAACACGCTGCCAGCGGGCCGAGAAGGCGTTATCCATAAAGACCTGAACGGAATGATCCGCTGGGAATTTGCCCCGATGCAGGCGCTGGAGTTTGAAACCGGCTACAGTCGCCAGGGGAATCTCTATTCAGGTGATACACAGAATACGAATACCAGCCAGTTGGTGAAGGACAACTACGGCAAAGAGACCAATCGCCTCTACCGCCAGACCTATGCCGTGACCTGGACCGGCGGCTGGGATAACGGCGTCACCACCAACACTTATGCGCAATACGAACACACCCGTAACTCGCGCATGAATGAGGGCCTGGCGGGCGGCACGGAGGGGATTTTCTCCAACAACCAGTTCTCAGATATCGATCTCAGCGATGTCATGCTGCACAGCGAAGCAAGCATTCCGTTTACCCTGTTGGTGAATCAAAACCTCACCGTCGGTAGCGAATGGAATCAGCAGCGCATGAAAGACGGTACCTCCAACACCCAGTCGTTAAGCGAAGGCGGGCCGATTCCGGGGCTCTCATCCACCGGCCGAAGCCCTTATTCCAAAGCGGAGATCTTCTCTCTGTTTGCCGAAAACAATATGGAGCTAACCAGCAGCACCATGCTGACGCCGGGTCTTCGGTTCGATCATCACTCCATCGTGGGGGATAACTGGAGCCCGTCGCTGAATCTGAGCCAGGAATTGGTGGAAGACTTGACGCTGAAGCTCGGTATTGCCCGGGCTTATAAAGCGCCAAGTCTGTATCAGACCAACCCGAACTACATCCTTTACAGCCGCGGTCAGGGCTGTGCGGCCAGCGGCGGGGCGTGTTATCTGATGGGGAATGAGGATCTGAAAGCCGAAACCAGCGTCAACAAAGAAATTGGCCTGGAGTTCAAGCGCGACGGCTATCAGGCCGGGATCACCTGGTTCCGGAACGACTATCGCAACAAAATTGAATCCGGCTATTCACCTATTGCCTCTAACAGCAAGAAAACCGACATCTACCAGTGGGGCAACGTGCCTAAAGCGGTGGTGGAAGGTCTTGAAGGTACGATTAATCTGCCGCTGACGGAGACCGTAAGCTGGAATAACAACCTGACTTACATGCTGCAAAGTAAAAATAAGGAAACCGGCGATCGCCTGTCGATCATCCCTGAATACACGCTTAACTCCACGCTTAGCTGGCAGGTTCGCCCGGACATTTCGCTGCAAAGCACCCTGACGTGGTACGGCAAACAGGCACCGAAGAAGTACAACTATAAGGGAGTTCCTGTCACCGGCAGCGACACCAACGAGGTCAGCCCTTATAGCATCCTTGGCATGAGCGCGACCTGGGACGCGACCAAAAACGTCAGCTTCACCGCCGGGATCGACAACCTGCTGGATAAGCGCCACTGGCGCGCAGGTAACGCCCAGACCACCGGGAATGACACGACCAAATCCTACATGTACGGCGCTGGCGCGGAGACCTACAACGAGCCTGGCCGCACGTACTACATGAGCGTCAATACGCACTTCTAAGCTCGGTTCGGGAGGCTAATAAGCCTCCCAAATTGATCGCCAACGGCCGAAAAACAGAGAAGACAATTTATTGTCTGTTATTAGACCGAAATTTAGATTTTTTTTGGGTTAATAGCCCGACTAAACGCTTCCCTTCTTTATTGCCTTTCCGGTGAAAAAATCGCTTGATGCCCGTTCATAAGAAAATGTTATAGTCGAAAAATCACCCAAAAAAAGACAGACAACATAATTTTCAACAAGGAGTTACCTCTGATGGCTCAAGCATTATCCCTCGAAGGCTTTTTAACCTCAGTACAGTCCCGCGATCCGCACCAGGTAGAATTCGCTCAGGCGGTTCGCGAAGTGATGAGCACGCTGTGGCCGTTTCTGGAAAACAATCCGCAATACCGCCAGCAGGCGCTGCTCGAACGTCTGGTTGAGCCAGAGCGCGTGATTCAGTTCCGCGTCGCCTGGGTGGACGACAACAATCAGGTGCAGGTGAACCGGGCCTGGCGCGTGCAGTTCAACTCGGTCATTGGCCCGTTCAAAGGCGGCATGCGCTTCCACCCTTCCGTTAATCTGTCGATCCTCAAATTCCTCGGCTTTGAACAGACCTTTAAAAACGCCCTCACCACGCTACCGATGGGCGGCGGCAAAGGCGGCAGCGACTTTAATCCGAAGGGCAAAAGCGAAGGCGAAATCATGCGCTTTTGCCAGGCGCTGATGCTGGAGCTTTATCGCCACCTTGGCCCGGACACCGACGTCCCGGCGGGGGATATCGGCGTTGGTGGTCGCGAAGTCGGCTACATGGCGGGGATGATGAAAAAGCTCTCTAACAACACCGCCTGCGTGTTTACCGGCAAAGGGCTGTCGTTCGGCGGCAGTCTGATCCGCCCGGAAGCGACCGGCTACGGCCTGATCTACTTCACCGATGCCATGCTGCAGCGCCACGGCCTGGGCTTTGAAGGCATGCGCGTGGCGGTTTCCGGCTCCGGGAACGTCGCTCAGTATGCGATTGAAAAAGCCATGTCGCTCGGCGCTCGCGTGGTCACGGCGTCTGACTCCAACGGCACCGTGGTAGATGAAGCAGGCTTTAACGCAGAGAAACTGGCCCGCCTGTGCGAAATCAAAGCCAGCCGCGATGGCCGCGTCGCCGACTATGCCCGAGAGTTTGGCCTGACTTATCTGGAAGGCCAGCAGCCGTGGAGCGTGCCAGTCGATATCGCTCTGCCTTGTGCTACACAGAACGAGCTGGACGTCGATGCTGCCCAAACGCTTATCGCCAACGGCGTGAAAGCGGTAGCCGAAGGGGCAAATATGCCAACCACGATTGCTGCGACGGATCTGTTTGTGGAAGCTGGCGTGCTGTTCGCGCCGGGTAAAGCGGCAAACGCAGGCGGTGTAGCAACGTCCGGGCTGGAAATGGCGCAGAATGCGGCCCGTCTGAGCTGGAAGGCAGAAAAAGTAGATATTCGCCTGCACCACATCATGCTTGATATTCATCAGGCCTGCGTGGATTACGGTGGCGAAGGAAAACAAACCCAGTACGTTCGCGGCGCGAACATCGCCGGGTTCGTAAAAGTCGCGGACGCTATGCTGGCTCAGGGCGTGCTGTAACTTGCAGGGTGAGGGCCTTCGCCCTCACCTTCTCTGCCTACAAGGTAAGCTTCATCTCGTATTGCCGAATCTTATCCAGGGTAAAGCCGCTGCCTAAAAACACCGGCGAAACGGTTTCGGGCAGGCTGGGAATAGTCACTAATCCAGGGAACTGGCGCTGAAGTAAAGCCAGCAGCTTTTTTGCCTTCCCGGATCGTCGCGCATACGGCTCAACAAACAGCCCTCTGAGCTTCGGTATTTCGCCGGGAACGACCATCGCATAAGCCACTTCATCCAGTACAAAAGCCTTACCGGGCAGCTTATACAGCGTTTCAGCCGCGCAAAGCCACGGCAGCGGCGCATCGTTAGCGGCCATCATTCTATGGGTCATTTGCAGCGGATCGATTTCCAGCAGTTCGCCGTCGGCCTCGCCTTCAGGAACACCTGCAGACTGGAAGCCCACCAGCGTTTGCTGGGGCACAAAGCCCATTCGCTCATAGAGCGCCAGCCCGCCTTCGTTGCCTAAAATCACTTCCAGATAAAATTGCTTATCCCCGCGCTCGCGCGCGGCATCAATAAGCTGCTGAATGAAGATCTTGCCTAAACCCTGCCCGCGCAGTTCCGGGCGAATCGCAAACGCGGCCAGGCGGCAGGTTTGCCCGCGTCGGGTCACCAGCGCCATGGCTTTGGGCTCTCCACGGTAAAGCCAGATAGGGCTGTCGCCTGGGAAAAGATCTTCTGAGGCAAAACGCCAGCCGAACGTTTCCCCTTCCAGACGAAAAGGCACCACGTACTGTTCAAAACAGTGGGTTAATATCTCTGCCAGCTGAAAGCTGTTCCAGTTCAGCGCGGGTTTACTCACAATCTCGTGCCGCATACTCTCTCCCGTTTTAAGCAATTATTATTCTCCGGAAGATAATGTTTAGCACAGCTACGGCATCAGAATGTAGCTTCCTGTGCAGGAGTCGCTGTGTTATTCAACGGCTTAACGCGAAACCACGGCAGGCAAAGCTGAATGAGAGGCCCGATAGCTAACGCATAAAGCACGGTGCCCACGCCAAAACTGCCGCCCATCAGCCAGCCGGAGATCAGCACTGTCACCTCAATGGCGGTACGCACGCTGCGCACCGACCAGCCCGTTCTGGCATGGATCCCGGTCATCAGCCCATCTCGCGGCCCGGCACCAAAACCAGCGCCGATATACATGCCTGTCGCAAGGGCATTCACTATCAAAGCACCGACCAGCAAAACGGATCGCGCAAAAAGCGATTCAAGCGGCGGCATTAGCGCCAGCGTGGCATCCGCCGCCAGCCCCAACACAATCACGTTGCTAATGGTGCCAAGGCCTGGACGCTGACGCAGCGGGATCCACAGCAGCAACACCAGCGCCCCCACAATAATCATCACCAGCCCGAGGTTGAGCGAAAAAAGTCTGGCCACGCCGAGGTGGAAAACGTTCCACGGGTCCGCGCCCAGATCGGCACGCACGAACATAGCGGTTGAAATGCCGTAAAAGACCAGGCCGGTATAAAGCTGCAGCAGGCGACGAGCCATCATGACAAAGATCCTCAGTGTGTTTTTATGGCTATACCCTCTCGCAAAATGGACCTAGTATTAAGGTCCAGTTATCAGAAAGTGGACTGCTATGACGCTGCGCAGAATCGGAATTTCATCTTTAACTCGCCTGCTTGGCCACTGGCATCAGGCATCATCCCGGTCGCCGGTCTATCGCCAACTGGCGGACGGACTGCGGCTGCTGATCCTGGATGGGCGCCTACCGCTCGACAGCAGGCTGCCGGGGGAAAGAGAGCTTTCTGGCGCGCTGGGCGTGAGCCGCACCACGGTGGCCTCTGCGCTGGCGCAGCTCAGGGAGGAAGGGTATCTGCTGAGCCGCCAGGGCTCAGGCTCCGTCACCATGCTGCCCGAAAGCAGCCCGGCCATTTCCCCCTTGCCCGGCAATGCTCCGGTACTGGATCTCTCCACCGCCGCCCTCAGCGCCGGGCCGGAAATTCATCGGGCATACTCCACCGCGCTCACTTTCCTGCCGGAACATTTGTCCTCAACCGGCTATGACAGCCAGGGCTTGCCGGAGCTGAGAGAAGCAATTGCGCGGCATTATGCGTCACGGGGATTACCCACGACGCCTGACCAAATCATGGTGGTCAACGGTGCCGTCAGCGGACTGGGGCTAATACTTAGACTGTTCACCGGCCCGGGCGATCGCGTCGTCGTAGACCATCCCACTTACCCGATGGCGTTGGCGGCGATTCGCGGCGCCTCCTGCCGCCCCGTGCCGGTCAGCCTGCCCGCAAGCGGTTGGGATGTTGACGGTCTAGCGGCGACTATCGCCCAGACTTCTCCCCGGCTGGCTTACTTGATTCCAGATTTCCATAACCCAACTGGCCGCTGTATGGACGCGGCCACGCGCCAAAGGGTGAACGAGATAGCCGCCCGCAGCCACACCACGCTGGTTGTGGACGAAACGATGGCCGATCTCTGGTTTGATGCTCCTCCTCCTTCTCCCCTGGCGGCTTTTGGCCCGGAAGCACACACCATCTCGCTCGGCTCCGCCGGGAAAAGTTTCTGGGGCGGGCTGCGCCTCGGCTGGATAAGGGCTTCAGGCAAAACCATCAGTTCGCTGATACAAATCCGCAATACCTTTGATTTAGGGACGCCTCTGCTGGAGCAACTGGCTGCCACGCAGTTGTTTGCCGACGCGGCGCAGTTCTTGCCTCAGCGCAGAGAGATGCTGCGCCAACGCTGCGAAACCAGCTTCGCCGCGATGCAAGCGCTGTTCCCGGACTGGCAAACATCGCCCCCGGAAGGCGGCCTGTCGTGGTGGGTGGAACTACCGAAACCGCTGGCCACGATTTTTGCCGCCGCCGCCGAGAGTCAGGGCATTCGGATCGGTGCCGGGCCAAGGTTTGGGGTCGATGGGGCTTTTGAGCGCTTTTTACGCCTTCCCTTCAGCCTTGAACCCGCAGAGATGCAGCTTGCCCTGCAGCGGCTACAGCCGCTTTGGCATCACCTGGCGGCAACAAGAAATGAAAGTCTGCGGGGAATGGTATTTTAGAAAGCGAAATATTTCCCTCTAAAATAAAAGAGAGAAATATTATTCTGCAAGCACAGCAATAAGGCGATGCAATAAATTAGTTTTGTGAAATTCTGGGAATAGCGAACCCTTTTAGGGTGATGGTGAAATGTTCACCCTCTTTTTTAATACTGGCCCCGGTATCGCACCAGTCTGAAGCAATGCGGAAAAACTCATCGCTGCCAATATTCCAGCCCAGCTTCACTTTTTTCAGGTAACCTGAACGCAATAACTCACAGGCTTGCTGATAGCTGTAGGCGGTACTGTCCGTACCGGCGTTCATTTTTTCTTCTTCAACAGTTTACGCAATGCCTTGATCTCACGATCGTTTAATGGCGTCACGCGGGCCTCAGAAGTATGCTGACTGTCCACATCATCTTCATCGACGCCCACGTCGCTGTCGAGCTCGTCAAAGGCTTTGGACAGAAGTCGTTCCGTTACGCTTGCCAGGGTTTCACTATTCTCTTCCGCATAGTGACGAATCTTCTCTTTTAACTCGATGCTTATTTTTACGTTCAGCGTAGCCGTCGTCATTGCAAATCCTTAGTGCTTAAACAGAGGTTGGTGTTTAATACTATAGAGAATAAATAAGATCCAGCCAGTGAGATAAATTTAATATTTCTGTCATAATTCAAATACCCGGAAAATATATCAGGTTTATTTATTTACAAAGGCGGCAGCCTGCGTTTCACCGGCGTGCTTTTGACGATAGACGTATTGCACTGGGCAAACTCAGCCAGCTCATCAAGAATTTCATCAAGTTGCTCAATAGAGCGGATCACCAGCCGGATGATGAAGCAATCTTCACCGGTGATTTTGTCGCATTCTATACACTCGGGAATCGCCTGAATCATCTTCTCCACTTTATGCAGCATGCCCGGTAACGGTTTCATGCGAACCAGTCCCTGCAGGGTGTAACCCAGAGCCGTGAGATTGGCGTTCATGGTGTAGCCGTTAATCACGCCGCGTTCCTCCAGCCGCTTTACTCGTTCTGCCGTGCTCGGTGAAGAAAGACCAATTTTTCCACTAAGCACTTTCAGGGAGATACGAGCATCCGCCGCAAGAATAGTCAGAATATGCCTGTCGATATCATCGGGAAGGTAATCACTCATTTTTATCTCATTTATAAAGGCAAAAGTATCTTATAACCTAATTTTTATACTTCAACGAGTTCGCCGCAGTGCGCAGAATAAAGTTCTTTATTCTGGAGAGACAAAATGATTCGCGAGATAAGAACCGGCAGCCTGCAAATGATTGTGGCGATGCTCATCTCCGGCACCATCGGCGCCCTCGTAGTAATATCTCAGCAGCCTATCGCCAACGTCGTTTTCTGGCGCTGCGTGTTTGCGACTATTACGCTGTTCATATTGGGCCTGATGAGCGGTAACTGGCGCAGCCATCTGACCCGCAGGGTCGTTGCGATATCCGCCCTCGGCGGCGTGGCGCTGGTCGTCAACTGGCTGCTGCTGTTCGCTGCCTATTCACGAACGTCCATTGGGCTTGCCACGGTCCTGTACAATACGCAGCCGCTGATGCTGGTCGGGATGGGCGTTTTTATCCTGAAAGAGAAAGTCAGCCGCAGCAAGTGGCTTTGGCTGGGAGCATCCTTTATCGGCATGCTGCTTGTGCTCTCAAGCGGGCTAAATCATGACGGGAATGGTGGCTGGCTTTTGGGCATCGTGCTGGCACTGGGCGCCGCGTTCTTTTATGCCCTGACGGCGCTTATCACACGCCAGTTGAGGGGCATTCCTCCACAGCAAATCGCACTCGTTCAGGTGGCCGTCGGCACGCTGCTACTGCTGCCACTGGTAGATTTCCAGTCGCATATGACATTCACGCATTGGGGAATTGTCGCCACGCTGGGCATAGTGCACACCGGCATTATGTACCAGTTGCTGTATGGCGCGATCCAAAAGCTGCCGACGTCAATTACCGCCTCACTCTCGTTTATCTACCCCATTGTGGCGGTGATCGTGGATCGCTTCGTCTTCCATCACAGTCTGAGCCCGATTCAGTTTATCGGTGGCGCGATGATTTTGCTGGCAGCGGCTGGGATCAACTTAGGATGGGGAGAAAAGCGTATGACTAAAACATTGCTGGCTAAGGGGTAGCCAGAATTGGGTGGGGGCCCTGCCAGCTACATCCCGGCACACACGTCGCCTGCTGCGGCTGCTTCCTTCCGGACCTGACCGAGTTCACAAGTTAGTGTTGCGGGAGAACCAACAGGGCCCCCATTGAGAGCGTTGTTATCCAACGCGCTGGCGCATTATCC
The DNA here is from genome assembly GCF_011752855.1 of Enterobacter sp. Ap-867. Taxonomy (NCBI): domain Bacteria; kingdom Pseudomonadati; phylum Pseudomonadota; class Gammaproteobacteria; order Enterobacterales; family Enterobacteriaceae; genus Enterobacter; species Enterobacter sp. Ap-867. The sequence continues at coordinate 253,900 of NZ_VWWS01000005.1, read as the reverse complement.
ACATCCCCCCCGCGAATTGCAAGCCAGCGGCGGTCAGGTGTTGGTTTATTGCGCATCAACGGTTTAACTTGGTGCTTTCTCCGTCGCCGATTATCCTTAGAAGCGATTTTGCCAGGAGTTCTCTATGGATAAGCACGATTCCTTTCCACAGCGCGTTTACCAAATTGTTGCCGCCATTCCCGAAGGTTGCGTGACCACCTACGGCGAAATTGCCGCGCTTGCCGGGTCGCCCCGGGCTGCCCGCCAGGTGGGTGGCGTACTCAAGCGTCTGCCCGAAGGCAGCCGTTTACCGTGGCATCGGGTGGTGAACCGGCAGGGTGTGATTTCACTGACAGGACCCGATCTCCAACGTCAGCGCCAGGCGCTGCTTTCTGAAGGAGTGATGGTGTCAGGCGACGGTCATATTGATATGCTGCGTTACCGCTGGAAATATTAAAACGCCCCCAATTTGGGGGCGTTTCGCTTTAGTAAGTTGTTGGCGCAGGCACTGCCGAAGATGGCGTCACCTGAGTCGGCGAGGTGGATGGCACCGTTGTTGCCGCCCCACCGCCTTGCTGAACTGGAATCGCCGTATTTTGTACCGGCACCAGCGTCAGATCTGCCTTCGTCCCGCCCTGGTTGATCACCGGCTGGAAGGTATCGGTGATAAACATCAGCTTACCGTCCACGGTGATGGCGGCACTCAGCAGGATACGCGCGTTCGGCTGAATGTCAGCCGGGTTGAACGGAATCACGAAGCTGAAAGGCGCCTGTTTACCTTCGGTACGCGTGACTTTCTGAGCAATGACTTTCGAAGGGGCATCGGCCAGTGAAGCGTCAGAGACAGTCACCGTCAGCACGGCATCTGGCGGCAGAGCAACCCGCTGACGGATCCATGCCGTACCGGAGACGTTAGGCATTGCGATGTTAGATTGCTGGGCAGATGCGGCCCCGGCGGATGCACTCGGCGCAGGAGTAGGCACATCAGCACTCTTGTGTGCGCAACCTGCAACAGCAACCGCGATAGCCAAAGCACTTAACATAGGCACAAGTTTCATTGATTTTTTCTCCTTATTATCAATGTCGCGCCGGGGACTAACCCCGTTGAAAAACGCGCTTAACGGCTTAAGTGTGGCACAGATCACTGAATTCTGCTGAAAACCAGGAATGTTCCCAGCGGCAGTGCATCAAATACGCTGTTTAAGGGCATGTTATAATCGAGAAAATTTGCCGCATTCCCTTTTATTGAGGACATTTTATGAGTCAGGCGCTCAGCAATTTATTGGCGTTACTTAACCTGGAAAAAATTGAAGAGGGATTGTTCCGTGGCCAAAGCGAGGATTTAGGCCTGCGTCAGGTGTTTGGTGGGCAAGTGGTCGGCCAGGCGCTTTACGCAGCTAAAGAAACCGTACCGGAAGAGCGCCTTGTTCACTCTTTCCACAGCTATTTTTTACGCCCGGGCGACAGCCAAAAGCCCATTGTTTATGACGTAGAAACCCTGCGCGACGGCAACAGTTTTAGCGCCCGCCGCGTTGCTGCGGTGCAGAACGGCAAGCCGATTTTCTATATGACCGCGTCATTCCAGGCCCCTGAATCTGGCTATGAGCACCAGAAAGAGATGCCCCCAGCGCCAAAACCGGATAGCCTGCCGTCCGAAACGGACATCGCCCGCTCTCTGGAAAAATTCCTCCCGCCGCATGCGAAAGAGAAGTTTCTTAGCGAAAAGCCGCTGGAAATTCGCCCGGCCGTATTCCACAACCCGCTGAAAGGCCATGTCGATCAACCTTCCCGCCAGGTCTGGATCCGCGCGAACGGCAACATGCCGCAGGATCTGCGCGTGCATCAGTATCTGCTCGGCTATGCCTCCGACTTCAATTTCTTGCCGGTCGCCCTACAGCCGCATGGCGTTGGTTTCCTGGAACCGGGGATGCAGGTCGCGACTATCGATCACTCCATGTGGTTCCATCGTCCGTTCGACATGAACGAATGGCTGCTGTACAGCGTGGAAAGCACCTCCGCGTCGAGCGCTCGCGGCTTTGTCCGTGGAGAGTTTTATACGCAGGATGGCGTGCTGGTCGCGTCGACGGTTCAGGAAGGCGTCATGCGCCATCGCGGGTAGTTAACGCTAAAATAAAAAACCACCTGCATAACAGGTGGCATTCTGAGAGAAGTAAAACCTCGTCCAACCGGGCGAGGTTTTGATAACGAATCAGTTGTTGTACGCGTTTTCGCCGTGGCTGTTCACATCCAGGCCTTCACGTTCCTGCTCTTCTGGAACACGCAGACCTACGGTCAGGTCAGCAATCTTGAACGCGATGAACGCCACCACGCCGGACCAGACAATGGTAATTGCCACGCTTTCAAGCTGAACCAGAAGCTGATGCCCCATAGTCACGCCTTCTGCATAACCCACGCCGCCCAGAGAAGTTGCCGCAAAGATACCGGTCATGATGCACCCGATGATGCCGCAGACGCCGTGCACGCCGAACACATCACATGGGTCATCCACGTTCAGCCATTTTTTCAGCGTCGTCACGCCCCACAGACCGGCCAGACCAACAACCAGACCAATCAGCAGTGCACCGCCCACGCCAACGTAGCCACACGCCGGGGTAATACCCACCAGACCCGCGATAGCACCGGAACAGGCACCCAGCAGAGAAGGTTTACCGCGCAGCGCCCACTCGCCAAAGACCCAGGAGAGAATCGCCGCCGCAGTGGCGACAACGGTGTTAACGAACGCCAGCGCAGCGATTTCGTTGGCAGCACTTGCAGAACCGGCGTTGAAACCGAACCAGCCGAAGTAGAGGATTGCGGTGCCGATAAACACCATTGGCAGGTTGTGCGGCTTGAACGCTTCTTTGCCGAAGCCAACGCGTTTACCCACCAGGTAAGCACCTACTAAGCCAGCAACAGCGGCGTTAATGTGCACGACTGTACCGCCCGCGAAGTCCAGCGCGCCGTGCGTAGCCAGAATACCGCCGCCCCAGACCATGTGCGCAATTGGCACATAAGAGAGCGTCAGCCAGACGGCAGCAAAAATTACCACTGCAGAGAAGCGCACGCGTTCGGAGAGAGACCCTACCACCAGTCCAACGGTAATACAGGCGAAAGAGCCCTGGAACGCCACATGAATATACTGATAGAAGGTGCCCATCAGCGCTTTCAGCTGGATGTTTTTCAGCATCACCCAGTCAAAGCTGCCGAAGAAGTTGTTGCCGGTGCCAAACGCCAGGCTGTAGCCATACACAACCCACAGCACACAAACCAAGGCGAAGGTCACGGAAATTTGCGTCAGCATCGACAGCACGTTTTTGGAGCGAATCAGGCCGCCGTAAAACAGCGCAAGGCCCGGGATGGTCATAAACAGCACCAGCGCGGTGCATATCATCATAAAGGCGTTGTCGGCTTTGTCCGCGATCGCAGGCGCGTCCGCAGCGAAGGCCAGCGTCGGCAATAAAGCCAGGGCGCCTGAGCCAAGGAGTGCAGCTAATTTTTTCATTTTTCCCATCCCAATCAAGGCTTGCCAGCAGTTACAGAGCGGCTTCGTCGGCTTCGCCGGTACGAATACGAATAACGCGTTGCAGTTCTGCAACGAAGATTTTCCCATCACCGATTTTGCCGGTGTAGGCGGCTTTGCTGATCACGTCGATAACTTCATCGAGCTGGTCGTCAGCAATAGCAACATCAATTTTTACTTTCGGCAGAAAGTTGACGCTGTACTCGGCGCCACGGTAAAGCTCCGCATGGCCCTTCTGGCGGCCGAAACCTTTCACTTCGGTCACGGTAAGCCCCTGAATACCGATTGAAGAGAGCGCTTCACGCACGTCTTCAAGCTTGAACGGTTTGATTACCACGGTTACCAGCTTCATAAATTCTCTCCACTCAGAATTAGGTCGTTACCTGCACCTAGAGAGCAAAGCAAAGCCCATGCCAGGAATAAAAAAACAGGGTTATTCAGCACGTTTTCAGGCTTCAGGCGGGTTACCGGAAAGCCAGATGAAGGCGTCGGATCGGGCGGGATTAGTCTGAAAAGAAAAAACGCACCACTGCGGTGCAGGATGCGTTTTTGTTTTGCACCAACGCGGAGAAGCGAAGGTTTTTATGCGACGCGTTGCATGGTTGTGGTGCATCAGGCCGTGAGCGATTCTTCCTGCGCGGCGGCGGCCAGTTCCTCACCGGCTAACTGAAGCTGATACATCTGCCAGTAGCGGCCCTGCTGCGCCAGAAGTTCACTGTGCGTACCGCGCTCCACGGCCTGCCCGCGATGCAGCACCAGAATCGTGTCGGCATCGGTGATGGTAGACAAACGGTGGGCAATCACCACCAGGGTTGTGTGCTGACGAACTGCCGCCAGCGCCCGCTGAATAGCCTGCTCGGTGCCGGAGTCGATATTCGCCGTGGCTTCGTCGAGGATCAGGATTTGCGGGGCTTCAACCAGCACGCGCGCCAGAGCAAGCAGCTGCTTCTGGCCAACGGAGAGATTGTTCCCCTGCTCGCCCAGGCGGGTATGGATACCTTCCGGCAGCGCTCGCGCCAGTTCGGCCAACTGAACCGTCTCCAGCGCCTGCCAGACCCTCTCTTCGCTGATGTCCCGCCCCAGGGTTACGTTGGCAAAGAACGAATCGGCCATCACCACCGGATCCTGCTGCACCATCGCCACGCCGCGGCGCAGCGTTTCATGGCTGAGGGAGTCCAGCGGCCGGCCATCGAGGCGTATTTCGCCTTTCGTTAACGGGTAATAGCCCATCAGCAGGTTGGCCAGGGTGCTTTTTCCGCTGCCGGTATGCCCGACCAGGGCAATAAAGCTCCGCGAAGGCACTTCCAGATTAATGTCCTGCAGCACCAGGCGATCGCCACGGTAGGCAAATGAGACGTTGTCGACGCTGATCGCGCCGCTGGCGAGGGGCCGGTTGTCATTGCCGTAATCCTGACGTTTGCCGTCCATCAGCTCAAACACGCGTTCCCCGGCCACCACCGCCTGTTGCAGAATGGATTGCTGGGTGGTCAGCTCAATCAGCGGTTCGTTCAGGCGGCCAAGGTAGTTAATAAAGGCATAAAGCACGCCAACTTCGATGGTGCCGCGCGAGGTGAAGCCGAACAGCATAAGCAGGCCACACAGAATCATCGCCGAAAACAGGCTAAGCAGCGGCCGTAGAAGCCAGCCATCAAGCCGCAGGGTTTGCATCCGCGCCAGGTAGTGAGAGCGGCTTGCCTGCCCCATGCGTTCGCCGAAGCGGGCCTGCTGGCGGAACTGCTGAATCACGCTCATGCCGTTGATGACTTCATTAAAGCCGTCGTTGATGTCCGCCAGATAGCTGCGTACCCGGCGCACAATCGGCGTGCTGTAGCGCTGGTAGATAAACATCACGGCGATAACCGCTGGGAAGATGGTGATAGCTACCAGCGCCATGCGCCAGTCGAGCGTGAACATCGCCACCAGCATAGCGCCGATCAGTGCCGCGCTGCGCAGCACCGTTGCCACAACGGTGACATACAGGTCACGGATCACTTCGGTGTCGTTTGTTACGCGCGAGATCAATTGCCCTACCGGCTGCGTGTCAAACGCACTCAGCGGCTGGCGCAGCGCAGCGTCCATGACATCGGTACGCAGTTTTTGCACCACACCTACCGCCGCGCGGTTAAACAGCAGCGCCTGAAGGTAGTGCAGCCCGGCAGCGCTAATCGACAACAGGATATAAGCCACCGCCAGTCCGGCCGCCAGGCCAAGCGGCATCTGGTTTTTCGCCACCAGGTTATCAATAAAATAGCTCACCAGCACCGGGCCACAAACCTCAGCGGCAGCCGCAACCCAGAGCATCAGCATCGCCCCACCCAGCGGTTTGCGCCACGGCGATCCGTAAGCCAGCAGGCGTTTAATGGTAGGCCACTGTTGTTTACGACTCATTGGCGCTCTCCCTGACATCTTCCTGCTCCGGGGCTTCGTCCAGCGCGGCCTCCAGCTGTTGATAGCGGTACATATCCCGATACCAGCCCGGCTGAGACGCGAGCGCATCATGGCTGCCACGCTGGGCGATATGCCCGTGCTGCATCACCAGGATCTCGCTAGCTTCCGTTAATGCAGACAGGCGGTGGGCGCTGATAATGACCGTGCGGTGTTCACCCCACTCGCGCAGGTTGTGCAGAATTTGGTGCTCGGTGCGGCCATCTACTGCGGAAAGCGCGTCATCCAGAATCAGGATTTCGGCATCAAGCAGCAGCGCCCTCGCAATAGAAATACGCTGTTTTTGCCCACCCGAAAGCATGACCCCACGCTCACCCACTTCGGTATCGTACCCTTGCGGCAAGCGCAGGATATCTTCATGAACGCTGGCCAGGCGAGCGACACGCTCAATGTCCTCCTGGGTGGCACCCGGTTTACCCAGCGCAATGTTGCTGGCCACGGTGTCAGAGAACAGGAACGGCGTCTGGTTCACGATAGCCAGACGGCTTCTCCAGCCGTCAATTTTCAGCGCCGTGAGCGGAATATCGTGGTAGCGAATATCGCCCTCTTCCACGTCGAAATGACGCTGGATCAGCGCGAGAATCGTGCTTTTACCGGACCCCGTTGGCCCGCACAGGCCAAGCATTTCACCCGGTTTAAGGGTGAAGTTGACGTTTTGCAGCGTCGGCTGAGCGGTCTGCGGGTAGTGGAACTGGCGAATCGAAGCCACCAGTTCAGCCCGCCCTTCCGGCAGCGTTTTATCGCCGTCGACCACGCCCGGCTCTTCTTCCAGCATCGCGCGGATACGGCTGTAGGCCGCACTTCCTCGTTCGACAATATTGAACATCCAGGCCAGCGCCAGCATCGGCCAGATCATCAGGCCGAGGTACATCACAAAACTGGTGAGCTGCCCCAGGGTAAGCGAGCCCTCGATAACCATCCAGCTTCCGCCGCCGATGGCTAAAAGGTTTGCGGCCCCAATTGCCACATAAATGGTGGGGTCAAAGCGGGCATCAATGCGCGCGACGCGCATGTTTTTCGCCCCGGCATCCTGAGCTTCTGCGGCAAACAGCGCCGACTGCCTGTCTTCAAGGCCGAACGCCTTGATCATGCGGATGCTGGTCATGCTTTCCTGAGTACGATCGTTTAAGGCTGAGAATGCCGCCTGCGCCACTTTGAAGCGATCGTGCAAACGCGCGCCGTCACGTTTAATCACCACGGCCATAATCGGCATCGGCAGAAGCGCCAGCAATGTGAGCTGCCAGCTGATTTGGGTGGACATGACTATCAGCACCGCCAACCCCATGACCAGCGAGTCCACCAGAGTTAGCACCCCTTCCCCCGCGGCGAATACCACGCGATCGACATCGTTAGTCGCGCGCGCCATGAGGTCGCCGGTACGGTGACGGAGATAAAATTCAGGGTGGTGGCGGCTTAGCTGGCGGTAATAGTTTTCCCGCAACTCAACCGCAAGCTGGTAAGACGCCCCGAACAGCAGGACGCGCCAGACGTAGCGCACCAGATAAACTACCACAGCAATAAGCAGCATCAGGCCAATCCACATCAGCACCTGCTGAGAGGAGAGACTCTGCTGCACCACGCCATCCACAATCACGCCCACCACTTTTGGCGGCACGAGCTGCAAAATAGCGATGATAATAAGCAATGCCACCGCGCCGAGGTAGCGTCGCCACTCGCGGGTGAAGTACCAGCTTAATTGAGCAAATAATCGCACGAAGTTTAGATCCTGAAATGCTGCCTGCCGGCCAGGGCAAAAGAGTAGAGGCTACTGTTCCGCACATTGCGGAATCAGGAAGTTAGAGGTAATGCTGTGGTGTATTTTATCTGTTCCATGGCAAAACTCGAAGTGACATCGCTTAATCCCGGGATGCCGTTCACCAGCCGCTTATAAAAGTCGTCGTACCGCTTCATGTCGGCGACCTGAACCCGAATCAGATAGTCATATTCGCCGGCCATGCGCCAGAACCCCAGAACTTCGGGCATGGCTTCCACCACCGAGACAAATTTGCAGTACCATTCGCTGCTGTGCTGCTGGGTTTTAATCAGCACAAACGCCGTCAGGCCCAGGCCGAGTTTTTCCGGGTCCAGCAGCGCCACTTTGCCGCGAATATAGCCTTCGTCTTCCAGACGTTTTAAGCGTTTCCAGCACGGGGTGGTGGTCAGATTAACGGCATCCGCCAGCGCCTGCAAAGACAGGGTACAGTCCTGCTGCAGCATCGCAAGCAGCTTTTGGTCAATTTTATCTATCATGAGACCACCGGAGAGAAATATTTTCTCTAATGGAAGCGCTAAACAGGCAAAATGGCAACTTTTTTATCCTGACTTTGGATTACGCTAAGCACAAATTGATAAATGAGAATTTTCCATGACCAGTACCTGGGTGACCAACGCCATCAGCGAGATCAACGCCGACTATCAACGCTCTGCGGATACGCATCTGATCCGCCTGGCTTTGCCCGCTTTTCCGGGTATTCAGCTGTATCTGAAGGATGAGAGCACTCACCCGACCGGCAGCCTGAAGCACCGCCTCGCGCGCTCCCTGTTCCTGTACGGGCTGTGTAACGGCTGGATTAAAGAAGGCACCACGATTATCGAAGCCTCCTCTGGCTCAACGGCGGTGTCAGAAGCCTATTTTGCTCGTCTGCTTGGCCTGCCGTTTATTGCCGTAATGCCCGCCAGCACCGCAAAACGCAAAATTGAACAGATCGAATTCTACGGCGGCCGCTGCCACTTTGTAGACAGCGCCTGCGAAATTTACGCCGCTTCGGAAATGCTTGCCCGCGAGCTGAACGGCCATTATATGGACCAGTTCACCTACGCTGAGCGGGCAACCGACTGGCGCGGGAACAACAATATCGCCGACAGTATTTTCCGCCAGATGACCCATGAGCCGAATCCGGTACCGGATTACATCGTGATGAGCGCGGGGACCGGCGGCACCTCAGCCACCATTGGTCGTTATCTTCGCTTCCAGGGCCACGACACAAAGCTGGTCGTCGTCGATCCGCAGAACTCAGTATTTCTTGATTACTGGCAGCAGCGCGACTGTGGCCTGAAAAGCGCAGTGGGCAGCAAAATCGAAGGGATTGGTCGCCCGCGCTGCGAGCCTTCGTTTATTCCCGATGTGATTGACGAGATGATGCGCGTGCCGGACGCCGCCAGCGTCGCCACCATGCAATGGCTTGAATCCCAGCTTGGCCGCAAAGTGGGGGCCTCAACCGGCACCAATATGTGGGGCGTATTGCAGCTTGCCGCGAGAATGCGTGAGGAAGGCCGGAGTGGTTCTATCGTGACGCTGCTTTGCGACAGCGGCGAACGCTACCTTGAGTCCTACTACAATTCAGCCTGGGTCAACGATCATATCGGCGATCTCTCACCATTTAAGGCTGAGATTGGCCGTCTGATTAAATAAAAAAACCGGGCGAAATGCCCGGCGCTGTAAGGTCTCAATATTCGGGGGAATAGGTGAGATGTGGAGTGTCCAGCCAGTGCGTCAAATAGTGCGAGACCGCCTGGTTACGGCAGTGGCCGATAACCGGCAGATGGGGTAAATCCGCTTTTAGCTGCGGCATGGCGTTGCCCATAATCAGGCCGTGCCCAACCGCCGAGAGCATTTCGCGGTCGTTCATCGCGTCGCCAAATGCCATGCAATCCTGCAGAGTCAAACCTAAGTGGGCGCTCAGTACATCAAGCGCTGCGCCCTTGTTGCTGCCCACCGGCAGCACTTCCAGGCAGTCCATTGCCGAGAAACAAAGAAAGGCGCGATCGCCCAGCGCTTCATTGAGCTGAATGCGCAGGCGGCACAGATCGTCATGATCGCCGCAGAAGCAGATCTTGGTGACCTCGTGAGCCGGTAAACGACGAAGATCGACGATATGTGGCCGGAAACCGCTGTATACGTGTGCATGAAGCATTTCCGGGATTTCATGGCTGGTTAGCCAACCTGAATCGTTAAAGGCATGCATGCTCGCTTCGGTATCCCAGTGGCCGTGCAGCACCGTCTCTACCGCCCACGGCGAGAGATCGTTGCGGTGCATTAGCTCACCTTCCATGCTGTGAATGCGCGTGCCGTTGCCGGTGATCAGGAAAGCGTCGAGATCGATCTTGCCGAGAATATGGCGCATCTCCAGCTCGTGGCGGCCGGTTGCAAAAGCCAGGGTTATCTGGCGCTCTTCACGCAGGCGCTTCAGCGTATTCAGGGTTGCTTCCCCAAGGTGATGGTCGGGCAGCAGCAGCGTGCCGTCCATATCAAATGCAGCCAGACGAGCCATGGTTACTCCAGAAGTGATCGTGACAGGCAAAAGTATCCTCTGGAATATACGGAACTAATAGTGAATACTTGGAAAAAAATGTTCCGGGTTTATTATGCGACTTCTGAATCGGCTCAATCAATTCCAGCGTTTATGGCAGCCTTCCGGCGGGGAACCGCAGCAGGTGACCGTTGCCGAGCTGGCCGAGCGCTGTTTTTGTAGCGATCGCCACGTCAGGACGCTGCTTAATCAGCTTGAAGACGCGGGCTGGCTGCGCTGGCGTGCACAGTCTGGCCGCGGTAAACGCGGTGACCTGACGTTTCTGGTTTCGCCGGAAAACGTGCGTTCCGGCATGATGGAGCAGGTTCTGGATAAGGGCCAGCATCAGAATGCGCTGGAGCTGGCTCAGCTTGCGCCGGAACAGCTTCGCCAGTTATTACAGCCGTTCCTCGGCGGCCAGTGGCAAAACGATGTCCCCACGCTGCGCATTCCCTATTATCGCCCTCTCGATCCCGTTGCCCCTGGTTTTCTGCCGGGTAGAGCCGAGCAGCATCTCGCCGGGCAGGTGTTTTCCGGCCTCACGCGCTTTACCCGTGAAAGCCCGGAGCCCCAGCCTGACCTCGCCCACCACTGGCAAATATCAAACAATGGCCTGTGCTGGGACTTTTTTATTCGCTCAACCCTGCACTGGCACAATGGCGAACCCGTAGAAACCCATCAGCTTCAACAGCGGCTGATGATGCTGCTCGAGCTGCCCGCCCTGCGGCGGCTGTTTATCAGCGTCAAGCGTATTGAGATCCCTCACGCGCAGTGCCTGCGCTTTATTTTGCATCGGCCGGACTATTGGCTCGCGCATCGCCTGGCGAGCTACTGCAGCCGCCTGGCCCATCCGCAGGATACACAACTGGGCTGCGGCCCATTCCGCATTGTCAGCTTCAGGCCGAACCTGGTGCGGCTGGAAAGCTTTGAAAGTTATCATCTGAAACACCCGCTGCTGAAAGCCATCGAATACTGGATAACCCCGCAGCTCTTCGAAACTGCACTCGGCACCAGCTGTTTGCATCCGGTGCAAATCGCCATCGGCCAGCAGGATGAGCTGGAGAATCTGCGCCCGGTCAGCAGCAGTATCAGCCTGGGTTTTTGCTATCTGGGGATCCGCCCGCAGGGAAGACTCAACGCCGCGCAGGCCAGAACAATCATGCAAATTGTCCGGGAACCGGAGATGATCGCCACGCTGCCCCTTAACAGCGATCTGATCACCCCCAATAGAGAGATGATCCCTGGCTGGCAAATTCCCGGCTGGGATGCGCACACAGCCGTCACGTTACCGAAAAAACTGACCCTGGTTTACCATTTGCCGGTCGAACTTCACGCGATGGCTCTTCAGCTCAAGCGTTACCTGGCAGAACGAGGCTGTGAACTGACGGTAATTTTTCACGATGCTAAAACCTGGGCTGGCTGCGGGGATTTAGCCCAGGCCGATATCGTGATGGGCGACAGGATGATTGGCGAAGCGCCGGAATACACCCTGGAGCAATGGCTTCGCAGCGATGTATTGTGGCCCAATTTATTAAGCGCCGGACATTACGCCCATATGCAGGCCACGCTGGATGCCGTGCAGGCTTCCCCTCCTTCTTATGAACGCAATGAAGGGCTGAAAGACGTTTTTTATGGCCTGATGCGGGATGCCGTGGTCACACCGCTGTTTAATTATCGCTACCAGATAAGCGCCCCACCCGGCGTGAACGGCATTGAACTGAATGCCTGGGGCTGGTTTGATTTTTGCGAAGCCTGGCTCCCGCCGCCGGGAATGACGTGAAGAAGCTGGCTCACGCCCTGGCGGGACGTTACCATAGCCTTTTCCAGACACCCTAATGAACGACAGGATAGAGAATGAAACGTACAGTCGTGGTTTTCAGCGGCGGACAGGACTCCACCACTTGCCTGATTCAGGCCTTACAGCAATACGATGAAGTCCACTGTGTGACCTTTGATTATGGTCAGCGCCATCGGGCAGAAATTGACGTGGCCCAAAAGCTCTCGCTGAAACTTGGCGCCCGTGCGCATAAAGTCCTGGACGTTACCCTGCTGAACGAACTGGCGGTGAGCAGCCTGACGCGAGACAGCATTCCGGTGCCGGGTTACAACCCGGAGGACAAAGGCATCCCAAGCACTTTCGTCCCAGGCCGCAATATCCTGTTCCTGACCCTGGCGGCGATTTACGCTTATCAGGTTGAAGCGGAATCCGTGATAACCGGCGTCTGCGAAACGGACTTCTCTGGCTACCCGGACTGCCGCGACGAGTTTGTCAAAGCACTTAACCATGCGGTAAGCCTCGGGATGGCAAGAGATATCCGGTTTGAAACGCCGCTGATGTGGCTGGACAAAGCGGAAACCTGGGCGCTGGCCGATTACTGGCAGAGCCTGGAAACGGTCCGCCAGGAGACGCTGACCTGCTACAACGGCGTCCAGGGCGACGGCTGTGGCGAATGCGCCGCCTGTAATCTGCGAGCTAAGGGCCTGAACCACTATCTGGCCAATAAACCCGCAGTCATGGCCGCAATGAAGCAAAAAACAGACCTCAAATAAAACATAACGGCGTGGTCACAAGCCTCTGTCGATAGAAGAAATACCGGACAGTTCGTAAAAAAGACCAGAAAATCAATTCATTGATTTTCTGCTGATGATAACAAAGAGGGAAAACCAGGCTTTTCCCTCTTTGTCGGCGATTTTAGGCACTCATCATCTGTTCCAGTTTCTCACGCAGTTCACCTTCCAGCGGAACGGCCTTTTGCGTCTTTAAATCAATGCAGACGAAGGTCAGCAGCGCGTCGGCCACGGCTTCGCCTTCAGGCTCCAGCGTCACCACCTGGCTCAACACACCGCTTTTACCGTTAATCTGCTGGAGTTTGCTGTCAATGCGCAGCAGATCCCCAAGTACCGCCGGACGGCGGTAGCTAATATTGATGTTCACCACGATAAAAGCGATGTTGTGTTCCGTCATCCACTGGAAGCCCGTCGTTTTTTCCAGCCCTTCCCAGCGGGCCTCCTCGAGGAACTCAAGATAACGGGCGTTGTTAACGTGTTGATAGACGTCCATGTGGTATCCACGAACTTTGATATGTGTCTGCATAGCGCGAAGCCCTTGTTCTGTTCTTGTTGTCATCAGGTGAAGGTAAGCGAGGCCATACCCCGACAACTGGTATGACCTCTAACTCAGCGTAGCAAACTTTTCTCTTCAGGTGGAAGCCTGAGCACGTAAACTCAAAGTTTTATGCGAGCCAGATTACGTTCTACCAGCGATGCGCCAATGCCCGGGACCTCCTGCAGCTGATCTAGCGTTTTAAACGGGCCGAACTCGTCACGGTAGCTGACGATGGCCTGCGCCTTTTTCAATCCCACGCCATTCATTTTCTGGGCAAGTTCTTCCGCCGGGGCGCTATTGATACTCACCAGCCCCTCCCCTTGCTCTGCCGTTTTGGCGGAGGCGGCTTTAGGCTGCGTCGCTGCCGAGCTGACCGAGGCCGAACCGGCTTTTTCTGCGGCGGCATGTGCCGGGGCGCAGCCAAGTAAACCGGCCAGAACGAGGGAAAGTGAAAATGCTTTAATGCCTGATGTCATGCTGTGTCCTCCATGTATGTTGACAGCCCGGTCACCATAGCGAGGATAAAAATCAGGAACAAACGCCGGATTTAAAATGTGGAAAAGGCCGCGAAAGCGGCCTTCAGGTATTACACTGCGTTGCAAAAATTTGCGAGGATTACTGCTGTTGGTCGATGCTATCGCCCAGTTTGATCTTCGCTTCTTTGCGCAGGTTGGACATCAGCGCTTCGAAAGCAATCTGGGCATTGTTCTGGGTGATCCCCTGCACCATCGCTTTTTTCTGCTCGTCCGGCATAGAGCCTGCTTTCACTTCATCCAGAGACAGCAGCACAACGTTGCCCTGCATATCATTGGCGACGCCATAGCTCGGCTTGTCTTTCGCCGGCAGAGGCAGCCCAAAGGCGGCCTGGCTGATCGGATCCTGCCCGGTACGGCTCAGGGTTTTCGCTTCGCCGAAGCTCAGGCCCGCTGCTTTCAGTTCGTCACTGCCTTTGCCCAGTTTCAGCGCGTTCAGCAGTTTGTCAGCATCCAGCTTCGCCTGCTGCTCCGCTTTCTGCTGCTTCACGGCGGCAATCACCTGGTCACGCACTTCGGTGAGTGGTTTAACCGCTTCAGCTTTGTGCTCGGAAACACGCAGGACGAAAGCGCGATCGCCATCGACGGTGATAATGTCTGAGTTGCTGCCCGGCGAACCGTTTTCACCCACCAGACCACCGCTGAAGATAGCGTCGGCAACCGGTTTGAAGTTCAGCTCTTCCGGCAGGTTGTCGTGGCCGAACCAGCCAGTTTCAACCGCTTTAACCCCGGCGACTTTCTCAGCGCTTGCCAGAGATTCGTTGTCGTTGCTCGCGGCATCGCTCACTTTCTGCTGCAGCGCATAGTAAGCATCAACGGCTTTTTCCTGCTTCACTTTAGCCACGATGCCATCGCGAACTTCCGCCAGCGGCTTCACAACGGCAGGCTGGATGTCATCCAGGCGAACGATCAGGAAACCAACGGAAGATTTAACGACGCCGGACAGCTGACCTTTTTCTTTCAGGCCGGCATTTTTCAGTTCGTCAGGCGTGGTGGAGGCTTCCAGCCAGCCCATATCACCGCCGTTGCGGGCAGAGATGATGTCAGCAGACTTAGCCTTCGCCAGTGCAGCAAAATTGCCGCCCTTGTTCAGCTCGTCGAGAATCGCTTTCGCTTCATCTTCGGTTTTAGTCTGAATCACGCTGTAGCGGTTACGCTGCGGCTGGGTGAATTCGTCTTTGTGCTGGTCGTAGTAAGCCTGAACGTCCGCATCACTGGCCTCTTCCTGCATGGAAGCCGCATCCAGCTTGATGTAGCTAACCTTAAACTGTTCAGGGGTGATGTAGCGGTTTTTGTTCTGCTCGTAGTTGGCGTTGATTTCCTGCTCGGAAGCGTTTTGCTTCGCGGCCAGCGCTTTCACGTCGATTGTGGCTTCACGCACGACGCGCTGCTGGGAGACCAATGCCGCCAGCTCGTCGGTTTCGCCGGTGAGCATAAAGTCGGTGCCGACCACGGCTTTGATCAGCTGGTCGGTGGTGAGCTGATTGCGCAGCGCCTGTGCATATTGGTCGGCAGTTAATCCCATATTGCCGATGATGGCGTTATAGCGAGCGTTATCGAACTTACCGTTAGTCTGGAAGGCAGGCTGGCTGAAGATAGCCATTTTTACCTGCTCGTCGCTGATACCGAGGCCCAGATGTTTGGCGTACTGGTCAAGCAGCGATTCATCAATCAGCTGGTTGAGAACCTGCTGGCGCATTTGCTTCATATAGCCTTCGTTACCGGCAAGAACGGAGAACTGGTCGCCCAGCTGCTGCTGCTGACGATTACGTTCGTTCGCTACGGCATTTTCGAACTGGCCACGGCCAATCTCCTGGCCATTTACTTTTGCGGCATAATTATTGTTACCGCCAGTCAGGTAGCTACCCACGCCAGTCAGAACGAATGACAAGATAATCAAACCCAGAATGATCTTGAGCACGACATGGTTAGCCGCCGCTCGTAAATTGTCCATCATGGTGTAACAACACTCCGCTGTAGTATGACTTGGTAAACCTGCGCAGGCGCTAAGCTGGCATCCTTAATGACTCAAGCTGCCCTGTGCTGCGCGCAAAGGCGTATTGTGACAAGAAACCCGCTGCAAATCATCAACACCTGCGTAAAATTCGGCTTCAGGCAATAAAAAAGGCACATCAAATGATGCGCCCCTGCGATACCTGACACCATCTACCCCAGTCAGTCGGGGCCAATAAATCAGTTAACAGCGTCTTTCAGCGCTTTACCAGCACGGAAGCCTGGTACTTTTGCTGCGGCGATGGTGATTTCTTTACCGGTTTGAGGGTTGCGGCCAGTACGGGCAGCACGCTCTTTAACAGCAAAGGTACCAAAACCTACCAGTGCTACGTCTTCCCCGGACTGCAGAGATTCAGTAACAGAAGCAATAACAGCATCTAATGCACGTCCAGCCGCGGCTTTAGAAATATCAGCACCTGCGGCAATTTTGTCTATCAGTTGAGATTTATTCACTCTTCTCTTCCTCTCTTTATAATTTATATCGCACCTGATATCCCTCAGGCGCGACCGCGCAGCAGTTATAACAGGCTCGTCATGCCCTTACAACAGGAGTTGTGGACGATAAGCTCAGCCAGCAACTAAATTAGCGACACAAAAAAAAGCTGGCAAGTGACAATTCACTTACCAGCCCTAATTTTATTGACTGTATTTGCGTCAGGTCACTATTTTGCGGTGACCACCTGCATGCCGGAAGGCTCATTCTGCAGCGCGAGGGCCAGAACTTCCTCAATACGCTTCACAGGATGAATCGTCAGGTCTGCAATCACGTTGTCCGGAATTTCTTCCAGATCGCGCTTGTTGTCGTCCGGGATCAGCACGGTTTTGATGCCGCCACGATGCGCTGCCAGCAGTTTCTCTTTCAGGCCACCAATCGGCAATACCTGGCCACGCAGGGTAATTTCACCGGTCATTGCCACATCGGCACGAACCGGGTTCCCTGTCAGGCAGGACACCAGCGCGGTACACATTGCGATACCGGCGCTTGGGCCGTCTTTTGGCGTTGCCCCTTCCGGCACGTGAACGTGAATATCACGTTTTTCGTAGAAGTCACCGTTGATACCCAGTTTTTCCGCACGAGCACGGACGACGGTCAGCGCCGCCTGGATAGACTCCTGCATAACTTCACCGAGGGAGCCGGTATAAGTCAGTTTGCCTTTACCCGGTACGCAGGCGGTTTCGATGGTCAGCAAATCGCCGCCCACTTCCGTCCACGCCAGCCCGGTCACCTGGCCTACGCGGTTTTCGCTGTCGGCACGGCCGTAATCAAAGCGTTGCACCCCAAGGTAATCCTTCAGGTTGTCGCCGTTGATTTCGATGTGCTTGAGCGATTTATCCAGCAGCAGCTGCTTCACCGCTTTACGGCACAGTTTGGAGATTTCACGCTCCAGACTACGGACGCCCGCTTCACGAGTGTAGTAGCGAATGATGCCCACAATGGCGCTGTCATCCACTTTCAGCTCGCCTTTTTTCAGGGCGTTGCGCTCAATTTGCTTCGGCAGCAGGTGCTGTTTGGCAATGTTCAGCTTTTCGTCTTCGGTATAGCCAGACAGGCGAATCACTTCCATACGATCCAGCAGCGGCGCCGGAATGTTCATGGAGTTAGAGGTCGCCACAAACATCACGTCGCTGAGATCGTAGTCCACTTCCAGGTAATGATCGTTAAACGTCACGTTCTGTTCTGGATCAAGCACTTCCAGCAGCGCAGAAGCAGGATCGCCGCGCATGTCGGAAGACATCTTGTCGATTTCATCCAGCAGGAACAGCGGGTTTTTGACGCCGACTTTGGCCATCTTCTGAATCAGTTTACCCGGCATAGAGCCGATGTAAGTCCGGCGGTGACCACGGATTTCCGCTTCGTCACGCACCCCGCCCAGCGCCATACGCACGTATTTACGACCCGTGGCTTTAGCGATGGACTGGCCCAGAGAGGTTTTACCTACCCCCGGCGGCCCAACCAGGCAAAGAATTGGCCCTTTCAGCTTGTTGACACGGCTTTGGACTGCGAGGTATTCCAGAATGCGATCTTTCACACGTTCCAGACCGTAATGGTCGGTATCGAGGATTTCCTGCGCCTGACGCAGATCTTTTTTGACCTTGCTGCGGGCGTTCCACGGCACCTGAACCATCCAGTCGATGTAGCCGCGCACCACGGTAGCTTCCGCAGACATCGGCGACATCATTTTCAGCTTCTGCAGCTCGGCTTCGGTTTTCTCGCGCGCTTCTTTCGGCATTTTTGCCGCGTCAATTTTGCGCTTCAGCGCTTCATTTTCATCAGGCGCATCGTCCATTTCGCCCAGTTCTTTCTGAATCGCCTTCATTTGCTCATTCAGATAGTACTCGCGCTGGCTTTTTTCCATCTGCTTTTTAACGCGGTTGCGAATGCGTTTCTCCACCTGCAGCAGATCGATTTCCGACTCCATCATCGCCATCAGGTATTCGAGACGCTCGTTGATATCGGACATCTCAAGCACAGATTGCTTGTCCGACAGCTTAAGCGGCATATGGGCGGCAATGGTATCGGCCAGACGTGCAGGATCGTCGATGCTGTTCAGCGACGTCAGCACTTCTGGTGGAATTTTTTTGTTCAGCTTGATGTAGCCTTCAAACTGATTAATTGCGGTGCGAACCAGCACTTCCTGCTCGCGCTCTTCAATCGCCGGCGAGTTCAGGTACTCCGCCTGCGCAGAGAAGTGGTCGCCGTTGTCAGACAGCGTGGTGATACGCGCGCGCTGAAGCCCTTCTACCAGTACTTTTACCGTACCGTCGGGCAGTTTCAGCATCTGCAGAATTGAAGCAACGGTACCTACAGTGAACAGGTCGTTAACACCTGGCTCATCCGTCGAAGCCTCTTTCTGCGCCACCAGCATGATTTTCTTATCATGGTCCATTGCAGCTTCCAGGCAGCGAATGGATTTTTCACGCCCGACAAACAGTGGAATAACCATGTGCGGATAAACCACCACATCGCGCAGCGGCAATACGGGGATTTCAATGCGTTCAGAACGCTCAGGATTCATAGAGCTCTCTCTTAGTTTAATGTCCGCCAGGTGATTTGGTGAACGCTTCCGCTCCACCAACAAGTAAATCAGTATATGGGGCTGTTTCCCGGACATTCAACTGTGGGAATGCAGGAAAAATAAATGGGGGATAAAATCCCCCATTTTCTTATTAACTGACTGGTTATTCTGGCGAATTATTCACCGGATGCCTGCTGTGCTTCCGGCTTACCATAAATTAATAGCGGCTTGGACTGGCCAGCGATGACGGACTCGTCAATCACCACTTTTTCCACGTCGTCCAGAGATGGCAGATCGTACATGGTGTCCAGCAGCGCGCCTTCCACGATGGAACGCAAGCCACGAGCACCGGTTTTACGGATCATCGCTTTCTTCGCAATCGCGTCGAGCGCTTCATCACGGAATTCCAGCTCTACGCCTTCCAGGTTGAACAATGCCTGATACTGTTTGGTAAGCGCATTTTTCGGCTCTTTCAGGATCTGGATCAGCGCGTCTTCGCTCAGTTCGCTTAAGGTTGCGACCACCGGCAGACGACCGATAAACTCAGGGATCAAACCAAATTTGATCAGATCTTCCGGTTCTACCTGGCCAAGCAGCTTGCCTTCGCTGGCTTTCTCAGACTTCGCTTTTACCGTTGCGCCAAAGCCGATACCAGAACCCGTTTCCACGCGGTTGGCGATCACTTTATCCAGGCCTGCAAATGCGCCGCCGCAGATAAACAGAATCTTGGAGGTATCAACCTGCAGGAATTCCTGCTGCGGATGCTTACGGCCACCCTGAGGTGGAACGGCAGCCACGGTGCCTTCAATCAGCTTCAGCAGCGCCTGCTGTACACCTTCACCGGACACGTCACGGGTGATGGACGGGTTATCAGATTTGCGGGAGATTTTATCGATCTCATCGATATACACGATGCCGCGCTGGGCTTTCTGTACGTCGTAGTCGCATTTCTGCAGCAGCTTCTGAATGATGTTTTCAACGTCTTCGCCCACGTAACCTGCTTCGGTCAGCGTGGTTGCATCGGCCATGGTAAATGGCACATCCAGCAGGCGAGCCAGCGTTTCTGCCAGCAGCGTTTTACCGCTACCTGTCGGGCCGATCAGCAGGATGTTGCTTTTACCCAGCTCAACGCCGTTGGACGTGTCGCTGTTGCGCAGACGTTTGTAGTGGTTGTAAACCGCAACCGCCAGCACTTTCTTCGCCTGCTCCTGGCCGATAACATAATCGTCAAGATGGTGGCGAATTTCGTGCGGCGTTGGCAACGCACTGCGTTCACGGTGCGGCGCAACTTCTTTAATCTCTTCGCGAATGATGTCGTTACATAAATCGACACACTCATCGCAGATATACACTGACGGCCCGGCAATCAGCTTGCGCACTTCATGCTGGCTTTTGCCGCAAAAAGAGCAGTACAGCAGTTTGCCTGAACCGTCTTTGCGCTTATCTGTCATCAGTAAAACCTCTTCTCTGTTTCTGTGTGCTACCACCGGTAGCACAAGTGCCATTCTACGGCGCAGCCGATAGTGAAGCGTTAAGTCAGGCCGCGACGTTGACTATAGTATAGCGGCCTAAAGCTTCGGGCATTAGTTACGGTGAGTCAGGATCGAATCAACTAAACCGTACTCTACCGCTTCGCTTGCGGAGAGGAAACGATCGCGCTCGGTGTCTTTCTCGATTTGTTCAAGCGATTTGCCCGTATGTTCCGCCATCAGCTCGTTCATACGTGCTTTCACTTTCAGGATCTCTTTAGCGTGGATTTCGATATCCGTCGCCTGGCCCTGATAGCCGCCCAGTGGCTGGTGAATCATGACGCGGGAGTTCGGCAGGCAGAAACGCTTACCTTTTGCCCCAGCGGTCAGCAGGAATGCGCCCATCGAGCAAGCCTGGCCCATACAAATGGTGCTGACGTCAGGCTTAATAAACTTCATGGTGTCGTAAATCGACATCCCGGCCGTAATTACGCCACCCGGAGAGTTGATGTAAAGATAGATATCTTTTTCCGGGTTTTCTGCTTCCAGAAACAGCATCTGCGCCACAATCAGGTTAGCCATATGATCTTCTACCTGACCGGTCAGGAAGATGACGCGCTCCTTAAGCAGACGAGAATAGATATCGTATGAACGTTCGCCGCGGGATGTTTGTTCAACAACCATCGGCACCAGGGCCATATGGGGTGCTAATTGATCTCGTTCGCCAC
The DNA here is from genome assembly GCF_011752855.1 of Enterobacter sp. Ap-867. Lineage (NCBI taxonomy): Bacteria > Pseudomonadati > Pseudomonadota > Gammaproteobacteria > Enterobacterales > Enterobacteriaceae > Enterobacter > Enterobacter sp. Ap-867. The sequence goes on along the minus strand of NZ_VWWS01000005.1, from coordinate 232,801 downwards.
TGTATGACATGTCCGTCTCCTGGAGTAATTAAGCCTACTGTACTGATTCTACTTGAGACGCAGGATATTGACTATGTTCCTTGCGCCGATTCTGGACGGAGTCAGTCAGGGATTGTTAATGGAACCTCACCCGAATAATGGGGATGATTTGCCCTGTTTCAAGCATAACAACCTTTTGTTGTTACGCTAACCCTGAAATGGGGTTTTATTGATGGCTTATCGTGTGATTTAGCAATAAAAAAGCCCGCCACCAAAAGGTGACGGGCCCGATGCTGCGTTTTTTGGCTAATCAGCCAAAAAGCACTTACGCCTGCTGGTTCATCAGCTCGCTGAAAGTGGTCGCTTTTTCGGACACTTTCGCTTTAGCCAGAACGGCTTCAACAGCCTGCTCTTCCAGCGCAACGTTGCGCATGTTGTCCATCAGCTCTTTGTTTTTACCGTAGAACTCGATGACTTCAGTCGGATCTTCGTAAGCAGAAGCCATTTCTTCGATCAGACCTTTAACACGCTCTTCGTCAGCTTTCAGCTCGTGGGTACGAATCACTTCGCCCAGCAGCAGACCAACAACAACGCGACGTTTAGCCTGCTCTTCGAACAGTTCACGTGGCAGTTCCAGAGCCTGTTTCTCGTTGCCACCGAAACGCTGTGCAGCCTGGCGACGCAGAACGTCGATTTCGCCGTCGATCAGCGCAGCTGGCACGTCGATGTTGTTAGCGTTAACCAGACCGTCGATTGCCTGAGACTTGATGCGGTTACGCACGGCGCCTTTCAGTTCGCGATCCATGTTTTTACGCACTTCGGTACGCAGGCCAGCCACAGAACCATCTTCAACGCCGAAACGCTTGATGAACTCTTCGGTGAATTCTGGCAGCTCGCGCGCTTCAACTTTCTTCAGCACGATGTCGAACTTCGCCGCTTTCCCTTTCAGGTTTTCAGCGTGATATTCTTCCGGGAAGGTTACTTCGATAGTGAACTCTTCGCCCGCTTTGTGGCCAACGATGCCGTCTTCGAAGCCAGGAATCATACGACCCTGACCCATTGCCAGCACGAAGTCAGAGGCTTTGCCGCCTTCGAACACTTCGCCGTCAACGGAACCGGTGAAATCGATGGTAACGCGATCTTCTGCAGTCGCTGCAGCGTCGCTGTCTTTCCAGGTCGCCTGCTGCTTGCGCAGGGTGTCCAGCATCGCATCAACGTCTTCGTCGGTCACATCAACAACCGGTTTTTCAACTTCGATGGCTTCCAGACCCTGCAGCTCAACTTCTGGGTACACTTCAAACTCTACCGCGTAGGTGAAGTCTTCGCCCTGTTTGTATTCGCCCGGCACATAGTTAGGTGCGCCAGCCGGATTGATCTTCTCTTTGATGATCGCATCAATAAAGTTGCGGCTCATCAGCTCGCCCAGCACGTCCTGACGAACGGAAGCACCGTAGCGCTGCTCAACGACGGTCATCGGCACTTTGCCTTTACGGAAGCCATCGATACGTACTTTTTTAGCTACGTTGACCAGCTCGCTTTTTACAGCGGTTTCGATGCTGTCTGCAGCGATAGTAATCGTGAGACGGCGGCCAAGGCCCTGAGTGGTTTCAACTGAAACTTGCATCTTGTTACCTCAAAAAATCACAGTGCTCGGTCAACTCTGGAAGCCCTGGTGGCTTCACAGAACCAGGATGTTCTCTGAATCAGAAACACATTCCCTGTCGTCAGAATCATCCCGAAGACATTCAAAAAATAAGACGCAGCATTATAGCGGCATCACAGGGGTGAGTCGAGAACGGCAATAGCGCTCGGCTGCGGCCTTTTTCACACTTCTTTGTCATTTATTCTTCTTTGCCCGCTCCCTTAAAGAGGCAGGCAAAACAAAACGGCCCGCAGGCCGTTTTGGGAAACGCAGTATACATACCGCAACATAACGGAAAAGTTCCCTTAGTTGCAAACGCTTAGCGGTTAATCAGGCAATGCTGCCCGCGCCACGGCAGTTCGGGGAGGCAAACACCGTGTCCTGCAGCCCTTCCCACTCTTTGACGGTGTAAGTATGCAGCGCCAGCGCGTGTACCGGGCCTGCCAGTTCCTCACTTAATGTGCCATAAATCATGCGATGGCGGTTTAAAAAGCGTTCGCCGGTAAAACGATCGCTAACCAGCACCACCTTAAAATGGCTTTCGGAGCCCGCCGGGACATTGTGACGATAGCTTTCATCCACGACTTCCAGGTACGCGGGGGTAAAGGCGGCTTTTAACTTCTCTTCTATCTGCTCGCGTATCAGCATGAACTTTCTCCTCGACAACGTAGAGATGCCACTCATCCCTTTAAATGTTAGCCGCTTTTAGCCAGATTTTGCTTTGAACACAACAAAAATTTAACTTTCGCGGGCCTTTCTTCACCCGGTTATCAGAACGTTCATAGGGTTAAGGCACTAAACCGAATGAAAAGTGTCAGAAGGTTTTGCTGAAGCCCAAAAAAATGGCAACGCGATGAAATTCCGTGCGTTAAGCACTTCCCCTGCACGACCGCAGTGTTATGATGGCGTGATTTTTTATCAGCCTGCCCTTTGAGTACATTGAGAAAGCGAACATGTTAAAAAAATTACTTTTCCCGCTGGTTGCCATGTTTATGCTGGCCAGCTGCGCAACACCGCCAACCACCATTGAAGTGTCACCAAAGATCACCCTGCCACAGCAGGATCCAAGCCTGATGGGCGTGACGCTAAGCATCAACGGTGCCGATCAGCGTACCAGCCAGGCGCTGGCGAAGGTGACCCGCGACAATCAGCTAGTCACGCTAACGCCATCCCGCGATTTGCGCTTCCTGCTGCAGGAAGTGCTGGAGAAACAGATGACCGCCCGCGGTTATATGATTGGGCCAAACAGCCCGGTTGATCTGCAGATCATCGTTAACCAGCTGTATGCTGACGTTTCCCAGGGTAACGTGCGCTACAACATCGCCACTAAAGCGGATATCTCCATCATTGCTACCGCGAAGAACGGTAACAAGATGACCAAGAACTACCGCTCCAGCTATAACGTTGAAGGCGCGTTCCAGGCTACCAATAAAAATATCGCTGACGCGGTTAACTCCGTGCTGACCGATACCATTGCGGATATGGCTCAGGACACCAGCGTTCACGACTTCGTTAAGCAGAACGCTCGTTAATTTTTACCCCGTTGGCCTGCTCACGCGGGCCAACAACAGAGTTTGTACAATTCCCCTATGTCCAATCATTATCTGCGCATCTTTCAGCAGCCAAAATCAGCCATTTTACTGATTCTGGGCTTTGCGTCCGGCCTGCCTTTAGCCCTGACATCAGGGACGCTTCAGGCCTGGATGACCGTCGAAAACATCGACCTGAAAACCATCGGTTTCTTCTCGCTTGTGGGCCAGGCCTACGTCTTTAAGTTTCTTTGGTCGCCGGTAATGGACCGCTATACCCCGCCGCTGCTCGGGCGTCGTCGTGGCTGGCTGCTAATCACGCAAATTCTGTTGTTGGTGGCAATCGCCGCCATGGGGTTCCTTGAACCCTCCTCGCAGCTGCGCTGGATGGCTGCCCTGGCGGTGATCATCGCCTTCTGTTCTGCCTCCCAGGATATCGTCTTTGATGCCTGGAAAACTGACGTTCTGTCTGCCGAGGAACGCGGGACCGGTGCCGCCATCAGCGTGCTGGGCTACCGCCTTGCAATGCTGGTTTCCGGCGGTCTCGCGCTCTGGCTGGCAGACCGCTATTTAGGCTGGCAGGCCACCTACTGGCTGATGGCAGCCCTGCTTGTGCCCTGTATTATCGCCACGCTTTTGGCGCCAGAGCCTACGGATGCCGTCCCCGTCCCTAAAAGCCTGGAGCGCGCCGTCGTTGAACCGCTGCGTGACTTCTTTGGCCGCAACAATGCCTGGCTGATTTTGCTGCTGATTGTGCTTTATAAGCTGGGCGATGCCTTCGCCATGAGCCTGACCACCACGTTCCTGATCCGCGGCGTTGGCTTTGATGCCGGTGAAGTCGGCGTGGTGAATAAAACGCTGGGGCTGTGCGCCACCATTTTCGGCGCGCTGCTTGGCGGAATGCTGATGCAAAAGCTGACGCTGTTCCGCGCCTTGCTGATCTTCGGCATTTTGCAGGGCGTGTCCAACGCCGGTTACTGGCTGCTGTCGGTAACGGATAAAGACATGATTACCATGGCAAGCGCGGTGTTCTTCGAGAACCTCTGCGGCGGCATGGGCACTGCAGCCTTCGTGGCGCTGCTGATGACGCTGTGCAACAAGTCATTCTCAGCCACCCAGTTTGCGCTGCTTTCCGCGCTTTCCGCCGTGGGCCGCGTGTATGTCGGCCCGATTGCCGGCTGGTTTGTGGAAGCCCACGGCTGGCCGACGTTCTACCTGTTCTCTGTCGTCGCCGCAGTACCGGGGATTCTATTATTACTGGTCTGTAAGCGCACGCTGGAGTTCACCCAGCAAAACGAAACCTTCATGACGCGCAGTGAATTTGCTCCGGCTTACCGCCTGGCGCTGCGTATTCTGGGCTTTGGCTGCCTGCTGCTGGCGGCGTGGCTGCTGGTTATTATCAGCAATGCGCTGGGGCTAACCGAATGGGCATTTGGTTTACAGCTGCTGGAATGGGGCGCTTTGTTCGCCATCGGCGGGATTCTGTTTGGCGGCCTGCTGGACTTCCTCGCCCTGCGCAAAACGTCACTTATCTGATAAGAATAAAAAAACCGGGCGGATAAACGCCCGGTCTGAGAAAGCCGGCAAGGTCACCCTGCCGGCTTTTTTATCGCCTTAAGCCAGCGCGTGTGCTGCCGCGTTTTGCCCGGCAAGTGTACCAAAGATGATGATATCGGCGACGGCGTTGCCGCCGATGCGGTTTGCACCGTGAATGCCGCCCACCACTTCACCCGCGGCCCAGACGCCCTGAATCACCTGATGCTGTTCGGTTACCACTTCTGCGCTGGTGTTAATGGTGACACCGCCCATCGTGTGGTGAACCCCCGGCGCAATGCGGATCGCGTAGTATGGCCCAGTGTCCAGTGGGAAACGCATCCCGGTGGTACGCCCAAAGTCTTCGTCCTTTTTCTGCTTCACAAAGCCGTTGTAGCGATCCAGCGTTTGCTGCAGCGCGTGCGCATCCATATTCAGCTTCACCGCCAGCTCTTCCGCCGTTGGCGCGCTGATCACAAACCCACGGGCAATATATTCATCCGCCGCTTTGTTGTTCTGGCGTACCTGCTCATCAAACAGGATCCAGGCACTTTTCTCCGGCAGAGCGATAATCTCTGCGGAAACCTTGTCACGGGTTTCCAGCTCATTGAAGAAGCGCTGCCCTTCCTGACTGACCAGAATAGCCCCGCCGCCGCGAATGGACTCGGAGATCAGATAAGAAGTCGTTTGCTCCACGGTCGGGTGGATCTGGATCTGATCCATGTCCACCGTACCGGCGCCGATCTTCTCCAGCAGGGCAATACCGCTCCCGGTCGCACCTTTATGGTTGGTGGTCACAAAACCTTTCAGCTCAGGGCGGTAGTGAACAACCATTTTACGGTTGGCGCTGAAGCCACCGGTAGCCACAACCACGCTTTTCGCCAGCAGAATATGGTGTTCGTTATATTCGTTCGCGACCTTAACCCCGGTTACCACGCCGTTTTCATGCAGAATCTCTTCCACGGTGGTATCCAGCAGTACGTCAATGCTGCGCTGGTTGACGTTGTTGACCAGGCCGCTTATCAGGAAGCCACCAACGGCCGAGCGGTCTGCCGGGCGGTGTGTACGGTCAATACTCATCCCGCCGGTGATGGTAATGTCGTTCAGGACGATATCCAGGCTTGCCAGCCAGTCAATGGCGCCTGGCGCGCGCTCGACGAACTCTTTCAACAGCTCGGTATTGTTTCTGAATTTACCGCCTTTCAGCGTCTCATCGTAGAACAGCTCTTTGCTATCTTTGATGCCCTTCATCGCCTGGAAGCGCGTTTCCGCGGCGTTCATGCCCACGGAGGCTTTGATGGTGTTGCCGCCGATGGTTGGCATCTTCTCGATGATCACCACGCGGGCACCGGCGTCGGAAGCACGAATAGCCGCCGCCAGGCCTGCACCGCCGCTGCCGATCACCGCCACATCGTAGCTTTGAGGTGCATCCGGGTTGCCGCCTTCTTCAATCACATGTTCTTTGCTGGAGGTGGTCATCGCGCGGGAGACCGCTTTCTTCAGGGCCTCACTTTGTGCCGTTGCCCCGGTCACCGCATCCACATACGGGCTGTTGGCCACCAGCATACGCGAGCGCAAAATTTCGAAACTTGGGGTGAAATCGACATCCACCGAATCGTCCTGCACCAGAGTAATGTCGGTGATACGGTCAGTGTCGAGCGTGACGCTGATTTTGAGCTTGAGCGCTTCGGCCTCCACTTTTTCCTGGAAGACCCCGGCTTTGTATTTGCGGCCAGTGGTGCTGGTGTCGCGGATCATGGCATCGACCAGCGAGAAGCGCCACAGCGGCTCAGGGATCAGCAGCTCTTCACGCTTGGTGCTGTCAATGAACAGATCCAGCGTTTCATTTTTTAGAATGCGATCGGCCCAGTCCGGGTAGGCAATACAGGCTTTCCCGACGGCAATCAGGTTGTACCCTAGGCCCAGCGCTTCTTCGGCATCAGTGCGGTTAACGACCCCACCCACCCCGATAACCGGCACTTTCGCCAGCGTTTCAGACCGCATCGCCAGATACTTGTTGATCAACATGGTCGGATCTTTGGTATCGACGATCGACGCACGCTTGAAGTAGCCCACGGAGAAGTGCACGTAATCAACGCCCCTTTCCGCCAGCTTTTCCAGCAGGTACATGGTGTCGTCGAAGCGGATGCCTGGCACCTCAATCTCTTCCGGCGAGAAACGGTAGCCGATAATAAAGGAAGCATCGGCGAAGCGGCTGGCCATTTTGTGGGTGATTTCGAGCACTTCCAGCGGGAACCTGGCGCGATTGTCGCGGCTGCCGCCCCACTTATCGTCACGCTGGTTAGAGTTTGGCGAATAGAACTGCTGAATCAGGTAAGTGTTTGCGCCGTGGATCTCCACGCCGTCGAATCCGGCTTTGATTGCACGGTTCACGGCATCGCCAAACTTGGTGATCATCACATCCACTTCTTCGGCAGTCAGGGCTTCTGGCGTGGTGGCCCCTTCACGCGGCGCGGCAATGGCGCTCGGCGCGACGGGCTTCTTGCCGCCAATCAGCTCCGGCTCAACCATTCGGCCGCCGTGATAAATCTGCAGAATGGCTTTAGAGCCGCGGGATTTAATCGCGCTGGCAATTCGCGCCAGGCCAGGAATTTTGTTGTCACTGTCGATAGCCAGAGCACCGGGGAAAGCGGGGCCTTTAGGATCGATAAAGCAGCATTCGACGATAACGGTGCCGATGGTGCCCGCGCGTTCGCGGTAATACTCAACCAAATCGCTGGGCACGCTGCCGTCGTAAAAACCGGTACAGGTGGTCATCGGCGCCATGATCAGGCGGTTTTTCAGCACCGCGCCGTTGGGCAAGGTGAGTGGCTTCAGGATCGGAGTTTTGGAGTTCATTCTTTATCATTCCAGCAGGTGAGGTCGACATTGTCCGGCACTCAATGAATAGCCCCGGCAGGCAACACAATTATCAGGGAGTAACGTAATTTGAATTAGAGAACAGAAACGGCAATTTTGCGGAATATATTTTTCGAATGTTAGTCAACGCCTTAAAAAAAGCAAATACAAATAATAACCATAAATAACAAAAGGTTTTATATCACTTTGCTTCTACTGAATAGTCGATGGCAATCAGCGAAGCGGCTTATTTACATCAGGTTACGATTTGATCTTTAACCACTTAAAGACTATGGATATAAATGAAGCGGATTTTTTTAGTTAAATAAAATCGTTGGCTTTTTGCTATACAGAAACAAAAATCTAATACCTGACACGGTCAGCAGGAGCGCAAAAGAAGGGATAATCTCCCATTGTTTCAGTATGATGAAGGATTCGAGAAACAATCGCTTATCACTCAATAAATATGAGGTTAAATGGAGGCAGGGAGCAGGTGCGATGGGCGGTCAGATTTGCACCGGTTAAAAAAACTATCATGAATGTATAAAATTCTGCCTATAAAAGATGAGGTGGAAATAAAAGTCGGGAAACAGGTTTTGCAGGGAATATTAATCGAATTCATCATGATAACTTTAAGGCACAGGCTATGACTAACACCTCACCAATAAGCGCGACAGCGAAAGCATCGCCCCCGGACGCGGGGAATAAAAAGCGCTTGATATTGCTATTTTTACCTATCCTTATCAGCATCATTATATTACTGCTTCCGGTTCCGGCCGGATTAGAGCCCTACGCATGGCACTTCTTCGCCATCTTCGTCGGGGTGATTGTCGGGCTTATCTTCGAACCCTTACCAGGCGCAGTTATCGGGCTGACAGGCATCGTGGTTATCGCGCTGTTCAGCCAGTGGCTATTGTTTAGCCCGGCCGAGCTGGCAGATCCTAAATTTAAGCTGGCGAGCCAGTCCTTCCAGTGGGCGGTCAGCGGCTTTAGCAACTCCACCGTTTGGCTGATCTTCGGCGCCTTTATGTTTGCCGCCGGCTACGACAAAACGCAGTTTGGCCGCCGTCTGGCGCTGATCCTGGTGAAATACCTGGGCCGACGCAGCCTGACGCTGGGTTACGCGATCACCTTCGCCGACCTGCTTCTCGCCCCGTTCACTCCGTCTAACACCGCGCGCAGTGGGGGCACGATTTACCCGATTATTGCTAACCTGCCGCCGCTGTATGGCTCTCTGCCCAATGACCCAAGCTCGCGCAGAATTGGCTCTTACCTGATGTGGGTGGCGATCAGCGCCGCCTGTATCACCAGCTCGATGTTCCTCTCCGCGCTGGCACCGAACCTGCTGGCGCTGGCGCTGGTGAAAAGCATCATCGGCTTTGAGATCTCCTGGGGCATGTGGTTCCTGGCCTTCCTGCCGCTGGGCGTGCTGCTGATCCTCACCATGCCGCTGCTGGCTTACTGGTTCTACCCGCCGGAAGTGAAGGTGAATGACGAAGTGCCGAAGTGGGCTGCCGCAGAGCTGGAAAAACTGGGCAAACTGTCGCGCAACGAAATCCTGCTGCTGCTGTTTGTCTGCAGCGCCCTGCTGATGTGGATTTTTGCCGCCGCATGGATTGAGCCTGCTATGGCCGCTCTGCTGGTCATTATCCTGATGCTGTGGACCGGCGTGCTTAACTGGAACGACATTATCAGCAATAAACCGGCCTGGAATACCTTTGCCTGGTTTGCCACCCTGGTGGCGCTGGCCGATGGCCTCGCTCGCGTGGGCTTTATTGCCTGGCTGGGTAAAGAAGGTGCCGCGCTGCTGCACGGCTTCGACCCGCAGGTGTCGGCGGTGATGCTGCTGGTGGCGTTCTACCTGCTGCACTATCTGTTTGCCAGCACCACGGCGCACACCACCGCGCTGCTGCCGGCCACGCTGACCATCGCCGCATCCATTCCGGGTATCAATATGCCTGTCTTCTGCCTGATGATGGTGACTTCACTCGGCGTGATGGGGATCATCACCCCTTACGGCACCGGTCCAAGCCCGATTTACTACGGCAGCGGCTACCTGCCAACCAAAGATTACTGGCGAATGGGTACCATCTTTGGCGCTATCTTCCTCTGTTCGCTGATGCTTATCAGCTACCCGTGGATGGTGCTGATGTTCTGATGCACAACGTTTGATGCAAAAGCCCCCGGCATAAACCGGGGGCTTTTTTATTTTATGAAGTAAACCATTTCGATGGTGATGCCATAAAGCATAGGCAGCAATATCATGCCCAATAGATTCACCAGGGGAGGAAGCTGACGGATAAATAAAACCGGGAACATCAGGACAACAACCACAATCCTGACAGGTAAGTTACGCCAGTCGCCACGTCTTTGCCAAAGCGCCCATCCCACCGGGATAACAAGGAAGAGCAGGATAACCAGCGCCCGCATCGTTATGACATCTTTTCCCTGCCATGCGCTCGCTCCACGCCATGCGCTATAAAATGCCATCGCAAGAAGCAGCCACGATGCCAGCCAGAAAACAGTATGGACGCATTTGCTTGCCGCTCCTCCGGATTTAAATCGGCGTTCAAGAAACGGATATCCCCAGAGAAAAGTCGCCACTACGGCCAGCATGACGCCTGACTGAAACGCGGCTTTCGGTGACTCATGGCCCGTTAGCCAGGCCGTATACCCCCAGAAAACTACGGCAATGATGGCTCCCCAGCTTAGCGCCAGGGTTGGTTTTTGCAGCACCTCAAGGAGTGAAGGATTAAGGCGCTCCAACAATGCGGGCGACTGCTGGCGTAATTCCCCCACCTGCTTCGCCAGCTGCGACAGCAGATCGGGAACCAGCCTTACCCACCCTGGAATCGCCATCCCTTTTTCCGTCAGCAGCCGCCATTTCAACTGAGCATAACGATTGCCTCCATATTGCCTGGCCAGATACTGCCAGTAGTTCTCCCGGTTAGTTATCGCAATCTGCTGTTCGAGGGCATGTACCAGCCAGTCAGGAAGTTGAGAGGAGCGGTAGCTGTCAATCTGCCAGTCCATCACCGCAGAGACTTCATTTAACAGGCTGCGGTTAAGCCACTTCTGCTCGCTTAGTGCTTCGGCGAGCATCAGGCTAAACACGTGTCGGGCTTCAAGTGCATCGGGGATTTCATTATCAAGGTAACGATGCAGCGTCCCCAATCCTTCAAGTTCATCCCTGATTAACAGAGTCGAAACTGACTGCGCCTGTTCCCAGAGTTCATTTTTGCTCCAGAGTGTTTGTGGCTGAGAGGTCTGCTCCTGCATCAGTTCCCGAACATAATCCATCATCGGCGTAGGTTCAGGTTTACCCGGGAAATGCTCATCTTCGTCGTTCAGAACAACCGTCGAACTGGCATAGCGTTTGGCGCTATCAAACGCCTCGCGCAACGCCTGAAACCCCTTCGGGTCTTTGTCCGGCCGCCGTAGCTTTAGCTCCCGGGCATAAGCCCGACGAATTTCGCTTTCATCTCTTGTAGGCTCAATGCCCAGCACATCCCATATCGTCGCCATCTTTACAGTCCGTCGTTAAGCTGGTCTAACACCCGACGCAGGTCGTCCCGCGCGGCAGCAATAACACGCAGATCCTGGCGGTCCAGCGCCTGTTCAAACTGCGTCGCATAATGATCGATAATCTGGCGTCTGTCTCCCAGCGTCTGCTCATAGCGTTTTGCCGCTTCGGCAGCCAATTGGCGATTTTCAGGCACGTCCCGGGGATGTTGTTTGAGCGCGTCCAGCTGTTTTAAGCGGTTTGCAATATCCTCAGCGCTGAGCATGCCCGGCGATTTCTCGATCACCATTGTGGACGCGGTTTGCTCGCCGCTGACTCTGCATTCCACTTCCAGGATGCCGTCAAGGGTATAGGTGAAACGCACGTCCACGCTAACTTCCCCCGCTTTGCGCGGCGGGATCTGAATCGACATGCTGTCCAGGCGCAGGTTGTCGCTGACTTTGCGGGATTCTCCCTGATAAACCTCAATATCTATCTTGCGCTGGTTATCATTCATGGTGCTGAAGGTCTGCATCACGCTAACCGGCACGAAGGCGTTGCGCTCAATCAGCGGCGAGAAAAAGCCTTCTTCTATTTTGTCCCCGTGCCGGCGGGCCACTTCGATCCCCAATGAATAAGGCATCACATCGGTGAGCACCACGTCGTCCAGCGCTTTGTCTTCCGCTATAAGTCCGGCCTGAACGCCGGCGCCCAGCGCCACCACTTCGTCAGGATTCAGTTCATTACGAGGGAAGCGACCAAACATGCGGGTCACCAGCTGGCGAACCAGCGGCATACGGGTTGCGCCACCCACCAAAATAACGTGGTCGAGTTGCGCAACGTCAAATTGCGCATCCTGTAACGCCTGAACCACCGGTTTTTTCAGGCGGGACAGCAGCCCACTGCAACATTCCTGGAAAGCCTCTTCGGTCATATCCCAGCCGTATTCCTCACCACCGCAAGTCAGTTTCGCAGTGGCTTTTTCCTGATTGCTGAGCTGGCGTTTTAACGATTCTGCCTGGCGGGTCAGTTCTGCGGCAAACGCCGGGTCATCAAGCGTTAGCTGGGGATAGTGGCTTAGCATCCACTGGCGGATTGCTTCGGTAAAATCATCGCCCCCCAGCCAGGCATCGCCGCTGCTGGCGCGCACCTCTATGACGCCTTCAAACATATCGACGATGGAGACATCAAACGTTCCGCCGCCTAAGTCGAAGACCAGGAATTTTTGCTCACGGCTGTCGGCCAGTCCGTAGGCCAGCGCGGCTGCGGTGGGCTCATTAAGAAGGCGCTCAACGTCCAGGCCGGCCATCTGCCCGGCAGCTTTCACCGCCTTACGCTGGGTATCGTTGAAGTAAGCCGGTACGGTAATGGCCGCACGCGTGACGCTGCAGCCAAGCGTAACTTCGGCATCCGCTTTTAATTTTCTCAGCACTAACGCGGCAAGCTCTTCAGCACGAAATGACTGCTGGCCAAGAGTGAAGGTTTTATCGGTGCCCATATAACGCTTGAAACTGGCGACAGTGAGATGAGGATGACTAACCAGTCGGGCCTTTGCCGCCTCGCCAACCAGCAGATGCCCATCGTCATCCAGCCCGACCACGGAAGGGGTTAAACGCTCACCGCGGCGGCCCAAAATTAACGTTGTCCCCGCAGCACCAAACCAGGCCACGGCGCTATTGGATGTGCCGAGATCGATACCAATAATGGGTGAAATATCTCCTGCCATGATCTTATCCCTGATTATAAAGTGGCTACTTAACGCCCTTAACCCTGTCGTTTTCACCTGCTTTGTGATTAAGAAAATGTAATTAATACCGGATAGTTACTTTTTTTGTCTATTAATTACCCAGGCCATAAAGTGTTACCGTCGAGGACTATTTATCGTAATTAAATACAGTTTTCTTTAATTACTTTGTTCAATAAGCATTAAAAGATTATCCTTAACGATTCAGCCCGGTGAGAAATTAATATTTGTTGGAAACATGTGACAAATGCTGCCGCATTGTTAATTAAATGTATTTTAATTTGACTGGTTATACTCATTTCCCCGGACTATTTCCGCCAACATAGGTTTTCGTTATAACCTGCGGAGCCCGCGCACCAACGCTAGATTTTACAGTTTGTTGCATTCTGTGTGACATCGTAGGCAGAACCCGGTAACACCCTACTGACACTGCGCCATTCATGTTTACAGTAATGTAACCTTCCCGTAAAATGCCGGCACACTTTAAACGACAATAGAGCTCCCTGGAATTGAGGTCGTTAAATGAGACTCAGGAAATACAATAAAAGTTTGGGATGGTTGTCATTAATCGCAGGCGCTTTTTTACTCAGTGGCTGTGATTCTGCACTCCTGGATCCCAAAGGACAGATCGGACTGGAACAACGTTCACTGATACTGACGGCCATCGGCCTGATGTTGATTGTCGTTATCCCTGCAATTGCAATGGCTATCGGTTTTGCCTGGAAGTATCGGGCATCCAACAAAGACGCCAAATACAGCCCTAACTGGTCGCACTCGAACAAAGTGGAAGCTGTAGTCTGGACGATTCCTATCCTTATCGTTATCTTCCTCGCGGTACTGACCTGGAAAACCACTCACTCTCTTGAACCTAGCCGCCCGCTGGAACATGAAGCGAAGCCGGTGACCATCGAAGTTATCGCCATGGACTGGAAATGGTTCTTCATCTATCCGGAGCAGGGTATCGCTACGGTGAATGAAATCGCCTTCCCGGCCAATACCCCAGTGGAATTCAAAATCACCTCTAACTCGGTGATGAACTCCTTCTTTATTCCGCGCCTGGGTAGCCAAATCTACGCAATGGCAGGTATGCAGACCAAACTGCACCTGATTGCCGATGAAGCCGGCACCTACGACGGTATTTCGTCAAACTACAGCGGTAAAGGTTTCTCCGGCATGAAGTTCAAGGCTATCGCCACGCCGGACATGGACACCTTTAACCAATGGGTTGCTAAAGCGAAACAGTCTCCTGAAGTCATGAACGATATGGCGACCTACGAGAAACTGGCCGCGCCAAGCGAATACAACAAAGTCGAATACTTCTCCAGTGTTAAACCTGATTTGTTTAAAGACGTGATTAACAAATTTATGGGACACGGGAGCATGCACATGACCAAGCCGGAAGGTGAACAGGCTTCCCATGACGATATGAAAGGCATGGAAGGTATGGAAGGCATGGACATGAGTCACGCGGAAACCTCTCACTAAGGGGCCGAGGAATAATACGATGTTCGGAAAACTTACACTGGATGCAATCCCGTACCATGAGCCAATTGTCATGGTTACGGTTGCGGCAATCATCGTCGGGGGACTGGCGCTGCTTGCGGCTATCACTTACTTCGGTAAGTGGGAATATTTATGGAAAGAGTGGCTAACCTCCGTTGACCACAAACGCCTCGGCGTGATGTACATTATCGTCGCTATCGTCATGCTGCTGCGCGGCTTTGCCGATGCGGTAATGATGCGTAGCCAGCAGGTACTGGCCTCCGCCGGCGAAGCAGGCTTCCTGCCGCCTCACCACTACGATCAGATCTTTACCGCCCACGGCGTTATCATGATCTTCTTCGTAGCGATGCCATTTGTTATCGGCCTGATGAACATCGTTGTGCCTTTACAGATTGGCGCGCGTGACGTTGCCTTCCCATTCCTGAACAACCTGAGCTTCTGGTTCACCGTTGTCGGCGTGGTGCTGGTTAACCTGTCACTGGGCGTGGGCGAATTCGCTCAGACCGGCTGGGTAGCTTATCCACCGCTATCGGGGATTGAGTACAGTCCGGGCGTCGGGGTCGATTACTGGATCTGGAGTCTCCAGCTGTCCGGTATCGGTACGACACTGACCGGTATTAACTTCTTCGTGACCATTCTGAACATGCGTACCCCGGGTATGACCATGTTCAAAATGCCGGTGTTCACCTGGGCTTCGCTGTGTACTAACGTACTGATTATCGCCGCGTTCCCAATCTTCACCGTGACCGTCGCGCTGCTGACCCTTGACCGCTACCTTGGCACCCATTTCTTTACCAACGATATGGGTGGCAACATGATGATGTACATCAACCTCATCTGGGCATGGGGCCACCCGGAAGTTTATATCCTGGTGCTGCCGGTGTTTGGTGTGTTCTCTGAGGTGGTTGCAACCTTCTCTAAAAAGCGTCTGTTCGGTTACACCTCCCTGGTGTGGGCGACCATCGCGATTACCGTTCTGTCGTTCATCGTTTGGCTGCACCACTTCTTCACCATGGGCAGCGGGGCGAACGTAAACGCCTTCTTCGGTATTGCCACCATGATTATCGCCATCCCGACCGGGGTGAAGATCTTCAACTGGCTGTTCACCATGTATCAGGGCCGCATCGTCTTTAACTCCGCGATGCTGTGGACCACTGGCTTCATCGTCACCTTCTCTATCGGTGGGATGACCGGTGTTCTGCTGGCGGTGCCGGGCGCGGACTTCGTGCTGCACAACAGCCTGTTCCTGATTGCACACTTCCACAACGTTATCATCGGCGGCGTGGTCTTCGGTTGCTTCGCAGGTCTGACCTACTGGTGGCCAAAAGCGTTCGGCTTCACGCTGAACGAAACCTGGGGCAAACGCGCCTTCTGGTTCTGGATTATCGGTTTCTTCGTGGCATTTATGCCGCTGTACGTGCTGGGCTTCATGGGCATGACCCGTCGTCTGAGCCAGCAGATCGATCCACAGTTCCACACCCTGCTGGTTGTTGCAGCCTGTGGTGCGGCGCTGATCGCTCTGGGCATTCTGTGCCAGCTGATTCAGTTCTACGTTTCTATCCGTGACCGCGAGCAGAACCGCGATCTGACCGGTGACCCATGGGGCGGCCGTACGCTGGAGTGGGCAACGTCTTCCCCACCTCCGTTCTATAACTTCGCCCACCTGCCGCACGTTCACGAGCGTGATGCATTCTGGGAGATGAAAGAGAAAGGTGAAGCGTACAAGCAGCCTGCGCACTATGAAGAGATTCATATGCCGCGTAACAGCGCAGCCGGTATCATCATCGCTGCATTCAGCACCGTGTTTGGCTTTGCCATGATCTGGCACATCTGGTGGCTGGCGATTGTTGGCTTTGCCGGCATCGTTATCACCTGGATTGCGAAAAGCTTCGACGAAGATGTGGATTACTATGTTCCGGTGGCTGAAGTCGAAAAACTGGAAAATCAGCATTTCGAAGAACTCACCAAAGCAGGGCTGAAAAATGGCAACTGAGACTGTAAATAACGCCCACGCCGCGGAGCACGGGCACCACGATGCGGGAACCAATAAGGTCTTTGGTTTCTGGATCTACCTGATGAGCGACTGCATTCTGTTCTGTTGCTTGTTCGCGACCTATGCCGTTCTGGTGAACGGCACCGCAGGTGGCCCGGCAGGGAAAGACATCTTCGAGCTGCCGTTCGTGGCCGTTGAAACTGCCCTGCTGCTGGTGAGCTCCATCACCTACGGCATGGCGATCATCGCCATGAATAAAGGCAACAAAAGCCAGGTTATCTCCTGGCTGGCGCTGACCTTCCTGTGCGGTGCAGGCTTCGTTGGGATGGAAATCTATGAATTCCATCACCTGATCAAAGAAGGCTTCGGCCCGGATCGCAGCGGCTTCCTGTCAGCGTTCTTCGCGCTGGTCGGTACCCACGGTCTGCACGTCACTTCCGGTCTGGTGTGGATGGCATTCATGATGATTCATGTTTCCCGCCGCGGCCTGACTAGCACCAACCGTGCGCGTCTGATGTGCCTGAGCCTGTTCTGGCACTTCCTTGACGTGGTTTGGATCTGCGTATTCTCTGTAGTCTATCTGATGGGGGCAATGTAATGAGTCATTCAACTGAACATAGCGGCGCCCACCACGGTAGCGTGAAGACCTACATGACAGGTTTTATCCTGTCTATCATCCTGACGGCTATTCCGTTCTGGATTGTAATGGAAGGCACGGCCTCTCACGGCACCATGCTTGCCGTGATCCTGGTGACTGCAGTCGTCCAGATTCTGGTGCACCTCGTGTGCTTCCTGCATCTGAACACCTCGTCGAGTGAGCGCTGGAACCTGGTGGCCTTTGCCTTTACGGTGCTGATTATTGCCATTCTGGTGATTGGCTCGATCTGGATTATGTGGAACCTCAACCTGAACATGATGGTTCACTAAGAGCGGCATGTATGATTAAGCAATACCTGCAAGTAACGAAACCAGGAATTATTTTCGGTAATTTAATTTCTGTCATTGGGGGATTTTTACTGGCCTCGAAGGGCAGCATTAATTACCCGCTGTTCCTCTATACGCTGGTTGGCGTATCACTGGTGGTCGCATCAGGTTGTGTTTACAACAACTTTATCGACCGCGATATCGACCAGAAGATGGAGAGAACGAAAAATCGGGTGCTGGTTAAAGGCCTGATTTCACCGAAAATTTCGCTGGTGTACGCCACCGTGTTGGGTATTGCTGGCTTCATGCTGCTGTGGTTTGGTGCTAATCCGCTGGCGATGTGGCTGGCCGTGATGGGCTTCGTGGTGTATGTCGGGGTGTATAGCCTCTACATGAAACGCCACTCGGTCTACGGCACGCTCATCGGCAGCTTGTCCGGTGCGGCTCCTCCGGTTATCGGCTACTGCGCCGTGACCAACGAGTTCGACACCGGCGCCGCTATCCTGCTGGCTATCTTTAGCCTGTGGCAGATGCCGCACTCCTATGCGATTGCCATCTTCCGCTTTAAAGATTACCAGGCCGCCAATATTCCGGTTCTGCCGGTGGTAAAAGGCATTTCCGTCGCCAAGAACCACATCACGCTGTACATCATCGCTTTTGCGGTGGCGACGCTGATGCTTTCTCTGGGCGGCTATGCCGGATACAAATATCTGATCGTCGCCGCGGCGGTCAGCGTCTGGTGGCTGGGTATGGCGCTGCGGGGCTATAAAGTGGAAGACGATAAGGTCTGGGCGCGCAAGCTGTTCATCTTCTCTATCGTGGCCATTACCTCGCTGAGCGTCATGATGTCGGTCGATTTTATGGTGCCAGACTCACATAATCTGCTGACTTACGTCTGGTAAGTCGCGAAAAGCATAAAAGGGCACCTCGGTGCCCTTTTTTATCAGTATCATCAAAGCACCTGCCCTGTAATATCTGCTAAATAACTAACGATTTACCCTCCCCTGCCCTCGCACTACACTAAGGCCGACTTTTTATCTGAGGTGGTAATGAACGATTACAAAATGACGCCCGTCGAGCTGCGTGCGACGTGGGGTTTAGGCACTGTCTTTTCCCTGCGTATGCTGGGTATGTTTATGGTATTGCCAGTTCTTACCACCTGGGGCATGGCGCTGCAGGGCGCAAGCGAAGCGCTCATCGGCCTGGCAATCGGCATTTATGGCCTGGCGCAGGCCGTCTTCCAGATCCCTTTCGGCCTGCTTTCTGACCGTATTGGCCGCAAGCCGCTTATCGTTGGCGGGCTGGCTATCTTTGTGCTCGGCAGCGTTATTGCCGCCCTGAGCGACTCCATTTGGGGCGTCATTTTAGGCCGTGCGCTGCAGGGCTCCGGCGCAATCGCCGCCGCTGTTATGGCGTTACTCTCCGATCTAACCCGTGAACAGAACCGAACCAAAGCGATGGCCTTTATCGGCGTCAGCTTCGGGGTAACCTTCGCCATCGCGATGGTGCTCGGCCCGATCATTACTCAGGCGCTTGGCCTGCAGGCGCTGTTCTGGATGATCGCCGTCTTAGCCAGCTGCGGCATTCTGATTACGATTTGGCTGGTCCCGAATAGCAAAACGCACGTGCTTAACCGCGAGTCGGGGATGGTCAAAGGCTGCTTCCGCAAAGTGATGATGGAGCCGAAGCTGCTGAAGCTGAATTTCGGCATCATGTGCCTGCATATCATGCTGATGTCCACCTTTGTCGCCCTACCGGGCCAGCTTGAACAAGCGGGGTTTCCAGCGGCTCAGCACTGGAAAGTCTATCTTTGCACCATGCTGATTTCGTTTGTTTCGGTCGTACCCTTTATTATTTATGCCGAAGTTAAACGCCGCATGAAGCACGTCTTTGTCGGCTGCGTGGCGGTACTTTTAATTGCTGAGATCGTGCTTTGGGGCGCGGGCCCGCACTTCTGGGATCTGGTGATTGGCGTGCAGCTGTTCTTCCTCGCCTTTAACCTGATGGAAGCGATTCTGCCTTCGCTTATCAGCAAAGAATCTCCGGCGGGCTACAAAGGCACCGCCATGGGCATCTACTCCACCAGCCAGTTTATCGGCGTAGCCATCGGCGGCTCGCTCGGCGGCTGGCTGAACGGGCTGTTTGATTCGCAAACCGTCTTCCTGGCAGGCGCGGTGCTGGCGATGGTCTGGCTATTCGTCAGCTGGACAATGCAGGAGCCGCCTTACGTTAGCAGCCTGCGCATTGAGCTGCCGGAAAGCAGTGCGAACGACGAACATTTGCGTGAAAGGCTGCTGGCTCAGCCAGGCGTGAGTGAAGCGAACATCATTCCAGAAGAACGCAGCGCGTATGTGAAAATCGACAGCAAGCTGACGAACAGATATGAGATTGAGCAGGTGGTGAAAGGATAGAACATCCCTCACCTGATGCGGTGAGGGATTAAGCAGCATGCCCTCTCATGTTTCAGGAGAGGGCGTGAATCAGTCGCGGAAGTTCTTAAACTGGAACGGCTGCCCCAGATTGCCGCCACGAATCAGCGCCATTACGGCCTGTAAATCATCGCGAGCTTTACCCGTCACGCGGATCTCTTCGCCCTGAATCTGGGTCTGAACCTTCAGTTTGCTGTCTTTAATCAGCTTAATGATTTTCTTCGCAACGCTTGCTTCAATACCCTGTTTCAGCTTAGCTTCCACGCTCCAGGTTTTGCCGCTGTGAACAAACTCTTCAGGCACATCAATAGAGCTGCCTTCTATGCCGCGCTTAAGCAGCTTGGCGCGCAGGATATCCAGCAGCTGGTTTACCTGGAAGTCAGATTCGCTGGCAATTTTGATGGTCTGATTTTTTTCATTCAGTTCAAAGCTTGCCGGCACGTTACGGAAGTCAAAACGGGTCGCCAGCTCGCGCTCGGCGTTCTCTACCGCGTTGTTTACTTCCTGCAGGTCGATTTCAGAAACGATATCAAAAGATGGCATGTGTTTTCTCCCTCTCTGGTTTGCGTTGCATAATACCCGCTGGGCTGCGCAAAACAACCTGTTAAAGAGCCGGGAAGCCGATAACGCTATAATAGAAAGTAAGTTTAGCATTCGCGCAGTGTGCGAATGGGGGAGGCAATAATGAAAATCACCGTGCTGGGTTGCGGTGCGCTGGGTCAGCTCTGGTTGACCGCACTTCACAAGCAAGGGCATGAGCTTCAGGGCTGGCTGCGTGTGCCGCAGCCGTATTGCCACGTCAATCTGCTCGATACCACCGATGGCAGCGTCTTTAACGAGTCCTTCACGGCTAACGATCCCGAATTTCTCGCCACCAGCGACCTCCTGCTGGTGACGCTCAAAGCGTGGCAGGTTTCTGATGCCGTGCGCACTTTGGCAGCCCAACTGCCTTCGAGCTGCCCGATATTGTTGCTGCATAACGGGATGGGGACGCTGGATGAGCTAAACGGATTGCCCCAACCTTTGTTGCTCGGATTAACCACTCAGGCCGCGAAAAGAGACGGAAACGTGATTGTGCACGTCGCTTCCGGCATCACTCACGTTGGCCCGGGGAACGCTAAAGCCAGCGACTTTAGCTACCTTGCTGATACACTCCATGCCGCGCAGCCCGATGTGGCCTGGCATAACAATATCCAGCCGGCGAGCTGGAACAAACTCGCGGTAAACTGCGTGATAAACCCGCTGACCGCGCTGTACAACTGCACTAACGGCGAATTGAAGAATCATCTCGATGAGGTGACCAGCATTTGTGAAGAAGTCGCCCAGGTGATGACGCGCGAGGGCCACCACACCTCACCCGAAAACCTGCTGGATTATGTCGGGCAGGTGATAGAAAGCACGGCAGAAAATACCTCATCGATGCTGCAGGACATCCGCCTGGAGCGCCACACGGAAATTGACTATATCACCGGCTACCTACTGCGCAGAGCGAGAGCTCACGGCGTCCCTGTGCCTGTGAATGCCCGGCTCTATGAGCAGGTTAAACGTAAGGAGAATGAATATGAGCGCACAAGCGCTGGTCTGCCTGGCACCTGGCACTGAAGAGACCGAAGCGGTTACCACTATCGATCTGCTGGTCCGCGCCGGGATCAAGGTGACGACGGCGAGCGTTGCTCCCGATGGCGACCTGAAAATTGTTTGCTCACGCGGCGTGAAATTACTGGCGGATGCACCGCTGGTTGAAGTGGCCGACGGCGATTTTGACATCGTGGTGCTCCCCGGCGGCCTGAAAGGTGCCGAATGCTTCCGCGACAGCCCGCTGCTGGTCGAGACCGTGCGCCAGTTTCATCTGTCAGGCCGCATCGTTGCCGCCATTTGTGCGGCGGCAGGCACTGTTCTGGTCCCGCACGAGCTGTTCCCGATAGGCAACATGACCGGTTTTCCAGGCCTGAAGGACACCATTCCCGAAGGGCAATGGCAGGATAAACGCGTTGTCTGGGACCCACGGGTTAACCTGCTCACCAGCCAGGGGCCGGGAACCGCGATTGATTTTGCACTGAAGATTATCGATTTGCTGGTGAGCCGCGAAAAAGCTCATGAAGTGTCGCAGCAGCTGGTGCTGGCGGCGGGGATTTATAGCTTCAGGGATTATCAGTAAGAACCCCTCACCCTAACCCTCTCCCCAGAGGGGCGAGGGAACCAGGACGGTGCACTCCCTCTTCTTTCGAGAAATCGAGCTAACCAGAACTCTCTCCCTTTTAGGAAGAGAGTTTTAACAAGAATTCTTCCTCTCCCTTTCAGGGAAAGAACACTCACCCTGAATTCTCCCTCTCCCTTTTAGGGAGAGGGCCGGGGTGAGGGTCAGTCCTTTATGGGCGGTAAACCTTAATATTCTTAAAGCCCTGCTCGCTCAGATACAGAGCCTGCAGGCGGCTCATCACGCCACGCTCGCACCACAGCAGGTAAGTTTTGCTCTGGTCGAGATCGCCGAACTTAGTGCTCAGCTTGTAGAACGGCAGCGCCACAACCTCAACGCCTTCCAGCGCGAAAGGTTTCTCGTCCACTTCGTCGTTGGAGCGAATGTCCAGCAATACCTCGTTGGCGCCAAACGCATTAACCGTTTCGACTTCCACGACGTCCTGCTTCGTCTGGGCCGCAATATCGCGAATATCGATATTGGTCGCCTCTGCAACCACGCGGTCCAGAATCGAGAAGTCAAACTTCTGCTCTTCTTCCTCAATCTTCGCCTTCACAGCTTTCACGGTCGGGCTTTTCGAGATCACGCCGCAGTATTCTGGCATGGTGCGAGCGAAATCAGCGGTACCGATTTCACGGGCCAGATCGATAATGTGCTCTTTGTCGTGAGAGATCAGCGGACGCAGGATCAGCGTATCGGAAACGTTGTCGATCAGGCGCAGGTTGGTCAGCGTCTGGCTGGACACCTGGCCTAACGCTTCGCCGGTCACCAGTGCCTGAACGCCATAGCGCTCGGCAACCTGAGAGGCGGCGCGCACAAACATACGTTTCAGCACCACGCCCATCTGCCCGTCTTCCACTTTCTCCAGGATCTCGCCGACCACTGGCTCAAAGTTAATGGCAACAAAACGCACACGGTGAGAGCTGCCGAAGCGGTTCCACAGATAATGTGCCACCTGCTTCACGCCGATTTCATGAGCAGCGCCGCCCAGGTTGAAGAAGCAATAATGCACGCGGCAGCCGCGACGCATCAGCATGTAGCTGGACACACCGGAGTCGAAACCTCCGGAAATCAGCGACAGTACGTCTTCCTGAGTCCCGATTGGGAAACCGCCGATGCCTTCGTAACGGCCTTTAACCAGCAGCAGGCGATCGTTTTCGATCTCAAGATTAACCGTCACGTCCGGATCGTTGAGCTTAACGCGCGCGGATTCGATGTGCTGATTCAGGCCGCCGCCAACGTAGCGCTCAACTTCAATGGAGCTAAATTCGTGTTTGCCACGGCGTTTTACGCGCACGCAGAAGCTCTTACCTTCCAGCTTGTCGCGGTAAAGCTCCAGCGCCTGCTCAAAGATATTGTGCATGTCGGTGTACGGCACATCTTCAACTTCAAGAATGTGGTGGATACCCGGAATGCGGGTCAGCGCTTCACGAATGGCGATACGCTGGTTTTCATCTTTGGCGCGAACTTCAATGTTGTCCCAGTGGCGAACAACCGCCAGGCTCTCATCGTAGTGTTTTAAAACGTTACGAATATTCCCGGTGAGCATCTTAATAAAGCGTATGCGCACAGATTGGCTCTTGATGGTGATTTCCGGGAACAATTTAATGATAAACTTCATGGCGGTAAGGGTTCGTTTAGTCAGCCGGGCTGGCTGCGCAGCACGCGGGCATAGAAATAAGTACTTGCAGCGGCGTCATGCCACCTGCATCCGAGGCGCGCAAGTATATCACCATCCCACAAAGACTGCGCACCTTAACCGACTTGCACGAGCTAGCTTGATAATCACATTGACTCCGCTACCATGTCGGCGTCGAATTAAAACAGAGTCAGACATTCACCATGCCGAAAAAAACCGAATCTCCGGCCAGCTTCGAAACCGCACTGGTCGAACTGGAGCAAATAGTTACTCGTCTGGAAAGCGGCGATCTTGCCCTCGAAGAGGCGTTAAACGAATTTGAGCGCGGCGTGCAGCTGGCTCGCCAGGGACAAGTGAAACTCCAGCAGGCAGAGCAGCGCGTACAGATCTTACTGAGCGACAGCGAAGACGCCCCTCTGACTCCCTTTACCCCGGACGCCGAGTAATATGGATTTTAATCAACAGCTTCAGGCCCACGTTGTACGGGTTAACGACGCTATTGCGCGCTTTCTGGCGCCGCTGCCGTTTCAGAACAGTCCACTGGTTGAAGCGATGCACTATGGCGCACTATTGGGCGGTAAACGCCTGCGCCCGTTCCTGGTGTACGCCACCGGCGAAATGTTTGGCGTCGCCGACGAAGCGCTCGACGCGCCTGCTGCGGCAGTGGAATGCATTCACGCCTACTCCCTGATTCACGATGATTTACCGGCCATGGATAACGACGATTTACGTCGTGGGCAGCCGACCTGCCACATAAAATTTGGCGAAGAGAACGCCATTCTGGCCGGAGACGCCCTGCAAACGCTGGCGTTTTCTATACTGAGTGATGCGCCAATGCCCGGCGTTGATATTGCCGATCGCTTAGCCATGGTTTCGGAATTAGCCACCGCCAGCGGTGTGGCAGGTATGTGTGGCGGCCAGGCGCTGGATTTAGAAGCCGAAGGCAAGCAAGTTGACCTGGCTTCCCTGGAACGCATTCACCGCCATAAAACCGGGGCATTGATTCGCGCCGCCGTTCGCCTGGGCGCGCTGAGCGCCGGTGAAGCAGGCCGAAAAGCTCTGCCAATTCTGGACCGCTATGCTGCAAGCATCGGCCTCGCTTTCCAGGTTCAGGATGACATCCTGGACGTTGTCGGCGATACCGCTACGATAGGCAAACGCCAGGGTGCCGACCAGCAGTTAGGCAAAAGTACCTATCCGGCGCTGCTGGGACTTGAACAGGCGCAGGCAAAAGCGCAGGATCTCTATCAGGAAGCACTGCAGGCTCTGGCCGAACTTGCCGAGCTGTCGCTGGACACGGCGGCACTGGAAGCGTTAGCCAACTACATTATCCACCGTGATAAATAACGTATAACAACGATGAGTTTAGATTTCTGATGAGTTTTGATATCGCCAAATACCCGACCCTCGCTCTGGTGGATGCCAGCCCGGATCTGCGAGTGCTGCCTAAAGAGAGCTTACCTAAGCTTTGCGATGAGCTGCGCCGTTACCTGCTCGACAGCGTAAGCCGCTCCAGCGGGCACTTTGCCTCCGGCCTCGGCACGGTCGAACTGACCGTGGCGCTGCACTACGTCTATAACACGCCGTTCGATCAACTCATCTGGGACGTCGGCCACCAGGCCTACCCGCACAAAATTCTGACTGGGCGCCGCGATAAAATTGGCACCATTCGCCAGAAAGGCGGCCTGCATCCGTTCCCATGGCGCGCGGAAAGCGAGTACGACGTGCTGAGCGTGGGCCACTCTTCCACCTCCATTAGCGCGGGTATCGGGATCGCCGTTGCCGCTGAAAAGGAAGGGAAAGACCGGAAAACCGTTTGCGTGATTGGCGATGGCGCAATTACCGCCGGGATGGCCTTCGAAGCGATGAACCATGCCGGCGATATCCGCCCGGACATGCTGGTGGTGCTTAACGACAATGAAATGTCGATTTCCGAGAACGTCGGCGCGCTGAACAACCATCTGGCGCAGCTGCTTTCCGGCAAGCTTTATTCGACACTGCGCGAAGGTGGCAAGAAAGTCTTCTCCGGCGTGCCGCCGATTAAAGAGCTGCTGAAGCGTACCGAAGAACACATCAAAGGCATGGTGGTGCCTGGCACGCTGTTTGAAGAGCTAGGCTTTAACTACATCGGGCCAATTGATGGCCACGACGTGATTGGTCTGGTCAATACGCTGAAGAACATGCGCAGCCTGAAAGGCCCGCAGTTCCTGCATATCATGACTAAAAAAGGACGCGGCTACGCGCCAGCGGAAAAAGATCCGATCAGTTTCCACGCGGTGCCTAAGTTCGATCCGCAGAGCGGGACGCTGCCGAAAAGCACCGGAGGCCTGCCAAGTTACTCGAAGATTTTCGGCAACTGGCTGTGCGAAACCGCAGCCCACGATGACAAGCTGATGGCAATCACGCCTGCCATGCGTGAAGGCTCCGGCATGGTGGAATTCTCGCGCCAGTATCCTGACCAGTACTTTGATGTGGCGATTGCCGAGCAGCACGCAGTGACCTTCGCGGCGGGCCTGGCGATTGGCGGCTATAAGCCAGTGGTTGCGATCTATTCCACCTTCCTGCAGCGCGCTTACGACCAGGTGATTCACGACGTAGCGATTCAGAAGCTACCGGTGATGTTTGCCATCGATCGCGCAGGCATTGTCGGCGCTGACGGCCAGACGCACCAGGGCGCTTTTGATATCTCCTTCCTGCGCTGCATCCCGGACATGGTTATCATGACGCCAAGCGACGAAAACGAATGCCGCCAGATGCTGCACACGGGTTACCACTACAGCGCAGGCCCAAGCGCCGTGCGTTACCCGCGTGGGACCGGAACAGGCGCAGAGCTGGAACCGCTCGTGGAGCTGCCGATAGGTAAAGGCGTTGTGAAACGCGAAGGCGAAAAAATTGCGCTACTCAACTTCGGCACTTTGCTGCCGGAAGCCGCAGCGGTAGCCGAAGCGCTGAATGCCACGCTGGTCGATATGCGTTTTGTTAAGCCACTGGATGAAGCCCTGATTCTGGAACTTGCCGCCAGCCACGACTCTCTGGTGACGATTGAAGAGAACGCCATTATGGGCGGGGCCGGGAGCGGCGTAAACGAAGTACTGATGGCTCACCGTAAACCGGTTCCGGTGCTTAACCTCGGCCTGCCTGATTTCTTCATTCCTCAGGGCACCCAGGAAGAAGCACGTGCGGCGATTGGCCTTGATGCGGCCGGGATCGAAGCTAATATTCGGAGCTGGGTGGGTTAACTTCATCCGTACACTAAATAATTCAACCCACAGCACAACGGCAAGTGAGCATATCCCGATGAGCTTACTCAGGTAAGCGATTCGGGTATGAGAGCGCCGCCAACACCGCAGTGGTTTGAAGGATGACGTGTACGGCCTGCTATGCTTAATAGATATTCCTACATAGCAGGAGCGATATCATGCAATACAATCCGTTAGGCACCACCGACCTTAGCGTCTCCCGCCTTTGCCTCGGCTGTATGACCTTTGGCGAGCCGGACCGCGGCAGCCATGCCTGGACGCTTCCCGAAGAGAGCAGCCGGGAAATAATCCGCCGCGCGCTGGAAAACGGCATCAATTTTTTCGACACCTCAAATAACTACTCCGACGGCAGCAGCGAAGAGATTTTAGGCCGCGCGCTGCGCGACTTCGCTCGCCGCCAGGACGTTGTGGTTGCCACTAAGGTTTACAACAAAGTTGGCGATCTGCCTCAGGGCCTCTCCCGCCCACAGATCCTGCGTTCGATCGACGAAAGCCTGACACGACTCGGCACCGACTACGTCGATTTGCTACAAATCCACCGCTGGGACTACAGCACGCCTATTGAAGAGACGCTAGAGGCACTTAACGACGTGGTTAAGGCCGGGAAAGCACGTTATATCGGCGCCTCTTCAATGCGCAGCGATCAGTTTGCTCAGGCCCTGGCTTTGCAGTCTCAGGCAGGCTGGGCAAGATTCGTTACCATGCAGGATCACTACAACCTGATTTACCGTGAAGAAGAGCTGGAGATGCTCCCGCTGTGCTACAAAGAAAAAATTGCGGTGATCCCCTGGAGCCCGCTCGCACGCGGCAAACTGACTCGTCCATGGGGAGATACCACAGCAAGATCTGTCTCGGATGAAGTGGGCAAATCGCTGTACCAGACCAATAACGAAAACGACGCGCTTATCGCCGAGCGGCTGGCAAATATCGCCGCAGATAAGGGCGTTTCACGCGCGCAGGTGGCGCTGGCCTGGCTGCTTAGCAAACCGGGTATTGCCGCACCAATTATTGGCCCATCAAGGCAGGAACAGCTGGACGACCTGCTTGGTGCGGTAGATTTAACGTTGAAACCCGAGGAGATTGCCGAGCTGGAGACGCCGTATCAACGGCATCCGGTGGCGGGATATAAATAATCGCCCTCGCAGGTTCACTCTTTCGACTTTGGGTTTTGCTCCCTCTCCCTTTTAGGGAGAGGGTTGGCGTGAGGGTCATGACCAGCTACCAGGAAAAGTGATCGTAACCCTTCATCTCCAGCGTCACCGGCTTCCCTTCACGGGTAAACTGCAGCCCTTCAGAGGCAGAAACAATCTGCCCGATACAGGTATAAGGCACGCCCAGATTGCCGATAGCCACTTCCAGCGCCCCGCGATTTAGCTCCGGCACGGTGAAGCACAGCTCATAGTCTTCGCCGCCGGACATCGCCCATTTCAGCGCCTGCTCTGGCTCAACGTGCTCGCGCAACGCTTCGGAATACGGCAGCAAATCGAGATCGATACGTGCCCCGCAGTCGCTGGCCTTCAGGATATGACCGAGATCGGAAATCAACCCGTCTGAAAGATCGATGGCACTGTTGGCCAGATCGCGCAGCGCCTGCCCGTGTAAAACACGCGGCGTTGGGCGCAGGTGCCGCTTAAGCAGATAATCCGCATGCTGTGTATTCGCAACATGCAGGCGCTTCTGCAGAATTGCCAGACCAGCCGCGCTGTCGCCCGGCGTGCCGGTGACATAGATCCAGTCCCCTGCTTTTGCACCGCTGCGCTTCAGCGCCCGGCCAGCCGGGATCATGCCGTGAATACCCAGCGTCAAAGAGAGCGGGCCACGGGTTGTGTCGCCGCCAATCAGCTGCATATCGTAATAATCCAGCTGTTCAAACAGGCTGTCGCTGAATGCCTCCAGCCACGCTTCATCCACTTCCGGGAGCGTGATCGCCAGCGTCAGCCAGGCCGGATCTGCGCCCATTGCGGCCAGATCGCTTAAATTCACCGCCAGCGCTTTGTAGCCCAAATCACGCGGGTCGATATCCGGCAGGAAGTGATTACCGCTCACCAGCGTATCGGTGCTGATCGCCAGCAGTTGTTTTTCGGGTACCGACAGCAACGCACAGTCGTCGCCAATACCGGCTTCCACATCACGACGAGAACTTGTAACGCGATCGAAGTAACGGGCAATCAGGGAAAACTCACCGCATGCCATGCGTGATACCTCAGGAATGTCAGTTGCAGGAAAAAAGAAGGCCGGGAAAACCCGGCCAGGAGATTACTTCTTGTGGGGACGAATAGCGGGAGCAGCTTTGTCGAGAACGCCGTTAACGAACTTATGGCTGTCTTCGGCACCGAAGGTTTTTGCCAGCTCAATCGCTTCGTTGATGGCCACTTTGTACGGCACATCATCACGTTTGGACAGTTCAAACAGCGCAATGCGCAGTACCGCTTTTTCCACCTGGCCCAGCTCTTCAAGCAGACGGGACAGGTAAGGCTTCATCAGCCCATCCAGATACGCGCTGTTGGTAGCCACGCCGCTCAGCAGCTCGCGGAAATAGACAACGTCAACGTCTTTGACGTCCTGTTCCGCCAGGAACTGGTATTCAACATCAGCGATGTCGTTTTTAGACAACTGCCAGGAGTAGAGCGCCTGGACGGCACACTCACGGGCGCGGCGACGAGCAGCAGGTTTCACGGATTTCCCCTTACAAAAATCAGGCCTTGATGGCTTTCAATACATTAATCATTTCAAGCGCGGTCAGTGCAGCTTCTGCACCTTTGTTACCGGCTTTGGTGCCAGCACGTTCGATGGCTTGTTCAATGCTTTCAGTGGTCAGCACGCCGAAGGCAACGGGAATACCGCTGTCCTGGCCTACGCTTAACAGACCGTTGCTGGCACCGCCGGCAACGTATTCGAAGTGTGCAGTGCCTCCGCGAATCACGGTACCCAGCGCGATAACAGCATCGTATTTACCGGTTTTAGCCAGTGCATCAGCGGCCAGCGGCAGCTCGTAAGCGCCCGGCACCCAAACTACGGTGATGTTTTTGTCTTTCACCTGACCAATGCGTTTCAGGGCGTCGATAGCACCTTCCAGCAGGCTGTCATTGATGAAGTTGTTAAAACGCGCGATGGTGATGGCGACGCGAGCGTCAGGAGTAGCAACAGCAGCTTCAATAATGTTCATAATCTTCCTTTACGGGTTCTGTTTAGCCCCGCAGGGGGGCGGATTTTATCATAATCTTTTCGTGACTGCTTACGTTTTACTGGCGTCCGTAAATGGGCGTCAAATGCAGGCACAAATCGGGGCCAACCTGGCGGACTTCGCTAAAGCTGAACGCCGGCGCATCAGCAAGTTTTTCAAGGCCAGGAAGCTCGCACAAACCTCGGGCATCATTGCCTAATAATTTAGGTGCGACATAGATAATCAGCTCATCCACCAGGCCTGCCTGCAACAGCGCCCCGGCAAGCGTTGCCCCGGCCTCAACCCAGACAGAATTCACCTGGCGTTTGCCAAGCTGCATCATTAACACGACCAAATCAAGATGCCCATTATGTTCAGGCACCAGCAGTTGCTCGACGTCCTCCGGCCAGGATTGTTCATCCGCCTGGCTGCGGGCAAGCCAGGTTTGCCCCGGATTGGCAATAATTTGGTGCTGTGGCGTTACCCGGTTTTGACGATCCAGCACAATGCGAATCGGCTGACGTAAATCCTGTTGGGAATAAATAGCCTGGCTGGCGCTATCCAGCTCATCCCAGCGAACCGTTAATGACGGGTTATCTGCCAATACGGTCGCGTCGCTGGAAAGAATCGCGGCACTTTGCGCGCGCTGGCGCTGCACATCGCGACGCGCCTGGGGAGAGGTAATCCATTTGCTCTCTCCGCTTGCCATCGCGGTACGGCCGTCCAGCGAAGCACCAAGCTTAAGCTGGATAAATGGAAAACCCGTGCGCATACGCTTGAGGAACCCGCGGTTCAGCGCTTCAGCTTCGTTCATCATCAGGCCGTGGCTGACTTCAATGCCCGCCTGCTGCAAGCGGTAGAGGCCCCGGCCGGCAACCTGCGGGTTAGGATCCTGCATGGCGGCCACCACGCGAGAAACGCCTGCGGCAATCAAGGCATCACAGCACGGTGGCGTGCGGCCATGGTGGCTGCAGGGTTCGAGCGTGACATAGGCCGTTGCGCCCCGGGCCTGTTCGCCTGCCATGCGCAAAGCGTGAACTTCCGCATGAGGTTCCCCGGCGCGAAAGTGGAACCCTTCCCCCACAATATTGCCGTCTTTAACTATCACGCAGCCGACATTCGGGTTCGGTGCAGTGGTAAAACGCCCGCGCTTAGCCAGCTCAAGCGCTCGAGCCATAAACTGTTCATCAAGGGACATCGGCATTAATCCTGTAAACGGGCGATTTCTTCACCAAATTCTTTGATATCTTCAAAGCTACGGTAGACCGAAGCAAAGCGAATATAGGCGACTTTATCCAGCTTTTTGAGCTGCTCCATCACCAGGTTACCGATGAGTTTACTCGGGATTTCGCGTTCGCCGGTTGCTCGAAGGTGCGACTTAATATGGCTGATGGCCATTTCCACGTCGTCAGAATTGACCGGACGTTTTTCCAGCGCTTTCAGGATGCCGCTGCGCAGTTTGTCTTCGTTAAACGGCTCGCGCACCTCATTACTCTTCACCACTCTCGGCATCACCAGCTCCGCAACCTCGAAAGTCGTGAAGCGTTCGTGACAGACCAGACACTGGCGCCGACGGCGTACGGAGGAACCTTCACCCACCAGGCGAGAGTCAATAACTTTGGTGTCCACGGCGAAACAGAATGGGCAATGCATAGCGTTTCCTGCTGGGATTATAAAGATGAACAATAGTTTACCGCGAAGTTGCGGGAGTACAAAGACAGCGCCGACACTGCAACATCAAATATGACTTTTCAAGCGCGAAGAACTACGCTTAAATCAGCGAACCTTAGCAAGGAAAAACTAACCATGACAAAGACTTACTTAAGAATTACCCTGGTTTCAAGCCTGATAAGCCTGACCGCTTGTGCCCAGCAAACTGAAGTGCGTCAGATGCGCAGTCAAATTGGTTCGTTAAATCAGGAAATGACTAAACTTAGCCAGCAAACGGTGAAGCTGACCCAGCAGAATGCCCTGAACGCGAAGTCGACCAGCGGCGTTTATCTGCTACCGGGTTCAAACACGGCAGCGCGCCTCAACAGCCAGATAGGTAACCTGAAAATGTCGCTGACAAACGTTGCGGCTGAAGCCAACGGCACCCGCGCCACGCTGCTGATTCAGGGAGAATCCAACGATCCGCTGCCGGCATTTAGCGGCAAAGTAGAATGGGGGCAGATCCAGGGCACCACCGACAGTTTCCAGGAAGTTAACGTGCAAACGCAGTCCATAGACGCCCCGGCCAGCATTCTCGCCCCAAGCGACGTGTCGATTCCGCTTCGCCTGTCCGGCATCACGCCCGACCAATTAGGGTTTGTGCGCGTTCATGATATCCAGCCAGTTTCTTCCGCGCAGCCAGCACCCGCGCAATAATTCTTTCGCCCCCTTGTCCGGCGCTCGCTTCAACCACAGCTTCGCTTCTTACCCTCCCCCTGGCCCTCTCCCTAAAAGGGAGAGGGAATAAATCATCGGCAGTTTTCCCCCTCTCCCTCCGGGAGAGGGCCGGGGTGAGGGCTGAAGTCACCCCACTCATCCGCAAAAATGTGAAAGCAAAAGATGACTAAGAGACATTTTCCGGCGAGGCGCGCCTGTCACACTCTTTCACACCCCCCGCACAATATGTGAAGCAAACCCCCTGTTATCATCTCGTCTTTATAGTGATCCATATCACACTTACATGTAACAACTGGGCATACGTTTGCGTAATTTGTCGAAGCAGGTACAATCACGCCGTTTTTAATGTGCGCAAACGTGAACGCAATCGATTACGCATATGAGAAGAATGTGAAATAGAACATATTTTTGTGAGCAGGGATTTCTATAATAGTCGCGCTGCAAAGGTCCTTCCCTGAGACCGGCGGCCAGGGATGACATCTCACATCCGCATCGCACCAAAATTACGTAAACAGTGGCTAAAAATATGAAAAAAATTATTCTGGCAGCCGGCACCGTTCTGGCGCTTTCCAGCTCTTTCTCTGCCAGCGCAGAAGAAGCAAAAAACAGCGAATACCTCTCCGACTGGTGGCACCAGAGCGTTAACGTTGTCGGCAGCTATCACACCCGGTTCGGGCCGCAGCTGCGCAACGATACCTACCTGGAATATGAAGCGTTCGCCAAAAAAGACTGGTTCGATTTCTACGGCTATATGGATGCGCCAGTCTTCTTCGGCGGCAACACCCAGGCGAAAGGGATCTGGAACCACGGCTCCCCACTGTTTATGGAAATCGAACCTCGCTTCTCCATCGACAAGCTGACCGGGACCGATCTGAGCTTTGGTCCGTTCAAAGAGTGGTACTTCGCGAACAACTATATCTACGATATGGGCCGTAACGCGACGGGTCGCCAAAGCACCTGGTACATGGGTCTGGGTACCGACATCGATACCGGCCTGCCAATGAGCCTGTCGATGAACGTGTATGCCAAATACCAGTGGCAGAACTACAAAGCGAGCAACGAAAACGAGTGGGATGGCTACCGCTTCAAGGTGAAATACTTCGTGCCGATTACTTCCCTGTGGGGCGGTAAGCTGAGCTATATCGGTTTCACCAACGTTGACTGGGACTCTGACCTGGGCAACGAGCAGTACCGTACCAATAACTCCGTTGCGTCCAGCCACATCCTGTCGCTGAACTACGATCACCTGCACTACTCCTTCGTGGCCCGTTACTTCCATAACGGCGGCCAGTGGAAAGATGGCGAGCAGCCGTTCTTCATGAACGAACGCGTGAAGTCGACCGGCTTCGGCTACTACGTGGTTGTCGGTTACAACTTCTAATCGCCACCACTTGTAAAAAACCGGCCGCTGGCCGGTTTTTTTATTTCTCAGGCAGGTAACCTTTGGCCTTCTGAAGGGCAATAAAAGCCTGCAGAGAACGATCGTGTCGCTCCTGAAACACATTTCCTGTTAAATGAATATCCCGGCAGCGATCCAGCCTGAAGCTACGATAATCATTCCGAGCCTCGCACCAGGCCACCAGCAGCCAGACCTCTCCCCAAAATGACAGCCCCAGAGGGTGAATATCCCGCTCCGTCAATTCCCCTTTTTCATCCTCATACAGCAAATGAACAACCTGGCATTTGTCGATGGCGGAATGAAACAGATCGAACCGGGCTTTCACCTGCGGAAACTTGTTAAAATTTGGCGAGATAATACGGCTGCGTTCGGCAACCCGACGCTTTTCCGGGGTGAGCACTGCGAGGAGCTTCTCATGCACGGACTCGGCAGATTTCGCCAGCGTTTCTCCGCTCCAGGTTTGCACCATTCTTAACGCCGCAATCACCGCCTCCACCTCTCCGGTCGTCAGCATCAGCGGTGGAAGATCGTACCCGGCCAGCAGGCGATAGCCGCAGCCCGCCTCCCCTTCTATCGGCACGCCGGAGAGAGAAAGATCCTGAATGTCGCGGTAGACAGTCCGCTCTGAGACTTCCAGCCGTTCGGCAAGTTGTGCAGCCGTCGTCAGGCGCCTGCCGCGCAGGATTTGCACTATCTGAAATAATCGATCGGCTCTTCGGCTCATGGATGTTCCGGAAAAAATAAGGCCTGCCCGAGCGGCAGGCTTTAGCGTCAGTATTGAGGCTTAAACAGGCTGATGCAACCCAACGCGATTGCCTTCGCTGTCGATCATTAACGCAATCGTGCCGATATCATAGGGCAGCACCTGAGGACCAAAGTCCAGCCGGCCTCCCGCCATCTCTACCTGCTGTAATGCTTTAACAATATCGGGCGTATAAAGATAAATCACCGCGCCTGTCGCAGAAGGCACAAACCGCTCCCCTTTCACTAAAGAACCACCGGTGGCCGGTTGGTTATACGAAAATACAGCATTCTCCACGCCGGCTATCGTTTCGCGACGAAATTCAGCGTTCAATACTCGTTGGTAAAAAGCGACCGCTCGCGCCATATCGGTAACGGGGATCTCAAACCAGTTGATGAGTGTGCTCATTGTTTTTCTCCTGTGTTGTCAGTAACCACGAGTCTACTGGCCCCCTCCTGACACCATACTGTCAGGAGAAAAACACCGGACGAAAAAAAACCGCAGCTCGAAGGCTGCGGTTTTATCAAACGCTTAACGCTATTACGGCAGAATGGACGGCTGATCCGCCCCTTCTTTCTCTACCTTTTGCTGCAGCATGTGCTCGCGCTTCATGCCCAGTTTCAACGCCAGCGCAGAGGCGACGTAGATAGAAGACACGGTACCGATGGTGACACCGATAAGCATCGTCAGGGAGAAGCCTTTCAGCAGCGCCCCACCGAACAGATACAGCATCAGGATAACCACTAAGGTGGTACCGGATGTGATCAAGGTCCTTTGCAGCGTCTGGGTCAGGGAGACGTTAAAGATCTCGTAAGGCGTCCCGCGGCGGATCTTGCGGAAGTTTTCACGAATACGGTCCGAAACCACGATGCTGTCGTTCAGCGAGTAGCCGATAACCGACATCAACGACGCGACGATGGTCAGGTCAATCTCAATGTGGAACAGCGACAGCACGCCCATGGTAATTACCACGTCGTGCGCCAGCTTGATAACCACACCGGCAGCCAGACGCCACTCGAAGCGGAACCCAACGTACACCAGAATCGACAACAGCGCGACGAGCAGCGCCATCGCACCGTTTTGAGCCAGATCCGCACCCACGCTTGGGCCGACAAACTCAATACGCTTCACTGCCGCATTCTGACTGGTCGCTTCGTTAATCACGCTCACAACCTTGCTGCCGAGCACCTGGCCGCCGGTTTCGCCTTTAGCAGGCGGCATGCGCACCATGATGTCACGGCTGCTGCCAAAGTTCTGCACCAGCGGCTCTTCAAAGCCCTCCTTCTGCAGCGCGGCGCGCATGGTGTCCAGCTCGGCTGGTTTTTCCAGCCCGATTTCGATAACCGTACCGCCGGTAAAGTCCAGGCCCCAGTTGAAGCCTTTCACGCCGATAATCGCGACGGAAAGGATCAGCAGGATACCGGAGATGCCGAAGGCCCAGTTGTCCCAGCGCATAAAGTCATAGACTTTACGGCCGTGGTTCAATTGTTCAACAGTATATTCCTGTGCCACAACGCACTCCTTAGATAGACAGCTTGTTGATGCGTTTGCCGCCGTACAACAGGTTCACGATGGCACGGGTGCCGACGATTGCGGTAAACATCGAGGTCGCAACGCCAATACCGGTGGTAATAGCAAACCCTTTGATCGCCCCGGTGCCCACGGCATACAGGATGATAACTTTGATAAGCGTGGTGATGTTGGCATCGAAAATGGAGCTGAACGCGCCTTTGTAGCCTTCATCAATTGCCTGCTGTACCGAACGTCCGTTTCGCAGTTCTTCTTTGATACGTTCGTTAATCAGTACGTTGGCATCCACCGCTACCGCAAGGGTTAAGACGACACCCGCAATACCCGGCATGGTCAGCGTCGCCCCCGGCAGCAGGGACATGATCCCCACAATCAGCACCAGGTTAGCCAGCAGCGCAGAGGTCGCAATCAGGCCAAACTTCTTATAGAAGAAGACCATGAAGATGATGGAGACCACCAGACCCGCCAGGCACGCTTCCAGGCCCTGCTTGATGTTTTCCAGGCCCAGGGTTGGACCGATGGTACGTTCTTCAACAATCTGAATCGGCGCAATCAGCGCACCAGCACGCAGCAGCAGAGAAAGCTGGCGAGCTTCATTCGGGTTGCTGATCCCGGTGATGCGGAAGCTGTTACCCAGGCGAGACTGAATGTTCGCCACGTTGATAACTTCTTCTTCTTTCATCAGGACGGAACGGCCATTCGCGTCTTTCTTACCGCTGTCCTTGTACTCCACAAAGAGGGTTGCCATCGGCTTGCCGATGTTGTCTTTAGTGAAGTTAGACATGATGTTACCGCCAGCGCTGTCCAGGGAAATGTTTACCTGAGGCTGGTTGTATTCATCCATGCTGGACGTGGAGTCAGTGATGTGGTCCCCGGTCAGAATCACGCGCTTGTACAGCACAACCGGCTGACCTTCGCGAGTCTGCTTCACTTCGGAGTCACCCGGCACGCGGCCAGAGGCTGCCGCAGAGGCATCCACGTTGGTGTTCACCAGACGGAATTCCAGCGTAGCGGTTGCCCCCAGGATTTCTTTCGCACGCGCGGTGTCCTGAATACCCGGCAGCTCAACTACGATACGGTCAGCACCCTGACGCTGCACCAGTGGTTCGGCGACGCCAAGCTGGTTGACACGGTTACGCAGGATATTGATGTTCTGCTGGACCGCGTACTCACGCGCTTCGCTCAGGCGAGCATCGCTCATCACGGCACGCAGCGTATTGCTCCCCTGGTTGGAGAACACCAGATCGCGATGGCGGGAGGAGAGGTAATCTCTTGCTGAGTCGCGCGCGCTTGAATCACGGAAGACGATGTCTACGCCGTAATTGTCGGCTTTACGCACGTTGGTGTAAGCAATGCCCTTGTCACGCAGGTCGCTGCGCAGGCCATCGATATTTTGTTCCTGGAGCTTGCCCAGCGCTGTGTCCATATCGACTTCCATCAGGAAGTGGACGCCGCCGCGCAGGTCAAGGCCGAGCTTCATCGGGTTCGCACCGATAGTCGACATCCAGCGAGGGGTAGCAGGAGCAAGGTTAAGCGCCACGACATAGTTGTCGCCCATCACGCTCATCAACGCTTCACGCGCGCGGAGCTGGGTATCGGTAGAGTCGAAGCGAGCGAGAATAGCGCCCTCTTCCAGCGCCACAGACTTAGCGGTGATATTTTCTTGTTTTAAGGTGTTTTCGACCTGGATCAGCGTTTGTTCACTGGCGGCGGCACCGCGCACGCCAGTTAACTGAACTGCCGGATCCTCACCATACAGGTTGGGAAGCGCATACAGCAGGCCAATCGCCAGTACGGCGATCAGCATGATGTACTTCCACAAAGGATAACGGTTTAACACGTGTAGTTCCCTTAGGGAAAACGAAAATTACAGCGCCTTCATGGTGCCTTTCGGCAGAACGGCAGCTACGAAATCACGTTTGATAACCACTTCGGTGGTATCGTTCAGCGCGATAGCAACATAGCCAGTTTCAGCTACTTTGGTCACGCGGCCAACCAGGCCACCGTTGGTCAGCACTTCATCACCCTTGGAGATGGAGTCCATCAGTTTTTTATGCTCTTTGGTACGCTTTTGCTGCGGACGCAGGATCATAAAATAGAAAATCAGGCCAAACACCACCAGCATAAGAATCAAAGAGTACGGGCTACCCTGCGATGGAGCACCTGTTGCAGCTACCGCATCAGAAATGAAAAAGCTCATTAAAATTCCCTCATTATTAAATTAATCAACGTTCAAAGGTGGAACCGGCTTACCTGTCCGCTCGTAAAAATCCGTCACGAAGTGGTCTAATTTACCCTCTTCAATGGCCTGACGTAAACCAGCCATTAAACGCTGGTAATAGCGCAGGTTATGAATGGTATTAAGACGCGCGCCCAGTATTTCGTTGCAACGGTCAAGATGATGCAAGTAGGCACGTGAATAATTGCGACACGTATAGCAATCACACTCGGCATCCAGCGGGGCGGTGTCATCTTTATGCTTAGCATTGCGGATTTTCACTACGCCGTCCGTCACGAACAGGTGACCGTTACGCGCATTACGAGTTGGCATGACGCAGTCGAACATATCGATACCGCGACGTACCCCTTCAACCAGGTCTTCCGGTTTACCTACGCCCATCAGGTAACGTGGTTTGTCGGCAGGGATTTGCGGGCAAACGTGCTCCAGAATACGGTGCATGTCTTCCTTAGGCTCACCTACCGCCAGGCCGCCGACAGCGTAGCCATCAAAGCCAATCTCTACCAGACCTTTTACCGAGATATCTCGTAAATCTTCGTAAACACTGCCCTGGATAATGCCGAACAGCGCATTTTTATTCCCAAGGGAATCAAAGCGATCGCGGCTACGCTGCGCCCAACGCAGGGACATTTCCATGGAGCGTTTAGCGTAATCCCAGTCCGCCGGGTACGGCGTACATTCGTCGAAGATCATCACGATATCGGACCCCAGATCGTACTGAATTTCCATGGATTTTTCAGGATCGAGGAAAATAGGATCGCCGTTGATCGGGTTGCGGAAATGCACGCCCGCTTCGGTGATCTTACGGATATCGCCCAGGCTGAATACCTGGAAACCACCGGAGTCCGTCAGGATTGGGCCTTTCCACTGCATAAAATCATGCAGGTCGCCGTGCAGTTTCATGATTTCCTGGCCAGGACGCAGCCATAAATGGAAGGTATTGCCCAGGATAATCTGCGCGCCCGTGGCTTCAACTTCTTCCGGCGTCATCCCTTTCACGGTGCCGTAAGTACCCACCGGCATAAAGGCCGGGGTTTCGACGGTGCCACGTTCAAAGACCAGGCGACCGCGTCGTGCGCGTCCGTCGGTGGTATCTAATTCAAATTTCACATTTCCTCCAGCACCAGAGAAACAGTCTGGTGAGTCAATTAACGCCGTGGGCGGTGCTCACGGCGGAATAAGCGGGGGTGAGGGTAACCCACCCCGGCCCTCTCCCTGGAAGGGAGAGGGAGAATACTTTCTCTGTTACCCAATACTCTCACGGGGGAGAGAGGATACATCCCTTATTATCCCCTTTCCCCGCGGGGAGAGGGCCAGGGTGAGGGGCAATCACGCCCCCGGGCGTTCGTTTATCGCCTGCGGATTACAGGTAATGAACATCGCATCGCCGTAGCTAAAGAAGCGATATTCCGCTTTCACCGCCTCGTGGTAAGCGTGCATTGTGTTTTTATAACCGGCAAACGCGGAGACCAGCATAATCAGCGTAGACTCAGGCAGGTGGAAGTTCGTCACCAGCGCGTCGATCACTTTGTACTGATAGCCCGGATAGATAAAGATTTGGGTATCGCCGAAGAACGGCTCGATCAGGTCGTTCTGCGCAGCCTGAGCGGCGCTTTCCAGGGAGCGTACCGACGTAGTTCCGACCGCAATAACGCGATTGCCACGCGCTTTACAGGCCAGCACTGCATCCACAACGTCCTGGGGCACTTCGGCATACTCAGAGTGCATGATGTGGTCTTCGATGCTGTCCACGCGCACCGGCTGGAACGTCCCCGCCCCGACGTGCAGCGTGACGAACGCCATATCGACACCTTTATTGCGCAGTTTTTCCAGCAGCGGCTCGTCAAAGTGCAGACCTGCTGTCGGCGCAGCAACCGCCCCCGGCTTCTGGCTATAAACCGTTTGATAAAGCTCGCGGTCGGCTTCTTCATCCGGGCGGTCGATGTACGGTGGCAGCGGCATATGGCCGATGTTATTTAAGATATCCAGTACGGCGCGCTCGTCGTTAAACTCGACCTCAAACAGCGCATCGTGGCGCGCAACCATGGTGGCGTGTACGCTTTCATCATCGCCCAACAGCAGCTCGGCGCCGGGTTTTGGCGCTTTAGAGGCGCGAATGTGTGCCAGAATGCGTTTATCATCCAGCATACGCTCGACCAGTACTTCAATTTTCCCGCCGCTGGCTTTACGGCCAAACAGGCGAGCCGGGATTACGCGGGTGTTATTGAACACCAGCAGGTCGCCGGGGTTGAGCTTGTCGAGCAAATCGGTGAAAGTGCCATGCGCCAATGCGCCCGTCGGCCCGTCAAGTGACAGCAAGCGGCAGCTGCTGCGCTCGGCTTGCGGATAATGAGCAATCAGGGATTCAGGCAGTTCAAAGGAAAAATCAGCAACGCGCATGGTATAGCACTCAGACTTAAAAACAGGCGGCTTAGTCTAGTGGCAGGGGGCTTTCCCTGCAACACGTTTACCCTGCTCAGGCCGTTTTAACGCCATAAATGGAATAACTATTCGATGAATTTTCTCGCCCACCTGCATTTGGCACATCTGGCCCAAAGTTCACTGCTGGGAAATTTGCTGGCGGATTTCGTGCGCGGCAGCCCGGACGACAGCTTTTCGCCCGAGGTCGTGGCCGGCATTTATATGCACCGCAGAGTCGATGTCCTGACGGACGGACTGCCGGAGGTGGCTCTAGCCCGCGGCTGGTTCAGCCCAGAGACGCGGCGAGTGTCGCCGATTTCTCTGGATGTTATGTGGGACCACTTCCTGTCGCGCCACTGGCATAAAGTCTGCCCGGATATCGGGCTCGAGGATTTTATCGCCTATGCTCGCGGGCAGATTGTGCCCAGGCTTAACGACACGCCGCCGCGCTTCATTAATCTTAATAACTATTTATGGCGTGAACGCTGGCTGGAGCGTTATCAGGATATGGACTTTATTGCTAACGTTCTCAATGGAATGGCGAGCCGTAGACCAAAACTTGATGCCCTGCGAGCCTCCTGGCACGATCTCGACGCCCATTATGACCAGTTGGAGGAGTTGTTCTGGCAGTTCTACCCACGCATGATGGTGATGGCGGAACAAAAAAGTTTGTGATCGTTCCCGGTTCACGTTAGAACAACTTGCCCTTTTCGAAAAAAGGGCTATCTTGGTTATCGGCATCAAGATATGCGTCTTTTTGATAGCCAAAACCTATCTGATTGATTGGCAAGATGCCATTGAGCTACATGGAATGGAGCCCCTATACTCCCCCCGTTGCGTTAACATTCACTTTAACAAAATTAACAGGAGTACATATGGTCCTGGTTACTCGTCCAGCCCCTGACTTTACCGCTGCTGCCGTTCTGGGCAATGGCGAAATCGTTGAAAACTTCAACTTCAAAAAACACACCAACGGTAAAGCCACCGTTGTGTTCTTCTGGCCGATGGACTTCACCTTCGTTTGCCCGTCTGAACTGATCGCGTTCGACAAGCGTTACGAAGAATTCCAGAAACGTGGCGTAGAAGTCGTTGGTGTATCTTTTGACTCCGAGTTCGTTCACAACGCATGGCGTAAAACCCCGGTTGATAAAGGCGGCATCGGCGAAGTGAAATACGCGATGGTTGCTGATATCAAACGTGAAATCCAGCAAGCCTACGGCATCGAACACCCGGAAGCGGGCGTTGCGCTGCGCGGTTCCTTCCTGATCGACAAAGCCGGTATCGTTCGCCACCAGGTTGTGAACGATCTGCCGCTGGGTCGTAACATCGACGAAATGCTGCGTATGGTTGACGCGCTGCAGTTCCACGAAGAGCACGGCGAAGTGTGCCCGGCTCAGTGGGAAAAAGGGAAAGAAGGCATGAACGCGTCTCCGGACGGCGTTGCTAAGTACCTGAGCGAGAACGTTGCTAAGCTGTAATCGCGAAGCAAGTTCGAAGAAAAGGCCGCGATAGCGGCCTTTTTTGTTTTTGTCAGAAGGCGAAGCAGGAACAGCCCATCACGCCCCAGAACGCCGTCTCATCGCCGACGGGAATCGAGGAATTACGCGCCACATCATGCTGATGCCCGTGGACGTTACAGCTCCCGCAGCACTGATGCACCGATGCCATCATCCCCACTTTTGCCGCCGCTGGTGGCGCGGAGCGGTAATGCCCCGGCACGTTCACCACAGGCGACCAGTCAGGCACAACGGGAATGGCTGGCGGTGCCAGAGGCGTAAAGGCTCCGGTGGCATAAACCACTTTTCCATCCACCACGGTCATCACCGATTCAATACCCTTGATAGCCTCTTCCGGCACGCTGAAGTAGTCCTGAGACAGCACAACCAGGTCAGCCAGTTGCCCCGCCTGAATCCGCCCTTTCTTGCCCTGCTCGTTAGAGAACCAGGCGCTGCCTGCGGTCCATAGCTCAAGGGCGACATCGCGGGACATACGGTTATTCTCGTCGTACATCTGCATACCGCCCACAGTGCGCCCGGACACCAGCCAGTAAAGCGCCGTCCACGGGTTGTAGCTCGCCACGCGCGTGGCGTCGGTGCCTAACCCCACGGGCACACCTGCGGCTAGCATTTTCGCCACCGGCGGCGTTTGTTTCACCGCCTCAATCCCGTAGCGCTCCGCATAGTATTCGCCCTGGAAAGCCATGCGGTGCTGAACCGCAATCCCACCGCCCAGCGCCTTAACCCGGTCGATATTGCGTTCGGTAATCGTCTCTGCGTGGTCAAACAGCCAGTGCAGACCGTTGAACGGAATATCGCGATTGACCTTTTCGAACACGTCCAGCATGCGGCTGATGGACTCGTTGTAGGTGGCATGCAGCCGGAACGGCCAGCGGTGTTCAACCAGATGGCGCACCACACGCTCCAGCTCCTGTTCCATCCCGTCCGGCAAATCCGGGCGTGGCTGCAGGAAGTCTTCAAAGTCTGCCGCCGAGAACACCAGCATTTCACCGGCCCCGTTGGCGCGGTAGAAGTCGGTGCCCTGCCCCGGCGTCAGCATGTCGGTCCATTTTTCAAAATCTTCCAGCTCATGCTGAGGGCGCTGGGTAAACAGGTTATAGGCAATGCGCACCGTCATCTGCTTTTTACTGTGCAGCTCGTCGATAACCTGGTAATCCTCAGGGTAGTTCTGGAAACCACCGCCCGCGTCAATCGCGCTGGTCACGCCCAGGCGGTTCAGCTCCCGCATAAACTGCCGCGTTGAGTTCACCTGCATCTCCAGCGGCAGTTTCGGCCCTTTCGCCAGCGTGGAATAAAGGATCATCGCGTTAGGCTTCGCCACCAGCATTCCGGTCGGATTCCCGTTGCCGTCACGGACAATCTCGCCACCCGGCGGGTTTGGCGTCTCTTTGGTATAGCCCACCGCTTTCAGCGCGGCGCGGTTGAGCAAAGCTCTGTCGTACAGATGCAGAACGAATACCGGCGTATCGGGCGCGGCCTCGTTAAGTTCTTCGATGGTAGGCATGCGGCGTTCGGCAAACTGGAACTCTGTCCAGCCCCCCACCACGCGTACCCACTGCGGAGACGGCGTGCGCAGCGCCTGTTCTTTTAGCATGCGCAGGGCATCGGCCAGCGAAGGCACGCCTTCCCAGCGCAGCTCAAGGTTGTAGTTCAGCCCGCCGCGAATCAGGTGCAGGTGCGAATCGTTCAGGCCGGGGATCACCGTGTGGCCTTTCAAATCGACGACCTGGCTACCTTCTCCGGCAAAGCTCATCGCATAGGCGGTGCTGCCCGCTGCCAGAATTTTACCGTCTTTAATCGCTACCGCTTCGGCAAGCGGATTCTCTTTATCCAGCGTGTGAAACTGGCCATGAGTCAAAATCAGTGAGGCATGTTGAGACATAATCAGGGACTCCTGAGAAATCATGCTTTTTTTAGCCAACCGGCAAACAGCTTCGTCACCATCGGCATCCAGAGCCAGACCACCAGCGCTACCACGCAGGCATCGTTAAGCAAGTGCCCGGGAAGCGTGCCGCGTAAACCTGGGAACAACATGCCCGTCAGCCACGGCACAAGGTTGGTACTGGGGAAGATAACGAGCAGCGTGATCAGGAACTGCTTCCACTGCGGCGGGCGTTTCACCGTCGCGCTTTCCGGGGTAAACCAGAAGGCCGTTTCGGTGTGCACCTGCACTTTGTCGTCATCGGCAAGAGAGGATTTGATCTCTGCCACAAGGCGATGGCGTTCAGGGGAGTCAGTCCAGGCATTGAGATGCTCGAGCGTGTCGAAGCGAATCACCACGTTATAGGTGTCGTTCCCGGCCGTGGGGCGAATCACATGTA
This sequence comes from Enterobacter sp. Ap-867, assembly GCF_011752855.1. Lineage (NCBI taxonomy): Bacteria > Pseudomonadati > Pseudomonadota > Gammaproteobacteria > Enterobacterales > Enterobacteriaceae > Enterobacter > Enterobacter sp. Ap-867. The sequence goes on along the minus strand of NZ_VWWS01000005.1, from coordinate 188,348 downwards.
CCCCAAGGTGACCGGGGAAACGAGCGGCGGTCGGCATGATCTTTTCCAGCCATTGTTCGTAGCGAGCGGCCTCGCCTGGCCGGATTGCGTGGGTGATCACCAGCGTAACGGTATTGTTGTCGGCCATGCCGCAATTCCTGAGTCAAAATGGGGAGGAAAAACGGAGCGGCGAACCCGCCCCGAGTGTGATCCATCAGGCTTTACGTTCCGGCGCGCCGTGAACCATCGTATAAGCATAGTCGACGCCCATGCCGTAAGCCCCGCTGTGCTCACGAACCAGGTTCATCACCGCGTCATAAGTTTCTTTGCGTGACCAGTCGCGCTGGTACTCCAGCAGAACCTGCTGCCAGGTCACCGGCACGGCACCGGCCTGCACCATCCGGTCAATGGCGCGTTCGTGGGCATCCACAGAAGTCCCGCCGGAAGTGTCGGTGACCACATACACTTCAAAGCCTTCTTCCAGCGCCATCAGCGCCGGGAAGGTCAGGCACACTTCGGTCCACAGCGCTGAAATAATCAGTTTTTTACGGCCCGTCGCCTTCACCGCCTCAACAAAGGCTTTATCTTCCCAGGAGTTCATGGAAGTACGCTCAATGGGCTTAATGTCAGGATGAACGGCTAATAATTCAGGCCAGATATAGCCGCTGAAGCTTTTGGTTTCGACGGAGGTATAAATCGTCGGCACCTTAAATATTTTGCCCGCCTTTGCCAGCGCCACGGTGTTATTTTTCAGGGTCTGGCGATCGATATTCGCCACGCCGAAAGCCATTTGCGGCTGGTGATCGATAAAAATAAGGGCGGAGTTAGTTGGGTCAATCAGTTCACGAATAGACATTTTATTCCCTCAGCTATCAATGAGTTATTAAGGTATCCATCTCTGGATGACGCCTTTATTTTCTGCATACAGCCGCAGGGTTGATAGCCGGAATTTTCTAACGTCTTATTTAATTTTTTGGTGATAGACTTTTGCAAGGCCAAAGCCCGAACGGATTATCACTATGCGTGTAAATTTAGATGTGCTGCTCATTCTTGATGCCTTAGATAAGCACGGCAGTTTTGCCGCCGCCGCTGAATCGCTGTTTAAAACGCCTGCGGCGCTGAGTTATATGGTGCAGAAGCTAGAAAACGATCTGAATATTAAACTGCTGGATCGCTCAGGCCATCGGGCAAAATTTACCGACACCGGCAGGATTGTGCTGGAAAAAGGGCGGATGGTGCTCAGCGCCGCGAAGGATCTGGAAAGCCAGGCTTTGCGCTCCACCTCCGGCTGGGAAAAAACGCTGACTATTGCGCTGGACGGTTCATTTCCCTTCCATCTGCTGCTGCCGCTGATGGAGGAGTTCTACGCCCTCGACCAGCAAACCACGCTTAATTTTACCCACCATACGCTGGCAGGTGCCTGGGAAGAGCTGACCCACAACGGCGCGAACATTATTCTCGGCGCCATTAACGAGCCGCCGACGTCATCCGAATACGCCTACAAGATGCTGGGCACGCTGGACAACGTGTTTGTCGTCTCCCCCAGGCACGCGCTGGCAAAAGCGGAACATGTGCTTTCCAGCGACGAAGTTTGCCGCCATCGTGCGGCCATCATTGGCGATACGGCACGTTACTGCCAACCAATCAACACCAATTACATTGAAGAGCAAGAACGCGTGGTGGTGTACGACTTCCCAAGCAAGGTCGCTATTTTAGTCTCGGGCCTGGCCTGCGGATTTTTACCCCGCCACATCGCCCAGCCACTCCTGAACAGCGGCAAATTAATTGAAAAACCGGTTGTGTCGTTCCGTCAGACGGATGTGACCTACATCGGCTGGCATAACCGGGGTGAAGGCCTGGCCGCACGCTGGTGGCGAGAAAAGATCATTGAAGGGGATTTGGTCAACGCCCTTTATCAGCCCCCGGCGGAGAGCTAAACCTCTCCCCGCCGGGTTACCGACCTAAAGACTGCGCCAGACCGCGGCGCTGACGGCAGGCAAGCTCAGCTCGCGGTTATTGAGCGACGCCTCGCCTTCGATCTGCGTCCAGGCTCTGCCGCTCAGCAAGGCATCCCACGGGAGCGTGGCCTGAACCTCGCTGCCGCGATTGATGGCCACCAGAACACGTTCGTTTTGATAAGCACGCACGAACACTACGACGTCCTGCTCAGCGTAGATGACCCGGCAACCACCGTGACGAAGCGCCCGGCTTTGCTTGCGCAGCTTGCCGAGCCGCTGATAAAGCGCCAGCAGATCTAAATCCTGATCCTGTTTCTGCCACGGGAAAGGCTTGCGGCAGAAAGGATCGTTGTTGCCATCCAGCCCCACCTCATCGCCGTAATAGATACAGGGCACGCCGGGCCAGGCGTACAGCCAGATGACGGCCAGCGGCAAGCGGGCAACATCTTTACCAAGAATCGACTTAAAACGGGCGGTATCGTGGCTGTCGAGCTGGTTAAACATGCGCAACTGCTGCTGATGGGAAAGTGCCGAGCGGTACTCTTCCATCCATGCTATACAGGTTTGGGCGTCAATATCCTGCGGCTCGTAAGAGATATCGGTGTTTGCCAAAAATCCCCACAGCGGGAAAGTAAAACCGCGATAATTCATGGCGGCATCTTCGGCATCGGCCTGCAGCCACTGCCGGGCATCGCCAAAGTGCTCGCCGAGGACGTAAGCATTCTGTTTGGTTTCTTTTGCCGCCTGGGTAATGCCGCTGACGTGCAGAAGATTATTTTTCGCCCCGCCTTCCTCTCCCAGCATATGCACCACGTCCAGCCGCCAGCCGTCAATGCCCCAGGGCTCCCGCAGCCAGTGCCGCACAATGCTTTGCTCGCCGCGATAGATCTCATCCACCAGCGTGGCCGAGCGATAATCCAGCTTAGGCAGGCTGGAATAGCCCAACCAGTCCAGCGCCAACCCTTCGTCAGAAAAGCTGTACCAGTCGCGCCACGGAGACTGTGGGTGATGGCAGGCGCCATTCTCACCGTTCTGATGCCTGTCAAACCAGCCGTGCGTATCGCCGCTGTGGTTAAAAACGCCGTCCAGCATCAGCTTCATCCCCTGCCGGCGCGTATTTTCCCTCAGCCGCAGGAAAGCGGCATTACCGCCAAACTGCTCGTCTACCTGCCGGTAATCCTGAGTGTCGTACTTATGCACGCTGGGCGCGGTAAAAATAGGGTTCAGATAAAGTGCCGTCACGCCGAGCTTTTTCAGGTACGGCAGCTTTTCACTGATCCCGTCCAGATCGCCGCCGTAAAACGTCGATCCTCCGGCTTCCCCGGTTAAAGGCTCATGCCACTCCCGGCGGACGATATCCCGCCCGGCCGCATGATGAAAATAAACGTTATCCTGCACCGGCTGGCGATTAGCCCCGCGCGCAAAACGATCCGGGAAGATCTGATAGAACACCTGGTCCTGCACCCAATCCGGGCCGTCATCCGGCGTATCAAAAGCGAACTGTTCCAGCCGGGCCGGCGGCGTTTTTTGGAAGCCCTGAGGTGTGTACCAGCGCTGTCTGTCCTGCCAGAGTAGCTTAAAGCTGTAGCGACGGCGCGGCTGCCCTTCGGCGATATCAAGGGTGACTTTCCAGGCGACAACGCCCTCAAGGGGAGCCTGTTTCTGGCGCACCATGACCAGAGAAATCTCTTCGTTATCTTTTTCGCCACGCAGAATCACTTTTTCCGGCAAGTCGTCCCCCGCCAGCCACAGGGTAATGACAAGGCTGCGTTCCCGCGTCTGGATAAACGGTGCCACCGGCAGGTGCCAGGCATTCAACATAGTAACTTTCCCATCGCTTAAAAATGACGCCACCTTGCCACAGCATAAGGCTTTATCACTCATCATTCCGGGTTAATTTGGGGGAGGACAGGAGGGGTGGAGACGAGAGAAATTATTCCCCTCACCCCGGCCCTCTCCCCAAAGGGGCGAGGGGGAAAAACGAATGAGGAGAACACTATTTATTCCCTCTCCCTTCCAGGGAGAGGGTCAGGGTGAGGGTAAAACCAGATACCACGTTCTAACCGAATCAGCCACTACACTGGCAACGACTGCGCCTTAACCCGGCGCTTAACAACCCAGCCAATAAGCAGCAGCGCAATCCAGCCGCAGCCCACGTACAGCGAAATACGGGTATCCGGGTGGTAACCAATCAGCCCGATAATAAACACCAGGAACACCAGGCCCACGACGGTCGTCGCTACGCCACCGGGGATCGGGAATTTCAGCGCTTTCGCCTCTTCCGGCGACAGGCGGCGGCGGAAGGCAATCTGCGACAGCAGGATCATTATCCAGACCCAAACGGTGGCAAACGTTGCCAGCGACGCAATCACCAGGAAGACGTTTTCCGGCATGATGTAGTTCAGGTAAACCGCCAGCAGCAGCGCGCAGGCCATCACCACAACGGTGACCCACGGAATACCGTTGCGGGAAGTCCTGGCGAAGATTTTAGGCGCGCTACCCTGCTCGGCCATGCCGTGCAGCATGCGGCCCACGCCAAACACATCGCTGTTAATCGCCGAGAGCGAAGCCGTGATAACCACAAAGTTCAGAATACCGGCTGCAGCGGTAATGCCCATATGCTGGAAGGTCATCACAAACGGACTGCCCTCGGTGCCCACCTGGTTCCAGGGATAAATGGACATGATGACGAACAGCGTCCCCACGTAGAACACCAGAATACGTAGCGGTACGGAGTTTATCGCGCGCGGAATGGATTTCTGCGGATCTTTCGCTTCGCCTGCGGTGATGCCGATAATCTCAATCCCGCCGTAGGCAAACATCACCATCTGCAGAGACATGATCATGCCCAGCCAGCCGTTGCTGAAGAAGCCACCGTTGCTCCACAGGTTGTGGATACCGGTCGCCTGGCCGCCGTTGCCAATCCCCCACACGATAATGCCGATCCCGGCAATAATCATGATGATGATGGTGGCGACTTTAAAGAATGAGAACCAGAACTCCAGCTCGCCGAACACCTTGACGCTCATCAGGTTGATGGCGCAGATAATCAGCACCACGCTCAGCACCCAGACCCAGTGCGGCACCGCCGGGAACCAGATACCCATGTAGATCCCGAACGCGGTCACGTCGGCGATGGCAACAATCAAAATCTCAAAGCAGTAGGTCCAGCCGGTAATATAGCCAGCCAGCGGCCCAAGGTTGTCCTGAGCATAGCGAGAAAACGAGCTGGCAGCGGGATTGTGCACCGACATTTCGCCCAGCGCGCGCATAATAATATAGGCCGCCACGCCGCCGATGATATACGCCAGCAGAACGCTCGGCCCCGCCATTTTGATGGCGTCCGCCGAACCGTAAAACAGCCCTGTGCCAATCGCCGACCCCAGCGCCATAAATCGAATGTGCCGGGTGCTCAAACCGCGCTTGAGCTTGTTGGTGTTTTCCATGAATCCAGGTTCCACGCTTTACAATAAAAAAACCACGGAGGACGACTCCGTGGTTACTTAGCAATCAAAAAATTAGTGGGCGGCGGAGGTGACCTGACGCCCCGCTGCTTTGTCCCAGATAGCGGTGATCACCACCATCGCAACGGTCGGCAGCAGCCAGGCAAGTCCCTGATCCGCCAGCGGCAATTTCGCCGCCCAGCCAGGCAGCATGTCGCTGATGGCCGATGCCTTAATGCCATCAATCATACCAAACAGCAGGCTTATCAGCATCGCCGGGGCAATAACGCGGGTGGAGTTGTTCCACCACGGACGGGTGAAGCTCAGCACCACCAGGGCAATACAAGGTGGATAGATTGCCGTCAGTACCGGGATCGAAATCTGAATCAGGTGGCTCAGGCCCAGGTTAGATACCACCATCGAGAACAGGCCGAGGATAAACACCAGCGAGCGGTAAGAGAGCGGCAGATACTGGCTAAAGAACTCCGCGCAGGCACAGGTCAGGCCCACGGCGGTAACCAGACAAGCCAGGAAGATCAGCGCCGCCAGGAAGAAGCTACCGGCCCCGCCAAAGGTATGTGCCACATAAGCGTGCAGAATAGCCGCGCCGTTGGCTTTCTGATCGACCAGGTTCGCGCTATCGGAACCGAGGTGGAACAGTGCCAGGTAGATAACCGTCAGGCCGATACCGGCAATCAGGCCAGCCCAAATCGTGTAGCGGGTCAGCAGGCGAGATTCGGTCACACCGCGAGAGCGCGCGGCATTCACGATAACAATCCCGAACACCAGCGAAGCCAGCGTGTCCATCGTCAGGTAGCCGTTCACGAAGCCGTTAGAAAACGCCGCGTTCTGGTAGGCTTCAGTCGCCGTGCTCAGGCCACCGGCTGGCCACAGCACCGCCCCGGCCGCCAGGATCAGCAGCGCGATGATTTTCACCGGCGCCAGCACGTGGCCTACGGTGTCCAGCAGCTTACCCGGATAAAGAGAAATCCCGATCACCAGCGCAAAGTACACCAGGCTGTAAATAAACAGCGGCATATCGCCCATACCGGTCAGCGGAGCAATTCCCACTTCAAAGGAAACGGTGGTGGTACGCGGCGTGGCAAACAGCGGCCCTACGGCCAGGTAGCAGACGGTCGCCAGCAAAATACCGGCGCGGCGGCCAATCGGCGAGCTAAGGCTGTCAATACCGCCGCCGACGCGGGCAATCGCCACGATAGTCAGAACGGGTAAACCTACCGCCGTGACCAGGAAGCCAAGCGCCGCCGTCCAGACGTGCTCGCCAGCCTGTAAGCCAACCATAGGAGGGAAAATAATGTTGCCCGCGCCTACAAACAGCGCAAAGGTCATAAAGCCCAGAGCGATGATGTCACGAGATTTCAAATGATAGGTCATAAAATAAAGCAGCCTGTGGATGTGTGGTGTTGAAAATGCTCAAATTTTTAAACCGACGTTCAGTCCAAATAACGTTCGGTAAAAACGCGGTTATTACCGGTAACGACAGCGGAATATGCTTCTCCGGATCGGTGGCGAAGAATAGTTAGTCGAATTACCACGCAATTTCAGTCGGTCTGGTAATAACAGGGGGGCAATTAAAACGCTTATAGCGTTTGAAGACAAGAAGGGATCGGGAAACCAGAAATATATCCTTTAAAAATACGCATAACCAGTGAATAAAGTTGATTATACGCTTTTGTTATGGCTTATCATGCGGACAAAAAAGCATCAATTCGATATTCATCGCTTAACGAGTGGTGAAAATACAAACAAAAAGGCCAGAAAACTGGCCTGTGGAAAGTGTACTTGACGGTTGCGGTGAATTAATGTGCAGCCACCGCTGACTCAGGAGCAATTAAGCGCTCGGGCAGGATGAACGAAAACGTCGAGCCCTGCCCCGGTACGCTTTCGATATCCAGCCGCGCATCATGATGGCTAAGGGCATGCTTCACGATGGCCAGCCCAAGCCCGCTGCCTCCGGTCTGCCGGGAACGCGCTTTGTCTACTCGGTAGAAACGCTCCGTCAGGCGCGGAATGTGCTCGGCGGAGATCCCCGGCCCGGTATCCTTCACGCTGAACGCTACGCCGTGAGGCAGCCTGCGCCAGGTGACGGTGATGTGCGTCCCGGCAGGCGTGTGATTCACCGCGTTATACACCAGGTTAGAGATCGCGCTGCGCAGCTGCTCTTCGTTACCGTAAACCTGCAGCCCTGGCTCAACGTTAAAAGTGAGCGTTTGCTTCTGCTGGCTCAACGTCTGCGCCTCTCGTTCCACCACGCGCAGCATCAGCGGCACGTCGATTTTCTCATTCATCGACAGCGTGGGCGCGGCTTCGATGCGCGACAGCGTTAACAATTGCCTCACCAGCCCTTCCATGCGTGAAGTTTGCTCGCGCATGGTATGCAGGGCTTTATCCCGCAACGGCCCTTCCAGAGCCTGATCCTGCATCATCTCCAGGTAACCCTGTAACACGGTCAGCGGCGTGCGCAGCTCATGGCTAACGTTGGCAAAGAAATTGCGGCGAGCGCCTTCAAGCTGGTGCATCTGCGTGACGTCTCGCGCCACCATCAGCCACTGCCCGTCGGCGTAGGGCATCACGCGGAACTCAAGATGACGGCCATTGTTGAGTATCAGCGTCAGCGGGCGACCAAACTGCTGCTTCGCCACGTATTGGGAGAATTCAGGGTAACGCAGCAGGTTGAGGATATTTTGGCCGCTGTCGTCAGGCCAGCGCAGGCCAAGCAGCTGTTGCGCCAGGCCGTTACACCAAAAAATGGTGCCTTCTTCGGTGGTCAGCACCACCGCATCGGGCAGCGATTCGGCTCCGCTTCGGAAGCGTTTGATCAGGTTGCCCAACTCTTTGCGGCGCTTTTTATTACGCAACTGCATCTGGTGCAGCCCGTACAGCAGAGGTTCCCAGCTTCCCCGCCCGGGCGGCGGGGTCATGCTGCGGTCAACCCACAGCCACCAGGAAAGACGAAGTAAATTCCAGAAATGCCAGCTTAACAGGGCGGTCACCGCCGCCAGTAAAAACCACGGCAGGTGGCCAAAAATCAATCCGAGAATTGCCGCTGGCATACAACAGAGCACCAGCTCCAGTACCAGCCTTTTCCATGACAGCCGTTCCAGCACGCGTCACGCTCCTGTCAGCATATTAAAAACGGGTTGAAAAACGATAACCCGTGCCGCGAACTGTTTGCACCATTTTGTCATGACCACTTGTTTCCAACGCTTTACGCAGGCGACGAATATGCACGTCTACGGTACGGTCTTCAACGTAAACGTTCGTTCCCCACACGTTATTGAGCAGCTGTTCACGGCTGTAAACGCGCTCCGGGTGGGTCATAAAGAAGTGTAACAGCTTAAATTCAGTTGGCCCCATGTCGAGCGGATCTTCGCCGGTCATCACGCGGTGTGAGGACGGGTCCAGGCTCAGCCCCTGCATCTCAATCACTTCTTCCACCGCCATCGGGGAAATACGGCGCATCACCGCTTTAATACGCGCCACCAGCTCTTTAGGCGAGAACGGCTTAGTGATGTAATCATCGGCACCGACTTCAAGGCCACGCACGCGATCTTCTTCTTCGCCACGCGCGGTCAGCATCATCACCGGAATTTCGCGGGTCAGCGCTTCACGTTTCAGGTGCTTGATAAACTGGATCCCGGAACCGCCTGGCAGCATCCAGTCCAGCAGGATCAGGTCGGGGAAAGGTTCAATCAGCAGGTTAACCGCGCTGTCATAATCTTCCGCCTCTACCGACTGGAAGCCATTTTGCTCGAGCACAAAGCTCACCATTTCACGAATCGGAGCTTCATCTTCTACGACTAAAATGCGTCTCGCCATGATTTACCCTGTTGAAAAGAGACCATCTCTTATTAATTGTGCGCCAGTATGCGTCAGATTTGTGACAGATTTATGAAAAAGATGACGGCAAGATATTTCACCTTTTTGAATTATGACAGCCATGGATTTTTACTGGCGGTTACGCTGCCAGCTCAATAGCTTATAATCGGTAATTCGCCTCTTTGCCATGGGACAGGTTATGCGCATTCTCCACACATCAGACTGGCACCTCGGCCAAAACTTCTATACCAAAAGCCGGGCCTCTGAACATCAGGCCTTTCTCGACTGGCTATTAAACGCCGCGGTCGTGCATCAGGTGGATGCGATCCTCGTCGCGGGAGATATCTTTGATACCGGCTCGCCGCCGAGCTACGCCCGTGAAATGTATAACCGTTTTGTCGTGCAGCTGCAGGGCACCGGCTGCCAGCTCGTGGTGCTGGCGGGGAACCACGATTCCGTAGCTACCCTGAATGAATCCCGGGAGCTGCTGGCCTGCCTGAACACCCGCGTCATTGCCAGCGCCCGCCATAACAAAGACGAACAGGCGCTGCTGCTCAATCAAAAAGACGGCACGCCGGGGGCGATTCTCTGCCCTATCCCTTTCCTGCGTCCTCGCGACATTCAAAGTAGCCAGGCGGGGCTGTCCGGCCATGAAAAACAGCGCTCTTTAATGGAAGCCATCAGCGAACATTACCAGCAATGCTATGCCGCCGCCGTGGCGCTACGCGGTGACCAGCCGCTGCCGATTATCGCCACCGGGCACCTGACCACGGTAGGCGTCACGAAATCCGATGCGGTGCGTGATATTTATATTGGCACGCTGGATGCCTTCCCGGCGCAGCACTTCCCGCCCGCCGACTACATTGCGCTCGGGCACATCCATCGCGCGCAGAAAATTGGCGGCACGGAGCATATTCGCTACAGCGGCTCGCCGATTCCGCTGAGTTTCGACGAAACCGGCAAAGCAAAAACCGTTTTTCTGGTGACATTCAGCGGCGGAGCGCTAACCAGCGTCGAGCCCCTGGAAGTCCCCATCAGCCAGCCGCTGGCCATCGTGAAAGGGTCGCTGAGTGAAATCGAGCGGCAGCTAGAGCAGTGGCGAAACGCGCCTGCTGAACCCAAAGTCTGGCTGGATATCGAAATCGCCACCGACGAATATCTGCACGACATGCAGCGCCAGGTGCAGGCGCTCACAGACGATTTGCCGGTTGAAGTTGTTCTGCTGCGCCGCAGCCGCGAACAGCGCGAGCGGGTGATTGCCAGCCAGCATAAAGAGACGCTGAGCGAGTTAAGCGTTGAAGAAGTTTTTGAGCGGCGGCTGAGTCAGGAAGAAACCAGCGAGGAGCGCGCCGCCAGGCTAAGAACGCTGTTTGCCCAAACCCTTTCAGATTTGCACCAGCGGGAGGAACAGGCATGAAGATCCTCAGCCTGCGGTTAAAAAACATTAACTCCCTGAAAGGCGAGTGGAAAATTGATTTCACCCAGGAGCCTTTCGCCAGCAACGGGCTGTTTGCCATCACCGGCCCCACGGGCGCGGGCAAAACCACCCTGCTGGATGCCATTTGCCTCGCGCTGTACCACAAGACACCGCGCCTCAGCACCGTGTCGCAGTCGCAAAATGACTTGATGACCCGCGACACCGCAGAATGCCTGGCCGAAGTCGAGTTTGAGGTAAAAGGTACGGGCTATCGCGCCTTCTGGAGCCAGAACCGCGCCCGCAACGCGGCAAACGGCAACCTTCAGGCGCCGCGCGTGGAGCTGGCTCAAATCAGCGACGGCAAAATCCTGGCGGATAAAATCAAAGACAAGCTGGAGATTATCGCCGCGCTCACCGGGCTGGACTACGACCGTTTCACCCGCTCAATGATGCTCTCCCAGGGGCAGTTCGCCGCCTTTTTAAACGCCGATGCCAACGACCGCGCCTCGCTGCTTGAAGAACTGACCGGCACGGAGATTTACGGCACCGTTTCCGCCGCGGTGTTTGAAAATCATAAACAAATCAAAAGCCGCCTTGAAAACCTGCTGGCTCAGGCTTCCGGCGTCGCGCTACTAACCGCTGAGCAGCAACAGCAGCTTACCGAGAGTTTGCAGGCGCTCACTCTGGAAGAGAAAAAGCTTTCCGTGGAGCACCAACAGCAGCAGCAGCACCAGCAATGGCTCGCTCAGCTAACCCGGCTTTCTGCCGACAAAGCCCAAAAGCAGCAGGCGCTGGGCACAGCCAGTCAGGCGGTCAAAGACGCAGAGCCCATGCTGGCGAAACTGACCCGAGCTTTGCCCGCCGAAAAACTTCGCCCTGACTGGCAGCGGCTGCAGGAAAAGCAGCAGTCGCTGAAGCAAAACAGCGAGGCGGCGGAGAAAGTGAATACCCGCTTACAGCAGCTTTCCGTCCGCCGGCAGCAAACCCGAATGCTGGCCGCCGAACAGGCTCAGCGGCTGAAGAGAGAAGCTCAGCAGGTCGAAGACTGGCTCGCGGCGAATGACCGTTATCGACTTTGGTCTGCCGAACTGACGGGCTGGCGCATGGCATTCACGCAGCAGCAGCGCGACGAAAAACAGCTTACTGAGCTAAAGCAGGCGCTCGAGGCCAGTCGGCAAAAGCTGCAGGCGCTGCCGGAGCCAAAGCTTAGCCTTTCTCCTGATGAAGTGAGCGCTCATTTACAGCGGATGCTGGCAACCCGGCCTGCTCGCCAACTGTTGGCTACTTTGCAGCCGCAGTTTGCCACGCTGGAGAAACGCAAAACCGAGCAACAGCGCGAGCTTGTCGAGCTGGAGAAACAGATTGCCGAGCGAGACGTTGACCTGGGGCAAAAGCGCCAGCAGTACAAAGACAAACGCCAGCACGAAGCGGATCTGGAAAAAGTCGTCGAACAGGAAAAGCGCATCCAAAGCCTTGAAGCCGAGCGCGCACGCCTGCAGCCTGACTCGCCGTGTCCGCTTTGCGGCTCAACCCAACACCCGGCTGTAGAGGCGTATAAGGCTCTCGAACCAGAGGAGAACCAACAGCGCCTGGCCGCCCTTAAGCAAGAAGTGGCTAAACTCGCAGAGCTTGGCTTTGCCCTTAAAGGTCAGCTTGATACCCAGCGCCAGCAGCGCGAAAAACTGGCGCAGGCCAGCACCGCCATTGAGGCAGAGGAAACGTCGCTCTCGGCCCGCTGGCAGCAGCAGTGTGCCGAACTTGCCATCGCTTTAACGCCTCAGGACGATCTCAGCGCCTGGCTTGACGAGCAGGAACAGCGCGAGCTGCAGCTGCGCCAGCTTGGCGAGCGGCAGGCGCTGGAGGCGCAATATCAACGCGACAGCCAGCAGCATGAAAAACTGAAAGCAGACTACCTGGCACAGCGCGCGTCGCTGCAAGCGGGGCTGGAGCAGGCCGGTCTCCAGCATCCTGAGCCTGGCGAAGAGCAAACCTGGCTGGAGGCTCGCCAAAGGGAATCTCAGCAATGGCAGCACCAGCAGGACAAACTGCCGCAGCTTCGCCAGCAGCTCTCCGCTCTCGACATGTTGCTCTCAACCCTTGCGGACGATGGCTCCGCCCCGCAGCCGCTGGATGAACACGAGCATCAGGCGGCGCTGCAAAACTGGCAAACGCTGCATAACGATTGCAACCTGCTGGAAGGGCAGCGCCAGTCCCTGCAACAGCAGCTGAAGCAAAGCGAAGAAGAAACCACGGAGGCGCAGACACAGTTCAGGAATGCGCTTTCGGCCAGCCAGTTCAGCGACGAAGCCGATTTCCGCCGCGCTCTGCTGGAAGAGACCGAGCGCCTTGAGCTGGAACAGCGTAAACAGCTTCTGGAGCGCCAGCATCAGCAGCAAGTCACTCTGCTGGAACAGGCGGAAAGTGCGTTGACTCAACACTTATCGGCGCGGCCAGACAATCTGCACGAAGAAACAGATCCTGGCGCACTGGAGGCGCAAATCTCGGCGCTTGCCCTCCAGCTGCGTGAGAATGCTTCACAACAGGGTCAAATTACCCAGCAGCTGCGGCACGACGAGGAAAACCGGGTTCGCCAGCAAACGCTGATGCAGGAAATAAAAGCCTGTGAAGCACAGGCGGAAGACTGGGGCTACCTCAACGCGCTTATCGGCTCCAAAGAAGGGGATAAATTCCGCAAATTTGCGCAAGGTCTGACGCTGGATAACCTCGTCTGGCTGGCAAACAATCAGCTCAATCGCCTGCACGGGCGCTACTTGCTACAGCGTAAAGACAGCGAAGCGCTTGAATTACAGGTGGTCGATACCTGGCAGGCCGATGCGGTACGTGACACCCGCACGCTTTCCGGCGGCGAAAGCTTCCTGGTAAGCCTGGCGCTGGCGCTGGCGTTATCCGATCTGGTCAGCCATAAAACCCGCATTGACTCTCTGTTCCTGGATGAAGGTTTTGGCACTCTGGACGCGCAGACGCTGGATACCGCACTCGACGCGCTGGATACGCTGAACGCCAGCGGCAAAACCATCGGCGTGATCAGTCACGTTGAGGCGATGAAGGAGCGGATCCCGGTGCAGATTAAGGTGAAGAAGATTAACGGGTTAGGTGTCAGCCGGCTGGATAAGGCTTTCGCGGTGGAGTGATCCTTGCCAGGCTCTCACCAGAGGGAACGCTCTTTAAGTCACAAGTACGCTTATGAAGGAACGGTTAAGGTTCCGTTCACTTCCAGTTCGGTTTCATATGTCACCACCGCATCGGTGAACGTCTCAGGGGAATCACCGTCATTCCCCTGAGAACCCGGACTCCCGGCGAAATAAATCGACCGCTGAAGCGGCAGACCTCCGTTTTATCTCCCAGTCCTGGGCCGGCTGAGATGCGTTCCCGACGCTCTCAGCCTCCGGCCGTTCCCGACGTCCGGACCCTGGCCAGTCGGAGAGAAAACGAAGGCGATTTAAGCCTGAACCGTGTTTCGCTTTAAACCCGGTACTAACTTCAACTACGCTGTCGCTTCTGGTTTTTCCCTTCCCCCCTACTCCTCTCCCAGAGGCATAGGGAAAAAACCACGTTTCCGGCATCTGTTTTCCGCCTCTCCCCTTTGGGGAGAGGGCTGGGGTGAGGGGCGATTTACTTCTCTATCGGCCACAGCCACGCCGCACCGCGAACGCCGCTGGAATCCCCGTGCACCGCTTTGCGAACGGGCGTTTCACACTCGCCGCCAAACACCCACGGTTTGATCAGCTGCGGCACCGTCCGGTATAAACGCTCCACGTTGCTCATCCCGCCGCCCAGCACGATCACGTCCGGATCGAGAATGTTGACGATATGCGCCAGCGACTTCGCCAGACGCGTCTCATAGCGGCTGATAGCCAGCTCTGCCAATGGATCCTGCTGCTCTGCCAGACTGATGATTTCGTGCCCTTTCAGCGTTTTCCCGCTCAGGCGCTGGTAGTCCGTGCCGAATCCGGTACCGGAAATAAAAGTCTCAATACAGCCCTGTTTGCCGCAGTAGCACGGCACCTCTTTCCGAAAACGCAGTTCGTCTTCATCCATCCACGGCAGCGGGTTATGCCCCCACTCGCCCGCGGTGCCGTTGCCACCGATCAGACTTCGGCCGTTGATCGCCACGCCCGCGCCGCAGCCGGTTCCGATGATCACCGCGAAGACGATCGGCGCCCCTGCGGCAGCGCCGTCAATCGCTTCCGACACCGCCAGGCAGTTAGCATCGTTCGCCAGCCTGACTTCGCGCTTGAGCGCCACGCTAAGATCCTTGTCAAACGGCTGCCCGTTCAGCCAGGTTGAGTTCGCATTTTTCACCACTCGGGTATAAGGGGAGATCGATCCCGGGATCCCAAGCCCTACCGTACCGGTCTCGCCCGTGGCTTCTTCCGCCAGCCGCACCAGCTCAACAATGTTTTTGATGGTGGCCTGGTAGTCGTTTTTTGGCGTGGGCAAACGGTGGCGATAAAGTTGTTTACCGTCGTCTGCCAGCGCGATCACTTCTGTTTTAGTTCCACCGAGATCGATACCTATGCGCACAAGAACTTCCTCATTTGGTGATAATTATCAACTACCTAAAATGCAGGCCAAGCAAAGACAATGAAACGAGGCCGTCAATTCGTTATCATGCCCGCTGCGTTTAACTGACAACCTGGGACAGAATCATGCTGTGGTTTAAAAATTTAATGGTTTACCGTTTAAGCCGTGACATCACGCTGACGGCGGATGCAATGGAAAAACAGTTAGCCGCCTTCACCTTCACCCCTTGCGGCAGCCAGGACATGGCCAAAACCGGCTGGGTGTCGCCGATGGGCTCGCACAGCGATGCATTAACCCATGTTGCCAACGGCCAGATTGTGATTTGCGCCCGTAAAGAAGAAAAAATTCTGCCCGCTCCGGTCATCAAACAGGCTCTTGAAGCCAAAATCAATAAGCTCGAAGCGGAACAGGCCCGCAAGCTGAAGAAGACCGAGAAAGATTCCCTCAAAGACGAAGTGCTGCACTCCCTGCTGCCGCGCGCTTTCAGCCGCTTTAGCCAGACTATGATGTGGATAGACACCGTCAACGGCCTGATCATGGTTGACTGCGCCAGCGCCAAAAAAGCGGAAGATACGCTGGCTCTGCTGCGTAAAAGCCTGGGTTCTCTGCCGGTGGTCCCGCTGGCGCTGGAAAACCCTATCGAACTGACGCTGACCGAGTGGGTACGTTCAGGGGATGTTCCGGCAGGCTTTGCGCTGATGGACGAAGCTGAGCTCAAGGCAATCCTTGAAGGCGGCGGCGTGATCCGCTGCAAGCAGCAAGAGCTGGTGTGCGATGAAATCGCCGCGCACATTGAAACCGGCAAAGTGGTCACCAAGCTGGCGCTGGACTGGCAGGAGCGTATTCAGTTCGTGCTGGCGGACGATGGCTCAGTCAAACGCCTGAAGTTTGCCGATATCCTGCGCGAACAGAACGACGATATCGACCGGGAAGATTTTGGCGGACGTTTCGACGCCGATTTTATTCTGATGACCGGCGAGCTGTCGGCGCTGATTACCAACCTGGTGGAAGCTCTCGGCGGAGAAGCACAGCGTTAATTGCCGTGGCTGACGCATAAAAAAAGCCCCTCGCGGTGAAACGAGGGGCCTGAAAGTCAGTTATTTATCGGCCAGGTAGCGGCAAAGGTAGGACGTTGGCTCAGCAACCTGCAGATGAAACTCGCTGTGGCCCGGAACGTTAAAGACTTCGCCCGCAGCATAGGTTTTCCACTCTGTTTCCCCCGGCAGCAAAACGTGCAAAGCGCCGCTCACTACGGTCATCTCTTCCGGCTGGGCGGTCCCGAAGGTGTATTCCCCCTCCGCCATCACCCCAACGCTCGCACGGCCAGTGCTGCTGCTGGTAAAACCGATGGATTTTACTTTCCCGGAGAAGTACTCGTTACTCTGAAGCATGGACAGGCCCTTTATCGACATTAGTGAAAAAACCACTATAGAGGCGAACTCTCCGGCCTGTCACGCAAATTGTTAATTCCGTTCAGATAAGCAATTCTGCGGCTAATCTGGCAACCAGTACGTTGGATAAGAGCACCGGCACATCCAGCTGCTTTTGCAGTAAATCCCGGTGTTTTTGATGGTAGCCAAGGCAGTCGAGGACCAGAACATCCGCCCCTTCAGCCATCAGTTTTTTTCCGGCCTCCAGCAGCTCGGCTTCACTACCGTGGATCGGGTTCGCAAGCGAATAAAGCGGCGGATGGGTCAGCTTGCGCCACTTCAGCTCCTGAAACTTAATCATTTCTGCAACCGGCAGAATGATCCCTACCTGATGACCATCCACAATCGACGCTACCAGCGGAGGAATGATGCGCTCAGGCTCCAGCAGAATCGCATTGCGGGCGCTTAACCCCGTCAGCGGCATCGTGCTCATCAGCAGGATAACTTCGTAGCCCTGATTATCCAGCTGTTCGATGATGCCCTGCATCGCAATGGAGATTTTGTCCCGCCCGACTGACGTAATGGTGTTATCCGCCAATAGCGTGAGCAGCGTTTCTTCACCGGGGGACGGGGAAAACTGACGGCGAACCTCATCGGGGGAGAGATTGCCCAACAGGCTGACCTGAGAGATTTGTTGTTCAGAGATATGTTCAGTTAAAAAAGGTAAAACCTCACTGACTGACACTTTGCCGACGGTGAGAATGGCTACAGTTGGTTTCATGCTTCGCTCCGCTATTACTCAGTTACCGCCCTCTTCGCTGCATTGCTCCACGTCCGCTATGAAATAACTCCGCCGGGTCGATCGTTTTTTGATCGCCACAATCCGCAGCATACAACCAGAGCGACATCGAAATCCTTAACGAAACATCAACTACTGAGCAACATCTCTAAGGAATATATTTTAGCTAAATGAATGAGATAAAAGTTTCTCTTAGGAAGAAGGTCGCACGCGCGGCGTACGCCTGATCCTGCCGGTCAGGCTCTCGACGAAAAGTGGCTGAATGGCCATCGCTCGTCCTTAATTTCTTATGGATGAGCGTTAAGTATAGGCTAACTGGCGCGGGCCATTTGTAACGCGCTGAGGATTGCTTCCACTACCGCATCAGGAGAGCGAGTGGCGTCCACAATGTGGCGGGCAACCTGCCGGTAGAGCCCTTCGCGAGCGGCGAGCACGTCAACGATTTCATCGGTAACGCCTTTCCCTGTGAGCGTTGGGCGTTGCCCTTCTTCCGGAGAGGCGGTCAGGCGTGAAGCCAGAACCTGCGCCGGGGCATGTAACCAAACGGGGATGCCGTTTTCCTGCATAAACTGCCGATTGCCCTCTGCCAGCACCATGCCACCACCGGTTGCCACCACGGTCGCCGGGGCCGTCACGCGCTGCAGCGCATCGGATTCACGAGCCCGAAACCCTTCCCAACCCTCTTCGGCCACAATCTCCGCCACGCTCTTGCCGGTGTGGTTCAGCAGAAAACTATCGGTATCGACAAAGGCGTAACCCAGCGTTCTCGCCAATGCCTGACCGACGGTCGTCTTACCACAGCCGCGAGCGCCGACTAAGAATAGGGGTTGAGTCATCAAAGATAATCCTCGGAAATGCGGGCCTGAGGCCACAAGGGGTAAAAGCAGGAAAACAGAATGCGATAATACCACTAAACTAGTACGCGACAAGTGTAAACCTATGATTACAAAAAATGAAACCTGTCGCTTAAAGCCCAGCTATAACGGCATTAACTGATGCGTAACAAGTGTAAACTAAATCCACCACCTGCTAACTGCGCCACAATACTTTAAACGCCAGGCCAATGACAACCCTTAATCTGAGATTCGGTAACACATTTATGGTTAGCTTTACGATTAAGGCGTTTCACCTACGCTGAATGTGATCCAGACTCGTTTTAAGATTTCATCATGACAGAGGTATGAACCATGCAAGCTGAAGAGCAGCGTCTTATTGACGGGCTTTTTGACCGTCTGAAACAGGCCGAAAGCCAAAGTGCCACCCGCGATGCGGCCGCCGAACAGCGGATTGCGCAACACCTCAGCCAGCAGCCGGGTGCCGCCTACTACATGACGCAGACGATCCTTATCCAGGAAGCGGCCATGAAGCAGCTGAATGGCAAAATTCAGGCCCTGGAAGCGCAGGTGAGCGAGCTGGAGCAGAAATCTCGCCAGCAGCAAAGCAGCGGCGGTTTCCTTGCCGGGTTGTTCGGCGGCGGCAGCAGCAGTAATAATACTGCGCGTGGCTCCGATCCGATTCCGGGTAGCCAGAACTATGGCACCTCTTCTGCGCCAGGCTACGGCGCGCCACAACAGGGCGGATATGGTGCACCACAGCAACAGGCTGCCCCGGCCAGCGCCCCACGTGCCGGAGGCGGGTTCTTATCTGGCGCGCTGCAAACCGCAGCGGGCGTAGCCGGTGGTGTCGTGGTGGCAGAAATGCTGACCAGCATGTTCCACCGCAGCCAGCCGGAAGAGATCGTCAATATTATCAATGAACCGGCGCCGACCTTCGACAACAGCTCATTCGACTCGGTCAACGACTACAGCCAGGTCGATGACCGTCAGTTCCAGAACCAGGGCGGCTGGCAGTCGCAGGACAATACCGATTACGGTAACGATGATTTTGGCGGCGACGATTACGGCGACGATTACGGCGACGACGACGACAGCTTTATCTAAGACTTTTGCGCCCGCGCGACCTTCAGCAGCCACTTTTCCAGCTCATTGGCAAACTGCTGGCGGTCGCGCTGGCTCAGGCTGTCCGGCCCGCCGGTTTGCACGCCGCTGGCGCGCAGAGTATCCATAAAGTCACGCATCGTCAGGCGTTCACGAATGGTTGCAGGGGTATAAAGCTCGCCCCGGGGATTCAGCGCCACCGCCCCTTTCTCCAGCACGTCTGCCGCCAGCGGAATATCGGCGGTGATAACCAAATCGTCTTTCTCGCAGCGACGCACTATTTCGTTATCCGCCACGTCAAACCCAGAGGCAACCTGCAGGCTGCGAATAAACCGCGACGGCGGCGTTTTCATCCCCTGATTAGCCACCAGCGTGACCATAACCTGAGCGCGATCTGCCGCGCGAAACAGCACCTCTTTGATGACTTTTGGACACGCATCGGCATCCACCCAAATTTGCATTATGGCTCCTGACTTTCGGTGGGAATGGGGGCGATTTTGCCGTGCTTTTGCCGAATGACAAAATTTATCTGTTTCCACCCCGGCCGTTCGCCGTTGCGTGCAAACATAGCCTAAGCGGTAAAAAGCGCGTTAAGAGATTGCTGACAAAGAGGGAAAAAGCGTGGTTTTTCCCTCTTTGTGGTTATCAGCCGAAAATCAATGAATTGATTTTCCAGTTTATTTTTATGGCGACACATTGCAGAATTTTATCCCCATTAGATTTGTCAGAAGTCTGGTTAAGCTATTACCATCAAATAACAAAACACATCACCATGGAGTCATGCTATGGACAAGAAAATAGGGTTTATTGGCTGCGGTAACATGGGCAAAGCCATACTCGGCGGCCTGATTTCCAGCGGCCTTGTGCCTGCCGGCAATATCTGGATCTACACCCCGTCGCCGGACAAAGTTCAGGCCCTGTGCGAAGAATACGGCATTAACCCGGCGCAGAGCGCGCAGGAAGTTGCGCAGATAGCCGACATCGTCTTTGGTGCCGTGAAGCCAAACATCATGCTTAAGGTGCTGAGTGAAGTTAACTCCGACCTGAACAAAGACACCGTGATTATCTCCATTGCCGCGGGTATCACTCTGGAAACCCTGGCCAAAGTGCTGGGCCATGACCGGAAAATTATCCGTGCAATGCCGAATACCCCTGCACTGGTGAACGCGGGCATGACGTCGGTCACGCCAAACGCGCTAGTCACGCCGGAAGACATTGCCGATGCGGTGAGCATTTTCCGCAGCTTTGGCCAGGCCGAAGTCGTAAGCGAAGCGATGATCCACCCGGTCGTGGGCGTCAGCGGATCTGCCCCGGCTTATGTATTTATGTTTATCGAAGCCATGGCCGATGCCGCCGTGCTGGGCGGTATGCCGCGCAAACAGGCCTATCAGTTTGCCGCTCAGGCGGTGATGGGCTCGGCGAAGATGGTGCTGGAAACCGGTACCCATCCGGGTGAGCTGAAAGACATGGTTTGTTCCCCTGGCGGCACCACCATTGAAGCGGTCAAAGTGCTGGAAGAGAAAGGTTTCCGCGCTGCCGTGATGGAAGCGATGGTGAAGTGTATGGCGAAGTCAGAGCTGCTCGGGAAGTCCTGATTTTGATATAACCCCTCACCCTAACCCTTTCCCCGCGGGGGAGAGGGGATTAGATCGAGCATAAATCCCCTCATTAAAACCCAAAATAAAAGCCCTCTGCCGAGGGGAGAGGGCTCTGAATCGAGCATAAATCGACCGTCCCCCCCTCTCCCTCTCAGGAAGAGGGCCGGGGTGAGGGTCATTCAAAACAACTTATTTTTTCTTCAGGCAATTACTCATAAAGGTTTTTCTGGCGTCGCCCTTCAGCGATTGCTTCGCCGCGTCCGCATTACAGTCCTTCATTTTTTGTTGCTGAGGCGTCAGGGTTTTCCCCGCCGCGGCAGGCGCTTCCCCTTTGAGACAGCTGCTCATGTAGCTCTTACGCTGGTCCCCTTTCAGAGACTGCGAAGCCGCCTGCTGATTACAGGTCGTCATACGCTGCTGCTGCGGCGTCATCGTTTTATCCGCCGCCGTTGCTGACCCAACCAACCCTACCAGTAACACCGCTAATAATGAAAATTTCATACCTTATTCCTTTTTTATTGTGACGTTTAAAGTCTGGCCTAAGGCAAAAAAAATGCGACGTTTCCGCCGCATTTTTTTCTTACCTGTTACGCAAGCTCACCTTTACTCCAGCGCCATCGCTGATTTCATGGTATAGAACAGGTCGGTCTGATCGGTCAGCCCCACCACATTGGCTGCATGTGGGCCATAGGCCGCCACGCGTAGCTGGGTGCCGGTGTGCTCCTGAGATTCACCCTCGGAGTTGCCGTAGCTGATGACCATCACCGCGCCATCTTTGGTGTTCAGCGCCTGAGTCAGTCCTGGGGCTTTGGTGTCCGGCGCCACAATCTGGCTGGAATGGGCGTGGTCTGCGGTGACAACAACCAGGGTATTGCCGTCTTTACGGGCAAACTCCAGCGCTTTTTGCACGGCTTCATCGAGATCGACCGTCTCGCCAATCTGCCCGCATGGGTTAGCGGCGTGATCCTGTTTATCAATAGAAGCGCCTTCGACCTGAAGGAAGAAGCCTTTCTCGTTTCCTTTCAGCAGGTCGATAGCTTTTTCGGTCATCTGCGCCAGGGTCGGCACGCTGCTGTCGCGCTTCGGATTAGGCGTACAGGTCACGGCTGGCTGATCGATATTCCCGTGGTAAGTGGCCTTCGGGCCTTCCCAACGCACAGGCATATTGCCGTCGGCGAACATACCGATCAGCGGTTTTTGCTGGTTAGCTTCTGTCACCGACGCAAGGCCGGCGGCGTTATCCACCCACTGATAGCCACGGGCATCGGCCTGCTCGCGCAGCGTTTTCCCGTTCCATTCACCGGCTTTTGCCGTTTCACTAAAGGTTTTTGCCCCACCACCAAGCGTCACGTCGGCGCGGGTATTCAGCAGTTGCTCGGTAATGGAGCCTTTGCCCCCGTTTTCCAGCGCGTTAGTGGCACATTTTTCGCTGGTGGCGCTTGGGCCATAGCATTTACGCCCCGTCACGTGGGAAACCAGCGCCGCTGGCGTGGCATCCTGAATTTCCGCCGTGGATACGTTGCCCGTCGCCTTACCGGCCGCCTTCGCCAGTTCGAGGATGGTGACGTGATCTTTCCCGTCAACGTCCACGCCCAGTGCACCGTTATAGGTTTTCACGCCGGTACTCCACGCCGTAGCGGAAGCAGCAGAATCGGTGACGTAATCCGGCTTTTTCGTTTTCTTGTCTAAAGAATAATGGGTGTATTGCCCGGTCAGCGGTAAGGCATCAATTCCTTTAAAGAAACCACCAGCCCCTTCGGCATAGTTTCTGGCGGCGGTAATTTCCGAATCGCCCATTCCGTCGCCAATCAGCAGAATAATGTTCTTCGCTGTTTTATTGTTGAGCGAGGCACGGATCGCTTCAGTTTGATCGCCTGTAATACGGCGAGCACCACCCGGCTGAGTTAAATCTCCCTGAGCGGCGCGATTTTCCAGAGGGGAAGAGGATGTTTCTTGTGATTTTGATGGGGCGCTGACAAGCAGCAAAGGCAGCAGGCTGGCGATAATTACGCTCTGTTTCACTTTATTTTCTCCATGTAGTAACTACTGAATATAAATAAAAACAGAGCGAGTATAAAAATGACTTATGACACTAATATGACAGTAAAATTTGATTCAACTACGGGGATGGATAAGGAGCTTTTTTAAATATTGTCGGAGTAATTCGGTATCCTGGACCGGCACTGCCGTCTTTGGGGAGGCATCATCTAACGCCCCTTCAATGCTGGCAACCAGCGCCGAACGTTCTCCCTGTTCAAGGCGTCTCAATAAGGCTGTGACCACTATTTCCAGCGCTTCAACCTGAGCAACCAACTCTTTCGATTCTTCTTCCTTTTCGGCGAGCTTAACCAATAACTCAGCAATAAGATTTTTCATTTTCTCAGTCCCTGCGGGGTTAAGGCATGACGTTAACACTCAGATCCACCTGAGAGCAATATCTCAGGTTAAATATGTGCGTCACAGCAAATAGCAGCAATATTAAAATGATTCCGTCTGATAATAATCCCGACAACGAATTTTTTGCACCACAAAAAAAGAATAATGGAATATTATTCTCTAAATCTGTGGTAGCGACTAAATGAATAATAAGTCGAAATCAATCTTCATATTTTGCTCAATAATATCCCACACAGAGAAACTGGCTGGCGGCTAAGTGCTTTTACTGGCCAGCGCCTGGCGGGCATTCTTGCGCTTAAAAGCCACCGCCAGCTGCCAGACATTGAACAGCACAACCACGGCGGTTGCCGCAAAAACGTAACGAAAACCGGCCATTGCGGAAACCCCTGCCCCCATTAAAGGCCCGGCGACATTCCCCAAATACATAAACGACTGGTTATAACCGAAGATACGCCCGGTGACCTGGTCGCTGCAGTATTTGAGCAACAGCGTTTGCACCGCCGGTAACATTGCCCCGTCGGCAAAACCCAGCAAAAAGCGCAAGATGCCAAGCTGCATCGGCGAGGTGACAAAGGACATGGCAAGGAATAACACCACGGCGCAGCACAGCGTCGCCATCAAAATACGTTCAGTGCCAATCCGGTCGCCCAGTTTGCCCAATTTAGGTGCGGCAAAGAGCGCGGATATGCCCGGCAAGGCGGCGATAAACCCGCTCATAAACGCAATATTGTTGCTGTCCGGGGCCAGCTGTTTAATAAACAGCGCCAGAATCGGGCCAATCGAGCCGTTACAGAGCTGGATCACCAGCGTGGTGATAAACAGACTGAGGATCAGCCAGGGGTAAGGCAGCGTGGCGAAAACTTCTTTCCCGGTCAGGCGCTCATCTTTGCTGATTTTCGGGCGAGCGCCCTCTTTTATCAGCAGCAGCGTCACCAGGAAACTGACCATCAGCAGCCCCGCGGTGGCAAAGAATACCGGCCTTAGCCCAAGATGATCCGCCATAAAACCGCCGAGCAGCGGGCCCACAATCACACCGCTGATTTGCCCGGTTGAGAGCGTACTGATAGCCCAGCCACTGCGCTCGCGTGGCACCTGAGAGGCAATCAGCGCCATTGCATTAGGAATATAACCCGACGTTAACCCCATTACCGCGCGCAACAGGAACAGCTGCCAGACGTTGGTGGCAAAGGCCTGGAGAAGAATCGCCACCGCCATACCAAACGAGGCGCGAAGCAACATCAGCTTGCGCCCTTTGCGGTCGGCCAGGCTGCCCCACATCGGCGAAACGATAGCCGAAACCAAAAACGTGACGCTGAACGTCAGGCCGGACCAAAGGGAAAGGGCTTCGTGGGAAGTGACGCCAAGCTGCTCAACGTAGAGCGGAAGAAAAGGCAAAATTTGGCTGATCGCAAGGCCGGTAAAAAAACAGCCGAACCAGACCGAAATGAGATTGACCTTCCAGGACTCCATAGCGCGCTTTTTCAAAGGGGATGCAACCAGAATAGAACGATTTCTGGAAAGCTTATCACACTAATGAATATTGCCGTCAGCGCCCCGGCGCTGTCATTACGATCCAGACATGATTGCTTACTAAAGCACATATCCTGCCCGACCGGACAGGTTGTTGCAGGAACCACATGAATCCCCGGAATGAGCGTGCTATGTTGTCCTCTTTCGTAAAGTTTATGGGTGGATTAAAGGCATGGCAAAACTGCGGGTTGGTATCGTGTTTGGTGGAAAATCGGCAGAACACGAGGTGTCGCTGCAGTCGGCAAAAAATATCGTCGACGCCATTGATAAGTCGAAGTTTGATGTTGTGCTGCTGGGGATTGATAAACAGGGCCAGTGGCATATCAACGATGCGTCCAGCTACCTGCTGAACGCCAACAATCCGGCGCTTATCGCCCTGAACCGGTCAGAGAAAAACGTGGCGCTGGTCCCCGGCCAGACCGAACACCAGCTGATTGAAACCAGCACCGCAGAACAGCTTTCCCAAATTGACGTGATTTTCCCGATTGTGCACGGCACGCTGGGCGAAGACGGTTCCCTGCAGGGCATGCTCCGCGTCGCCAATCTGCCGTTCGTCGGCTCCGGCGTGCTGGGCTCAGCGGTCAGCATGGATAAAGACGTCGCCAAACGCCTGCTGCGCGATGCGGGCCTGAACGTGGCTCCGTTCATCACGCTAACCCGCGCTAACCGCGCCAAAATCAGCTTCGCCGAGGTTGAAAAACAGCTGGGTCTGCCGCTGTTTGTCAAGCCAGCCAACCAGGGTTCCTCCGTCGGCGTCAGCAAAGCCAGCACCGAAGAGCAATATCACGCGGCGGTGGCGTTAGCCTTTGAGTTTGACCATAAAGTGGTGGTTGAAACCGGCATTAAAGGCCGTGAAATCGAGTGCGCCGTGCTGGGGAATGATTACCCGCAGGCCAGCACCTGCGGCGAGATCGTGGTGAACAGCGAGTTCTATTCGTACGACACCAAGTACATTGATGAGCAGGCGGCACAGGTTGTCGTTCCGGCGGCGCTCGACGCCGACGTTAACGACAAAATCCGTAAAATTGCGGTTCGTGCCTATCAGGCGCTGGAGTGCAGCGGCATGGCCCGCGTCGACGTGTTCCTGACGGAAACTAACGACGTGATCATCAATGAGATCAACACGCTGCCGGGCTTTACCAACATCAGCATGTATCCCAAGCTATGGCAGGCCAGCGGTATCAGCTACCAGGAGTTGATAACCCGCCTGATTGAGCTTGCCCTTGAGCGCCACCAGCAGGATTGCGCGCTGAAAAGCTCGATCACTTCGTAATCCTTAAGGCTCCGCCGTGCCCGACTCTTCCCGGGGACGGCGGATAATAAAGCCCGCAAGCCAAAAACCGATCGCCCAGGTCACCAGCCCCACCGCATAGCTCTGCCAGCCCTTCGTTTCCAGGCCCAGCAGGCCGACCACGCCATTCAGAATAAAAATCAGCCCAATCGCCACCGCATAGTAGTGCCAGTCCCGACGCATTTTCAGGGTTAACATAGCCGCCTCACGCATTCAAAAATAAGCCTGCTGGCATTGTCGCACATCGGCGGCAGAGAAACGCGCGGTTGCCACGCACTCCGCTAGCATAATGTTAACGAGATTTACCTTAGGTTACGAAAATGTGAACTTGAGCAAAAAATGCAAATCCAGGAGGATTCTGGCCTCCAAATTACCAGCAATCTGATATTGACAACGCTTATCACCTGCCAAAATTCACGCCATGAGATGCCACACATTCGGTTCAGATTGCGTTTTTACGGGAGGTCGTGATGCCTGATATTT
The DNA here is from genome assembly GCF_011752855.1 of Enterobacter sp. Ap-867. Taxonomy (NCBI): domain Bacteria; kingdom Pseudomonadati; phylum Pseudomonadota; class Gammaproteobacteria; order Enterobacterales; family Enterobacteriaceae; genus Enterobacter; species Enterobacter sp. Ap-867. Next base: position 161,761 of record NZ_VWWS01000005.1, on the reverse strand, counting down.
CATTGTCGAAAGCCGTTATTCCGGCTACTCGGGTCATAATGACAGCAAAATCAGAAAGATCGGTGCCGGGCAATATCGCCTATGCGCTGTTCGTTCTCTTTTGCTTCTGGGTGGCCACCCAAATGCTGAATCTTATTGTGCAGGCGCCCGGCCTGCTGGAATACCTGGCGCAAGGCAACGATGCCAGCCGCCCGCGCATTGAGATGGGCCTGGCGGTCAGCACCGTGTTCGGGCTGATTCCCTTCCTGCTTGGCGCTGTCGCCATCGGCATTGTCGCCCTGACGATACGCCTGAGAAACCGCCGCCACTCGGCCTGGTATTACTGATCAAAAAGGCGGAAGCTTTGCCGCTTCCGCCCGCCATCGTCACCTCTGCATACAGCTTGCCCGCCTGTCGTCCACGCGTTTTGCAAACCAGGCCGTGGTCAAATTACGGGTGATTTTAGGGCTTTCAAGCACGATCCCCGGCAGCACTTCTCTGGCCAGCGGCTGCCCCGCTTTTTTCTCCGCTATCGCGAAGACCTGCTTGTAAAGACTGGTTTTTTCAAACCCAATGCTGTCGCCTTTTTGTAGCGCCCGGCGGATTTCGCTGTCGCTCATATCCAGCTGTTTCGACAGCTTACGTACCGCCATTTCGGTGCTGCTCGGTTTATCGCTGGTGTAAAGGATCAGATCCCCGTCCAGCGCCAGCTTCACGCCCGTCGCCTTACTCACTGCGCTCTGGAAAGCCGCATTGCGGCTGGCGTACCAGCCCGCGTTGTAGTCGGCGAAGCGATAAAGCGGTTTCGTATAGTTAGCCGGGTAATTCAGCAAGTGGTAAGTCCCGAACCAAAGCCCACCGCGGCGGGTGAAAACTTCCTGCCTCACCGTCCCCTCTATTTTCCACGGGTAGCCATCGGTATGTTTCTCGGCAAACGCCACGCTGACCTGCATCGTGCCGCCGGTGCGTACCGGGTTAAAGCTGCCGAACAGCTTTTGCCCCATCGGCACCATCGTCAGGAAATCATCGAAAATAGCGCTGAGCTGCCCTTCGGTTTTGACGTTATCCAGCCGCTCGCTATAGCTTTTGCCGTTGGGGGAGTTAATGCGCAGCGCGGTGTGCACCAGCAGCGGCGGGATGTGCATTTTTTCCGCGCGGCGGTCGATCTCTTTCCAGGCAATTTTATTCAACCCCGGCACCGCCGGATCGGCCTGCAAATTAGACTCCTGCAGCGCCACCGCCAGCACCGAACAGATATTCTCTTCGCTCTGCTCGAGGTTCTGGCTTTTCAGGGTCGTCAGCAGATCTTTTGCCAGCCCCGCGCGATCCTTCACCCCGTCAGGGATTTTGCGCTGGGCCAGGGTTTCGATATCTACCGGTTTTGCCGCCGTTGTCGTGGTACCCGGCGTTGTGGTTTTAGTTGTACAGCCGGCCAGCACAAGCAGCGCCAGCAGCCCCGGCACGGCAAGCCGCCGGGCCGGAGAGAGATAACCCACCATGTTAATATCCTTTCCCTTTCATCATCAACCGCACCACCCTGCCTGTTTTTCAGTTTGTGCGCTACTGGAAATCACCGATTGACAACTAGATGCCTGGTCAGTAATTTCATTTGCAACTACTGACCAGGCAAATACCATGAGTAATACTACGGGTAATCCCTATTCCAAACTGCACCTTGGCCTGCTGATTCACCTGTCGAACCAGTTCAAAGACCAGCTCATCACCCAGTACTTTTCGCCGATGGGCATCACCGGTGCGCAATTTAAAGTCTTGATAAGCATCTTTAAGGGCTTTAACAGCCCGGTAGAAGTCAGCAAAAACCTGGTGATGGATACCGGCGCCATGAGCCGCATGCTTGAACGAATGGTGAAGCGAGATCTGATCGTGCGAAACGTGAATCCCGAAGATAAACGCCAGGTCATTCTGGCGCTGACTGAGAAAGGGCAAGAGCTGTGCGAAGCTTTCCAGAACGATGCGCTGGCGTCGATCATCGGCACCCTTACCGAGCGCCTGACGCCTGAAGAAGCAAAGCAGCTCAATGAACTGCTGATCAAAATGCTGCCGGATGAGATCACCGAGCGCCACCTCTAAGCTTTCTGATTAAGGCCACATAAAAATGCAAACCTCTACCGAGCAGGTTGAACGCGCGCCGAGCAAGCGCAAGCGTAACTTCGCCATTTTTCTCATTATCCTGCTGCTGATAGGCGCCGGCTGCGTGGCGTGGTACATGCTTTACGCGCGCTACTACGAAACCACCGACGACGCCTACGTCAACGGCAACCAGGTCACGCTGACGCCGCAAATCGGCGGCACGGTAACGCAGGTCAGCGTCGATGAAGGAGACTACGTCGAAAAAGGGCAGCCGCTGGTACAGCTCGACCCAAGCGACACCGAAATCGCGCTCCAGCAGGCAGAAGCCAACCTTGCGAATACCGTGCGTCAGGTACGTGGACTTTACAGCACCGCGGATAACTACCGGGCTCAGGTCGCCGCGAAGCAGGTGGCACTGCAAACGGCACAGAGCGACTACGCTCGCCGCCAGAAGATTTTTGCCACCGGGGCTATCGCCGCTGAAGACCTGTCCCATTACCGCGATGCCGTGACCAGCGCGCAAAGCGACCTCACCGCTGCCCAGCAGGCATTGCGCACTAATTTAGCGATGGTGGATGACACGGTTATCGACAGCCATCCGGAAATTAAAAGCGCCGTAGCCACGCTGCGCCAGCGCTTCCTCGATAACGCCCGCAGCACCATCGTTGCGCCGGTGAGCGGCTTTGTCGCTAAACGCGCCGTTCAGTTGGGAATGCGCGTTGATTCCGGCACCACCCTGCTGGCGATTGTGCCGCTGGACCAGGTCTGGGTAGACGCCAACTTCAAAGAGAGCCAAATGCAGGACATGCGCCTGGGGCAAAAGGTAACGCTCACCGCCGATCTCTACGGGGACGACGTGGAGTATCACGGTACCATTGAAAGCCTCGGCATCGGCACCGGCAGCGCCTTCTCGCTGCTACCGGCCCAGAACGCCAGCGGGAACTGGATCAAAATCGTTCAGCGTCTGCCGGTGCGCATCACGCTTGATCCGCACGACATGCAGAAACACCCGCTGCGGGTAGGCCTGTCGATGTTCGCTCGCGTTGATATTCGCAATGCAGACGGCCACCTGCTGCCGCAAAAAACCGTCGCCGCGCCGCGCTTCACCACCGACGTTTACCAGAACGCGCTGGACGAAGCTGACCAACTGGTCACCAAAATCCTTCATGACAACAGCCAGCCGGTAGCGTCAGCCAACCGCTAAGAGAGACGTTATGCAAGATAAGGCGGCGTTTACGCCTCCCAGCCTGCTGCTGGCGACGATCGCGCTGTCGCTGGCGACGTTTATGCAGGTGCTGGACTCCACCATCGCTAACGTGGCGCTGCCGACGATCGCCGGTAACCTCGGCGTCAGCGCCGACCAGGGTACCTGGGTTATCACCTCGTTCGCGGTGTGTAACGCCATTGCCCTGCCGCTGACCGGCTGGTTTACCCGCCGGTTCGGGCAGCTCAAGCTGTTTGTGGGTTCTGTGGCGCTGTTCACCCTCACCTCGTTCCTGTGCGGCTTTGCCCACAGCATGACCGAGCTGATTATCTTCCGCGCGCTGCAGGGCTTTTTCGCCGGGCCAATGTTCCCGATGTGTCAGACGCTGTTGCTGATTATCTTCCCGTCCAGCAAGCGAAGTATGGCGCTGGCGCTGCTGTCGATGGTGACGGTTGTCGCGCCGATTGTCGGGCCGATCACCGGCGGCTGGATCACCGATAACTATTCCTGGCCGTGGATCTTCTACATCAACGTGCCGATCGGGATCTTTGCCGCCATCGTGGTCTGGACGCAGCTGCGCGAGCGTGAAGAAACGACCACCATCGCCCCTATCGACTACATCGGGATTGCGCTGCTGGTGCTGGGCGTGGGGCTGCTTCAGGTGGTGCTGGATAAAGGGAACGATCTCGACTGGTTCGCCTCGCCGGAGATCATCACCATGTCGGTTATCTCCGCGGTTTCACTGGTGTCGTTTGTCATTTGGGAGCTTGGCGAGCGTCACCCAATAGTCAACCTGAGGCTGTTCGCCGACCGCAACTTCGCCATCGGCACGCTGTCGCTGACGCTGGGCTACGCGGCGTTCTTCGCCATCAACATTATTCTGCCGCAGTGGCTGCAAACCCAGATGGGCTACACCGCCATCTGGGCCGGGCTGGCCGCCGCGCCGATGGGTGTGTTACCGCTGTTGCTGACGCCGATTGTCGGGCGCTACGCCAATAAGGTTGATATGCGCCTGCTGGCCACGCTGTCGTTCCTGACCATGGGCGCTTCGTGCCTGCTGCGCGCGCAGTTTAATACCAACGTGGATTTCCGCACCATCGCCGAAGTGCAGCTGTTTATGGGGATTGGCGTGGCGTTCTTCTTCATGCCGATCACCACCATTGTGCTGTCGAACCTGCACGGCGTTGAGGTCGCGGAAGGCTCCGGGCTGGCAACCTTCTTCCGCGTGCTTGGCGGGTCGTTTGCTTCGTCCCTGACCACCTGGATTTGGTCGCGCCGCGAGGTTTATCATCATGCCAACCTGACGGAGAGCGTCTCAGCCTACAATCCGTCGGCGGTGGATTACCTGCACAAAATGGGCGGCGCCACGCAGCAGCACCTGGCCGTGGTGGATAAAACCATTGAGCAGCAGGCCTATATGATGTCGACCATCGACTACTTCTGGCTGCTGGGCTGGGGCTTTATGGCGCTGATTGTCGTGATTTGGTTTGCCCGTCCGCCGTTTATAAGGGCTGGAGCGCCGGGTGCCCCTTCCGCAGGGCATTGATCAGAAAGAACCAGTAAAAAGGGATGGCATTACGCCATCCCTTTACGGTTGCTGACGAAGAGGGAAAAAGCGTGGTTTTTCCCTCTTCGTGGTTATCAGCCGAAAATCAATGAATTGATTTTCCTGATTTTTTAAAAAGCTGCCTGGTATTTCTTCTGCCCACAGTGCTTACCACCAGTCTGAAAGGGATGGCATTACGCCATCCCTTTTCTTTTCGCCTCAGACGGCTTCTTCGGTGCCCGGCACCGGCACATCCTGCAGCGTTCGCTCGAAGCTGCGCAGACGTTTGTAGATAGACATCAATTCAACCAGCGTGGTCCAGGAACTGATCAAGTACTGGAACGAGCCGCGCACCTGGCCAAAAGCGTTGGTGATCTGCTGCATCAGCCCCAGGGTAATCGCGCCTGCGGCAATAGAAGGGAACAGCAGGAAAAGACCAAACACGTTGTCTATCTGCAGATAAAGAATCCGCACAATATTAAAGTAGGTGTAGTGGAAGTAGAGACGGAAATAGTTATGCCGCACGTCGCCAAACAGCGCTTTAACCGTTGGCGGCGTAGCACGGCTGCCGTCGTCTTCCCCGTAAACCAGCTCTTTACGGTAGGCGGCCTCAACTTTTTGGTTATTAAACTGCAGCCCCGGCAGCTTTATCCCGACCGCGGCCAGCAGGCCGGTGCCCATTAGCGACCAGATAATCGCCGCAATCACCAGGCCATAAGGCACCGCCCCGACAATCGGCAATTCTTTCACGTGTGGAGACAGCGCGACAAGAATCGGCAGGAAAGCAATCAGCGTCATCACCGACTGCAGCAGGCTCACGCCCATATCCTCAAGCGTTGAGGCAAAGCGCATGGTGTCTTCCTGCACACGCTGGGCAGCCCCTTCGATATGGCGCAGCTTCTGCCAGTGCTCCATATAGTAGTCGTTCATCGCCGTGCGCCAGCGAAACACATAATGGCTGATAAAGAAGCTGTTCAGCACGCCGACGGTGACATAAATCAGCGCGATACCAAGAAACACGCCGGTTTCGCTATAGAATCGCTGCAGCGGGACTTTATTCGGGGACGCTAACGCGGTTTGGATAAGGTCAAAGAACGGTGCATACCAGGCGTTGATCGCCACGCCCAGTTCGACCATAAACCAGGTCACAAAGACGATAAGCGAAGAGCCGAGAATCGACCAGCGCTGCCACGGATGCGGACTCACCAGTGCCCATACACCGGCAAAAAGGCCCACACTGACAGCATAAAAAGCATAAAAAACAAATGCTTTTAACGTCCAAAAACGTGCCGCACTGATCGGTATTTGCTGGCTGGCACCCGCAAGGTTTTCCAACCACAGGCCGCCGCCGGCCTGCCAAAATATGACTGCGAGTAGTCCCCATATTGCCGCCGAAAGAAAAAACAGCTTCGGCGACGGGAAGAAAGATTTGAACATGACAACACTCCTGGGACGACTTTTTGTTGTTATATCTGCTGGTTATAGCGAACGTTCTACGATAATGCTTGCAGAATGTTGTATCAAGGAGTGAGAGAGGCTTACATAAGCTAGCGCCAGCCTTTGAGAATGGCCTCGGCCGTTCTTATGCGGGGGACAGGAGACCATTGTGCCCCTTCTCCGCCACCACAAGGCCGGGTTCAGGCCTGCCAACGCACTTCAAAAACGTGGCACGCCTGCCTGAAAATTAAATCGTGTAAAGCCTGGCGTGGCCAAAAGGCCGGGTTTTAAAACGGCGATGCAGCCACAGATACTGCTCCGGCGCGCGCATAATTTCGTGCTCAATTTTACGGTTCACATAGGCTGCGGCGGCCTGCTCATCTTCGCCGGGATAATCACAGAACTCCGGCTCGATGACCAGTTGGTAGCCCGTCCCACAGGGCTTGCGGATCAAAACCGTGGTCAGAATGGCGGGTTTTGCCAGACGGGCAATAGTAAAGGTACCGTTGGTTGTCGCGGCCTGTTGAACCGCGAAGAAAGGCGCAAAAGAACTGCCTTTCGGACCATAGTCCTGATCCGGGGCGAACCACACCGCCTCGCCGGATTTCAGCGCTTTCACCATTCCCTTCAGGTTACGCCTGTCGAGCATCGCTTTGTTGGAGCGCGAGCGCCCACGGGTTTGCACATATTCCATGACTTTGTTGTTGTGCGGCCGGTACATCGCCATCATCGGGCGACACAACCCCATGACGCGCCCGCCCAGTTCCAGCGACATAAAATGCACGCCGATCACCATCACGCCTTTGCCTTTGTCGCAGGCGGCATTGATGTGCTCCAGGCCACGAACATCAAACCATTTTTGCACTCTCTCATCCGGCCAGAACCAGGCCATACCGGTTTCAATCAGTCCCATGCCGAGGGAGGCAAAGTTTTGCAGCACGGTGGCCTCAACCTGCGCTTCGCTGTAGTGCGGGAAGCAAAGGTGAAGATTCTGGCGGGCAATGGTGACCCGGCGCTTGAGAAAATGCATCGAGAAACGGCCAATCAGGTCGCCCATTTTCATCAATGCCGGGTACGGAAGCTGAACCCACAGCCAAAGCACACCCAGCCCAAACCAGGTCAGCCAATAGCGAGGATGCAGGAGGCACTTATAAAACAGCGGTTTAGTAGACATATTCACTTCTTTAATGCGAGGGGATAATGTATCGCATAAAGAATTGAATCAATCGCGGTACGCCTTAAGCCGTTACTAAGATTCCGGGGTTCAGAAATAGTTGCACTCAGACCGTTAATAACGAGCAGGATAATACGCACTTTTTGCTAAAGCAGCGTAGCGAAATCATCGGTCTTTAATCTTATTTAAGATCTTTCTTTATGGTCGCCGGGCAACAGCGCCAGCCTGAGTGTAAAAACAGGCAAAAAATGCTTTATTAAACCGCAACTGACAAACTTTTGTGCGTCATCTGGTGATGTAACGCACGGTTACGCTTTTCAGGCCGTAAAGGCTGAATTGACGCTTTGCATAAGGGCGCGGAGTAGTATAAATACCTGCTATACCGCCTTATTTTTTAAACTGGATTTTTGCGTTGAAAACTCGTCTTCCTCGTCTTCTTTTGCTGGCCGCTGCGCTGCTGCCAGCGCTCAGTTTTGCGCAACCGTCTCCGGCACCTGAATTTGCCGCCGACGTTGTCGATCGCTATGCCAACCATATTTATTACGGCAGCGGAGCCACCGGCATGGCTATCGTGGTGATTGACGGTAACCAGCGGGTGTTTCGCAGCTTCGGCGATACCCGGCCAGGCAATAACGTTCGCCCGCAGCTGGATTCGGTGATCCGCATCGCCTCACTGACAAAGCTGATGACCAGCGAAATGCTGGTAAAAATGCTCGATCAGGGGAAGGTTCAGCTCAACGATCCGCTCAGCAAATATGCGCCTCCCGGCGCCCGGGTGCCGACCTTTAACGGCCAGCCGATTACGCTGATTAACCTGGCCACTCATACCAGTTCCCTGCCGCGCGAACAGCCCGGCGGCGCAGCGCACCGCACGGTGTTCACCTGGCCGACGCGGGATCAGCGCTGGAACTGGCTCTCGCAGGCCACGCTGAAAGCCGCCCCGGGCACCGTGGCCGCCTATTCAAACCTGGCGTTTGACCTGCTGGCTGATGCCCTGTCCCGCGCAACCGGCAGGCCATATGCCGACCTGTTCGATGAGCAAATCGCTCGCCCGCTGGGGATGAAAGACACCACCTTTACCCCGTCACCAGACCAGTGCAAGCGCCTGATGATTGCCGAGAAAGGCGCCAGCCCTTGCGATAACACGCTGGCGGCGGTGGGCAGCGGCGGCGTCTATTCTACCCCCGGCGATATGATGCGCTGGATGCAGCAATTCCTCTCTTCCGACTTCCATCATCGCGGCAGCCAGGCAGACAGAATGCAAACCCTGATTTATCAGCGCAGCCAGCTGCATAAGGTCATTGGCATGGATGTGCCGGGAAAAGCCGACGCGCTGGGCATGGGCTGGGTCTGGATGTCACCGAAAGAGGGCCGCCCGGGCATTATTCAAAAAACCGGCGGCGGCGGCGGCTTCATTACCTATATGGCGATGGTGCCGCAGAATAACGTGGGCGTTTTTGTGGTGGTCACACGCTCGCCGCTGACTCGCTTCGTTAACATGAGCGACGGCGTGAACGATCTGGTGACTGAACTTAGCGGTAATAAGGCTGTAGTAACACCGGCATCCTGAGGATTGCGCGCGGCGTTTAGCTTACCGCCGCGCCATTTTTACGGCGCTTCTTATCCACATACATAAGCGTGTCCGCCTCGCGTATCGCATCGTCCGGCGTGATAGTAGCCGGATTCACGGCGATAGCCCCGATGCTGGGCCCCGCATAATCAATCACGCAGGATTTTAGCTGGTACTCGCCGCTCAGCAGCTCTGCCAGTCTGGCACGAAAAGCCATGGTCGCTCGCAGAGCTTCGCTGTATTCCGTAGGCCCCGCACCGGCAACGATAAACTCATCGCCGCCCAGGCGACCTAATATTTCGTCCCCCCTCACGCCCTCTTTCAGCCGCTGGCCGATGGCGCAAAGGAAATCGTCCCCGGTTTCATGCCCGTGCAAATCGTTTATCTGTTTAAATCCATCCAGATCGGCAAAGGCCACCAGCACGTAGCGGGCGTCATCTTTGGCGCGCGAGAACAAACGAGGCAGCTGATCGAAGACCGCGCGGCGGTTAGGCAACCCGGTTAATTCATCGGTGTAGCTGGCGGTCGTCAGCGCGACGTTGGCCTGCTGAAGCTTTTTCAATAGCTGCTCATTCTGAATCTGCTGTGCAATCAGCTGAGAAAACAGCTGCAAGACCTGTTCGCTATGATCGGTCAGCTCGCGCTGTTCAGAACTGGCGGCGCAGAGCGTGCCGTAGAGCGAACCATCGGCAAGGGTCACGGGCGTGCTGACGTAGGTCACAATCCCCAGCGCCTTTGCCGCTTCAGAGTCACCCCATACGCTTGCGACATCGCAGGTATAGCGGCGGCCTTCGTCTAAAGCGCGTTTACATAGCGTGTCTTCCCAGGGCACGGAAAGCCCTTCGGGAATATTCATCGCCTTGGTATTGCGGGAGAAAACAATTTGCTGCTGGCTACCCTCCGCATCAATGCGGGTCAGGTAGGTGGATTCCATGTTAGTCACCAGCTCCAGCATTTCCAGCAGCTGTCTGACCAAACCTTCCAGGGTGTATTCGGCGTCTAAAGCGGAAGAGATTCGCTCAATCAGATTATCAATCATCACACTGAAATACCTTTATCGGAGGTGCAGACTTGCGCCGGGAAGCGCACTTTTTACCGTATCACAACGGCAACTTCTACCCCTCAAAATATGATATTTCTGCCGGTAATTAAACCTTGCAAAATGTAGCGACTTAGTGTGAATGCAGCTTGCCCCGGGAATCCAGAGAGATAAGCACCACCGAAGAGATAATCAGCAGCGACCCCATCCAGTCCGGCAGCGTAAAGCTAATGCCCAGCAGCAGCACCGAGAGCAATGCGCTGCTCAGCGGCTCCGCGCAGCTAAGAATGCTGGCCTTTGGCCCGCCAATCATTTGCGCCCCTGTCAGGTAGAGGCTGAAAGTGATCGCCGTGCCGACTATCACCAGGTAGAAGAAGGCCAGCAGCGTGCCGCCGGTGGCGGTGAAACTGCCGATCTGGCTGGCGTAAAACGGCAGCAGCGCCGCGCCGCCCAGCAGCATACTCCAGCCCACAACGGGCAGTGTGCCGTAGCGAGCAATCAGCTTCGAGGGATAGGTCGTGTAAAACGCTGCGGCAAACGCGGAGGCGATACCCCAGAACAACGCGCTGCCGGAAATGGTAATCGACGCTGGATTGCCGTGAGTCACCAGCACAAACGTCCCGATTAACGAGGTGCCAATCGCGGCATAAACCAGTTTGCCGGAACGCTTTTTCCGCACAAAGGCAAACCAGGCCACGATAATGGTCGGCGAAAGGAATTGCAGCACCGTCGCTGTCGCGGCGTTGGACTGTTCGATGGTCAAAAGGAAGGTCAGCTGCACCGTCAACGCGCCGCAGAGGGTAAAAATCAGCAGGGAAATCAGGTCGTTTCGCTGCTTAAACACGGCGAAGATTTTGTCCCCGTGCATAAACGACAGCATCAGCAGAATCAGGCCGGAGAACAGCAGTCGGAGCATGGTCAGTGACGCCGAGGAAATATGGCTTTGCTCCATGATGTACTGCGCACAAACCCCGGAGCTTCCCCACAGCACCGCCGCAAACAACACATACAGCATCCCTTTCCGACTAACGCTCATTCCCCTGCCCTTTTAACACCCGTTTCTTTAGCGCAGCATGATAGCGTAAATCAGGGAGGATTAGTTGCCGAACGTTGCTACCGGCAACGTCCGGCACAGCAAAAGCAGCGGCTATCGGAAATTATAAATAACGGTGACCTGAATAATGTTTTTTTCTGCCAAATGGCTTACTGTAATCGTCTCCTCTGGGTCGTTCCCCTGCCAGCAAACAGCTTCGAAAAAACAATCATTTTGTTTTATATACCCTTTCGCATTCAGATAGGTATCAATTCTGCTGGAGTCAGCAACATCATAGAATCGGATCGCATGAATAAGTGCAGCAGGACCAGTAATATTCGCATAGTCAAAGTCGTACCGGGGGGAAATACGCGGCATTTCTCGCAGGATATCGGGGGTATAAAATTTATATTCCCGCTTGTCCTGCTCGGTGTAATGGGCGCTACCCGCGAACTCCATTGTTATATAAGGCCACGCCCACACCAGCCCGGCGGCAATAACCGCAGCGACCGCGATAAGCACTTTTAAAGCGTTACGCATAAGGTAACGTCCCTCCCTTTGCTTTATCGATATATGAGCCATCGGCGCTGGCAATCCTGACAATGCCTGAGCGGAAATCGCTCCACGGCCTGACGGTTTGCATAAAGTTATCCTAAATACGGAAAGGTGCCGGACGTTGCTATCGGCAACGTCCGGCACAGCATAATCAGCGGCTATCGTAGATTATAAATAACGGTGACCTGAATAATGTTTTCTTCTTTCAGATTGCTTACCGTAATCGTCTCCTCGGGATCGCTCCCCCGCCAACATATCGCTTTAATATGGCACTCCTTTTGTTTTATATATCCCTTTCCTTCCAGATAGGCATCAACCCGACCGGAGTCATCAATATCATAGAAACTGATTGCGTGGATAAATGCGGCAGGCCCGGTAATGTTCACATAATTAAAGTCGTAGCGGGGGGAAATCCGCGGCATTTCTCGCAGGATATCGGGGGTGTAAAATTTATATTCCCGCTGGTCCTGTTCGGTGTAATGGGCGCTACCCTCAAAGCTCATCTCTATATATGGCCAAGCCCAGACCAGCCCGGCGGTAATCACCGCAGCGACCGCGATAAGCACTTTTAAAGCGTTACGCATAAGGCAACGTCCCTCCCTTTGCTTTATCGATATATGAGCCATCGGCGCTGGCAATCCTGACAATACCTGAGCGGAAATCGCTCCACGGCCTGACGGTTTGCATAAAGTTATCCTAAATCCGGGAAGGAGACGGACGTTGCTATCGGCAACTTCCGGTACAGCAAAAGTAGCGGCAATCAGTAGTCATAAATGACGGCGATCTGGATAATATTTTTTTCTGCCAAATGGCTTACTGTGATCGTCTCCTCGGGATCGCTCCCCTGCCAGCAAGCAGCTTCTATAAAGCAATCATTTTGTTTTACATACCCTTTTACATCCAGATAGGTATCTATTCTGCTGGAGTCAGCAACATCATAGAATCGGATCGCATGAATAAATGCCCCAGGCCCGGTAACGTTCACATAGTCAAAGTCGTACCGGGGGGAAATCCGCGGCATTTCTCGCAGAATATCGGGGGTATAAAATTTATATTCCCGTTTGTCCTGCTCGGTGTAATGGGCGCTACCCGCGAACTCCATTGTTATATAAGGCCACGCCCACACCAGCCCGGCGGCAATCACCACAACGACCGCGGTAAAAATTTTTAAAGAGTTACGCATAAGGTAGTACCCCGTTTCTTCCATTATCGATATATGAGCCATCGGCGCTGACGACCCTGACAATACCTGAGCGGAAGTCGCTCCACGGCCTGACGGTTTGCATAAAGTTAGGCAAGTTGCCCTTGTAAGGTCTGGCGTTGGGGAAGATATCGGGGTCGGGAAACAACAGAGGCCGGAACGATTCGTTTTTCCAGCCGCCAATTTTGCCGTAATGATCCCAGCGTTTAAGCGCTTTTTCTCGGCTGACTACACGTAACATGCCAAATGGCTTTGGGATAGAAACAACCCGATAGAACCCCAGCAAATTTGACACCAGATCCTCGCCGCTAAATCCGCTGTCCGTCACCAGGCTAACGGGGAATGACGCCTGCAGCCCTTCGAACTTGCGCGCCAACGACATCATCATTGCCAGCGCAATACTTCTGCGCTCAAGTGGGGTGCGGCCACGTTTAATCCGCCATTTAATAAATTTGCCCATTTTAATCAGTCGGCCCGGGCTGGTCATAGCCTGTGAATAAGCTACATCGTAATACTCCTTTTCCTGCCTTTCCCCCGAGTCAATGTCCCGCAACAAATTTCGTATATCGGTCCCCTGAGCGTGGCCCAAATCGACCCATCCCAGTACTTCTGTATAAATAAGACCATGGGAGATATCAACAGCAACCTCTCCACCAATTATATCACTCCGCTTGCTCTTCGCTTTACACTCCTTGTTCAATAGATGAGATTTAATTTATGCAGTCACCTGTTTCATTCATCATAATTATATTACCCAGACATCACATCATTAAATATAATAACTCATAAAACAAACCCCTCTCGATTATATATAATCTCTCAAACCAGGAGATAAATTGCCACTGGAGAATATAAAATAAAAACTTAATTAATATTTAATTATAAATAACGCCAACCCGATTAAAAGCAGCTGGCGTTATTTGGGGGGACTTTAGTGGGTTTTACGGCGCAGCAGCTTAAAGGCAATAAAGAGGAACACTATCCAGGCCGGCAGCAGCATGGCAGACACGCGCATCCCGTCAATGGTACACATCAGCCCCAGCACCATCATCATAAAGGCGATGCACAGGTAGTTACCGAACGGGTAAAGCAGCGCCTTGAAGCGGGTTTCATGCCCCTGACGGCGCATCGCGCGACGGAACTTGATGTGCGCCAGCGAAATCATGATCCAGTTCAGCAGCAGCGTTGCCACCACCAGCGCCATCAGCAGGCCAAAGGCGTCATGCGGCAGCACATAGTTGAGGACGACAACCAGCGAAGTGATCGCGCCAGACAGCAGCAGTGAATTCACCGGCACGCCACCGCGGCTGACTTTCGCCAGGAATTTTGGCGCATTGCGCTGCACGGAGAGGCCGAACAGCATGCGGCTGTTGGAATACACGCCGCTGTTATAAACCGACAGCGAAGCCACCAGAATCACGAAGTTGAGCGCCGAGGCAACCACATTGCTGTTCAGCTCGTGGAAAATCATCACAAACGGACTGCTGTTGGACTTGATCTCCAGCCACGGGTAGAGCGAAAGCAGCACCACCAGCGAGCCGATATAAAACAGCAGAATGCGATACACCACCTGGTTCACCGCTTTCGGGATGGTGGTTTGTGGCGAACGCGCCTCGGCCGCCGTAATACCGATAAGCTCCAGCCCGCCGAACGAGAACATAATCACCGCGAGGGACAAAATCAGCCCGTGCCAGCCCGTGGCGAGGAAGCCGCCGTGCTGCCAGAGGTTGCTCACGCCCGCGCGCTCGCCGCCGTGGCCGGAAGCCAGCAGCCAGATGCCGAAGCCAATCATACCGACAATCGCCAGCACCTTAATCAGCGCAAACCAGAACTCCATCTCGCCATAAAGGCGCACGTTCACGAGGTTCGCGGCGTTAATCACCACGAAGAACAGCGCCACCCAGGTCCAGGTCGGCACGTCCGGGAACCAGTACTGCATATAAATGCCGCCGGCGGTCAGCTCTGCCATGCCGACCAGCACGAACATCACCCAGTAGTTCCAGCCGGACAGGAAGCCAGCAAACGGCCCCCAATATTTATAGGCAAAATGCGAAAATGAACCAGAAACCGGCTCTTCAACCACCATCTCACCGAGCTGGCGCATGATCAGAAATGCAATGATCCCCGCCACGCCGTAGCCCAGCAGGACCGCAGGCCCCGCCATTTGGATCGCCGGGCCAATGCCGAGAAAGAGTCCGGTGCCGATCGCGCCGCCCAGCGCAATCAGCTGAATATGGCGATTCTGCAAGCCGCGCTGTAATTGATGGCCATCCTCCGGCCCCGCACCCTGGCCCTGTGGCTCAGAGGCGACTGACGTGTTTTTCACGCCCTGCTCCTTTGTGATTTGTCAAAGGGGCACCTTTTAACACCTGAAGCTAAGAGTGGCAAGGAATGGTTACACTTCGGAAATAATCCTTGGTGAATGTTATGCTCACGCCCGTTTATCACCGGAGGAAAGGAGCAGGCATTGAAAACGCAAAAACGGGCGCTGGGCTGCGTGGCTATCGTCGTGGATGATTACGACAAGGCGATTGAATACTACACCCAAAAACTGGGCTTCACGCTTGTGGAGGACACGCCTCAAGAGGGAAAACGCTGGGTTGTGGTCACGCCAAACCCGGAAAGTGATTGCCACCTGCTGTTAGCCAAAGCCACCAACGAACGCCAGCAGGCTTCTATTGGCGATCAGTGCGGCGGCAGGGTTTTCCTTTTCCTTCACACCGATGATTTTTGGCGCGATCACGCCATGATGACGGCCAACGGCGTGCATTTCTGTGAAGTTCCACGAGAGGAAGAATACGGCACGGTTGCGGTCTTTGAGGATCTCTACGGCAACCGCTGGGACTTGCTCCAGCACAACTAATACGCTTTGTGGGGGCAAAGGAACAAATCGCTATAAGGCATAGCGTTTCGTTGTTAGACAGGCAAGATCCGGGCTTTTATCTTTCGTCATGATTTGTAAATTTTACAGCAAAAAATCTTGAGGGAATGCTATTGGCCAGGTTACTTGATGCATTACAAACAAAACCCACGCGCTTTCGCCTGGCCTTACAGGCAGCCCTGATTAGCAGCGTGGTGGCTTTCTCCGGCGCGGCGGCGGCCGATGACCTCTTAAAAGAGGGCATCACGCCCGCCACCGACGCCAGTCAAATCCCGGCCACGGCCAAGCTGCGCAAAGACACCGTGGTCGCCGGGATTTCCGAACCTCAGGGGATCTTCAACCCTTACTTCTTCGTTAACGGCTGGGATGAAAACGTCACCAACGTCATTTTCTCACGCCTGATCGACTGGGACAGCCATGGCAATCTGGTCCCTGGCCTCGCCGAAAGCTGGACGGTCAGCCCGGATGGCAAAGTCTATACCATCAAACTGCGCCCTGGCCTGACCTTTAGCGACGGTTCCCCACTGACCGCCGAAGACGTCGCGTTCACGCTCACCGTGCTGTATGACCCGAAATATGATGGCGATACCGACATCACGCTCGCCAACATCGCGGGCGGTGCCGAATACAAAGCCGGGAAAGCCGACAGCGTCAGCGGCCTGAAGGTGATTGACCCGCTCACGCTGCAGGTCACCACCACCCAGCCGGGTGCAACCACGCCAGGCAAAATCGGCGGCCCCGTGCTATCGAAGGCGTACTACGGCAAAGGCTACCAGCGCGGCAACCTGGATTACCTGCGTACCCTGCACGGCAAACCGCTGGGCAACGGCCCGTATGTGTATGAGAAATACATCCCAGGGCAGGAAATTCGCTTCCACGCCAACACCCATTTCTATCGCGGCACCCCGCCAACGCCGCGCTTTATTTACCGCGTGACTAACCCGTCCACCAACTTCCAGCTGTTCCAGACCGGCGAGACGGATTACGACGCCTTTACTTCCCGCCCGGACGATATTGAGCAGCTAAAACTGCTGGGCTTCGCCAATATCAACCTTTACGGCTCCAGCGACTACAGCAAGGTCGAATTCAACGTTCGCCGCCCGGCGCTGCAGGACGTAAAAGTTCGCCAGGCGCTGATCTACGGTCTGGATCGCCAGAAACTGATCGACGTGGTCTACCAGGGCTACGGCACGGTCGCCAACGAGCCGATCTCGCCGATCTCCTGGGCTTATAACCCGGAGGGCGTGAACCCGTATAAATTCGATCAGGCGCAGGCGAAAAAACTGCTGGATGAAGCAGGCTGGAAGCCTGGCCCGGACGGCATCCGCGTGAAGGACGGCAAGCGCCTGGAGCTGACGCTGCTGGTCAGCAAAAAAGTGCTGAACGACGCGCTGATCCCTATCGCCAAAGAGAACTGGCAGCAGATCGGCGTGCTGCTGAAGCCGCAGGTCGTCGACTTCAATGCCCTGATGGCGCAGCGTAAAGCGGGCAACTACGATCTGGCCTCCTTTAGCACCAGCACGCTGAACGATCCGCACGACGGCGTGTGGGATTACTACAGTACCGAAGCCAAAGAGTCCGGCTATAACAATCCGCAGGTGGACAAGCTGATTAACGAAGGCAACGCCACCCTCGACGAAGAAAAGCGCAAGGCGATCTACCACGAGCTGTATAAAGTACTGGCGGCAGATCCCCCGGCAATTCTGCTCGGCAACCGCAAAATCCTGTCCGCCAGCAGCGCCCGCGTCACCGGCTTTAAGCCAGACATCTACAACGGCCTGACCGGCAGCCTGCCGGATGTGAAAATCGTTAAGTAACGCAGTAACCCTTGCCGCCACCCTTTCACCGGGGCGGCGGCAGTGAGAACGTGATGAAAAATTTTATTCTGCGCCGCCTGCTGCAAACCCTGCCGATGCTGCTGCTCGCCTCGTTTATTATCTTTATGCTGTTTGCAAAAACGCCCGGGGATTTTATCGACGGCAATATTACGCTGACCGCCGCCCGCGCTGCCGAGCTCAAAGCAATTTACGGCCTCGACCAGCCGCTGTTCACCCGCTACCTTCACTGGCTTGGGCAACTGCTGACGGGAGACCTGGGCTTCTCTCTGCAATATCAAATCCCCGTTAGCCAATTGCTGAACCAGTACATCTGGAACTCTTTCCTGCTGGCCGCCATTGCGCTGGTGTTTTACTGGGGGATTGGTCTGGCGGTGGGGATTGTTTCGGCCATGAGACCCAATTCGCTGTTTGATCATCTGGTCAGCGTGCTGGTGTTCGCCGCCATGTCTTTCCCGACCTTTTTCCTCTGCCTGCTGCTGATCAAGTGGTTCGCGGTAGATCTGCACTGGCTGCCAGTCGGCGGCATGACCAACACCGGCAGCGACGCCACCGGCTGGGCCTGGGTCGTGCAGGTTGCCGCCCACCTTGTGCTGCCCGTACTCGCGCTGGTGATGCTGCAGGCGGGCAGCCTGACGCGCTACTTCCGCGCCAGTATGCTCGACGTGGTGAAAATGGACTTTATCCGCACCGCCCGCGCCAAGGGGCTGCGCGAGCGTAACGTTATTCTTAAACACGCCCTGCGCAATGCGCTGCTGCCGATCATCACCCTGCTGGGCTTTGAGCTGCCGGGGCTGTTCTCCGGGGCAATCATTACCGAAAAGGTCTTTAACTGGCCGGGCGCCGGCCACATTCATATTGATTCCCTCGCCGCCCGTGACTACCCGGTTCTGATGGGCTTCACGCTGTTTCTGGCGGTGCTGACCATCCTCGGCAACCTGATTGCCGACGTGCTTTACGCGTGGGCCGACCCGCGCATTCGGGTGAGGTCGTGATGCTCAGTTCTCTGTTTTCTACTAATCGCCGCCTGCGCAAAGCCGAAATTCCGGCGCTGGCACAGGTGACGCCTTCCCCGTGGCATCAGGCCTGGCAGGCACTGAGGCGCAACCGCCTGGCGATGTTCTGCCTGATTCTGCTGATAGTGATGGCAATCTGGTGCGCCCTGGGGCCGCTCTGGTCGCCGTGGAAGGACGACGCCACCGACGCCCTGATGATCAACAAGCCGCCGGGCGAAATCCACTGGCTGGGCACCGACTTCCTCGGGCGCGATGTCTACACCCGCCTGCTGCTGGCCGGGCGCATCTCATTAATTATCGGCCTGCTGACCATGCTGCTCTCGGTTACCCTCGGCTACCTGCTCGGCGCGATTTCCGGCTATCTCGGCGGCTGGACCGACAAACTGATTATGCGCCTGGCGGATCTGGTGATGACCATTCCCAGCCTGCCGCTGCTGATCGTCGCGGGCGCGATGCTGTCAGAGCTCGACTTCTCGCCGGACTCGCGCATTTACATGGTGGTTATCATGCTGAGCCTGCTGGAGTGGCCGAAGCTGGCGCGCCTGGTCCGCGGGCAAATCCTCTCCCTGCGCGAACGCGACTTTATGCTGGCGACCCGCGTATTAGGCCTTTCCGCCCGCCGCCGCCTGTTCGGGCACTTGCTGCCGAACACCATTCCAATTCTGGTGGTGATGGCGACGATGGCGGTGGCCAACGCCATTCTGATGGAGTCCGCGCTGAGCTACCTCGGCCTCGGCGTCGTGCCGCCCACGCCTTCGTGGGGCAACATGATGGACAGCGCCAACAGCCTGATCGACTTCCAGCGCCGCCCGTGGCTGTGGATGCCGCCGGGTATCGCCATTTTTATCACCGTGATCGCCATTAACGTGCTGGGCGACGGCCTGCGCGATGCGCTGGATCCGAAAATGAAGCGAGGCGCGAAATGAACGAAGCGCTGATTGAGTTTAATAACCTTTCCCTCTCCTTCGCCGGAGAGCAGGGGCGCGTGCGTGCCGTGCAGGACGTGTCGTTTACCGTTCGCGCCGGGCAAACCGTCGGCGTCGTCGGCGAGTCAGGCTGCGGCAAAAGCGTGACCGCCATGTCGCTAATGGGGCTGCTGCCTCCGCAGGCGGCGCGTATCGACGGCGGCGAAATCCTGTTTCAGGGGAAAAATCTGCTGGGCCTGAAGCCCGCGCAGATGGCAGATTTGCGCGGCAACGAACTGGCGATGATTTTCCAGGAGCCGATGACCGCCCTGAACCCGGTGCTGACTATCGGCGACCAGCTTTGCGAGCCGCTGATCCGCCACCGGGGCGAAACGCCCAAGGCCGCCTGGCAGCTGGCGACACAAATGCTGACCGACGTCGGGCTGGCGCGAGCGGAAAGCCTGATGGCCAGCTACCCGCACCAGCTTTCCGGCGGGATGTTACAGCGCGTGATGATCGCCATGGCGCTGAGCTGCAGGCCAAAGCTGCTGATCGCCGATGAGCCGACGACGGCGCTGGACGTCACCGTTCAGGCGCAGATCCTGCGTCTGCTGCGGGATCAGGCTCGCCAGCACCGTATGGCGCTGATGCTGATCACCCACGATCTCGGCGTTATCGCCCAGATGGCCGAACACGTCGTGGTGATGTATGCCGGGCGCATCGTTGAGCAGGGGCCAACGGCGGAGGTGCTCCGCAATCCGCTGCACCCTTATACCAAAGGGCTGATTTCTTCCCGGCCTGTTCCCGGCGAACGCCGCCGCAGGCTCTATTCGATCCCCGGCCAGGTGCCTGATTTAGCCGCCCTGCCGCCCTACTGCGCCTTTACCGATCGCTGTGAACGCGCCACCGATCGCTGCCGCCAGGGCATTCCGTCGCTGCTCGGCCAGCAGCGCCAGGCCGCCTGTTTTTACAGTGAGTTAGCGGAGTCCGCATCGTGAACACTCAGTACGTGATTGAAGTCGAAGGGCTCAAAAAACACTTCCCGCTGCGCGACGGGCTTTTTGGCCAACAAACTGGCGAGCTGCGCGCGGTCGACGGCGTCAGCTTCAACATTCGCCGGGGCACGATTTTCGGCCTCGTCGGCGAGTCCGGCAGCGGAAAAACCACCGTTGGCCGCACCCTGCTTGGCCTGTATGACAAAACCGCCGGTAGCGTGAAGTATCGCGGCAAAGAATTGAGTGAGTTGAGCGCCAAAGAATCGCGGGCGCTGCGCCCCAAAATCCAGCTGGTATTTCAGGATCCTTACAGCTCTTTAAACCCGCGCATCCGCGTGGGCGATGCCATCGGGGAAGCGATGCTGGAGCACAAGCTGTGCACCCGCGCCGAACTGCGGGACAAGGTGCTGGAAGTGATGAAGATTTGCGGGCTGGCACCGCAGCATTACACCCGTTTCCCGCATGAATTTTCCGGCGGCCAGCGCCAGCGCATCGGTATTGCCCGCGCGCTGATCCTTAACCCCGATTTTATTATTGCGGACGAACCGATCTCGGCGCTCGACGTCTCCATTCAGGCGCAGATCATCAACCTGTTTTCCGATCTGCGCGACGAACGCGGCGTGACGTTTCTGTTTATCTCGCACGATCTCGGCGTGGTGGAGCACCTCTGCGACGACGTCGCGGTGATGTATCTCGGCCAACTGGTGGAAACTGCCAGCCGCGACACGCTGTTCAGCCGACCACTGCACCCGTATACGCAGGCGCTGTTAGCCGCGGTTCCGACGCTGGACCCGGACAGCGAGCCGGTGGCCGCCATTCAGGGCGAAATCCCCGATCCTTCTCGCCCGCCTGCCGGCTGCCGCTTCTCCTCGCGCTGCCCGCTGGTCACCGACCGCTGCCGCCAGGAGGTCCCGGCGCTGCGGGAAGTGGGCGATGCTCATCGCGTCGCGTGTCATTTGGTGTAACTCTGTGATTCAGGCAGACAGCGGCCTGAGTACGCTGTCTGCCACCACCTGCCCTGACTCAAGCTTGATCAGCCTGTCCGCCAGCGGGAAATAGCGGTCGTCGTGGGTAATGGCGAGCACCGTTTTGCCTTCCGCTTTCAGCATCGGCAGCAGCACTTTGTAGAACACCTCTTTAAAACCGGGATCCTGATCTGCCGCCCATTCGTCAAACAGATAAAAAGGCCGGTTCTCCAGCCATGCCTGCAGCAGCGCGAGACGTTTACGCTGCCCCTGAGAAAGCGCGGTGGTCGAGAAACGCCCGCCCCGGAAGGCCACTTTGTGTTCGAGCTTCAGCAGGTGCAGCAGCTTATTCACCTGGTCCGCCGTGCGCTCGTGGACGTTATCCACGTCATCGAACAGGAAGAAATCATTGAATACCACGGCAAAATGCTGGCGGTAGATCTCACGCTGCTCGGGCGTTATCAGCCTGCCGTTTAGTCGGAGGTCGCCGCTGTCCGGCGGGTAAAGGCCCACCAGCAGATTGGCCAGCGTGGTTTTCCCGCTGCCGTTGCCGCCCACCAGAAAGACCAGCTCGCCCTGAGTGAAACGAAGATTAAGCGGCCCGAGAGTAAAACGTTCCCCCTCTTCGCCCTGATATTCGTAGCGAATATCGGCCAGCTCAAGGCCGTCAAAACGCGGCGGGCTTTTCAGCGGCAGCAGCTTTTCCTGCGGCAGATCGGTTTTAAGCTGGGCGATTCGCTGGAGCGCGATGCGGGCGCTGGTCACCGTCGGCAGCGCCGACAAAACGCCTTCCACCGGCACAATCATGTACAGAAAAATCATCGTGTAGCCGGTCATCACCGCCGAACTCAGCGCCAGCGACTCCCGCAGCCAGTAAAGCACCACGCCGATAAACGCGAAGAACAGCACGCTACCCCAGCTCTTCGCCAGGCCGTAAAACACATACCCACGAGTGCGTTCGATGCGCACCGCCTCGATATTTTCGCTCAGTGGTCCGTCGACAAAATGCCGCCTGCGCGACGGGTTCAGGCGAAACTCGCGCCCGCCATCGAACAGTTTTTTACACTGGGCAATCAGCGTATCTTCCCGCTGCCGCGAGCTACGCAACAGCCCCAACGCTTTACCGTGGGCGGCGCGGTAGCCCATCGCCCCCAGGCCAAGCACCAGCAGCGCCAGCAGCAGGACCTGCCACGACAGCGTGCCGAGGTAAATCAGGCAGCCGATAATCGCCGCCCCATAGATAAGCAGCCCCGGCAGGCTGACGAAAAAGACCACCAGGGTGTCGAGATCCTGAGTCAGAATGGACACCGCTTTTGCCATGCCGGTTTTCTCCAGCTGCGCCCAGGCGGTTTCGCTGACGTGATCCACCACGTCTTTGCGCAGCGTGGCCTTCACTTTTTGCCCGAGCCACATAAACAGCGTTTCGGCCAGCACGCGGGTGCCCAGCATTAACGCGGCCAGCAACACAAACTGCAGCGCCACGTCGGCCAGCCCGCCGGGCGGCAGCGTCAGGCTATGGTTGATCACCGCCAGCAGCGAGGCGTTGCTTAACCCGCTGACCACGCTGGCAAACGCCGCCAGCACCAGCCAGCCGCCCACCAGGCGGAACAGCATCATTAACAGAGACATTGTTACTTCCTTTTCGACATTACTCTGCCGGCGCTATTGTTGATGTGTATGCGCCCGGCTACGGATCAGCGGCCATACCAGCAGCGGTACGCCGACCAGCGACGCCACCAGCCCCACGGGCAGCTGACGCGGATAGAGAAAATTGCGGCCCATCCAGTCCGCCAGCACCATAATCAGCGCGGACAGCAGCGCGGCGGTGAACAGCTGCGCCATCGGGCGTTTCGCACCGGCTTTTCTCGCCAGATGCGGCCCCAGCAGCCCGACAAACGACACCGGCCCGACGATCAGCGTGGCCAGCCCGGTCATCAATGCGGCCAGCGCCAGCACGCTAATCCTCGCCCTGGCGACATTCACGCCCAGCGAACCGCTCACCTGCCCGAGCGGCAGCAGCAGTAGCCAGCGTTTGCACAGCGGAGAAACCGCCAACAGCAGCAACATGGCGAAGAACACGCCGATGGCGATGCCGTTATTGACGTAGTAGGTGCTGCCGGTCATCAGTTGCAGCAGCATCGAACTGGCCTGGCGGTTATTCAGCATCACAATGCTGGCGATGGCCTGGAACAGCGCGTTCAGCGCCAGACCGTTCAGCAGCACCCGCTGCGGGTTAAAGGCGCTCTGGCGGCTGCTCCACAGCGTTACCAGCAGGCTGATCAGCGCCCCGGCGGCGCTGCTGAGAATCATCAGCCCCGTTCCGCCCGTGGGGAACAGCAGCAGAAATGCCGTCACGCCCATCGCCGCCCCGCCGCCAATGCCGAGGATCTCCGGGCTTGCCAGCGGGTTACCGCTGACGCGCTGCATCAACACGCCCGCCGCCGCCAGCAAAGCCCCGGCGCTCAATGCCGCCAGCAGGCGCGGCAGGCGCATCGGCAGCAAAGCGGGTTGCTCCGCAAGGGTCGTCCAGTGCCAGCCGTGCAGCCCCTGGCCGACAAACAGCGACAGCACAACAGCCACCAGCAGCAGCGCAGAAGCCATGCCCGCCGGGAAGCGCACGCCGCCCGCTTCGCCTTCGTAAGCTGAAGGCGTGGTATCCAGTACCTGGTGCCGGGCCTTGCCCGCCAGCAGGATCAGCAGCGGGCCGCCGGTCAGGGCAGTTAACATCCCCACCGGCAGCAGTTGCCCGTCCAGCAGCGTGATACGGCTGACGCACAGGTCGGTGAACCACAGCAAACCGGCCCCAATAAGCAGCGAGTGGCTGAGCATTTGCCGGGTGGTACGCGCCCCACCTAAGCGCGCCAGGTGCGGGGCGGCCAGGCCGATAAAACCAATCACCCCGACGCTGTTAATGATTAAGGCGCTCATCACCAGCGCCAGCGCCATCGCTACCGAACGGATCAGCAGCGGAGAAGCCCCCAGGCTGCTCACCATCGCCTCCGGCAGCCTGAGCAGCGCCAGCGGGCGCAGCAACAACAGCAAAGCCAGGCCGCACAGCCCGAGCCAGGGCAGAATCGCCGTCACGACGCTCCAGTCCTGCTGCGCCAGCGAACCGCCGCCCCACATCAGCACCGACAGCAGAAAACGGTCGTTGATCACCGCCATGATCATCGTCAGCGAGCCGCACCACAGGTTGACCAACATCCCCGCCTGAATCATCACCAGCGGCGACAGACGCTGCCGCCAGGAAAGCAGCAACACCAGCAGCAAAGCGACAACTTCCCCGGTAATCACTATGCCGGTTCGTGCAGAGAGCAGCGTCGCCGGGAACCACATCGACGCCACACCCAAAGCCAGCGTTGCGCCGGAAGTCATGCCGAGCGTAATCGGTTCCGCCAGCGGATTGCGCAGCGCCCGCTGCATCAGCCAGCCGCAAAGGGCCAGTACGGCGCCGCCGAGTAAAGCCATCACCTGGCGTGGGAACCACATGGAGTGCAGGATCACCGCCTGCGCGTCGGCCATTTTCGAGCTAAACAGCACTTTCAGGCCGTGAAGAAGCCCGTCGTACTGCGCGACGTTTTGCAGCGCCATGACGATGCTTGCCAGCCAAAGCCCGGCGATCAGCAGCCAGGAAGCCGTCGTTTTTCCCGTCTCAGCCATGCTGCCACCCCGCCACGATTTGCCCCAATGCTTCAGCAATGCGCGTGGCCGTCACAAGCGCACCACCGGAATTGAATTTTTGCGCCGGGAACGCCAGCTGAGTCTGAGAGGTGAGCGGCAGGCGCTGCCAGAGCAGTGAACGCTGCCAGCGTTGGATCTGCGGCCATTGCCCGTCCTCCGGCAAAAGAATCAGCCCGGCATTATCTGCCCCAATGCGCGTCAGCTCGACCATAGCCTCGCCCTGCGCGTTAACGCCGCCGCGCCAGGCATTGCTGAAACCGCAGCACGACAGCACATCTCCGGCGAGGCTGCCCGTGCCGTAAAGCCGCATATGCAGCGCGTCTACCGGCGTGGCGATAAACAGCGGACGTTGATAAGCAGAAGCGGATTCTCTGGCACGAATCGCAGCCTGCTCAAAAGCCGCCGTGACCGCACGAGCCTGCGCCTGGCGCTGGAGTACAACAGCCAGCTTATCGAGGGAAATTTGCCATTCGGCGAGACTGCCGGTTGGCAGCGTCAGCGTGGGCGCAATACGATCCAGCTGAGGCTTAAGAAGCGCGTGACCCGGCGTGATAACGATCAGACCGGGCTTCAACGCATACAGGGTTTCGAGGTTTGGCTGAAACAGCAGGCCGATATCCACCACGCTGGCGGGCAGTTCCGGCGTGCCTATCAGCTTGCGATACCAGTCGGGGGCCGATACCGACTGCGGCGTCACGCCAAGCGCCAGAATCAGCTCAGTCAGCCCCCAGTCCAGCACCGCCAGGCGCTGCGGAGGCCCGGAAACGGCACCAGCCGCCCCGATAAACGGGGCGGCCAGCGCAAAGGTCAGTAAACGTCTGCGGGAGAGCATTCGCTTACCACTGGTAGCTTAACGTTGCCACGTACTGACGCTTAACCGCGTACTCACAGCCGTTGTTTTGGCAGGCTGCAAGGTAGGTTTTGTTCGTCAGGTTAGCGGCGTTAAGGGCAACCTGCCACTGGCGGTACTGCCAGCCGATGCGGGCGTCATACACCGTGGCGCCCGGCACCTGCAGCGAGTTATCCGTTGTCGCATAGCTTGGGCCGACATAGCGCACGCCGCCGCCGAGGGAGAAACCATCCAGCGGGCCGCTGAACGCGTACTGGCTCCAGAGCTTGGCCAGGTTGCGGGAAATGCCCATCGGGTGTTTGCCTTCGCTGCCGTCGTTCGCCTGCAGCACTTCCGGGTCGGTCAGCGAGTAGGATGCGAGGATCTGCCAGGCTGGCGTGACGTTCACTTTACCTTCCAGTTCGATCCCACGGGAGCGGATCTCTCCGGTCTGCACGCTGTAATTCACATGATCGGGATCCGGCGTGGCGACGTTGGTTTGACGCAGATCGAACAGCGCCAGAGTAAACAGCGCGTCCATTCCGACCGGATCGTACTTCAGCCCAACTTCGGTCTGCTTGCCTTTGGTTGGCTTAAACGCATTGCCGTTAAACCCGGTACCCGCGCTTGGCACAAACGAGGTGGAATAGCTGATGTACGGCGCAATGCCGTTATCAAAGTGGTACAACAGCCCCGCGCGGCCGGTGGTGGCGTAGTCATTGCGCGTCTGGTGAGAACCGTCCAGCAGGTTGGTCGCTTTGGTTTGCGCGCTGTCATACCGCCCGGCGAGGCTCATCACCCAGTTGTCCAGCGTCAGCTGATCCTGCAGGTAAAGCCCCGTTTGATCCATCGTCGAATGGCTGTTGCTGGTAAACGCCGGGATCTCGACCGGCGTGCTGTAGTCCGGGTTGAGGTAATTCAGCGGCACAGCGTCGCCGTAGCCCGCCTGGCTGCGCACCGAGGAGTGCATCACATCCACGCCGAGCAGCGCGGTGTGCGACACTGGCCCGGTATCAAAGCGGAACTCGCCCTGGTTATCCGCCGCAAAGTTACTCATCGTTTCGGTAAGGTTCATGGAGTAGCGGTCAACCAGCGGCTGGGTTGGGTACGTCCCGAACGGGTACACCATGCGGTAATCGGCGCTGCTGCTGATGTAACGCACGTTCTGGCGCAGCGTAATGTTATCGTTCAATTCGGTACGGAACTGATAGCCGATGCTGCCCTGCCTGCGGGTGTAGGTATCAAAGCCCGGCTGGCCGCCGTAGAAGTGGGTGCCAATATTACCGTTCGGGTTGTTCACCAGCGTGCCTTTGACCGGCAGCATGTTGTAGAAACCGGTGTCAGGATCCTGGCGCAGCTGGGCCAGCAGCGTCAGGCTGGTGCGATCGTTTGGCTGCCAGGTCACGGACGGCGCAATGTCGTAGTGCTGGTAGCGGGTATGATCGACCTGCGTTTTGCTGTCGAAGAAGGTGCCCGCCACGCGGCCAAGCCACTCTTTGCTGTCGGTTAGCGGGCCGGTGACGTCAAAGCCGGTGCCAAACTGGCTGTTATTCCCGGCGCTGACGTAAACCTGGCCGCCCGGCTGGGCCTGCGGCGTTTTGCTGACAAGATTCACTACGCCGCCGGGGTTAGCCTGGCCGTAGAGCACCGAAGCCGGACCTTTGACCACTTCAATGCGGGAGAGCAGGAACGGATCCCACGCCGGGCGGCTCCACCAGGCTTCGCGCGGCAGGCGCAGGCCGTCCAGATATTCGTCGGCTTCAAAGCCACGCACCATGATGGTGTCAAAGCGGGTATCCGGGCCGGCATCTTCCGAGGAGACGCCCGCGACGTAGCGCAGCGTCTGGGGAATGTTTTTTGCCGCCATGGCCGCGATTTGCGCCTGTGTCACCACCGAAATACTCTGCGGCGTGCGGCTAATCAGCGAGCTGGATTTGGTGCCAGCCACCGCCTCATGTGCCACCACATTGGTTTCATCTTCCTGCCCGGAAGAAGAAGGTGCCGTGGCCGTAACAACCATCGTGCTGTCCTGTGCCGCCGGTTTGTCTGCTGCATGGGCAAAGCCCGCGCACGCCGCAAAGACCGCACAACTTAACGCCTTTAAAGGCATGTTCCCGTTTACCCATCCGCCCTGTTTCATATCGACCGTATCATGTTATAAGAAGAGGATCGAAATGATAATTATTCACCTTTAAAAGAGAAGAGCACCCGTGGCAGAATAGCGCGATCGGTTGACGGGATATCGCAAAGCGGACAGAGATTGTCTTAACGCGCTACTGCATCATGAAATGGCGAGAATCGGACGAACGGCAGGCAACAAATGATAAAGCAATTCACACAGCAGAGTCCGCAGGAAGCGTTTCTGGAAGTACGAGAACTCCATTATAGCGCAGGAAGCCAGGAGCCGTTTCACGCCCACGAGCAGGGCCAGCTGATTTACCCGGTCAGCGGCGTGGCAAAAATCCGCAGCGAGCAAAACGTCTGGGTCGTCGCCCCTGGCCACGCGCTTTGGCTGCCGGGGCGACTGCCTCACGGCCTGGAAGCCATCGGCAACGTGGTCACCCACAATCTCTACATGACGCCAGCGGCTTCTGCCGCGTTCAGCCGCCACAGCCGCAGCCTGGCCGTCACGCCGCTGTTTCAGTCCCTGACCGTCGCTGGCCTGGAAAAACCCGCCGACCCGCAGCGAAGCCAGCTATTGCACGACCTGCTGCACAACGAGCTGCTGCGCCTGCAGGATATTGCCCTGTGCCATATCACCCTCCCCCACGACAGGCGTATTCGCCAGCTTTGCGATGCGCTGTGCAGCGACCTTTCCCAGCGGGAAACCCTGGCCTGGTGGGGAAAACGGGTCGGCGCAAGCGAAAGAACCCTGGCGAGGCTTTTCCGGGAAGAGACGCAGCTCAGCTTTACCGAATGGCGGCAGCAAATGCACCTGGTGGAAGCCGTCTGCCACCTTGCGCGCGGTACCACCATCAGCAATCTTTCCAGCACGCTCGGCTACGCCAGCAGCAGCGCGTTTATCGCTATGTTCAGGAAAAAGCTGGGCGTTTCCCCGCAGAGGTATATTGGCCGCTATCTCTGACACGGCTTTTACAATCCGGTTCCATCGGCGATAATCACCGTTTGCGCCCCGGACCGGAACAACCATGAGCGACACGAAGCCCCCGCAAACGACGGCCAAGCGCCCGATGAAACTCAGCACCTCGGTGACGCTGATGCTTTGCGCCGTTATCGGCTCGGTGCTGCTTGTGGTTTACGCCCTGTACTTTATCCAGATCAGCAACGCCACCCGCAGCGGCCTGAAAGACACCGCGCTGGCGGTGGCGAGAACCCTGGCCGACGATCCGACGATCAAATACGGCCTGACGCAGCCCCACAGCAAAGACATTATTCCGCCGGTAGCCACCCGCGTGCAGGAGCGTAACGACCTGCTGTTCGTGGTGGTGACCGACATGAACGGCATTCGCTATTCACATCCCCAACCCGGCAATATTGGCTCGCATTTTATTGGCGACGACATTTTCCCGGCGCTGGAAGGCAAAGAGAATGTGTCGATCAACCACGGCGTGCTGGCGGAAGCCCTGCGCGTCTTTACGCCGGTCTATAACGAACAGCATAAGCAGATAGGCGTGGTCGCCATCGGCATCTCGCTGAGCAAAGTGGACGAGCAGATCAGCAAGAGCCGCTGGAGCGTGCTCTGGACGGTGTTGTTCAGCGCCCTGTTCGGCTCGCTCGGCACCTGGGTGCTGGTGCGTGTGCTGAAACGCATTCTGTTCGGCTTTGAGCCGTATGAAATCTCCGCGCTGTTCGAGCAGCGCCAGGCTATGCTGCAGTCCGTTAAAGAGGGCATTATCGCCGTTGACCGCGAAGGCCGCGTGACGCTTATCAACCACGCGGCGCGCAAAATGCTGCTCTCCCCGGACGATTTCCGCCTCGGTAAAACCGTGCCGCCGGGGCCGCTGGTGGCCACGCTGTGCGAAGTGCTGCACACCGGCACGCCGATTCAGGATCGGCAAATCATCAGCTATGGCCGCCTGGTCTTGTGTAATGCGGTGCCAATTCGTATAAATAATCAGGTGATCGGCGCCATCAGTACCTTCCGCGATAAGACTGAAATCAATTTGTTGACCCAGCGTGTAGACGGCATGGTGAATTATGTCGACGCGCTGCGCGAGCGCTCGCACGAATTTATGAATAAGCTGCACGTCATTCTTGGCCTGCTGCAGCTTAAGCATTACGACAAGCTTGAAGAGTACATTCTGCAAACCGCCAGCAATTACCAGACGGAAATTGGCACGCTGCAGAGCAAAATTAAGTCGCCGGTGATTGCCGGGTTCCTGATTGGCAAGATTAACCGCGCGCGGGAAGCGGGCCACCATCTGGCGCTTGCCGACGAATGCCAGCTGCCGGACAACCCGAACGAACTTCAGGTGATGGCGCTGATTACCGCGCTGGGCAACCTGATTGAAAACGCGCTGGACGCGATGGGCGACCAGCCTGATGGCGAAGTAGGCGTGCTGCTGCACTACCAGAACGGCGTGCTAAGCGTGGAAGTCAGCGACGACGGACCGGGTATAGAGCCGGACCATATTCAGTCTATTTTTGACAAAGGCTACTCCACCAAAGGCGAGCAGCGTGGCGTGGGGCTGTTCCTTGCCAGGCAGCAGCTTGAGCGCCTTGGCGGCAGTATTCAGGTGGAGTCAGAACCCGGCGTCTTCACCCAATTCTTTGTGCAGTTACCCTGGGATAGTGAAAGGAACAATGCGTGATTAATGTCTTAATTGTTGATGATGATGCGATGGTTGCGGAGCTTAACCGCGCCTACGTCAGCCAAATCCCGGGCTTTAGCTGCTGCGGTTCCGCCTCCACGCTGAAACAGGCGCGGGAGATGGTCAGCAACCCGGAGCTAAAAATAGATCTGATCCTGCTGGATGTGTATATGCAGCAGGATAACGGCCTGGATCTGCTGCCGACGCTGCGTGAAGCGGGAAAAACCATCGATGTGATCGTTATCTCCTCGGCGGCGGACGCGGCGACTATCCAGAAGTCGATGCACTACGGCGTGGTGGATTACCTGATCAAACCGTTCCAGTTCCCGCGCTTTGAAGAAGCGTTAACCAACTGGCGCGAAAAGAAAAACCTGATGGGCACCCACAAATATTACGAGCAGGCGGACGTTGACCGACTGCTGCACGGTGGCTCCCCGGTGGTGGCGGACGCCAAGCGCCTGCCGAAAGGGCTGACGCCGCAAACGCTGCGCACCATTTGCCAGTGGATCGACACCCATCCGACGGAAGAGTTCTCCACCGACGAACTGGCAGCGGCGGTAAATATCTCTCGCGTGTCATGCCGTAAGTATCTGATCTGGCTAGCGCAGATCAATATCCTGTTCACCAGCATTCATTACGGCATGACCGGCCGCCCGGTGTACCGCTATCGCCTGCAGGCCGAACAGCTTGGCCTGCTCAAGCAGTACTGCCAGTAATCAGCCGGTAGCTGTCATCCAGTAACGTAAAGCGGAACTGGCTGGCGGAAGAGAGAATAATCTCTCGCTGTTTGGTGACAAAAATCGCCTCGATATCGGGGCGATTCGCCAGCACTGCGCCGCCCTTTTCTAATCCCATGCCGTAAATCAACGTCGTCCAGATGTCCCCATCCAGCGAGTCAGTCGAGACGATCGTCACGCTATCCAGGTCGTTATCCAGCGGGTAGCCCGTGCGCGGGTCGAGAATATGGTGATAGCGTTTGCCGTCCAGCTCGAAATAGCGCTCGTAAACGCCGGATGTCACCACCGATTTGTTCGCCACCTCAATCACGCCCAGCATCTCTTCCGGGCCGCTAAACGGCTTTTTCAGCCCGATGGTCCAGCCGCCTTCCGGCGAGCCCAGCGTCTGCACGTTGCCGCCGAGGTTAATCAGCCCCTGCGCCACGCCCTGCCGCTGCAGGAAGTCGCGTACCCGGTCGGCAATGTAGCCCTTGGCTATCGCGCCCAGGTCTATTTCCATCCCGCTATGTGCCAGATAAACGCTGCCTTCGGCTTCGTCCAGCACCACCTGATGCGGCTGCGTGCGCGGCAGCAGCGCGGCGATGTCTTCTGCCGGCGGAACGCTATCGCCCTTGAAACCAATCTTCCACCGCTTCACCAGCGGGCCAATGGCGAGATTAAAAATACTGTCGGGGAACAGGCTGGCGGCTTTGGCGCATTTGATAAGCTCGAACACCGGACGGCTGACGGCAACCGGATGTTTGCCCGCCGCGTGATTAATGCTCATCACCTGGGATTCGGCCCGGTTCACGGTGAGCAGATCTTCGTATTGTTTAATCAGGCGGAACACCTGAGAGGCGAGAGTTTCGTTGGGTTCGAACAGCTTGAGGAGAATGGGCGAGCCCATTAAAACGGCGGAGTAGCCATAAACACCTTCGGGTTGCGACATAGCGGGCTCCTTTTGCTGAAAAGGTTGCGCCCCGGCGAGGGCCGGAGCGCAGTTGGGCTTAGCGTTTTGCCCAGCTTGCCGCCTGATGGCCCGCCAGGGTACCAAAGACAATAATATCTGCCACCGCGTTACCGCCGATGCGGTTGCCGCCGTGAATACCACCGGCCACTTCACCCGCCGCGAACGCGCCAGGGATAACCTGATGCAGTTTATCCAGCACTTCGGTTTCGGCGTTGATGGTCACGCCGCCCATGGTGTGGTGCACCCCAGGGGCGATGCGGATGGCGTGGAACGGGCCATCTTTAATCGGGTTGCGCAGCGCGGTTTGACGGCCAAAATCTTCGTCGTACTGATTTTCCACGAAGCCGTTGTAACGCTCAAGCGTGGCGAGGAAGGTGTGGTAATCCATTCCCAGTTTCTCCGCCAGTTCGCGAGGCCCTTCGGCGCTGACCACAAAGCCTTTGGCGATGTACTCATCTGCCGCTTTGTTTTTAGTGCGAACGTTCTCGTCGAACACGATGTAAGCGTATTTCTCCGGCAGCGCGATAATCTGCGCCGACACTTTATCGCGGGTTTCCATTTCGTTGAAGAAGCGGCTGCCTTTTTGGTTCACAAGGATGGCACCGCCGCCGCGAATGGACTCGGAAATCAGGTACGAGGTGGTTTGCTCCACGGTTGGGTGAATCTGTATTTCGCCCATATCCACGGTGCCTGCGCCCAGTTTTTCCAGCAGCGCGATACCGCCGCCCGTGGCGCCTTTGTGGTTAGTGGTGACAAAGCCTTCCAGATCCGGGCGATATTTCACCACCATCGAGCTGTTGGCGCTGAAGCCGCCGGTCGCCACGATCACGCTTTTCGCGTGGATGGTCAGCGCTTCGTTTTCGTCCGTCAGCAGCGCCACGCCGCTGACTGCGCCCTGGTCAAACAGGATTTCCGTTACCGCCGTTTCCATCAGCACGTCGATGCTGCGTTTGTTGATGTTACGCAGCAGGCCGCTGATCAGGTAGCCGCCGACCGCCGATCCGTCACGTGGGCGGTGGGTGCGGTCAATGCTCATCCCGCCGGTGGTGGTGATGTCGTTCAGCATGATGCCGCGATCCGCCAGCCACTCAATGGCCTGCGGGGCGTTTTCCACAAAGCGGTGCAGCAGCTCTGGGTTATTTTTGTTGTAGCCGCCTTTCAGGGTTTCGGCATAGAACAGCTCTTTGCTGTCGAAGATACCTTTGACGCGCTGGAAGCGGGTTTCCGCCGCGTTCATCCCGGCAGATGCCTTAACGGTGTTCCCGCCGATGGACGGCATTTTCTCAACGATCAGCACGCTGGCACCTTCGTCGTGGGCCTGAATCGCCGCCGCCAGACCGGCACCGCCGCTGCCGACCACAACCACGTCGTAGCTCTGCGGGGCGCTAACGCCGCCGCTTTCTTCAAACGCCTGCTGCTTGCTGGATTTCACCATCGCTTTAGAAACGGCTTTTTTCACCGCTTCGCTCTGGGAAGTCGCGCCGGAAATGGCATCCACAAACGGCGAGTTGGCGGTCAGGATACGGGTACGAATTTCTTCGAAGTTAGTGGTGAACTCCACGTCGTCCTGCGGGCCAGCGGCCAGCGCGATATCGGCGATGCGATCGCTGTCGAGGCTGACGTTAATCACCAGTTGGTTGACGTCATCGCTGACGGTTTCTTCGAAGATCCCCGGTTTAAATTTAGAGGCTCCGCCCATGCTCATGTCACGGATCATCGCCTCGACCAGCGAGAAGCGCCACAGCGGCTCAGGGATGGTCAATTCTTCGCGTTTGGTGCTGTCGATAAACAGATCCAGCACTTCGCCGTTGGCGATGCGGGCAGTCCAGTCCGGGTAGGCAATGCAGGCGCGGCCTACGGCCACCAGGTCATACCCGTGCTCCAGCGCGGTTTCCACGTCGGAAGCATTCACGATGCCGCCCACGCCCATCACCGGGATCTGCGCCAGCGCGTCGGAGCGCATTGCACAGTATTTGTTGATCAGCGGCGTCGGGTCGGCGGTGTCGTTAATGGACGGACGCAGCGAGTAACCCAGAGAGAAGTGCAGGTAGTCCAGGCCTCGCTCGGCCAGTTTTTCCAGCAGGTACATGGTGTCGTCGAAACGAATCCCAGGCACTTCAAGCTCTTCCGGGGAGAAACGGTAGCCGATGATGAATGCATCGTCAGCAAACTGACGCACCATCTGATGGGTGATATCCAGCACGGCAAGCGGGAACTTAGCGCGGTTGTCGCGGCTGCCGCCCCATTCGTCATCACGCTGGTTTGAGTTCGGGGAGTAGAACTGTTGAATCAGATAGGTGTTCGCGCCGTGGATTTCCACACCGTCGAAACCAGCCTGAATGGCGCGGCGAACGGCCTCACCAAATTTAGTCACCATGCCCGCCACTTCTTCTGTGGTCAGGGCACGCGGTGTTGCAGCACCGTCGCGTGGTGCGGCCAGCGCGCTTGGGCCAACCGGCGTGCGGCCACCGATGAGTTTAGGGTCGACCATGCGGCCGCCGTGGTAAATCTGCAGCAGGGCTCTGGAGCCTTCAGCTTTAATCGCGGCGGCGATTTTCGCCAGGCCAGCAATTTTTTCGTCGGTGTCTATCCCGATAGCGCCAGGGAAGGCCAGGCCTAAATCGTCAATAAAGCAGCATTCCACCACGATGGTACCGATGCTCCCGGCGCGGACGCGGTAGTACTCCACCAGCTCTTCGGTCACGGTGCCATCAAAATACCCGGTACAGGTAGTCATCGGTGCCATTAGCAGACGATTTTTTAACGCCGTACCGTTAGGTAAAGTAAATGGGCTTAACATGTTTTTGTCGGTGCTCATAATGTCGACTCCAAACTTTAAAATTTAAAACTGAGAATTCGGTTGCTGGCACTATTTTCGTTCTGGTTATTGGCCATTTCGCATGTCAACAATATAAGACTATTTTTAGTTACCAAAATATTTACGTTAGTTTAAAAACTATTGAAGAACCGTGATAACACAATTACCCACAACGTGTTATTAATTAAAATATAAAAGATAACAGCTTATTAAATTAATATAACATTTTAGTTACCTACCAGATGCACGCCGTGAACACGCGCCAGACCATGCGGCAAGCGGAATCGAGTCAGCAAAAAACATCAAAAATGACCTGAACGCCGCTTTTTTAATGATCAAACTGATAACTTTTCGCCGTAAATAACCCTGCTAAAACACGAACTATTATTTTTTACGAAAAGAATAACCAGAATCTGTTTTTTTGATCTCGATCAATTGTCATATACCCCGAAAGCGCAATATATAACTATCCATAAAATTTAATTCACCGCCGATAAAAAGCGATGAATACCTATTTCCGCAACCGCTAACCAAGAGCGTTTAATTAATAAAGTAAGTTTAAAAACTAAAGTAAGCGGAAATATAAAACGAATCCTTAACTCCTTATAACGGTGTCATTATGAGTGTAATAACCACCAATCTACCGCCGCTCAAAGAGAGCAATAAAAAAGCAGGCAACAACAAACGTTGGCTGATGATGGCCCTGCCCATCATTGTGGCGCTGTTGCTGATGCTGGTTCCGGTCCCGGACGGCCTGCCGCCGTACGCCTGGCACTTCTTCGCTGTCTTCGTCGGCGTTATCGTCGGGCTTATCTTCGAACCGCTGCCGGGCGCCGTTATCGGCCTGACCGGGATCGTCGTCATTTCGCTCGGCAGTCAGTGGCTGCTGTTCAGCCCGGAGCAAATGGCCGACCCGAAATTCAAGCTGGCGGGAGCCTCCTTTAAATGGGCGGTCAGCGGCTTCGGGAACTCCACCGTCTGGCTTATCTTCGGCGCATTTATGTTTGCTGCCGGTTACGATAAGACCCAGTTTGGCCGCCGACTGGCGCTGATTCTGGTGAAATACCTTGGCCGCCGCAGCCTGACGCTGGGCTACGCCATTGCTTTCGCCGACCTGCTGCTGGCACCGTTTACCCCGTCCAACACCGCACGCAGCGGCGGGACCATCTACCCGATTATCGCTAACCTGCCGCCGCTGTATGGCTCAAAACCTAACGACCCAAGCGCGCGTAAAATCGGTTCTTACCTGATGTGGGTGGCTATCACCGCAGCCTGTATCACCAGCTCAATGTTCCTCTCTGCGCTGGCCCCTAACCTGCTGGCACTGGCTTTGGTGAAAAGCATCGTTGGCATCAACATCTCCTGGGGCATGTGGTTCCTCGCCTTCCTGCCGCTGGGCCTGCTGTTACTGCTGACCATGCCGCTGCTGGCTTACTGGCTCTACCCGCCTGAAGTGAAAGTGAACGACGAAGTGCCAAAATGGGCGAGCCGTGAACTGGAAAAACTGGGCAAACTGTCCCGCAACGAAATCCTGCTGCTGGTGTTCGTCTGCTCCGCGCTGGTGATGTGGATCTTCGCGGCAAGCTGGATTGAACCTGCGCTTGCGGCCCTGCTGGTTATCGTGCTGATGCTGTGGACCGGCGTTCTGAACTGGAACGACATCACCAATAACAAAGCGGCGTGGAACACCTTCGTCTGGTTCGCCACCCTGGTTGCCCTGGCCGATGGCCTGTCTTCTACCGGCTTCATCTCCTGGCTGGGTAAAGAAGGCGGCGCGCTGATGACCGGTATCGCCCCAGGCACCGCGACCATTGTCCTGCTGCTGGCGTTCTACCTGCTGCACTACCTGTTTGCGAGCACCACCGCGCACACCACCGCGCTGCTGCCAGCGATGCTGACCATCGCCTCCACCATTCCGGGCATGAATATGGAAGTGTTCTGTCTGCTGATGGTGACCTCGCTGGGTATCATGGGCATCATCACTCCATACGGCACCGGCCCAAGCCCTATCTACTACGGTAGCGGCTACCTGCCAACTAAAGATTACTGGCGCCTGGGCACCATCTTTGGTGGCCTGTTCCTGGCCGCGCTGCTGGTGATTGGTTATCCGTGGATGTCCCTGATGTTCTGATTTAAAGCCGCTGGAGGGCAACCTCCGGCGGTTTATTTTTATGGAGTAACGAGCTATGTCGAACAAACCTTTTGTTTATCAAAATCCCTTCCCGCTGGCGCATGACGACACCGAATATTACCTGTTAACCCGCGACCACGTTTCCGTCAGCGAATTTGAAGGCCAGTCCATTCTTAAAGTTGAGCCACAGGCGCTGACCCTGCTCGCTCAGCAGGCGTTTCACGATGCGGCGTTTATGCTGCGTCCGGCACACCAGCAGCAGGTGGCGGATATCCTGAGCGACCCGGAAGCCAGCGAAAACGATAAGTACGTCGCGCTGCAGTTCCTGCGTAACTCAGACATCTCGGCCAAGGGCATTCTGCCGACCTGCCAGGATACCGGCACCGCCATCATCATGGGCAAAAAAGGCCAGCGCGTCTGGACCGGCGGTGGCGATGAAGCGGCGCTGTCTCAGGGCGTGTACAACACCTACATCGAAGATAACCTGCGCTACTCCCAGAACGCCGCGCTGGATATGTACAAAGAGGTGAACACCGGCACCAACCTGCCTGCACAAATTGACCTCTACAGCGTGGACGGCGATGAATACAAATTCCTGTGCGTCGCCAAAGGCGGCGGTTCCGCCAACAAAACCTATCTGTATCAGGAAACTAAAGCACTGATCACCCCGGCGAAGCTGAAAAATTACCTGGTGGAGAAAATGCGCACGCTGGGCACCGCAGCCTGTCCGCCGTATCACGTCGCGTTTGTGATTGGCGGCACCTCCGCAGAATCCACGCTGAAAACCGTGAAGCTGGCGTCGACCCACTACTACGACGGCCTGCCAACCGAAGGTAACGAGCACGGCCAGGCGTTCCGCGACGTGCAGCTTGAGCAAGAGCTGCTGAAAGAAGCGCAGGAGCTTGGCCTGGGCGCGCAGTTCGGCGGCAAATACTTCGCCCACGATATCCGCGTCGTTCGTCTGCCACGCCACGGCGCATCCTGCCCAATCGGCATGGGCGTCTCCTGCTCCGCCGACCGCAACATCAAGGCGAAAATCAACAAAGACGGCATCTGGATTGAGAAGCTGGAAAGCAATCCGGGCAAATACATCCCGGAAGAGCTGCGCCAGGCCGGAGAAGGCGAAGCGGTGAAAGTGAACCTGAACCGCCCGATGAAAGAGATCCTCGCGCAGCTGTCCGACTTCCCGGTGTCCACTCGCCTGTCGCTTAGCGGCACCATCATCGTGGCACGCGACATCGCCCACGCGAAGCTGAAAGAACGCCTCGATAACGGCGAAGCGTTGCCGCAGTACGTGAAAGATCACCCGATCTACTACGCTGGCCCGGCTAAAACGCCGGAAGGTTACGCTTCCGGTTCCCTGGGCCCAACTACGGCAGGCCGCATGGACTCCTACGTGGACCAGCTGCAGGCCAACGGCGGCAGCATGATCATGCTTGCCAAAGGCAACCGCAGCAAGCCAGTGACCGACGCCTGTCACAAACACGGCGGCTTCTACCTGGGCAGCATCGGTGGCCCGGCGGCGGTGCTGGCGCAAAACAGCATCAAGAGCCTTGAACTGGTGGAATACCCTGAGCTGGGTATGGAAGCTATCTGGAAAATCGAAGTGGAAGACTTCCCGGCGTTTATCCTGGTGGATGACAAAGGCAACGACTTCTTCCAGCAGATCCAGAACAAACAGTGCGCAGGCTGTAACAAGCACTGATTTCAGTGAATACGGATAATAAGGCGGGCGCTACGGTGCCCGCTTTTTTTTGCCCCAAAGTTACCCCATACTGAGGCCACATTTCAGCCAACGCCAACGCAAGGACTTCACATGTTAAGGATAATCAGCTGGCTACTGCTCACGCTGCTTAGCTGTGCGGGACTTGGCGCCTGGTTTTTACAGCAGCAGTACGAAGATAAATCCGCCGACTTCCGCATTCTTTACCGCGAAATCACGGTTAAGCTGTCCCAGCACGATGCCATCATTCCTCTGCTGCCCGTCAGCCAAAACGCCGTTGAGGTGCAGCACATTCTGCCGCAGATCGTCGAGTGGCGACGGCATGACAACCCGGAGCCTCGCCTGGCGATTGTGCCAGAAGCCAATGGCCGCTACTGGCTGAACCGCCCTAACCTCTCGCTGCTGATCGATCTCCCGACTCTGCTCGACACGCTGGGCGAGAAAAAGACGTTTCAACACCTCAGCATCAGCTGGAATAACACTCTTCTTTGCGAACAGGGCACCGCCAACAAGGGTTACTGGCAGTGGGATAAAACCGTCGCCAGCCCGACGCAGCCGTTTTTAGTTTCGGCCAGCGACAGCCCGGCATGGGCGAAACTGCCCTGGTGGCTGATAGCATCCCCGGCGCTGTTTTGGGCGCTGGCGATCTACTTGCTGACGCAATATCAGGCCAACAAACGCCGCCGGGACATTGCCGACCTGCGCGCCCGCTACGCCGAACTGACGCGCCTCAATACCATGGGAGAATTGGCGGCCGGCATGGTGCACGAGCTGAACCAGCCGCTGAGCGCCATCATGAGCTATAACCAGGCAGCAGTACGGCTGATTAAACAGGATAATCCGGCTCAGGTACCAGAACTGCTGGACGCCGCCGTGCTGCAGATAAAGCGCATCGACGGCCTGCTTAGCCAATTTCGCCAGAAGCTCACCAGCGAACGCGCCGAGCACCAGCGGGTCGATCTCCCGTCGCTCTGGCAGCGCGTGTGCAAACTGTTGGATAACGAACTGAGCCACAGCAAAATCCGCGTCACCAGCCATTTTGCCGACGACCTGCCGCCGCTCATCGCCCCGCCGCTGTGGGTTGAGCAAATCCTGCATAACATCGCCAGCAACGCGATTCAGGCACAAACCAACGGCGCAGGCTGGGTACACCTGGAGGCAAGCTCGGATAATAACGGCATCGCGCTGACGGTAACCGACGGCGGGCCGGGGCTTTCTCCTGAGGCGCTGGAACAGGTCTTTATTCCGTTCTTCACCACCCGAGCGCAGGGCGTCGGGCTGGGGATGGCGCTCGCCGACACGCTGGTACAGCGCCTGAACGGCACCATTGAGGCCGGCAACACATCAGCGGGCGGAGCCTGCTTCCGCCTGTGGTTCCCGCTTAAGGATGAGGAGAAATAATGGCACCATGTATCTGGCTGATTGACGATGACGCCGCCATTCGTGACTCGCTGAGTCTGCTGCTTGCCACCGTCGGTTGGCAAACCCAGGCTTTTGACAGCGCCCAGGCGTTTCAGCAAAACGCCGGTGACTTAAGCCAGCTCGACGGCTGTATGCTGCTCGATATCCGCATGCCAGGGAAAACCGGGCTGACGCTGCTGGAGGAGTGGACGCAGCAGGGCCTGGCGCTGCCGGTGATTATCATGACCGGACACGGCAACATCGATTTATGCCGGCGCGCCTTTAAGAACGGTGCCTTTGAGTTCCTGACCAAGCCGGTTGATGCCGATCTGCTGTTCGAGGTCGTGGGTACCGCAATGGAACAACAGAAAGCGAAAGTTGAAGCCCGGCAGCAATGGCAGCCGCTACAGGAAAAGCTGGCCACGCTTACCGCGCGGGAAAAAGAGATGCTGAAGCAGCTTATTCAGGGCTATTCCAGTAAGGAGATCGCGCAGCTGTGTTCGCTGTCGCCGCGCACCGTGGAAGCGCACCGCGCCAATATTTTCTCCAAACTGGAAGTCAACTCTCTGCCCAAACTGCTGAAAACCTACGGCGACATCGCCAGAGAGGCTAAGTAAAACTACCTGGAAAGTTAGGTGTTCGCGCCAATTTCCCGCTATCTCCGCGTTGCATAGTATTGCCCCATAGCCAACAACTCTGGAGCAACATCATGAAACGTCTTCTGTTAAGCGCCCTGCTGCTGGGCGGTCTTGTCTCCACGGCCAGCGCCGCCACCGGCGTACTGAGCCAGAAAAACATCTCCCTCGACCTCGCCGATAAGCTGGCGCAAAACGTCCTTCAGGCCTGTGCCAAAGACAACTACAACGTGGCGGTCACCGTGGTCGATCGTTCAGGCACGCCGCTGGTGATGAAGCGCATGGACAACGCCGGGCCGCATACCGTGGAAGCCAGCCGCATGAAGGCCTTCACCTCGCTGACCACCAAAAACCCAACCGACAACGTGATGAAGGGTTCCCAGTCCAATGCGGGCGCGGCCAACCTGCGTGATATTCCAGGCTTCCTGCTGCTGGCGGGCGGCGTGCCGGTGAAGTCGGGTGAACAGGTTATTGGCGCGGTCGGCGTCGGCGGCGCACCGGGCGGCCATCTGGATCAGGCCTGTGCCCTGGCAGGCTTAAACAATATTGAGAAAGAACTGAACGCGGGATAACACCACAAGGAGCAGGACATGCATGACAAGAAAAGCTTACTAACGCTGGCGCTTCTGCTGAGCGCAGGCCATGCCGCCGCAGCCACCAGCGATGAAGGCTACTACGCTTCGGCGAAATATGTACACAGCGAGCAGCGCGCCAGTGACCAGGACACCAGCAGCCGTCCCGGCGTCGGCCAGTTTGTTGGCGGTAAAGAGAAAGACAGGCTCGGCGGCGCGTCACTGGCGGCTGGCTACCAGTACGGCAACGGCTGGCGCACCGAAGGAGAATACACTTTCCGCCAGAAAACTGAATTTACCAGCGGCTCAACCGCCTTCCCGACCAGCCTGAACCACCTGAAGCTGAACACCGAGCGGCTGATGCTGAACGTCTATCGCGATTACGACATTGGCTATGGCGTGTCGCTGTTTGGCACCGCTGGCTTAGGTATTGCGAAAGTGAAGGCCGGCGGCTGGCAGAGCAACGCCGCCCGTGAATACGCCGACAGCACGCAAAACAATCTCGCTTATTCGTTGGGCGCGGGCATCAGCTACTCACCGATCGCTCGCCTGAGTTTCGACGTGGGCTATCGCTACGTGGATATGGGGAAAGTGGAAAGCGGCTATAACACCTTCGGGAACGTGCGTGGCCTGAAGGATGAGCAGATGAAAGCTCGCCTGGCCTCCAGCGAGTTCACTCTGGGTGCTCGCTACCTGTTCTAACAATAAGGCGGCCACCGGGCCGCCCTTTTACATTGTTAGTGATGCAGCATCTCGTCCACAACCTGCGCTTTGGTCATGTTGTACGGGTAATACGTCGGCCAGTTGTCCATCTCTTTCAGCAAAGCATCTTGTGATTCGCTCCCCATAAAGATATGGAAATGCTGCGACTGGCGCGGGGCGATGATGTGGTCGCTAAACTGCACGAACTTTGGCGCTTTGGACTGCGCATCTTTGCACTCAAACAGGTAGCGAACGCCCTTCTTTCCCGAGGCATAGGTCAGGATTTTATGCCCGGCGTAGTCGTAATGACAGCTTTGCACCGCTTTGCCGACGTGAAACTCGATGACATTATTTTCAATCCCTATCATCTCCACGTCAGTCGCATAGCCCTTTTGATAATACGCCCGATACTCCGCCACGCTTTTGCCGCTCTTTTTGGCTTTTTTCTCCAGCACCGGATCGAGGTCGCCGCTGAGCAGCAGGGGATTGACCGACTGCCAGATCCCGTCCCAGTCGGACAGCGCGCGATCTTTCACGTTAACGTCGTCAAAGATCCCTTCGCTCGCCTTTTGTTCCACTTCCGTGAGCGGTTTGCCGTGATGGTGGCCGTGCGCCAGCGCCTGATGGCTCGCCAGTAACACGCCCATGCCCAGAATAAACGCCGATTTTTTCATGATCATACTGTTCCCCTGTGTATTCCTTACACGAAAAGG
Organism: Enterobacter sp. Ap-867; assembly: GCF_011752855.1. Taxonomy (NCBI): domain Bacteria; kingdom Pseudomonadati; phylum Pseudomonadota; class Gammaproteobacteria; order Enterobacterales; family Enterobacteriaceae; genus Enterobacter; species Enterobacter sp. Ap-867. Next base: position 118,672 of record NZ_VWWS01000005.1, on the reverse strand, counting down.
AAAACGTTATAACATAACAAATCACGAAATCAACTCCAGCCTGCGGTGAGCGTGCCCGGCGCCTGCCGAAGACGCACTCTTTCGCTGTAAAGCGCCAACAGCATACCGGCCAGGCAAAGCGCGCCCATCAGCAAAAATATCCCTCTGTCCAGCCCGGCCATCAGCCCTAAAGAGAACACCATTGGCCCCAGGCTACTGCCCAGTGAGGAAAGATTTTGCGCCCCATAATAGCTGGCCTTCAGCGCCTCAGGCGCGATGTCGTCAATGTAGATATATTCACTGGGGATCAGAATGATTTCGCCCAGGCTGAAAACAAACATCGCCGCACACAGCCCCGGCAGCGTATCCAGCCCGCCCATCGCAGTTATAGCGGCCGCCAGCAGGGCAAAGCCCACCACAATCAGTTTAATTAACGGCCTGCGATGCAGCAGCCAGAGGCTGACAGGATATTGAAGCAGTATCACCGTCAGAGAATTACAGCTAATGAGTACCGAAACAAAGCGCATTGCTTCGGGCTTGCCCATGCTGGTTAAGAACCAGAGCGGCAGGTAGTCAGAAAAACGCCCCATCACCACCCACGCAAATACGGTACTCAGGGTAAACCAGATTAAGACACGATCTCTTGCCAGCACGGACAGCGTCTTTAAAAATGATTCAGGCCGGTTGCCTGTGAATGCATTCTTAAAACGAGGCTGGAATAACACCCCCAGCAACGAGCAGACTCCCGCGGCCAAATAGACACTTTCAACATTCGGGGATAATACAAACGTGGTCAATAACGGGCCTGTCGCCCAGGCGACATTAATTAAGGTATAGCGAAGAGAAAATACTTTGGTTCTTTCGCCCTGAGGAACCAAATCGCTCAGGGAAGCCTTTACGCCAATGGCATAAAACGTATTCGCGACCTCGCTCAGGGTCAATACGAACAGCACGCCAGCCAGACTTTCCATCCAGCCAAGCAGCAGCCAGCCAACGGCCATCACCAAACCACAAAGCCTTAAAATAAGCGAGCGTGACAGCCTGTCCAGCCAGTATCCGCCATACACGCCCAGCCCGGAAGAAACCAGCAGCGCGCCGCCGAGCAGAAGTCCCGCAGACTCGAATGAAATATGTAAATTCTTACCGAGCGTAAGGACTAAAACAGGGGCAATCATCGCCCGGGAAATAGAGGATAAAAATGAGGACGCCAGAAGAAAATAAACGGTTAAAACCCGACCTGACATTTTTTTAATTCCGTTGACGGCTAAGGAGGAATTCACTATAGATAAAAAAGAGGAACACAAAAATGGATGAATAAAGGTGAAATTTATTCCTCTTTTTAGAGAAAAGTCATGGTGCTGATCGATAAATTCAACGTGTTATACCGACGCTTCGGGGATGCACCGGCCCAGCCGGGATTAGAGCAACTGGCAGACTTACTGCATTGCAGCGAACGCTATGCCCGTATCCAGCTGACTAAAATGCGTGAGCTGGGCTGGATTGACTGGCAGCCCGGTATCGGGCGAGGAAAACGCTCGACGCTACGGCTGGTGACCAGCCCGGAGCAAATTGAATGGTTACGGCTCAGGGATCTGGTCGCCAAAGGGCAGCTGGAAGCCGCCTTCGCGCACCTGACGTCGCCGCAGAGAAACCGGCTACTTGCCGATCTGAGCAGCCATCTTGGCGTGGTGGGCAAAGAGGTCAGAATCGCCATTCCAACCCTGCCAGCTACCCTGGATCCCCGGCGCATCAAAAACAGGATTGAGTCATATCTGGTCCGGCAAATTTACGACAGGCTCGTGGATTACGATGAAATAAACCAGCGAATCACCGGCGCCCTTGCCCACCACTTCGAAACAAATGCTCAGGCCACGGCCTGGACATTTTGGCTGAGGCCCGGCGTCACGTTTCACACCGGAGAACGCCTGGACGCAAGTATCGTCGCGCAAAGCCTGCTGCGGCTGAAAGAGCCGCCGGGACACTATGCCGGCCTTTTTCAGTCGTTAGATCGTGTTGAAGTTCTGAGCAGCGAGGTACTGACTTGCCATCTCACGCACACCGACTGGCTGTGGCCCCACAAACTGGCGACGGCGACCGCCTCTATCACACTTCCTTCGTCCCGGCACGGACGGCCCATCGGCAGCGGTCCATTCCAAATGGAGCAACAGAGCAAGCAGCGCATTGTGCTGCGGGCCTTCGATCGCTACTACGGCACACGCGCTTTAATTGAAAAAGTTGAGCTTTGGTCCCTGCCGGAATCCCCCGATCCCGTAACAGACATTACCTTTGATCCGGGGGCTGCAACTCAGCAAACCGATGTTCAGAACGGGTGCACCTATCTGATAGTGAGCACCCGCAGTCAGCTCATCCCAGTGGGAGAACGCCAGGCGATACTGGGGTTACTGAGCAACGCGCTTCCACCGGCAAACAACGCGGAACGAACGCCAGCCCTCAGCATTATCCCCGGCTGGAAAAGCCCACGTTCTTTGAGGCAAAATTCGCCGCCAGACATCACCGGCACGCTAAAAATCTACTCTTACGATCTGCCGTGCTTCACTATGCTGTTTGCCCGCCTGCAGCAGGTTCTTACCGCCGCAGGCATAAGAGCTGAACATATCATCCTTGGAAGCGAGGCTTTTCTTCGCCCGGAAGAGTGGCTCAGCGAGGCCGACCTGATCATGGGGAGTGAAATCCTCTACCACCGCAGTGCCTACGACATTTACGAGTGGCTCCACAGCTCAAAACTATTGAGTGCGGGCATGACTAAGACGGAGCACGAACGCCTGCATGACAGGCTCGCGCAGATAAGAACCGATCCCCACGAGCAATCCAGGCAGGAAAAGTGCAAAGCGCTGGCGGACTGGCTGATTACCGAAGGCATCTTGCTGCCTTTGTCCCATGAGCGAGTGGGCTACACGGCAAACCATCGCCTGCACGGCACCGGGCTGGCAGGCTATGGCTGGGTCGACCTCGCCCGCATCTGGATTAAAAATAATGAACTGAGTGTGTCCTGAGACAGCGGCGCGGGGAGGCTACTCAGGACGACAGCGGGAACGTCTTGAAAAATCAGGCCTTCGGGGCTGCCCGCACGGGCGCTGCCTGTAAAGCAGAGACGAAGCGAGTTGTTAGTTTTTACTCTCTGACCAGCGGCAGCGTTGGCAATGTGGAATCCACGGGGACCTTCGACGCAATATGCCTGATCCGATCCCCACCATCATAGTTGCGCGTCTGGTCGTCGACATCATATTCACTGGACAAGGGCCTGGCGCTGATTTACTGCACGATGACGTGCTGCGCTGTTATCGGGTCACAGAGAGCATTGGCGTTCGTGCGATCATGGTTCGCGCGTTGATTATGAAACCGCTGGTATAGGCATCTGCTTATCGACGGTCTCTGTAGACTGATGGGTGATGACGCCTCTGTCTATGTACAGGACACGATCGGCCGAGGCCAGCGTCTCCTGACGGTGAGCTATCAACAGAACGGCAAGACCTGAATCCTTGAGCGTCTGGCTGATGATAATTTCACTCTCCATATCCAAATGACTCGTTGCCTCATCGAGCAGTAAAAAACCGGGTCGTTTGTACAATGCTCGCGCCAGCAGGATCCGTTGCTTCTGCCCTCCGGAAAGCGTCCCTCCCGTTTCACCGACCAGGGTCTGATACCCCATTGGCATTGCCATGATGTCCGCATCAATCAGCGCCATCCTCGCGCACCAGGCCATGCGGGTCTGATCCCGCTCCTCGCTAAAGAAAATAATATTGTCGGAAATCGAACCACGAAAGAGCTGATCGTCCTGCAGGACAGTCCCGATCCGCTGACGGACCTGAACATAGTGGGGGTGCGTATGCGGTACCCCAAAAGTGCGAATATCTCCGGTTTCAGGCGTGTGGATCCCCAGTATCAGCTTCACCAGGGTGGATTTCCCGCAGCCTGATTTCCCGGTAATGGCCACCACTTCCCCGGGGTTTACCGTCAGAGAGATATCGCTGAGGACTGGCTCTGCTGCACCTTTATGACGGAATGACACCCCGACAAGTCTCAGCGGGGCACCGGCCTCGTCCGATGGAAGATCCGGGGTTACCTGGGTATCGTCACGGTGTACGTCCTCCGCCGCCGCGGGCCGACGCAGCTGCGCTTCCGTCGGACTCAGCACAATATCGGCGAGGCAGGTGTTATAGACATCCAACATCCGCCAGGAAAAAAACTTATCCGTCAGGCTACTGATGCTGCCTGAGAACCGCCCCTGGTAGGCGAGATAGGCGACCAGCATGCCCACGGTAAAGGTCCCGTCCAGTACCTCTCCAGCCCCTTTCCAGAGGATCACGGCGGTGACCACGCTGCCCGTCAGAGTGTGGGCAATGTCGTACCCCATCATCAGGCGACTCTGACGCAGCTGCGTATTTCTGCGGATCACGTTGAGGTTGAGCCAGGCGGCCTCCCGGTAAGGCATGACGCCGTTGATCCTCAGGCTCAGGATCCCGCCCAGCGTTTCGAGAAAATGCCCGGACTCACGCGCTTCGGCATCCCAGGCATCTTCTGCAGCCTGTTTCAGGGACGGGTACCAGAGCGCCCTCAGGAGCCCGTAGATAACGGCGGCCAGTACCGCAATCAGCGTCATGCCCGGGCTGTACAGCAGCATCATTGTCAGTGAGGTAACAACCAGCAGTACATCCAGAATACCCTCAAGGACCTGCGTGGTCAGCGCGTGCTGGATACTGTCCACTGCGCTGAAACGGGCGCTGATACTGCCGCGGCTGCGGGCGTCAAACCAGTTCAAGGGAAGCCGTACCAGGTGATGAAAAACCCGGGCCGTCCACTGCATATTGAAGTTTACCGACAGGGTGATGGTTGCCCACTGCCTGGCCAGGGAGAGCAGCATCTGCGTAAGGGAAAGTAGCAACAGCGCGGCAATTACCAGCGTCAGGAGATTTCTGTCGGCGGCAACCAGTACCTCATCAATGACCAGCTGGTTAAGCAGCGGTGTCCCCAGCGCCAGAATCTCCAGCGCCAGAGCGAAAATCAGAATGCGTACCATCGCCGGCAACAGCCCGGACGTTTTGCCGGTCAGCTGGCGCAGCTTTATTTTTTGTCGTTCATCCCGAGGCGCGAAACCGGCAGTGGGCGTCAGCTCCAGCGCGATGCCGGTAAAATGTTTCCCGGCTTCCGACAGAGACAGGATAACCTTTCCACGGTCCGGATCGTGCAAGGTGACCCGGTTGCCGCGAATTTTATGCAGCACGACAAAATGATTCATGTTCCAGTGAAGAATGCACGGCAGGGCCAGCGCCCTCAGATCTTCCAGTTCGAGCCGGACGGCCCGGGAGGACAGGCGCAGATCGGCGGCACACTGCGTCAGTTTCTGCAGGGTCATCCCCTGGGTGCTGACAGGGAATCGCTCCCGCAGGGTCGGTAAATCGGTGTTGAGCCCGTGCCAGCAGGCGATCATCGCCAGGCAGGCGAGTCCGCATTCGGCAGACTCCGCCTGCCGTATCACGGGCAGGCTTTTCCTGCCACTCCAGTTCAGTGATCCCATCACAGTTTTCCTTTCACACTCCAGAGTGGCTCGGTCAGCCACTCCCACAGATAGCGGGTATCGAGACTGACGTCCCCTTCCAGGGTCATGCCCGGGCGCAGCGGCTCCGGTCTGCCATAGGCCTGAATAAATGTTTTCTCCGGCTCGACAATCACCCGGTAATGTCCCTCATTTTCTTTCCAGGTCACCGGAGAGACGGAGAGCAGATCGGAGGGGGTAAGCGTGGTGCGGCTGATATCGCGAATAGTGCCGTACTGCACACCAAATTTCTGGTAAGGAAAGGCGCTGAAGCGCAGCGCCACCCGCTGCCCAGGCTGGATAAATCCGGCATTCTGACTGGTCGCGTAAAGTTCGACCTGCAGACGAGCATTGTCCGGCATCAGGGTCATCACCGGCTCAGTGGCCCGTACGGGCTGGCCTTCTTTCACCAGAATGGCTGCCACAGTGCCGGAGACCGGAGCCGTCAGCACGAAACTCTCCTGGCCTGCCAGTTCAAGCTGTTGCTGTTTGATGCCCTGAAGCTGCCGGTCGAGCTCCTGACTTCGACTTTCCCCGAGGGTGATAAGGTGAACCAGCTCATCCTCAGCCGTTTCTTTCGCCGCCCTGAGCTGCAGCAGGACCAAACGCTGCTCCTCCACATTTTCATTCGCGGCGGACACCGCCATCTGCCGCTGCTGATATTCGATTTCGGAAACGTAATGGCGGGAGAGCAGGTCGCGATAACGGCTCATCACGGAGACGGCAAGCTGCGCCTGCTGCTCAGCCTGTGTCAGCCGCTGCTGGGCGCTCTGAAGCTGGGGTTCAAGAGAGAGCAGACGTTGACGTATTCCCTGCTGCTGCTGACTGTTATCGCGGGACTCGAGACGCTGTTGGGACTCGAGCATCTGGTACTGCGTATTCAGCGAGAGACGCATGGCAGCCATTGTGCCGCCGCCCTGGCCGTCATAATGTTCCCCGCTGATGTGATAGAGCGGGCTACCGGCAGTCACATGCTGCCCCTCAGCAATTTTTAGCGCAGTGACATATCCGGCATACTGCGGGATCACCTTAATCAAACCTGAAGACGGCATGACTATGCCAGACAGATGGGCTTTACGGGTGTACTGGCTGCTGCTGAGGAAAATAAAAATCAGCGCCAGTAAACCGAGCGTCAGCATGGCACTGAGGGTGAATCCGGCAGACGTGGGGATAATAATTTCACCCAGCGCAGTGTCATTCTGGTGCTCTACCGCTTCCTTTCTAAATAAGGTCATTCTATTTTGAGAGGAAGGAGTTGAAGATAAGAACAAAGGCATTCATTGTTGAATGCAATACTATCGGGAGCAGCAGACCTCTTGAGATAACTCTTGCGTGGGTCAGGATTAAGCCGACCGAAAACATAAGAGCATATTCGATAAAAGACATGTACTGCGTGTGCATTAAAGAGAATACAACTGAGCACAAAACGGAGGGTAAAATAATGCCTTTTTTATAAAGTGAACAAATAAATCCGAACAGGCATCCCCTGTAAAAAATCTCCTCGTATACGGGTATAACAAACGTCAGGGTAATGAAAGGGATTACATCGAAGAGTACCGTTGTTTTTTTGTGAAACCCTGAAGTTGATAATAAAACCACTGATATTTGCAGCGCAATAATAAGAGTGACAAGACAAATGAACTGTCGTGCAGAAAAGCTTGAAAGGCGAAACTCTGATAAGCGATGCAGATATACAAGATAAGAAATCAAGGCCAAAAGAAACTCTGCCATGCACATGATAAATAATGCGCTATCCAAACCTGTATCTGTGTGGTTAATGATAAGGACAGGAATTGATGTGAAAACTATTGACAGTGAAAACGTAATAAATAAATAAAACGCCGTAACATGGCTATGCGTGAAAATATTTAATCCCTTTGAGTACACAGGTATATTATCAGTCCCAGACATGAATGCTGTCCTTTTTCTCAGTAAAAATATCTTATTTAATAATTGTTAGAAAGAGCCTGTAAACATCGACAGGCTCTTAGTTAACTAGTTGAAGGGTTTTTGCCCTGCTTTGCTTCTTTCTAAAGCAGAAGCAATTCCTCTACTCCATGATAATATTTTTTGGATAGCCAAAGGGAATATTTTTGAACTCGTATATATAACACTGAAAATGGTAAAAGATTTTACTATCATCTCTGCAGTATTTGATGCATTTATCGTGTTTAACATCTGTACTGCAATGTAGGTAACACAGATGGATAAAACCACAGAACACAATGCAACGGTAACGTTTACTAAATTCATATAGCCATCCCGAAATATTTAGTGGAACGGAGGGCCATTTTTTGAAGACGACTGAGAATCATTGCGGCAACCAGCTATCATACCAGTCACTGCTGCAACTGCAGAACCTGGACTTCTCGACGCAACGGCACTAGCCAGACCCGCAGCTCCACCAACCATTGCAAGGCCACAATTACTGCTCAAATCATTGTACATATTGGCTCCGGCCGCCCCTGCCGCCAGATTTGGCTGAAAACCATTCGCCTAGCCACCGTAGTTTGTACTGCCACCCCGACTTCTGGAATCGCCGCGTTCGTAGTTGCCGTTGGCGTTTCCGCCCCCAATGAGAGCCAGCTCACTGATGTTTAATTCTCTGATATCAGACATAAAATCCCTCTTAATTACGGTTTAACGACACGTGCTTACGTTTTAACGATACGTGCTGTTTTTTTATGTCATGGCGAATACGGTTATAAAAATGAATTTATGTAAACAAATGTAATTAACTTTACAGGCGATTGATTTTTATATCTTTAGAAAAAAAGAAAACGTATCAGTATGTGAACAACCGGGCACAATACCCCTCCGTTGCCCACATATCCTTACCGTGACCGGCCCGCCATCAGATACAGATTCCAGATGATGATGACGACATAAAGACTGAACTGCAGTGGGCGCGGGTCTTTATGCCCGGAGAGGGAGCCGCGCAGGAGGAGATTTAACTTTAATGCCCCGCGTTAGCGGTACAGGTGAGCACCGCCAGCCATCGCCCGCATCTGGATTAAAAATAATGAACTGAGTGTGTCCTGATGTGATACGCGTGGGGCAGAGATAAAAATAACGATCCCCCGAACTTTATACAGGCTCACGTACAGGCTTATAGGAATGAAGGGCAAAAATAGAAGACAGCAGGTTAGAAACTCAGCCTCTATCATCCAGACGTTGGGCTATAGATTTACAACCTGATTCCACCAGGCTAAATACTTCTGCCGAGAATGTATAAAGTGCTGGTCTGCGTGGCGCTGGAAAACGTTTCATTTGTTAAGTGGCGCATGCCCTGGGCCTCATAAAAGCGCCGGGCGCCTTCGTTCCCTTCCAGAACCTGTAGCCACAGATAATGCTGTTCTCGCCGCTGCGCCAGCCGAAGCATTTCTTCGAAAATCAGCTTGCCGTAGTTTTTCCCCGTCTCACCTGGGGCAAGGTAGAGCTTATTAAGCAGGGCGCCGGAAAACGAATGCTCAGGCACCGGCAGGTTCCAGCTGATTTTGGCAAATCCCACCGGCTTTTCTACCTCAGCAATAAACCAGCTGACCCCAGGGCAGGCCAGGCTCTCGGCCAGCGTCTGCGGAGCGTATTCCTCTTCAATAAAAGCCTGAAGCTCCTCAGCAGAAACCCAGTGTCGCTCAAAGTGATGGCGATAACTTTCGCTCCCCAACGCAGCTAAGAGCGGCACATCTTCCAGCCTTGCTTTACGTATTTTCATACTCATGCCTTTCCCCCAACAAAGAAGATTTTTGCCATCAAAATTTGAATTTAAGCGATAGCGTCTAATAACTTAACCTTAAAGTAGAGCTCAGCGAAGCTTTTCACCTGGAGCTTACTCATTGCTGAACGCTTATGGAGGCTGATCTGCCGAATCGTTATGTTGAGAGAGTCTGCAATCATGGCGGGCCTATAGCCTTTTAACAAAAAGCGAATAACATTTATTTCATCGCAGTCTAAACGGCAGTACGGGCAGGAAGGCACGATACGCTGCCTTTTAGGGTACAGTATTTTCGCAATGGCTGAGTTGATTTTTCCGCCGATCGTATAACAATCATCGCTCAACGAAATAAAATAGATTTCTTCCCTGTACCAAATATCCTGAAGGAAAGTCTTCGCCCGGTCGGAACAAAATATGATCGACGGCGAAGGTATTCGGTGTCGAAACGCGCTGTTATAAAGCGCGTAGGCGTTATTTTCTGTAAAAATAAAAAACGGGATAAAACGCTGTCCGGTGATCCAGATACCCCATTCGGTGTAGTCGAGATGCATTCTTTCTAACAGCGTTAACAATCCGTCCAGATAAAAACATTCCTTTGCAACGATTCTCATATCCGTCATCACCTCAACCCATAAAAAGCATTCGGGCAGGCGCTAACCTGCCCGAATTTAAGGGCTTAGAAATTGTATTTCATACCAAACATCGCCGCAGCGTCGCTGTAGCCCGCATCCCCTATCTGCACGCCGACATTACCCCACAGATTCACCCGGGCGCTGATCTGCCCCTCGAGCCCAACTTTGGCTTCTGCAATATTGGTCGCGCCATTCTGGCCGATGCGAACCTCATCGAGGGTTGTTGCAAAACTGCGCGTGTTGTGCAGCCAGTTCAGCTCAACAAAGGGCTGGAACTCACGCTGCTTATGGCCATCGCGTGCGTGGTGGCTTTTGAGCCAGGTTTTAACCCCTAAGCGGGTCAGCACATTGCCGTCTCCCTCCTGACGGACGCGGGTGCCGTTCTCTTCCTGATGCTTGTCTGCGCGAACGCCCATCCAGACCGCCTGGGCGTGTGGCTGCACAAACCATTCGTTGACGGTACCCTGGCTGCCCCAAAACTGGCCCAGTTTCCAGGCGTAACCTGCTTCCAGCGAGGCGGTTATCCCATGCGACTTATAGGCTTCCGTCGCAAGGCTATCGCCCTTCACTTCGTTATTAAACCAGCCGTACTGAAGCCAGCTGTCCAGCCATGCGCCGGTGCGATCCTCTTCGTTAGCGTACCAGGTGCCGTAGCCGCCAATACTGTAGCCGTCCACCGTGCCTTTCGAACGATAGCCGCTGGATCTATTCTCCGTCGTGCTGCTGTTTTTCCCGTAACCCGCCATAACCCCAACATGCCAGCGGTCGGTGCCGTCCGTGCTCCAGCGAGCCACGTCGCCGCCCATCTGCGTCAGGTAACGGTTACTTTGTGTTTTTAGCTGCCCGCTGCCATCGCGCCAGACATTGTGGCCGCCAACCTGGCGTAGCCAAAGACTGGTCACCTCCCGCTGGCCGGTTAACGCATCAATAAATTGCGTCTCTCCGAGTCGGTCATGCAGGGTCATGATAAACAGGTTATTCGCTGCCGCGAGGTTAGCCGTATAGCTCCCGCCCTCAGGTCGAACGATAGGATCGACTTTCGGTTCGGGTGTAGGTGCAGGATCTGGCCCGGGTGTAGGTTCAGGATCTGGCTCGGGTGTAGGTTCGGGATCCACCGGGGTAAGCTGGCTGGTGAGATACCAGCTGTCGTTTTTCCGAACCAGATCGTAGTCGTAGGCTCCCGCAACAATACGGCCCGCCTTAACGAAGCTGCCTTGGGACGTTCCCTGCACATCAACCAGTTCGATGCCTTCCACGGTACTGGCCCCGTGTCCCCCCAAATTATTCACGCTAACGTGCGTTATGCCGGGCAAGACGTCGCCCTGAACTATCAGCTTATTCGCCGGAGAATTATCGTCGCCAAGCACGCTGTTCATCACCATCTGCCCGCCATTACCGGCGTAATCGCCTGCTACGGTAAGCGAGTCAAAATTGTTCTCGTCGGTAAAAACGAGCGTGCCATTATTGGTCAGTTGCCCAACGACAGAGCGGTTATTAATATTCCAGCGGCTGCTCTCGTCGAGCATCAGCGAGGATGCATGGGTCACGGCTCCCGTCAGCACGGAGCCGGATGTCAGATTTACCGCCACGCTATTGGCCGGATCGTCCACCACAATGTCACCTTTCAGCGCGCTGCTGGCGGCATTAAATATCACCTTGCTGTAGACGTTGTTGACGCCGCTGGCCCCGTCATCATAGTGCTGCACCGACATCAGTTGGCCGTTGCCACCGCTGATGTCGGAATCCTTGACGTTCAGCAGCAGTTCGGTCGCCGTAACGTCAATGGCCCGAGCCTGGGCAGCATTCAGCCCCACATTTTCCAGCGTCACGGTGTTACTGATTGCCGTTGACGATGAGCTGCCATTCACATAGAGGCCGCTCGCGTCCTCTCCTGTGGTAGAAATCGTGCTGTGCCTGACGTCAAGCTCTCCCCCCTGGCTCCAGAGGCCAAAACTTGTTTTTCCCGTGGTTTCGATCTGCACATGGTCCGCTTTGATTTGCGCATTGGGGTAGGCCAGCAGGCCCGGGGCAAGCTCGCCCGACGTCGAGATATGGCTATTTGTTAAGCGGCCTTGCCCACCGCGTGCGGTAAACATGCCCACGCTGCCTTTGCCCGAAGTGGTGACAGACAGGTTATCGCCGGTAATCAGGTATTCGCTGTACAAACCGTGGGCATTATCCCCCAACGTTTCAATGGTACTGCGGGTCATCCGGGCTTCACCCCGCTGGGCATTAACGGCAATAGCGTTATCCCCTTTTGTGGTGATTTTCGCGTTGTTCACTACGACGGAGGAGTCCCTGGATGCCACCCAGACGGCATCGCTGTATGCGCCTTCGGTAGTGAAAGTGCCGCCTTCAATCGCAATTTTTGCGGCTAAATTGGCGTTAACCGCATAGCTGTGATCGCCCTCAGTACTGGCAGAGACGTTATTCAGCGTCAGCTCCCCGGCCATCACCCTGATAGCATCGCCGCCCTGTGTGGCGATCGCCCCATTGGATGCCTGCACCACCGACGTTCCCTGGTTTGCCGTCCAGTAACCGTCCAGTACCAGACCCAGCGCGTTGTCCTGCCCGGTAATGTTAAATTTATCTAATGTTCCAAGGCTGTCATTGGCAAAGTAAACCCCGCTGCCGCCCTTGCCGGTCACGTTGACCTGCAAATCCTGCACGTTGAATTCGCTATTATCTATCCATGCGCCTCCCCCATTCTTTCCGGAACTATTAAGAACCAATTGAGAGGCGGAGACGGTCGCATTATTTCGCGCCTGGACAATAAAATTGCCTGTAACCTCATTATTCAACGTCGTGTTGCTTAGGGTGCTATTACCGCCGTTGATAATAATCGTGTCATTATTGGCCGCCCACGCGGGCGAACAGCCAGCCGCAAGTACGCTTAAAATACACAGCCGTTGGGGCAGTAAGGGGTTTAATCTCCATTTGATGTATATTTTATACTTCATTTTCAATTCCTTTTAAGTTGATCATTGCCTCACAGGCAAAGGGTGTTTCTTTCATCGCGTCCGCAGCGGGCAATAAATGATGCGAACCGATAAAATTCGGCTCTATTTGCCGCCCCCATTTTTCGGCTGGCGTTACGATAATGCGTGCTAATGGTTTTTCTTGAGCGATTAAGGATCCTTGAAATATCGGTGCTGTTGTACCCCCGACCAATCAGAATCATTACATTATTTTCAGTATCAGAGAGCTGTGCATATTTCTTTAGCCCCAGGCTCCAGTAGGCCTCTTCCTTGTTGATGAGCAGGTTATAATCCGAACGCGCAATCGCAAGTATCTTGCCGATCTTCATGGATATGTCGTTAAGCGTTTGGTTTCTGGTTAAAAATGGAACATGGACAATTATTTTTTCATTCTCCTTGTATCCGCCATCAAACGAAACTTCATTATTCCGTTGGTTATTAATTTGAATCGTTACTCTGTCATCCTGAAAGATAATGTTAGCGATGTCATAACTCATTTCTTCGGACGGTAATAAAAAACAGACCTCACCGAGGCTTTCATCAGCAAGTTGGTTAGTAATTAAGAGGCTCAGTCCCGATGTCTGGTAATAGTTAGAATCCAATAATAATATGTTCAACATACTTCACACCCATGTGTTGCGATTCCCATCCAAGTTGCAGCTACTCCAGGGCATACGAAATGCTTGTCAGAAAAGACAAAGTGAGCGAATAGAAACAACTTATGGTAAGTTAAGCCATTCAGACATAACCTATCCGGCCCCTGACGTAATGCCTTCCTTAAATATTTTCCTCCATACGAAGATGAGAAAGATTAAGCTAACATACTGTTAAAGATAGAAAAACAGCCTATGTGATTAAACCAACCAGAGATAGAGACTAATTTTAATGAGACACAAAAATTGGTGCAGGAGGATAAACGCCCCTCCTATTCTTAGATTAAGACTTTGTTGGAAGTCGGACTTAAGTTTACCCTCAACCCATAAAACGATCAAATATATCATTAACATGCGTTTTTTCAAAATTATCGTCTAGATAATAGGCTAAAATATAGTATTTTAAACTGCAAACAATAAAAACAGCCGCGCACATTAATATAATGCGCAGCAATTTATTACACAGGAAGCATGGGGATTTAGCTAATGAGGATATTTTGAGATAAGTAGCCAGGAAAAAAGCCCGACCACATTTCTTAAAGATAAGAACACCCAGAAATGGGCATACCCCAAAGAGTAAATCTGTGATGCACTTATAGCAACTTCAAATCGACTTTTTCAGACTCAAAGTCATAACGCCCGCTCATGCATAAATCAACCGGCCTGGGCTGCCAGTATATGAGCCCGCGGATCTCGAACGGTATAACGGCATGCCGGGCTACACCCTCCTTATCCTGCAGTGAGCGGACGATAAGCGTCTCAGGAATAATTCTTGGCTCAAAGCGTAAAATAGTGTTACGAATCGTTTTTTCTATAACACTCCAATTCTTGTGATTTTCCTGGGTGCCTATCAAGGCCGGCACCCCATAATTGAGAACAGAAGCCATAATTAGCTTATGTTGCTGCTCATTTAGTCTATCTTCTATATTGGTATGATTAATAAGATCAATAATCTCCTTTTGAACCAGACTCCGCATCCCCTTTATGTCAATTAATCTCGCGCGATCGTGAGGACTTTTGGGTTCATCGTCCTGCAGGCGCTGTAGCAGCGTGGGAAGATATTGCTGCTTTCGTTCTGAGGGATTATTCGAAAACAATGTCGCCAACTTCCATTATTGAACGATCGCTAATATCGGTCACCAGCACTTTACGCCCGGTACCCGCCGAAAGATCTTCAGACAGCGTTATCCACTCTGTTTTCAGTCCCAGTTTTTTTTGCTGATCGTCCTGAGGTTCTACTGGGTAACGGGCAGGGATATACCCGTGGTATACCTCATCGGCAACCTTGATGGTTGCAGGCAGCCAAATCAGATCAAGCAAATCGCCAGGGGTGGAAACGCTTAGCGTTTGTATTGAGGCAAACGGCAGCCAACGATAGCCTCCTGCACAAATAAATTCGCAGACCGGCCCCAGGCGGCCATCGCTGTCGGCTATCCACTTGAATGCCGCCAGCGTGTCGCTTTGCCCTGCGCTTTCAGGCGCAAGCTCAAAAGCCTTATCGCGAGAAAGCGCCGCCAGTCGGGTCTGCCCCTGATAATGCTCGACGTTCGCCTGATGGAGCTTTTCCATCCATAACGGCATTTCTCCCTGCAGCGTCGCAGCCTGCCGCTCACCGGTTAAAACCTGCAAACGCTGCATTTCGCTGAAGACCAGATTTTTATACAGCTCTGTCTGCTTGTGCAGGGCATCGTCCAGCAGCGCCAGCGTTTGCAGCTGCAACAGCGCCTTGTCCCAGCTCCCCTCGACGCAGTAGAGCTTAAACAGCACTTCACGAGCTTTAAGATCCTGTGGATTCGTTTTAACCTGCGCCAGCACCTGCTCTAGCAGCGCATTCAATGACGCGTTTTTAAGCGCCTGGGTAAGTGAAGTAAAATCCTGCATCATGACAATTCCTTTAATTAGTAATAAGAGTCCAGACCCACTTTATTGAAGTCCTGAAATACCAGCTCAGGCACCGTATTTTTTCCTTTGGCCGCAATGTGCTCGGGCGACAGGGCAAGCAGCAAGTCGGTTTTTTCCTCCTCGCTAAAAATGTCATCCGCCGCTTCGCCACGTTCCAGCTCTGGCCACACCTTCTCCATGAGAAAATCTTTAGCAACAATACATTCGGTCAGCGTCTTGCCTTTGATTTGCGCGTTGACATCATCAAACCGCAGATCCGTTTTGATGATGTAATCGGCATGCTGAGCCATTCCACCTGAATAGCCGCCATCCTGCTCGCGCCAGATGAGAAAACGCTTGTATTCAACCTCAAGCGTTTTCAGCACATCATTGCCCCTGGCCTGCGCGAGGATAACGTCATTGAAATAGCGTAAGTCGTTGATGTAATGCCCGCCGTTGGGCAGGATATCTTCAACCTCAGGCACCTTATCCGCAGACTGCCATGCACCGCCGGGATAAATCAGCCGATAGAAAGTTTGCTCATCGACGTCAGTGCTGTCCTGGCTGACAAAGCCCAGTTTGAAGTGGCCTAGCTGCAGCTGGCTTTTATCGTTCAGCGGCTGGCTGCACCCATAGGCCACTTCGCAGCCATCAAGCAGGCACACATGGTGCAAGCAAAGGCTTAACATCACCGGTCTTGCCAGATGCCAGTAGAAGATGACGGCATCCTGCCCGGAATGGGCGTTATGGATGCCGAAACAGCCACTGGCTACATCAAACACGGCAGCCGTCTCGGCCGTCAGGTTTCTGGGCAGCGCGACAGGCGGGCGTGAAGCAGGCCATTCAAAGTGAATATTCACGGCTTAGCCTATGTAGACATCGCCGGAACCGGTGGCGACAACCGCGCCGCAGCCGGTCACGTCCCCCAGGCGCGCTGCCGGTAAACCGTTGATAAAGACCGACCCGGAGCCTGTCGCTACGGGGGCTGCCCCGTGCCCCAAAGCACAAGGCGCGACGCTCATACCAGCCATTGCCGCCGGCAATCCGTTGATATAAACATCACCCGATCCACTGCATAATGCTCCGCCATGCGCGGTCGCATCTCCTACTCGTCCTGCGTTTTGCATCGTTCGCACTCCTTAATAAAACAGTCAGGGCGGAGGCAAACGAACCACCGCCGTAATCATTTGAATGTTAAGGCTCTATTGTTTCACTTCCGGTCGGCGTCTCCGTTGGTGTCTCCGTCGGCGTTTCCGTCGGTGTCTCCGTCGGCGTTTCCGTCGGTGTTTCCGTTGGCGTTTCCGTTGGCGTTTCCGTCGGTGTCTCCGTCGGTGTCTCCGTTGGCGTTTCCGTCGGCGTTTCCGTCGGCGTTTCCGTCGGTGTCTCCGTCGGCGTTTCCGTCGGTGTCTCCGTCGGCGTCTCCGTTGGCGTTTCCGTCGGCGTTTCCGTCGGCGTTTCCGTCGGCGTTTCCGTCGGCGTTTCCGTCGGTGTCTCCGTCGGTGTCTCCGTCGGTGTTTCCGTCGGTGTTTCCGTCGGTGTTTCCGTTGGGGTTTCCGTCGGCGTCTCCGTTGGCGTTTCCGTCGGTGTTTCCGTCGGTGTTTCCGTCGGTGTTTCCGTTGGGGTTTCCGTCGGCGTTTCCGTTGGCGTTTCCGTCGGTGTTTCCGTCGGCGGTTGAGTTGGCGTTATCGTTGGCGGCGGAGGCTCTGGCGTTGGCAGCGGTGGTAAAGGAATAACCACACCAAACAGAGCCGTAATAGCCGGCAGCCCCGGCAAACCAATCATACCGCCACCGCCGCCACCGCCACCGCCGCCTCCGCAGTTGTCACCGCAGTCGCCAGGGTTAATATCCACTTCGCCGCCCTGGATAATCACCTGGTCTGAGCCGACGATTTTGATTTTCTTCGCGGAAATAACCAGCTCGCCCCCCGCGGAAAGCGTCATCGCCCCGCCGGCCACCATGGTGCTCGCGCCCCCAACGGCCAGGGAATGGTAACCGCCTACGTTGACCTGATGTGCGCCCCCAACGGAAAGCGAATGGTAGCCCCCAACGGCAGTCATAAATGCGCCGCCGACGTTGATGCCTTTTGCCCCTAAAACATTGTCGCTTTGGCTGCCGCCTACCTGGATTGCCAGCGCCGCACCGATAATGGCGCTGCTGTTCCCGATAACGTCAGACATGTAGTTGGCCCCGACAAAGAGGTTGCGCGACAGGCCAACATTCACGTTAGAGTTCATGCCTATGGTCTGGTCTTCGTTCTGTTTCGTCAGGCGACTCATGTTGCGTTCAGCCTGCTCCCAGTACTGCTCCAGCCCCGGCTTATCCTCAAAACGGATCCCGTTAAAGTTGCTGCGACCGCCGCCTACGGTCCGGCTAACCAGCCCGCTCTGAGTGGCGTTAACCGGGAGATCCCAGGGCGGCATGGTGACGTTGTTGTAGAGGCTGCCGGTGATAAGCGGCCTGTCAGGATCGCCATTGATAAAATCAACAATCACTTCGTGACCAATGCGGGGAATGTAAATCCCACCGAAATTGTTGCCGGCCCAGGCCTGGCTCACTCGCAGCCAGCAGGAGTCCGATTCACGGTTTTTGCCGTAGCGATCCCAAAGAAAACGGACTTTTACCCGGCCATATTCATCGGTCCAGATCTCTTCCCCCGGAGGGCCGACGACGATAGCCGTTTGTGGACCGCTGGTTTTTGGCCTCGCCACCGTCATCGGGTGACGATAAATCTTGGTCGTCGGCTGAACGGTAAAGTTACAGCTATAAAGGAATTCATCGTGCGACGAGAGCTGATCGATTTCCTCAACCAGCAAATGGCTACGCAGCACCATGTACTCACGGTTGGCCTTTTCAACGGGATAGTTAACAAGCTCAAAGTCGCAGCCGCAGACAATCCCACGAAGTTCACCGGAACCTTCACAGCGGGAGCCTAAGGCGCCACGCTCTTCCATGCGGACGCGCGCAAGCTGCTCCCCGATGCTCGGCTGTTCGTAATCTCCCGGCCAGTGGAAGATCTCCATCTGGTTGAAGCTGGTCTTCCGAGGTTTGCTGTCCAGCGCCATGATATCGGCGCGTGATTTGGTGAAGTCGTAGTCATTCGTTACCCATTTCCCGGAAGTAATGGTCTCCTGGAAATGGAACTGGCTGACGTATTCCTGATCCATTTTTGGACGGTCTGAAGCGTACTGAATAACGTGATAAGCCTCGCTGGAGAATCGCTTATGCGCGCCCACGTTATCCACGAGGATCAGCTTATGACTGCCCTCGCTATGCTCGAAGAACCAATAGATCCCCCACTCTTCCATCAGGCGTTCAATAAAATTGAAATCCGTTTCGCCATACTGAACCTGGAAATCGAGAAGCGGATAATTCCCTGCAAGGCGCTTCTCAAACGGGAAGTTATAGTCGCCCAGCACCTCATCGATAATGGTCACCACCGATTTTTGCTGGAAAATTTTAAAGTCAGCCGTCAGCTCAGCGAGGTGCAGCCAGGGGCGAATAATAACTTCATACAACGCCTGATAGCCGTCGCGGCCAACATAGCGGGCACGCTGAACCATGCCGGAAATTTCACGAATCTCCTGACCGACACCGTGAACGTCTCCCAACCCATTCCCGTCGAGTTCAATATGAACCGTCATCTCTTTACCAATCAGCGACTTCAGGTCGACATTAGAAGCTGACTGCCAGGGTATTTGGGGATTGGCTGGCGTTTTAGCGGTAATCGCGTAGCTGTAGAGGGAGGAAAGTGACTCTTCCCCTTCCAGCTTCGAGATAACCAGCGCGGGTTCCCCAAGCAGCACAGGCATCGCCGGGCTGCTTAATCTAATAGTGCGTGACATGTAATCACCCGATGCGTTGTCAATAACTTAGAAGGATGCGTCGGGCGGTTTAGCCTCAGCGCGTCGTAAAGGGATCCTCTGAGAATCCACTATTTTTCTGTGCCGGCTTTGCCGCCAAATCCAGATACCCGCCTCCTGCTCAATACAGTCGGGCCAGTTCTTCCACGGCATAGCCTCAACACCATCACGGTTATGAATGCGATAATCTTCCTGTGACCCCTCCCTGAGTAACACCTGAGAATGATTTTTGAACTGCCAGGCTGGCGTCAGCACCAGCTTCTCCCAGAGCGGCGAATACGCTCGCCTCAGCGCTTTAACCCACTGCCACAGCGGGCGCCAGTTTTGCCCGGCCACGTCGCTATCGGGCACATTGTTTAAAATCCTTGATGCCCAAAAGGGCAGTGGACATTCATCCTGCAAATTTTTCTTCAGCCACGGCCAGGGCGCTTCGCCATAAATAATGACCAGCGAGGGAACGCCTCCTTTTCCAGGCCGCAGCATAAAAGCACCGCAATAAGCGTCGTGCCCTCGCGACGAAGGTGACGAAATAACAAACGACCACGGATAGTGCTCAGGTAAATAGTCGTCCGGTAATGAGGAGCCAATGCCCGGCAGAATCTGTTGGGTAATAATGGAGCGCACCTCTCGCTGCTTTTTCCCTCTTCTGCGAAACAGGCCAGCCCGCGACTCATCAACAAGTAAATACAGGCGTAGCAACATATTTTCCTCTGGCGAATGGTGGAGACGGCTATGCGTCTCCGGGGCAGCGAAACGCTTTTAAGAGATCCCGGACGGGGATGTCTTTATAGGTCAGGCCTGAAACCTGAATATTTGCCCGTCGCGAATCCAGCTTATAAACCAGCACCGTGTCATCACCTTCGCTGGCCACCATATCGTCGGCGCTGTCCATCCAGCGGAACAATGCCCACGGCCCGCTGAAGCTCAGGGACGAGGTGCCCGCCGTCACGCGCGGAGTCGCATTGATGCTGACCCTTGACGTCATGCGCGAGGCAGGCCAGACGAGAGAAACAGGGGCAACCGGCCAGTGGGCATAGCTCACCTGTTTGCCGTCAAAATTCATGTTCAGCTGCGTAATGGCCGGATCCAAATAAGGCACAGCAATGTCGAAGGTGAGGGAAAGTTTTCGCCCGCCTTCAGACTGGAAGAACGCGTCGCGAATCTCAGCGGCCTGCTCAAACACCTCCAGAGTGTCTTCGTTGCCCTCGACGTCACCCTTAAAGCGCCACGGATGCGAAGAGGTATCCACCTTGTCCGCCAGGTTCTTTTTGAAGTACTCATCCACCAGGCCACCCGCGGCAAAGAAGCGTTCGAAATCAGACGGTTTTACGTCACGCTGGCTCCAGGCAAACGGGTAACGCCCCTGCAAAGTTGCGCGGCAAACGCGCCCCAGGTTTTCATCTATCCCTTCGCTGCTTTTGGCGATGGCTTCCTGGTTGGCCCGCGTCCATGCCCCATCCAGCAGAGGGGCAATCACATTCGGTAACGGATCGGGCCAGGTTTGCGACTCTGCGCCAATTTTTCTGGCCGTGCCGGATAACGCCACGGCATTACCGTTCTTCAGCGCATCATCGTAAATAACGAACAGCGTGTACTGCTCGCTTAACGCGCCAAGCAGCTTGCTCAACTCCGCCCCCGGCCCCGCGTTACGCTCTCCTTCAGCCGGTTCACGGCTGCCGGTCACAAACTCGCGTAGTGGAGAAAAGTGGTCATCCACCCGCTCCCGCAGCAGCTTTTTTTCCATCGCGGCATAGGCCAGGCTGACCTTAGCGGCGGCATTCAGGATCCGTCCTTTATTCGGGACGTTATCGAGCAGCGATTTATCCTCTTTCCCGACCAGCGTCGTTTCCCGCACCGCCCGGGTCACCAGGCTTGCCAGCGGAGAATCAGAGGCGCTCAGCGCCCGCAGCATATAAATATCTGCCGCCACTCCCGCGCTGCCGTAGCCCAGCGGCAGTACGTCCGTTTTGATACGAATATTGCTGAGAAAATCCTGCCAGTGCCGCGTGTACTCATCGAGATAGAGCGCCAGAACCTGCTGCTGTATGGGATTAACCAGCACGCCGTTGCCGGCCATTTTTACCTGCGGCTTTGCCTCCTGGCTGCCCTGATCTTCCCCATTCCCGGACACCCAGGCATCCTCACGCTCCAGCCACATCAGGCCTGGATCCATTTTTTTTTTAAACACGTCGTAGTAACCCGAACGGGTAAATAGACCGGGAATGGCGATTTCAGCGTGTTCATCAATCACGGAGAAAAGCTCACCGCTGCGTGACTTCGCCATGTCACTGAGCGTTAAATCAGCAGGCGCATCCTGAGCGGCGGCGTCTTTGAGACGCTCATACAGCCGACTGGCCAGGTCCTGACGCTGCAGTATGGCGCGCGCATATTTCACCAGCCCGTCGTCAGCGGGCTGGCCATAGCGGCGCCACTCTGGAGAAGAAAGCAGATTTCTCAGATGGGAAACAAAGATCTGGCGCTCCTCGTAAGGCTGAAGCTTGCCGCGAGCCTCCCACAGGTTAGTGATGCTCTCCGTCAGAGACTGACGATCGAATTTGCCCTGTCCAAAAACCTGCAGATACAGCTTCAGCTGGTCATAGATACGTTCAGGTTTTCCGCCATCAACCGCTTCCTGTAACGCCAGCGTGGCCTGCTGTTCAATCTGCGGCAGCAGCAGACGCTGCAGGAAATACTGGTACAGCGAACCCGAGGCCTCAACCACATCCGTGCCGGTGTACAAGCCATAGCGCCAGTCGAGGGTCGGGTTAAAGACGTCGAGAGAGCCATACTCCGGCAAAGACTGCGCCAGCATTAAGGTACGCGGCAGCAAATTATCGTTTGCCGAACTGACGAATCGATTGACCTCGCCGCCCAAAACGGCAACCCGGGTCTTCACCTCGGCGAGATATTCGCTGTTGTTCCCGTAGCTGTTGTAGAAGCCATTCAGCAGAATAAAGGCGATAACAACGCTAAGCGTGTGGCCCAGCAAACGCTGTAAACGGAACTTCGATTCATTCGCCAGGTTATGGCGCGCCAGGTCTTTGTCTTTGACGATCACGTCACTGAACAACTGCTTAAGGAAGTACTGACGCCCGTATGAAACGTCGCTTATCAGGAAGTCCCTGTCTTTTGGCTGCGCAATCAGGGTGGCCATCACCGGCGGCGTTTTATGCTCCACGTAGTTGAACCACTTGCGCATGATGCTTTGGTTATTCACCAGGCTAAAGTCGACCGGCTGATGGCTGCTACAGAAATAGATCCCGCGCAGCAGGGTATAGCTCTGCGACTCGTTATAGCGGGAGGCAAAGAAGATGTTATGCACCACATCCGCCACCAGGCCGGAGAGCAGATGGAAGTCCTGCGGCAGGGCATACATTTTTTTGCGATCGCGGTTGTCGTACTCTTCCTGCTGACGAACGATCATGTCACGCTCGATCCTCTCTTCCAGCAGGGCCAGTTCGTCTCTGATTTGCCCGCTCAGCTCGGATACAGGCTCGGTGCGCGCCTCGCCGTAAGGGAAAGTCACGCCCCAGACCTGCTCACGCTCCTGCTCGGTCAGGATCCTGAAATACTCGGCAAAACCGGGAAGCTGATCGAGTTTGGTGACGAGGACATAAACCGGGAAACGCACGCCCAGCGTCTGGCGCAGATCCTCAATTCGGGCACGCAGGCTCGCCGCCAGCTCAAAAAGTTCGGCGGTGCTTCGCCCCAGGAGATCGGCGGCGGAAAAAGTGACGACGGCGCCATTCAGCGCTTTGACCGGCCTGTGTTTTTTTAACGCTTTGAGTATGGCCCGCCACTCACTAAGGCTTTGCTCAGGGTCACTGACGTACTTGCCTGCGGTATCCACATAGATGGCGTCATTGGCGAACCAGCATTTGCAGTTACGCGTCTGCACGGCGGATTTGCCCACTTGATTAAGCTGCTCCGGCACCGGGAAGTTCTGTCCGGAAGCCAGAATCGCCGAAGTTTTCCCGGCATCATCAGTGCCGAGCACCATGTACCACGGCAGCAGATCGAGCGGCTTACGCGCTAAAATCACACGCTGGAAAAAAGAGAGCGTACTGCGATTTTTGTTCACATAGTCGACGGCGTTGCCAATGGCGGCAGCCGCTTCTGACGTATCATTTTCAACCGTAGACGTCTTGCCGCGGGTGAGTTTATCCAGCAGTTTTGGGTTGTCTTTCAGCGCCAGCAGCAGCAACCACAGGCCGTAAAGCAGCGCCAAAAACAGCATAACTGCAATGACCATCAGCCTGATGCTCACCGGCTCCAGCGGATGTTTTTCGCCCACCAGGAGGAACGGCCCCAGCACCCAGACCACCACGCAAAGTGCCGCAATCACCATGATGAAGACCGGCCAGCGTAGCCAGATCCCGGCGAGGCAAAATGCCGCCAGCAGGATAAAAATAATGCGTGACTCAACGCTAAGCAGCGGGCGCGACTCGCCAAACCCAAAGAACGGCCCCAGGAACCAGATAGCGGCAACCAATAGCCCGATACAGCACATAATCAGCAGCGTCTTCAAAAACCGCGCCGCGAAGACTCTATTCAAATAAGACATTGTCGCTCTCGTTAATACGTGACAAAAAACTCTACGCGGCGATTCTTCGCCCGTCCCTGAGCGGTAGCATCAGAGGCCACCGGCTGGCTGCTGCCCACCCCTTCGACTTTCACTTTGCTCTCCGGCACGCCCGCCTCAATAAAGTAGCGGGCCACTTCGGCGGCTCGTTTTTCTGAAAGTACTACGTTGTTGGGTAAGCCCGGCCGGCTGATCGGCGTGGCGTCGGTGTGGCCGACAATCACCAGATCGCCGTTAACGCGACGGACTTCACGGGCCACGCGTTCAATCACGTTGATCATCTCAGGCTGGACTTTGGTTGAGCCGGATAAGAACAGGGAATCGCCCTTCAACACGACTTTGCTTTGCTTTTGCGTTTCATCGACGCTAAGCAGCTGCCGTTGAATTTCATTGCGGAGTAAAACGCTCAGCCTGAGCCGCATTTTCACCGGCGGCGCGCTGACCTTAATATTCTTCATCGCATTGATATCGCTGATGATTCTCGTGCTATTCACCAGCAACGAGTACTTACACCAGATAAAGGCCGAGGCCACCAGAATGCCCGCGCAAAGCGCGGTCAGCCGGACAGGTACAATCAGCCTTTCCCGCCGGGCCGGGCCATGAGGCTGAAGTCCGTGCGGTGACAATGCAGGCGGCGTGGTGTTGCGCGTGCTTTGTACCAGGGTCAACAGGCGCTGGCGGATCTTGGTGAGCTGGCGATCCCCGTCCTCAATGATGCTGTATCGGCCCTCGAAGCCGAGGCCAAGGATGCGCAGCAGGACCTCAAGGACGTCAGCAAACTCGGTCGGGTTCATCGACAGGCGACCGATGAGCAGGAAGAACTTGTTCCCGCCATCGTTATCCCCTTCAAAGTGGTTGAGCAGGTTGCTCTGAGACCAGCCCGCCTCGAGCCCCCACGGCGCGGTGTGTGCCGCTTCATCCAGCGCGGTGCACAGGCAATAGCGAACTATCGCCATTTTTTTCCACGGGATGTTCACTTCATCGCAGACGATGCCGAAGAGATTAATCTGGCTCTTAAGCGTATTTTTCAGGATCTCAACGTGCGTTAAATCGCCAATCTGCTCCGGCATATCGCTCAGCGCACGCAGCAGCGGCTGAGCGGCTTCAAGCAGCGGATTCTCAGCGGCGCTGACCTTGATCATGCGCTGCTGAACGCTTTCGCTTCTTAACGCCCGGTCATCGCCTGTCCTGGTCTCGCTATTTTCCCCGGCGCGGCCCTGAGCCGTCGGCGTGGCTTCCGGCTCCTGGATCCAGTCCCCCTGCTCATCAAGAAGAAAACGGCCCAGCGCCTGAGGAGAGGTATCGTCATCCTGCATGCCCCCCGGCGTTGGCGTAGCGTGCTGATTAATCTCGTCTTTCATCAGGTCCGGATTCCCCAAAGTTCCATTTTCAGGCCAGGGAACTCACCGGCAACGTGCAGCGCCAGCGCGCCGGTTGCCGAGATTTTTTCCCAGAAAGGTCCGTTTTTAAGCAACTCGAAATACACGTACCCGGTGCTGTAGGGAATCTGCCGCGGCGGTACCGGCAGCCCCTGCAGAACCAGCCCCGGCAGGTGGGAGCGCACCAGCTCGTGCAGCTGCTGTGGCGCGCTGATTTTGGCCTGGGCCTGGAACTGCTGATGCAGCACATCCATCGGCAGCTGCGCGTGAACGGCCAGCACCAGGTTAGAGAAGGAACGCAGCTCGTTCGGCAGCACGGAAGCCGCCCACACGCCGTTGCCTTTCGCCTGCAGGTCAATGAGCTGGCCCGCACGAACCAGAATCTGGTTCAGCAAATCGTGTACATCATCGACCAGAGGACGGATCGAAGGATAAAGCCGCGCATGATCGTATCCCGGCGCAGGTTTTGGCCGACGCGTTTTGGTTCGAACAAAGGTCGAAAGCTCCCCTGCCAGCTTGGCCAGCTCTTCGTAAAGCACAATGGGCGGTAGCTCGGGTATGTGGCGTAAATGGTCGAGAATCGGCTCGTACTTGTTGAAGATCTGCAGCAGCAGGTAATCAACAATTTCGGCGCTGGCGCTGGCTTTGCCGTCAGAGGAGGAGAGGCGATTAGCCAGCATGCCGGCACGCATTTTTACCAGACCATTAAGGTGCGTCAGCCATTCACCCAGCAAAGGATTCGCCGCATAGCCGGTCACCGGCGGGATGTAGTCATCCGTGTGAAGCAGCACGCTCCCGTCTGGCTGAATCGCTTTCACCCGCGTCAGCGGAAGACCAATCCAGGATTCGGTCATTTCAGTTTCAGAGACCAGCTTGAGCCTCAGTTGGGCAATCTGTACGGGTTTTGGCCCCTGGCGAATGGCGTTGGTATCGCAGAGTTCGGCTTCCTGAGCGCGGAAACGCGCCAGCGAGCTGGCGTCATGCTGGCTGAAGATCGTTTCATCGCTGTTATCCAGACGCAGCGGCACCGCCAGATAGATCATTTTGCCCAGATGTTCAGGCAGGATCGTCAGCGGCTCAGGCAAATCGGCATGATCGGGGACATCGAACGGCGTGCCGTCGGGCAGGACGCCGCGCGCGGCGCGCAGCACCAGTTTGCCGTATGACAAAGCCTCACGATCGATTTCGTACTGCGAAAACCCCCAAAAGAAAGGGCTGAGCGTCGACGCTCTTTTGTGGGCAAAATATTCAAAGTAGCGTTCTTGCTGTTGAAAAAGCTGCGGGCGCAAAAACAGCCCTTCACTCCAGACGACTTTATTTGTTCTCATGGTTTAATCCATTTTTTTAATTGTAATTGCTGTTTTTTGGAAATGTGCCTGCAGGGTCAGCGAGTCGTCGCTGAACATGTTCCGCCACCACGATGTTTCCTTTTCCGGTCGCGTCCATGTCGCCAGCCAGATAGCATTATTTAGGTCACGATAAGCACCAATAAACCCCAGGGTTCTGCCGTCACCATCAGGCTTAATTGTGACGCTACGCGACTCACCCGGCTGAAGGATGGCCTCGTACTCTTTTGATATAGCGGTTTGCAGGGTTTTATTATTTCCTTCTACAATTTCAAAAAAATCGGCATTGGTGAAAACATCCCGCTCTTTAACGTTATAAATAAATATGTTGAGCGGTGCCGGATGGCCGCCATCGTTAGGATTAATATCTTTGTCTGCAATCAGATTAATTTTTATTTCACTGCCAGCAGGCTGCTTATCATTACTGCTGCTGCAGGAAAATAACAAAGTCCCCAGCCCAATAATCAGCAGACACTTCACAAGCGCTACCCGGCAATTCTTTCTTTCTGTTTTGCAAAACATATCCCTATCCACGCACTTTATTTCCTGAACGATGTGTATCGAATTAACGCGCGACCCGCGCAGGGAGCGACATATCCCGCTCCCCCGCCTGGAGAAAGTTTTGCCGCCGAAGCGGCAAAACCCTTGATAACCCGGCAGTATTAGCTGCGCAGGTTAGCTTTAACGTCGTAGCTGGTAGAAATAACGCCGGATTTAGCGCCTTCTGCATTCTGCATCACGTAGTCCTGAGTGAGTTTGGTGAAGGCGAAGGTCACCTTCTCACGTGGACGCGTTTCGTCTTCGCTGGAGCCCGCAGTTTCAACGTGAGTAATAATCACATCGGTGAATTTCAGCGTCAGGTATTCCAGCGGATCGCCACCCGCTTTACGAATAACAAACTGAATGTCTTTGATGTGCTTACCGGACAGGCAGTAGCTCAGCAGGTTGGTGCTGGCCTTGTCGACATAGTGCTCGAAGCAGAAATCGTCCACCGTAGCTTTACCGGAACCGCCGCCGGAGCCGCTGTGCATATTTGAGTGCTGTGAGCTGGCCCAACGCCATGCGAGCACTTCAATTTCATTTTTATGGGTAGCATCCAGAGACTCGCCTTCGATGCCATCAATTTTAATAAACATATCCTGAGCCATAATATTTCCTTTTCAGCTCTCATTTAAGAGTGTCACACAGTGTGCAACGTTAAAATTAAGTCGTAGAAGCAATTTCATTATGATGAAAATTCTCTACAACATTTTCGGCGCGCAAGAATCCCCGGCGCGGCCGCACCTTTAAAGAATAATGAAGTGATTATTCTTTATTTAAATTGCCTGAATCAGACAACCATTTTTAAATTGCCTTATCAGGCAACGTCTTTCAGCGAAGGTAATTTGGCTACCATACGCAGTGACACCGTCAAACCTTCCAGCTGGAAGTGTGGACGGAGGAAGAACTTCGCCTGGTAATAACCCGGGTTGCCTTCAACATCCTCAACCACCACTTCGGCCGCGGCCAGAGGGCGGCGAGCTTTCGTTTCCTGAGAAGAGTTTGCCGGGTCACCGTCCACATAGTTCATTACCCAGTTGTTCAACCAGCGCTGCATATCTTCACGCTCTTTGAAGGAGCCGATCTTGTCGCGCACGATACACTTCAGGTAATGCGCAAAACGCGAGCAGGCGAACAGGTAAGGCAGACGTGCGGACAAATTGGCGTTCGCCGTTGCGTCCGGATCGTAATATTCGGAAGGTTTCTGCAGCGACTGGGCGCCAATAAAGGCCGCATAGTCAGTATTTTTACGATGCACCAGCGGAATAAAACCGTTTTTGGCCAGCTCGGCCTCACGGCGGTCAGAGATAGCAATTTCGGTTGGGCACTTCATGTCCACGCCGCCATCATCGGTCGGGAAGGTGTGGCACGGAAGATCCTCCACCACGCCGCCGCTTTCTACGCCGCGGATCATGGTGCACCAGCCGTAATGTTTGAATGAACGGTTGATGTTCACCGCCATCGCATAAGCGGCGTTAGACCACACATATTTGCCGTGATCGGCCCCGTCGGTGGTTTCTTCGAAGTTAAAATCATCCACCGGATTGGTATTGATGCCGTAAGGCAAACGCGCCAGGAAGCGCGGCATCGCCAGGCCAATGTAACGAGAATCTTCCGACTGGCGCAGCGAGTTCCAGGCCGCATATTCCAGGTTTTGGGTGAAGATTTTCGTCAGATCGCGCGGGTTAGCCAGTTCCTGCCAGGAATCCATCTGCATAACGGACGGCGCCGCGCCGGTAATAAATGGCATATGGGCGGAAGCCGCCACTTTACCGATGGACGAGAGCAGATCTACGTCCGGCGCGCTGTGGTCGAAATGGTAATCCGCCACCAGGCAGCCGTAGGGCTCGCCGCCAAGCTGGCCATACTCTTCTTCGTAAATTTGCTTGAACAGCGGGCTCTGATCCCAGGCAATCCCTTTGTAACGCTTCATGTTGCGGCGCAGATCGTTTTTAGAGATGTCCATAAAGCGCAGCTTCAGCTTTTCATCCGTCTCCGTGTTGTAGACGAGATAATGCAAACCGCGCCATGCGCTTTCGAGGCGCTGAAACTCTTCGTGATGCAGGATCAGGTTGATCTGCTCGGAGAGTTTCATGTCGATCTCGGCGATGATCGCGGCAATGTTTTTATAGGCGTCATCGGCCATGGTGATCGAGGTGCTTAGCGCCTGCTCTGCCAGGGTTTTTACGGCAATTTCGACCGCGGTTTTCGCCTGATCGGACTTTGGCTTAAATTCACGGGTCAGCAAAGCGTTAAAGTCGCTTTGGGTGGCGGCCTGCGGGGCTGCCTGTTTATTTGTTTCTGCTTGAGTAGCCATTATTATCTCTCTTCATCACTTTTGGGACGCGGCTTCATCAGCCTGTTTTGGCTTTGGCGACGAAGCCAGCGTGTTCAGCAGCGACTTATCGTTCAACACTTTCATGACCAGGCTTTCCGCCCCGGCTTTACCGTCCATATAGGTTTGCAGGTTGGCAAGCTGGGTTCTGGCTTCAAGCAGCTGGGATAACGAATCGACTTTGCGTGCAATGGCGTCGGGGGCAAAATCGTCCATGCTGTCAAAGGTCATATCAACCATCAGCTGCCCTTCGCCCGTCAGGGTATTCGGGACTGCAAACGCCACGCGAGGGCGCATAGCCTTCATACGCTCGTCAAAGTTATCGATGTCGATGCTGAGGAACTTTCTGTCGGCGACCGGGGGAAGCGGCTCAAGTGGCTTGCCGGACAAGTCCGCCAGAACGCCCATAACAAACGGCAGTTCAATCTTCTTTTCACTGCCATAAATTTCCACGTCGTACTCAATCTGTACGCGCGGAGCACGGTTTCGTGCGATGAATTTTTGCGAGTTGCTTTTGCTCATAGTAGTCAATACTCTTTAATAACCGTTTATGGATAAACCGTCGCTTGTCGGATGGTCAACGTTCAAATAATCAGCAAGCCTCCCTGTTATTTATAAACAAGCTCGACCCCCGCCACGGCGTGAACCTGGCCCGCGGTGACGGTCGAGTTCCCTTTTGCGTAATAGCTCGCTGTAAATCTGTGGCTCAATGGTTCGGCCGTGGCGGAAATAACGTAATCCTGCCCTGAATCAGCACTATCAATAATGACCTGCGAACTATTTTCTTTACGCAATCTAATTTGAACGCCGCGGCTTAAGTCCGTTCCGCTGCTATTCACTAAGTTTCCCGTTTCGGTATCAGCTGCAGAAATGGTGCTATTAAAAAATACCGTTATCGTTCTGCTGGCCGGGCAATCCTTGAGCGTAATATCGAACGGAACGCTGCCGGCCTCATTGCCGTCGCGGCTAAGCGAGGCCACGGCGACACGTGGGAGCGTCACAATTTCATTGCTGCTGGCGTTATTGATCGCCACACTGCAGGTTTCATCGGTGTAATTACCGGTAAAGAAAACATCTATCGAACAATTCGTTGAGCAGGCGTTCGCCGCGGCGAAAAACTGAGCGCCCACCAGGGCCGCATAGCACAGGCCACGGAAAGTGCCTCGCCCGCCGGCAAGAGTATTCATCAATGACATAAGACCTCTACCTGAGTAATAGAGCCACGCGCGCCCTTCATTTTATTTGCAATATTGCTATCGGAATAAATAGTGCAAAGTCGCTGACCGGAAGCACTTTTTAAATACAGATTATTTTTCTCAGCCTGCCAGCCACGAATAAAGGCCATGCCTCCCTGACCAATAATACCGAGGCTGGCGTCACGCTCATCGTAAACATCCATCCCGATTGGCAGCGGCTCACCCTTGCTATCTTTCACAATCAATACAACCGGCTCACCGACGAGCGTTTTCACATTCACTTTTACCGCTGCACCCATGCGCGGGATGACCGTGCTCTCGCTTTCCAGGACGTCTACCGTGTCCGGCAGGCCGCGGGTATTCACCGCCACAATATTTTCCCGGTAAGGCGTCAGCGAAGGCACAATGGCGAACCCATTGCCATCAATTTGCGACCCATAGCCATTCAGCATTCTCGCGCCTTTGGCGCCTTCCGCCTCAACGAGGGCAAACGGATAGTCGCCCAGGCGAGGTCCGGCAGTGATCCCGCCCTGGTGCGCCACCAGGCTACCGTTGGCCGAGAACGAGAGCTGGTTCGATTTATTCCCGACGGAGGCCGTTGATCCGAACTGGCCAAACGGCGAGTTGTAGTTCACGTTGCCGTTGAACGCGCTGCGCGTCCCCGCGTTTCTCGCTTTGTTAACTGAAGTCCCGACGCCGTAGCTCAGTTCGTTTTGCTCGCCCTGGCTGCCAATGGCGTTCATCTGTACCGCACTGCCGCCCTGGTTATCGTGGCTGACCGAGGAATAAAGTGAGTTAAACAGCGGTTTGCTGGTCATGCTCGCTCGGCCCAGCGGCACGCTGACGGACAGCATCACGCTATCGATATTCTCCCCGTCGCTGTTATAGGCCCGGGACGCAGACACCGCCCAGGAGAAATAGCGCTCGGATTTGTTGTACGACAGCATGTATTGGCTGGTGGAAGACCTGTCGTCCCAGTAGCTATAGAAGTTGCCGGACAAATTCAGCCTGGCGCCATTCCACAGCGGCTGCCCGACGTTCACGGTAAAGCGCTCTTTGGTCCGGTAATCGACGATAAAATTATCGCTTTTGGCCCCATAGCGATCTAACGCCGCGTCCCTCAGGCTATAGAACCCTTTCGAAGAGTAGCGGTAAGCCGCAAGCGTAACGTCGGTAGACGTCGTATCCAGATATTTACTGAAGCCAACGTTATAGCTATTCCCGGTGGAGACTCTGCCATTACCAAGCTCACTGCGTGCGCGGGTAATATCCATTGAAACCCCGCCCAGCGGCGTGTTGAAGGCATGACCAATCCCCAGCGCGCTGTAGTTATCGGCCAGCTGCCCGCCGCCGTATAACGTGTACATGTTGCCGATGCCGTACTGGTAAAATCCCTGCGCCAGCCCCGGCTCTTCTTTCAGCGAGTCATCCTTCAATTTGCCCACGGTGACGTCGAAGCGTGATACGCCATCGTGAAGCAGCATCGGCGGTGAGGAAAACGGTACGAGCTGGGTTCTCTGGCGCCCGTCAGCCTCGGTCACGGTAACCTGCAGATCGCCGCCATAGCCCATAGCCCCGATATCGCTCAGTTCAAACGCGCCAGGTGGCACGGTCGTTTCATACAGGACCTGCCCTCGTTGCCTGACCTGAACTTTGGCGTTGGTCTCCGCAAAGCCACGCACCAGCGGGGTGTAATAGCGAAGCCCATCCGGCAGCATACGATCGTCGGACTGGAGCTGAACGCCTCTCACCGTCATGCTGTCAAACAGATCGCCGCTGGTTGTGCTGTCGCCCAGCGTGAGCTGGCTTTTTAACACCGGGATATCGCGCTGAAGATACGTAAACAGGGACTGGCTGTGGGACGATTGATCGTTGCTCCAGCTGGTATTGAACCGTTTACGCAGCCGCCAGTCGAAAAAGTTAAGTCCCGCCAGCATGCCAAGATTACCGCTTACGGAATGCCCGTCTTTGCTGTCAAACCGATTGTTAGTCTGCTGCACATAGACGTTGGAGTTGTAATCCAACAATCCAATGGGTACGCCAGAATCCCACGTATTGGGGTCGGTATAGCCCCTTGGGTACTGAACCGTGGAGGCCTGAGGAACCGTCAAATCGAGATAGAAGTCGCCGGGCTGATAGCTGGCGCTGGCTCCGTCAACCCAGCGGTCAAGCGTGGCGCACTGTTTGTCTCCGTCATCTCCGGCGGTATGCGCCGCGCCGTCGAGCGGGTTATGTGACACTTTAATGCCCATTCGACCCAGCTGCTCCTGGCTAAAACAGGGCACAGCCCCGACGCTGCCTTTCACGTCCTTGAACAGAACCTTGTACTGGCCCCGCCCTTCCCCATTGACCGCAACCTGTACGCTGTATTCTCCGGCTGGAGCAGGGTTTCCTTCAAAATACCGAGAGACATCAACACTCTGCCCATGGATAAAGGCGCTGTTAAATTTCACGCTTTCCGGGCGAGAACTCTGTTCATTTCTGGTCGGCAGGCTGGCGGTATTTCCCTGAGCCAGTACGGAAAAGCTAGCTCCTAAAGAAGCCATAAGGATATGGCGAACAGCAAACGCGACTTTCGATTCGCGCGTGACTCGTCGTGCATATTTCTTGCTTTCTTTTAGTCTCACGTCCCTGACTCCCTGACCACAAAGCGTGGCTATCCGGCCTTAAATAAAAAGCATTTCTGGCTCAGTTGAAAAACCGATGAAATTTATTGCAACTTTCTTTCTATTGTTAAGGTATTTCCCGAGGCGGGAATTAAGCGATATTCAATTACGCTGCCATAATCATTAATGACACGAACGACTGCACCGCTAATAGCACCCGATACAGAACCTTTATTTTCTGGTAAAAACACTTTGCTGCTAAAGGGCGCGATCATATCCACTGCCAATGGCTGCTTTACCGTCCCGGACATCAGCGATGCGCTATCAAAAGAGAAATGGTAAGGCGTAGGATTGTTCACTTTTATGCCTTTTCCTGCCCCCAGATTTTCCCAGGTCAATTTACCAATCTCCTGAGAGCTGCTGCTCTTCAAGACCGACGGACGGTAAAATATTTTAATTCGGGTGCGGAAGGCCAGCTCCAGATGGTCCGTTTCTTTGGCCCCCTCTTTCATTGGTGGGATCTCTAACATATTGAACCAAAATACAGATTCTCGATCCTGAGGCAGATTCATGCCATTGTATATCAGACGGATACTTTGCCCTTTGCCCGGATCAACACGATACACGGGCGGCGTAGTGGTAAAAGGAACTTTTATCTTATTAATGTCGTCATTTTTACCACCATCATCGACCCAAACCTGTACCAGCAAAGGCGACGGGCCTTTATTTGTCGTACGCACCGTCTGCTCTCTTTCACCGCCGGGAAATATAATCCGGGTACCGGATATCGTCATCCCAGAAAACGCCGACTGGGAGACGGCCAGCAGGAGAATAAATAAAGCTGTCAGTTTTGAGAATATTGCATATTGATATTTCATAGCACGGCCCTGCGCGTATAACATCTACCTGATAATGAAAGCAGGTTTTAAGAATGGGGCGATTGCTCGCCCCGCACTTCATTTAGAAGCAAACCTGTTATGGGTATGCCAGGGTGTAGCTAGCTTTCGCCTGAACCAAACCTGCGGTAGTGGCATCGGTCGCATAGTAACCACCGTAGTAACGCATAGTCGCTTTACCGCCAGTTACAGGGGCCGGAGCACCGGTTTCGCCCAGTTTCAGCTGCTGCTCGTCGGAGTTGTACAGACGAACTTCAACTTTGGTTGCGGCACCGGTGGTCGCGCTGTTGGTCAGGTTACCGGTCTGGCTGTTTACGCCGCTGCTGCCGACGGCTTCGAAGTGCGCAGCCACCTGAGTGATGCCGGTAGGGCAGTTTTCAACGTTCAGATCAAAACCTTTAGAACCCGCGGTTGTGCCGGAGGCATTCAGGGTCTGGATAGACACCTTTGGCAGCTGAACCTGGCGATCGACAGAATCGCTGGCGATGGTGCAAGTTTCGGCAATCAGTTGACCGTTGAAGGTGACGGTGCCCTGCGTTTCATCCGCCGCCAGGGCAGAAGTTGATACCGCAGCCAAAGCCATGGCGCACAGCGTCATTTTAAAATTGCGCATGATATAATTCCCTATATTTCAGTAAGTAAAAACTTTATAAACAGTAGATACATAATTCCTGGTGTAACTTTCTTAAATTACGTCGTCGGCAATTCCTCCGTTTGATGGATAAGTTCAATGCCTTTCTCATGTGAATAAGCCACACGCATGGCCACATTTTTATTTTGTGTAGCAGCTGCGCCAGTCGAATTTAAGATAGCTACGCCAACTTTCGGCAAAATGTTTTTCTCAATAAAGCGGATTAGCATCCTTGCCCCGGTTTCCGCCACCGGGCACTGCTCCACAACGTGCTGCACCAGTTCTTCGCTGAAGCTTAATTCAAGGTCATAATTCGCCTTAGCACGTTCGGCAATACGATTAAGATGAATATTAACAATGCGCTGGAGTGAAGACGTTGCCAGCGGTAAATAAGGTATTACGGTAACTCGACCTAAAAATGCTGCCGGGAAGACTTTCAGCAAAGCAGGCTGAATAACCTTCAGCAAACTTTCTTCGCCCGGCAGGGTTTCAGGATCCGCACAAGCGCTGCTAATAATGTCGCTCCCCGTATTACTTGTTAGCAATATAATGGTATTACGGAAGTCGATTTGCCGCCCTTCACCGTCTTCCATCGATCCTTTATCAAAGACCTGGAAAAACAATTCGTGCACGTCTGAGTGCGCCTTTTCCACTTCATCCAGCAGAATGACGCTGTAGGGTTTACGCCTGACGGCCTCGGTTAATACGCCCCCCTCGCCGTAGCCCACGTAGCCCGGAGGTGAGCCCTTCAGGGAAGAGACGGTGTGGGCTTCCTGGTATTCGCTCATGTTAATGGTGATAAGGTTTTGCTCACCGCCATACAGCTGGCTGGCAATGGCCAAAGCCGTTTCGGTTTTCCCCACCCCGGAAGGCCCCACCAGCATAAAGACGCCAAACGGTTTTTTCGGATCCGCCAGTCCTGCGCGAGCGGTCTGAATGCTCTGGCTCAGGCAGTCCAGCGCGTACTGCTGCCCGATAACGCGCTCGGCCAAACGCTGCGGCAGCTCCATCACCGCGCTGACGTCATCTTTAAGCACCTGCCCGACCGGGATCCCCGTCCAGTTCGCCACAATCGAAGCCACCACGTCGGCATTCACTTCGGCCTGCACCAGTGGCTGCTCGCCGCGAATTTCGCTCAGTGTGGTTTCAAGCTCTCCTAAACGCTGCTGCAGATAGGCCACCTTTTCCGTTTCTGATACTTCGGTATCTTCAACCGTGGCCGCAAGAAGCTGCTGACGCGTGTCGATAATGCTGGAGACTAACTCGCATTCCTGGCTCCAGCGGCTGTCCAGAACCTTAGCGTTTTCGGCATGTTCAGAAATCGCGTTCTGGATAGGCTCTCTGCGCTTATCGTCCTCTTTGCCAAAGCCGATGGCTTTTTCCAGCAGCGACAGCTCGGCCTGGGCCGACTCGCTGTGGAACTTCAGCATCTGCAGCTCGGCCGGCGGCGCGTGCTGTGCCACGGCAACCCTGGCACAGGCGGTATCCAGCAGGCTAATCGCTTTATCTGGCAGCTGGCGGGCCGGAATATACCGATGTGAGAGCCTGACGGCGGCGCGAATAGCTTCATCCATGATCCACACGCCGTGATGCTTCTCCAGCACCGGCAGCAGGCCTCGCACCATCGCAATCGCCAGCGCTTCTGACGGTTCTTCAACCTGCAGAACCTGGAAGCGGCGCGTCAGCGCAGGATCTTTCTCAATATGACGCTTGAATTCGCTCCAGGTCGTCGCGCCAATAGTGCGCAGCTGACCACGGGCCAGCATCGGCTTCATCAGGTTCGCGGCGTCGCCGGTTCCGGCGTTACCGCCAGCCCCCACCAGCGTATGAACTTCGTCAATAAACAGGATGACGGGCTCAGCCGAATTGACCGCTTCTTCCAGCACCGCTTTCAGGCGAGCTTCAAACTCACCTTTCATGCTGGCGCCTGCGGAAAGGGCAACCACATCCAGCGTAAGCAGGCGAACTTTTTGCAGGGAAGGCGGCACATCCCCGGCCGCAATCGCCAGAGCAAGCCCCTCCACAACCGCCGTTTTACCTACCCCGGCCTCACCGGTGAGCAGCGGGTTATTCTGGCGACGGCGCAGCAGGATATCGACCATGGTGTTGATCTCTTTATCGCGCCCCAGCACAGGATCAATTTTTCCTTCCCGCGCCAGCGCCGTCAGATCGGTAGAATACTGCGCCAGCCCACCGCCCTGAGCGCTGGCCATTGCGTGGCTGGCTTCGCCAGGCACCCCGGCCCCGTCGGACACCGCTGCGCCACCGGCTAAATCATTTTGTTCCGCCGACTCACGGGTGATGTACCCGAGATCCTTACTTAAATGTTCGAGAGGGATTTTTTCAAACGCCGGAGAGATAGCGAACAGCGCGCGGCGCAGCTCCATCGTCGTCAGCAGGGCAATCAGCAAATGGCCGCTGCGGATGCAAGTGTTATGGCATTCCAGGCTGGCAAATACCCACGAGCGCTCAATGGCCAGCTCAATGTGATAGGAGAAATCAGAGATAGCGCTGGCCCCGGCAGGCAGGCGAGTCAGCGCCTGAGAAAAATCACGCTCCAGCATTTCCGCATCAAGCTCGAAGTGCCGAATGATGTGCCGAATATCGCTATCCTGCTGCTGATATATCTGATTTAACCAGTGCACCAGTTCAACATAAGGGTTACCGCGTAATTTACACAGCGTTGTGGCGCTCTCTACGCCTTTAAACAAGATGGTATTTAGCTTACCGAATAGGTTTTTTCTGGTTATCGCCACGATAAAACTCGCCCTGTTTTAATTCGATTATTCGATTGTTTTATTCATCCACTTATCCACGTGGATCAGAGAGCCGAAACAACGCATTAAGCGCATCACGGAACGTTACCTGGAGGGCATAGTAATTAACAAAAATTGAAATAAAAACCCTTGCTGGCCAACATCACGGGTTTTAAGAATTACGCCCGGAAGTCATTCTTAAATTCTCTAAAACGCATGATGCAGGCATACGAAAATTTAACGTTTACTTTTAGAATCGGGTTCATAAACAGAAGAACGCCTCCGACAAAAAAGATTTTTTCTGTCTTCAAATATTTATCTCCAGCATGGCAAAAACATATTTGCTGTAATAATTGACAGGGTGACAAGTGGAACACAACTTTCTGGATTACTACAACCGGGAGCTAACTTTCGTCAGAGAAATGGCGCAAGAGTTCGCCGAACGTCATCCCAAGATTGCCGGGCGCCTGGGGATGAACGGCATTGAGATTGCCGATCCTTACGTTGAGCGTTTAATCGAGGCGTTTTGCTTCTTATCCGCCAGAACGCAGATAAAGCTGGACGCTGAGTTTCCCAAATTTACCCAGCGCCTGCTGGACATTGTCTATCCGAACTATAACTCCCCAACCCCCTCGATGGGGGTGGTGCAGCTGGAGCCTAACCTCAGCGAAGGCGATCTCACCCAGGGCTACAGGATCCCAAAACAAAGCGCCTTTTATAGCCGCATTTTGCCCGGTGAGATGACCCGCTGCGAGTTCAGAAATAACCAGGATGTGACGCTTTGGCCGCTGGAAATTGCCGAGGTACGCCTGACCTCAATCCCCCCGGATATCCCTAACCTTGAACATTACCGCATTAAGCATCATCAATTAAAAGGTGCTTTGCGAATTAAACTAAAGCTGCAAGGAGAGCTGGTCTTTTCTGAACTGAAGGGGCTGAATGAACTGCCGATATATATCCAGGGCGATGAGCGTATCGTCTCTCATACGTTCGAACTGCTTCACGGCAGTCACGTTGCGATGGTGGTACGCAGCGGAGAACGGGAAAAAAACCGTTATCATGTCATCAATGAACAGCCGCTGAAATTTGAAGGCATGGCGCCAGATCAGAGCTTATTGCCGCTACAGTGGAATATGTTTCATGGCCATACGCTGATTCAGGAATATATTTCCTGCCGTGAAAGATTTTATTTTTTCTCACTCACGCAGCTGGCTGAATCCTTCGCGGATAATAACACCAATGAAGTAGAGATAATTATCCTGTTAAATAAGTTACCGCAGGATTTAGTCGCCCACCTGGACGCATCGCGCTTTCTGCTGTTCTGCACGCCCGTCATTAACCTTTTCCCTAAACGTGTGGACAGGATTGAGGTCAACCGGGCGCTCAATAACTTTCATATCGTGCCGGACCGCAGCCGTCCTCTCGACTATGAGGTGTTCTCGGTCAATAAAGTGTTTGGTCTGCAGGCCGAAACCAGCGAAGAGCTGACCTTTAACCCGCTCTATCAGACCCGCCATAGCGATACCGGCAACTTTGGCCGCTATTTTTCCGTCAACCGCACGGTGAGAACCAAAGAGTCCAGCAGCCGAAAATACGATACCCGCACGCCCTACAGCGGGACTGAAATCTTTATCTCGCTGGTTGATCAGCAAGAAGCACCTTACGGCGAGCATATTCGCTATCTGCTGGTCGATGCGATGGTCACCAATCGTGATTTGCCCCGCCTGCTGACCAGCAGCGGCAGCCTCGATCTGACAATGTCGGACTCGGTTCCCATTCACGGCGCGCGCTTTGTCAGTTCGCCCAGCGCGCCCCGCTCACCGTTTGCTCTCGGTGAAACGGCCTGGCGCCTGATTCGTCAGCTGAGCTTCAACTATCTGCCGCTGTCGGATATGGACCATGCTCAAGGGGGCGAGGCGCTGCGTAATATGCTGCGGCTGTTCACTACCGCCTCCGATCTGGAGTCCATGGCGCAAATTAACAGTCTCGTGGGCTGCCAGACCCGCCCGGTGGTTCGCCGCCTCTCGGATGAGGGCTTGCTGGTTTACGGGCGCGGCGTGAACTGTAGCCTGACGGTTGACGAAGAAGGGTTCTCCGGGGTCAGCCCTTATCTGTTTGGGCTGATTATGGAGAACTATTTGTCGCGGCATGCCGCCATCAATATTTTTACCGAAACTGAGCTGCACTCGATGCAGCGAGGCCTTGTCGCACGCTGGAAAGCGCGCCCGGGCAGGCGAGGCGCGCTATGACCCTCCCAAAGTTGCCACAGGCCTCGTCATTACCGCCAGGGCTGGAAAACTGGTTCGATCCCAGCGCCCCCTGGGATGCGGGATTTATCAGCATTATGCGGGCTATTGCCGCCCGCACGCCGTCCCTGCCGCCGCCGGGTAAGGCCGCTCTCCCCTCTCAGGAGCGATTCAGGCTCGGCCAGATCTCCAGCATGGCCTTCTCCCCTCGAGAGATAGCGGCCATCCATCAGCAGGACGACAAAATCAAACTGCAGCTTTTTGGGCTGGGGATCTGGGGCGCTCAGGGGGCAATGCCGCTGCACCTCTCTGAGCTGGCTTATTCCCGCTACGAACAGCACGACCCGACGCTGATTGATTTCGTGGATATCTTCCACCACCGGGCGCTGAGCCAGTTTTATCGGGCCTGGTTCTTATCGCAGGACACCGCCTCGCTCGATCGTAAAGAAGACGAGCGTTTTTCATTTTACGTGGGCAGCCTGGTGGGGCTGGATCCCTCCGAGCTCGATCCCGCCCCGCTGCCGATTCACGCCCGCCTGGCGTCATCCGCACACCTGATTCGAGAAGCACGTAACCCTGATGGCCTGCTAGGCGCCATGGAGTACTACTTCCAGGTTCCGGTGCAGATGGAAGAGTTTGAGCTGCAGTGGATTTTCCTTGAGGGAAAAGATCAAACCGCTTTGGGCGACGACCGCTACGCCGCGCTGCTGGGCGACGGGGCCATCCTCGGGAATACCGTCCTCGACCGGCAGCATAAATTCAAGCTGATGATGGGCCCGCTCACGCTGGCTCAGTACATGCTGTTCAGCCCCTGGGGCAGCGATATGGCGGTGCTGCGAGAGCTGGTTCGAAGTTTTATCGGCTTTGAGTATGCCTGGGATGTGCAGCTGGTGCTTGCCGCCGATCAGGTGCCCCGGGCCACGTTAGACGGCAGCCACCAGCTAGGTTATGCGAGCTGGCTGGAAAGAGAGGCCAGCGAAACCCCCGTTTTCGGGATGAGCTTTGAGCCCGAGATGTACCGCCGGTAGCCCTTCGCCTGGAAGAGAACGTAACCATGGATGAAAAGACACGCACATGAATCAATACGAAAGCCTGACCTGCTCGGACTATTACCAGTCATTGATGCAGCCCTTTCCGGGCGACTCGCCCTGCGGAGAAGCGCTCGATTACGATCCTGCTTTTATCATGCTGCAGTCGCGCCTGCAGCCAAAGCTTGGGGCCGAATACGGCGACTTCGTTGAAGCCGCTGAGCCGGTGAACTGGACGGAAACCGAACGCGACTGCCAGGCCCTGCTGCAAAAAAGCAAAGATGTTCGCCTGGTGGTTATTTTGATGCGCTGCCGCCTGCGTAAGCGCGGGCTGTCTGCGCTGGCCGAAGGCGCGGAGGCGCTGCTTGCCCTGCTGCAAAGCTGGCCGGATGACCTTCATCCACAGCTGCTTGACGAAGGGGAGTTCGAGCCAATGCTGCGGGCAAACGCCTTCGCCGAGCTGGAGGATATTGGTGGTCTGCTGACGGATCTGCGCAACCAACCGCTGCCCAAAGCTTCCGGGCTGCAAATTACCGTTAAAGAATTTGAAAAAGCCCATCAGCTGCCGAGAGAAGAAGGTGCGCTGTCGGACGAGGCCGTAGCCGCCATCATTCGCGAATGGCACACCAGCGCACGAGAAGAGATTCGCCCGCTAACGCAGGCCCATTACTTTGTGCAGCAGATAAAACAGATCCTGGCGGAGACGCTGGGACACGAGGCACCTGAGCTGCCGCTGTTGTCCGGCATTCTTGGCATGTTTAGCCGCGAGTTTGGCAGCGAAATGCCCGCCAGAGATCTCCCTTTGGAAAAAGCCCCCGAAAGCGTGCCGGAGCCTGTGCCCACGCAGCCCCCTGGTCAGGTAGCCGTCCCGGCTGACGAAGCGGCCTGGCAGCCTCCTGTCCCGGTGCCTCGTCCTGCGCGGCATGAACCGCAAAAAGGGGTTAATACGCGCGCGCAAGCGCTCCAGCGCCTGCAGGAAATCCGCAGTTGGTTTGCCGTGGCAGAGCCAAGCAGCCCGCTGGTGCCGGTGCTGAAATACGCGGAGGAAAGCATAGGCAAGAGCTTCGCCGAGCTGCAAAAAATGTATCCCCCAGAAGTTATCGCAATGCTGAACCAGGAAAAGGAATAAACAATGTTAAGGATGCTCACCCTTCTGATTTCCGGGCTGCTGATGTCGCCTGGCGCATGGGCCGTTTGTACGCTGGCGCGCGGGACCCCCACGCCGCTCACCATTGACGCTAAGACAATCATTATTTCCGCTGATGCGCCGGTGAGTACTTCTACGCCAATAGCCCAATATGACAGCCCGACGGTGGGCGGCGCTGGCGTAGGTTATGACGACTGTATTAAGGGAACAGAGTACGGCAAACGCGCCGTGTCGCTGTCCGGGCAGGATACATCCACAAAAATTTATGCGACCAACATTCCGGGCATTGGCATCAAAATGCTGGCGAGCAACGGCTCGGCGTTTGGTAATTTCCCGTCGACCAGTTATCTGACTTTCTCAAATGGCAGCTCGGTTGGTTCACTCGATATTCCACCGCAGTCTTTTTATCGAATTGAGTTTTATAAACTCAGCAATAACCTGCGCCTGGCCAATGCCGCGACGGGGGATACCATCCTGCCCGCCGGACAAATTGGCTACAACTATATCCTGTCAGATAACCCCGCGTCGTTCACCCATAGCCTCTCTATCGGGGAAATGAAAATTATCAGTACCCCGGCCTGCACTGCGGATAACGCTAAAACTATCGACTTTAACGACGTGACGCCCACGCTGCTAAAAGCCGGGGTTACCCGCAGCCTGGACTTCGCCATCGTCTGTAAGAGTGACTATGGATCCTACTCGGCCTCCGCGTCGATGATTACCGATACCCCTACGGCAGACGGCGGTTTTATTCGTATCAAAGACTCTGACGGCAATATGGATCGCTTGAAAATCCGCATCACCGACGGCGACAACAAAACCATGAAAGTCGATGGATCCACCTCTGAATCCTCACGGGTTATCACCAGCCAGGGTCCGGCTGAATTTGCCTGGAAAGCGACGCTGCTCCAGGGCAACGGTACGGCACCTGCCGGTGGCCTGTTCACGGCAAAAGCAGAAATTATTTTTAGTATTCAGTAAGCCAGGGAATAAGGAAATATGGGCAACCCCGCAACAATTTTTATCAGCATTGCCAGCTATCGGGATCCGCAGCTGATCCCGACGCTTCAGGATATGCTGCGCCACGCCAGCCAGCCTGAAAGGCTGCACATTGCCGTGTGCTGGCAGGACGATGAGGATCTCAGCCTCTTTACGCGACACGGCTTCGTCCCCATGGGCAGCCGGCATGTTGCCGGACACGAGGCGTTTATTTTCAGTTTCCAGCAGGCCCGAATCGAACTCATCAGCGTGCACTACTATGCCAGCCAGGGGGCCTGCTGGGCGCGGAGCCTCGCGGAATCGCTATTTGAGGCAGCAGACTATTTTCTGCAAATTGATTCCCACTGCCGGTTTATCCCCGGCTGGGATAACGAAATGATAACCACGCTGCGCCAGCTAGCGGCGACATCTCCCCGGCCAGTGCTCTCCTCCTACCCGCCTGCGTTTGTTCCCGGAGAAGACGAAGAAGCCAGTAAAAAACGTTATGTGAGCCGCTTAATCTTCCGGGAGTTCAACCCGCAGGGGCTCCCGATGTTCAGCTCCACGCCTTTTGAATCTCCCGAGCCCGTCAGGGGCAGCTACCTGGCCGGAGGATTTATTTTTACCCGCGGGGACTTCGTAAAAGAGATCCCCAACGACCCACAGATTTTCTTCGCCGGTGAGGAAATAGCCATGGCCGTGCGCGCGTTTAGCCACGGCTACGATATCTACCATCCCCATAAGCCTCTGCTGTGGCACTACTATCAGCGCAAAGAGCACAGCAAAGTCTGGGGCGACCACACGAATCAGGCCAAAGAACAGGGCTCCGTTGAGAAGGCCTGGTGGGAGCGCGATGCCGCGTCGAAAAAGCGAGTCAGAACCGTGCTGGGTCTGGAGAGCGAGCCCGAAGGCGGCCTGGCCCCCTATGGGCTGGGAAAGATCAGAACGCTGGAACAGTTTGAATATCAGGCAGGTATTTGCCTGAAAAACGGCACAGTTTTACCGGAAGTCATGGCCGTGGATAAAGTGAATTTCTTCTCCGACCCGCCCGCCGACCATGCCGAATGGCTACGTCGGCAATATGCCTGGCATAAGAAGACCCTTACGCTGAGCAAGACTGATTATGAGGCAGACAACGGCGACGTAAGCGCACTGCATATCAGCGTCTATACCCAACAGAACGAGTTGTTCCACAGGCAAACGCTCACCCGCAGCGAACTGCATGAACTACGCCAAAAAACGTCCTCGGAAGAGATCTCGCTTCCGGTGGAATTTAAAACCACCAGCCTAAGTAAACCAGGCTCGATCAGGCTGTGCACTTGGTCAGACAGCCTGGGCTGGGGCACCGTCACGGAGAAGACATGGTGAAAAGTGAAGCCCTTTTTTGTCGATTAGTCAGCGTGGATACCCTGTTTTCTTTTGACGGCATTATTCCCTCTGCGCCGGACTTTCAGCTCAGGCTGATCTCGCTGATTGAGCAGTTCAACAAGGCGCTGCTGGTGGAAAACCAGGCGCCTGAAGAAAGCGAGGCGCTGTGCCGGGCGCTGTGTGATTATTTTGATAAGCGCTTGAGCAGCAATGCCCAAAACAACTCTCTGTCCTGGCAACGCTACTCGCTGGTGCAGTATTTCTATGGCTTTGTTGACAGCGAGGAAGCGCTCCC
Organism: Enterobacter sp. Ap-867; assembly: GCF_011752855.1. NCBI lineage: Bacteria > Pseudomonadati > Pseudomonadota > Gammaproteobacteria > Enterobacterales > Enterobacteriaceae > Enterobacter > Enterobacter sp. Ap-867. The sequence goes on along the minus strand of NZ_VWWS01000005.1, from coordinate 74,090 downwards.
CCTTTCCGCCCGGCTGGATGCCCTGCTCAACGCCGACAGCGAGATCATTTTTCGCTACGCCTGGAAGTTGCTGACGCTGGTGATGCAAATTGAAGGCAGTACCGATGCCCTGGTCTCGCTGCGGGCGGCTAAACGCGCCCGCTATTTTTCACGCGCCCGGGCAGAGACGCCTCCTTCGGAACACGCAACGGCATCCTGGGTGAGCCCGCGGGCCGGGGCGGCAGGATCCCCGCGCTTGATGATCTTCGTCATCGGGCCCTTTGCTGGAAAATGGTTCAGCCAGTCAAACCTGTCATCCGGCAGCGAGCATGGGATCCTGTGGGTGATTGAGGAGAACGCCAACGGCCTGGCCAAACGGATGGCGTATTTAAAGAAAAATAACATCGCCCTTGCTACGATGGCTTATTTCCCGCTGCTTGCCGACGGCTTTGAAAGCAGTAGCATCATGATCGAGCAAATTACCGCCTGGCAATACGCCTTTTCATCCATCCGCCTTTCTGAGCCTTTACCCTGCATGCTGGGGCTCTACACCCGGCTCAGCCAGCAGCGCTCCGCCCACGATCCGGATCGGGCAATCTGGACCGGCGGGCTTGCCGAGCCGCCTTACGGCCACCTCAAGCTTGAGCATCAGTGGGCGAGCCTGCTGGCCGAGCTGGAAGCTAATGACGACGGGAAAGATCTCTACGCCATTCAGCGCCACGCGGTAGCCAGCACGCTGCTTTCCTGGCTGGCTGAAAGCCGTATCATGAACGTGTTACAAACCCTGTTTGACAGCACCCAGCTCGACTTTGCTGGCATCACTCTCGCCGATCACGGCCAGGGATTCACCCGGCATGGGGCCTGGTCCCTGTGGCTTTCAGAGCGATACGGTATTTTGCCAGGCCTGTCGGCTTCTATCGCCCTGCCTCCGCTGCCGGAGATTCCCCTGCCGCCGGTTGAAGAGCCGCCTCCTACCCCCTCTCCTGCGCCGATTCCAGTGCCGGTGGAGATCCCACGCCGCCGACGCTGGCCTAAAGCACTCGCCGCCCTGCTGCTGCTGTGCCTCGCGGGCGGCATTGGCTACGCCATACAGCAGGATGCGGTGGAAATTCGCGGCCAGATTAGCCAGATAAAGCCGATCCAAAGGCTACTGGGAATAAATGACAAACCCGATGCATCGGCATTCCTGCAGCTCGTGAACAACGCGCCTTTATTTGAGAACGGCAGCAGTAACCTGATGCCGGAAAGCCAGCACATTCTGACGCAGCTGGTGCCTGAGATGGCGCGCAATCCGCTGCAGATGTATCTGATCATCGGCCATTCTGACAACACCGGCTCTGCCACTGTCAACATGGCCCTGTCCACAGAGCGCGCTCGCGTTATCCGCGACTGGCTGGTGGAACACTCGGGCCTGGCCGCCAGCCAGTTTATCGTTGAAGGCGCGGGCAACTCTCGCCCGATAGCCAGTAACGCTACCCAGGAAGGACGCGCGCAAAACCGCCGTGTCGAAATCATTCCGTTATCTATGCAAGACTACAAGGATTGAGAGAGTCGCTTATGAGTAACAAACCTGTGACCTACCCCCTCAATGAGGGCAGTTTCGTGACGTTGAATCCGCAGGAGGATCAGTCGATCAATATCCTTCGCTACATGGATGAGGATCACAATCCCTATAACATCTTGATCAACCGCACCACTCTTGAAGAAGAGCAGACCGTTGATCAGTTCTGTGAAAAACAGTGGGATAAAATGAAACGCTTCGTCCCGGGATTCGAGGTCGAAGGGAAGAACCTCAGGCATGAGATCGGGCCTGCCAAACTGCCGGTCCTGCAAACCGCGAATAAGTTTCTCGAGGACGGCACCTGGATCCGCCAGGTCTCGTCTATCATTACGCTTCCGGGGCACCCGGTGCTGAACCCGAATAAACGTAAGCTGCTGGTGTTTACCCTGGCCGTAAATAATGATTTCACCGAAGCACAGCGTAAACATTATGTCCGGATTATTAACAGCTTTGTTCCTCTGGAAGCGCCCCTCGGCGAAAGCGAATAACCCTCCCGCTGAAGCATCCCTTCTTTTCGGGGGCTGATGCTTCAGCCCCTTCATTCTTCGCCAGGATTAAAATGAGCCGTAGCGTTTAATGTCTTCAATTGGCCGTTTAAAATACTCTCGTCTGTCCATGACCGTATTTTCTATATCACTGAGCCCGGGCCGCTGATGCCCGATGCAGGGATATACACCGTACCAGTTTCCCTGAGCCATCAGTTTTAACCAGTTGGTATCCAGTCCAGCTTTATTGCGCGCTTCGCCCTGCTCCATTCGATAAATGGCCCGAGAATAATTGTGCATCAGCGTTCGATAATAAGGCCTGTTCACCAGATAACTGTTTGCCAGAAAAGCGAACTCGACTTTATAAAAAGCGGAACTCACCTTTTTAATGATGTAATAGCTGGCCGAAAGAAACCCCACATCCCAGTCAGTGCGTGCTAACTCACCCAGAAAAATATTAGCTCTTTCAATAGATTGGGGATCCTCATCGAACACCATATCATCTTCAAGAATCAGGACGTTGTTCCAGCCATTTATTTGCGCCATGATCAGGACATTCAGGTGGGACTTTGCGCAGCCCAGCGCGCCCTCTTCTTCCTCAATGGCCTGAAAATGGATAATTTTTTCTTCCGGAGCCTGAACCTTCTTTAACTCCGCGATAATTTCAGCCTTTCTATCCTGACGTTTCGCCAGATTGATATAGACAATTTTATCAATAAAACCCCAGTTAATTACGCACATATTCAGCCATTCCAAATAATTGTCAGCTTGTATTTTATCGCAAACTCCATGCCCTTACGGGCAACAGGTCTATTTTAGGATTATGGCTTTATTTTTCTTTCAAAATACTGTCATTGAATCTTTCTTGCCGATAGCCCTGCCGGGGGAAGTTTTTATATTCAGTTCAAATTCTGCGCTCACTCAGGAGCGCGAGATTATTTTCATCAAGAGCGTACTGAGTCATCCGCTACTTTTAACGAAACGCAGAGGAAATTCACAAACGTGGCGGGATGTTGACAGAAAAATACCTGACGTAAGTCCATAAGCCTTCGCGGCCTGGCCATACAACTTCCCCCGTCATCAAAGCGTAGCGGGAATTATTACAATACGTACTTCGTTGTACATACCGTTACACAGCAACGCTCATCATCGGGGAAAGGCTGGTATATAGTGCAGCGATGCACAGGGATGATTTGTTGTGTTGATAAAAAATAACAAATTTTAAACAAATGGTAGTCATGTAACCTCATATTAATAATGAAAATCAAGAATACTCTCTGCCTACATATCCTGATGGCGCTGCTTGCCGTTCTGGTCTTATGCGTTCCGGCCCTGGTGACGGGCTTGTTCACGCCGCTAACATTCCAGCCGCTGATTAAAAGCATGGACGGTACAGCGAAAGAGCAATCAGAGAAAATAGCGACAATTTCCCATGCATTACAAGGTAATGCATTATTTTTCCTCGGCGCTTCTGAGGTGTCGACATCGGAAGATGAACATTACGCTGTATATAATTACTTTAATAAGCAATTACATCAGCCGGTGGTGGCTTACGGGGATAGTTATGTCGATAACATCACACAATTCCTGCTGCTCTCACGTTTTAAAAACGATATAAATGCCAACAGTAAAATTGTTCTGCTGTTTGCCCCGGACAGTTTTTATTTTGACACTATTCCTCCGGCTATTTTTGCCGATCATTTCCCGGCCGCTATTTTTAACCCACTGATGGCGGATGAAAAAGCTCGTCCTTTCCTGGTCAATTACTTACACCATATTGATGAAGAGGACATCAGCCATTTAACCCTGGGCGAAATGAAAATATACGGCTGGCGGCCAAAAGTAATTTGGCAGTCTATTAATTATGAGTTTGCTAACTTCTGCACCCTGGTAAAAAACCATTGGCTGGCGTGGCTGCGCATTGCGCCTGAACCTCACCGCCCGTGGCCCGCTCCCGCTGATAAGTACGCCGCGCCAGACTGGAACGAACAGCTGGCCCATGCCCGCGTATTGAATCAAGTTCGCCAGCAAAGTGCCGCCACGTTGTGGATGGACAAAAGCGTTTATGAAGACGGAAAAACGGCGGAAGAGTGGTATGAAACGCCGGTGGTAAACCGCCAGATGGAAGCCTTCAAGGCCACCATCGATCTGCTCAAATCTCGCCATGCCCAGTTCGTGGTGATCGTCGATCCGCTTAACCCGTGGGCGCTGAAAAACACGCAAAAATTCCAGCCCGTTGACCGCCAGGTCAGGGCGTATCTCGAGCAAAACCAGGTGCGCTATTTCGATATGTACGCCCAGCCTTATCAAAACGGCTGGAACTGGGATCGCCTGCATCCCACCGAGCTGGCGTGGGTTGCTATGGACCGCTTTATTGCCGAGAGCTTTACACGATGAAAACTGCCGTTCGCCTGTTTGTGCTTTACCTCTTGCTGGCCATCACGGTGATCGCATGGTCTTCCGTGGACGACAGCATGAGTATCAAAGTGCATTTTGAATATCAAAAATTCTGAAGGATGAATGATGTATAGCTCCGGGGCATTTTTTTTCTTTCTGTTTTCATCGGCGCTGCTATTTGCGCTGGTTAACCGCGTACTGCATTACCGGCTGACCTATTTAGCAGCATTCTCCGTGCTGGCGGCGCTGGCATGGGGATATATTTTCCAGGGCGATTACCTGGTTCCGGTGGCGGTATTCTTTGCGTTTTATCTTCTTGTCACCCTGAAAGAGAAAGGCTGGTTAAAAACCTGGCAAGCAGTCACCCTCACGCTGCTCCCGCTATTGCTGGTGAAGCTACACCTGAATAATCACTGGGGCATGATTGGCCTGTCGTTTATGACCTTCCGCGCCATTGACGTGCTGCTTTACCGCAGCAAAAAAGATGGCCAGAACTTTTTGCATTATTTCTGCTATCTGTTTATGCCGTTTATTATTCTCGCCGGCCCGATGTACCGCTGGAGAACCTGGGTCGGCGATATTAATAAGCCGGTATTCAGGCTGACCCGCGAACAGTTTTTACTGGCCGTGGAGCAAATCGTCACCGGCGTCGTGCAGAAATTTTTGTTTGCGATGCTTATCGACAATCTGGTGATTGAGTCCTGGAGCCACCGGCCGTTCACGCTCACCGTCGGCGTGGTGATGTCGGTCGCCTACAGCGCCTATCTCTACTTTGATTTTGCGGGTTATAGCAACATGGCTATCGGCGCCGGGCGGCTGTTTGGCCTGAATATTCCGGCCAACTTCAATATGCCGATTCTGGCCAAAAACCCGCAGGACTTCTGGCGCCGGTTCCACATCAGCCTGTCTGAGTGGCTGCGCGACGTGGTCTTTATGCCGATTTACATGAATCTGATGAAGCTCGATTTCTTCCGTCAAAACAAAACCCTGGCACAGAACGTGGGCATCTTCTGCACGCTCTTTTGCATGGGGGCCTGGAACGGGCTTGAACGACACTACGTCATCAGCGGCGCGCTGTTCGGCGCCATTTCCGTTGCCCATAACATGCTGCTTTGGTCAGCCAAACGCAGCCCGGCCTTGAGTAACGGCTTACGCCATCCGGTTATCGCGTTTTTTGGACGAATTCTGACGCTGGCTAGCGCCGCGGTCTCCCTCTACATCTTTAGTGGAATGTCACCTCTATGAACCTTCATCCAGAGCTTCAGGAACTGCAGGATTTTCTGCGTGCGGCATTACTCGACCCCGCGCGCCCCAGCCAGTTAGCCATCAGCGGCAGCGATACCGCCCTGACCTGGCAACAGCTTTCCGTCGCCGCAACCGACTGGGCGCAGCGCTACGCGCAGTGCGAACAACCCGCCGGCACGCCGGTGGTTTTATACGGGCATCAGCAGGCCGAATTTGCCGTGGCAATTTACAGCTGCCTGCTGCACAACATCCCATATATTCCGGTGGACTGCATCTACCCGCAGGAGCGGCTGAAAGAGATCTGCCAGCTAGCCAGCGCCCCTTATTACTACGACGTCGTGGCGAAGCAGTTTGTGGCGACCGGCGAAACCGGCAGCGTGCTGGCCGAGCCCGATCTGGCTTACATCATGTTTACCTCAGGCAGCACCGGGAAACCGAAAGGCGTGCAGATTGGCCGCGAGAGCCTATGGCACTTCATGAAGTGGGTGCGCAATGACTTTGCGCTGCCGGACGTGCCGGTATTAATGAACCACGCGGTGTTCAGCTTCGACCTGTCTCTTATTCCTTTGCTGGCGAATCTCGCCACCGGCGGGCACATCGTGCTGAACGCCAAGGAAGATATTGCCGCTGAAAACTGGCTCGATCGCCTGAAAACCAACGAAGTTTCGGCCTGGGTTTCCACGCCCTCTTTTGCCTACCAGAAGCTGCTTTCCCCGCAGTTCAGCGCCGAGTATTTGCCCGCGCTGAGCGTGTTTGTGTTTATTGGTGAAGTGCTGAACAAAGCGCTGGTCAGGCAACTGCGCCGCCGTTTCCCGCAGGCCAAAATCCTGAACTCCTATGGCCCAACGGAAGCCACCATCGCCACCACGGTGATTGAAATCACCGACGAGATCCTGCACAGCGAAAACGACGTGCTGCCGGTGGGCACCATGATGCCGGAATCCCACATGGAGATTACCTCCGAAGGTGAGCTGATTATCTGGGGGAAAAACGTCATGCGCGGTTATCTCGGCCTGCCGCAGGAAAACGCCGCTAAGTTGCTGCACCGCGAAAGCGAGCAATACCGCGGCTACCGCACAGGCGATCTCGGCTACGAAGACGGGCTGCTGTATTGCCAGGGCCGTAACGACAGCCAGATCAAGCTGAACGGCTACCGCATTGAAATCAACGAAATTGAAAACCGCCTGCTGGCGATGTCCGGTATTAGCGAAGCCGTGGTACTGCCGCTGATGAAGTCCGGCGGCGGCGTGCTGCGCATTGCAGCGTTCTGCGTCACTGGCCTTGCCCCGGAGGCGATCAAGACTTCGCTCGCGAAGGTGATCCCGCCTTATATGGTGCCTTCACAAATCATTATTAAAGACGCTTTGCCGCTGAACCCTAACGGCAAAATCGACCGCAAGCTGCTGGATACCCAGGCTCGCACGAATTAATGACCCAGGAAAATAAGATGGAACAAGAAATTCTCGCCCTGTTTGAAAAAGTGTTATCCCGTAAGGTCGGTTTTAACGATGAACTGATCGAGTCCGACATTCTCGACTCTATTCTGGCCGTTGATTTGGTGCTGGAAGTGCAGGATGTGTACGGCTGCATGATCCCGCCGACGGAAGTCGCCACCGTGCTGAAAACCCCGGCGGATCTGGCGCGTTATATTGAAGAGAATCGCTAGTCACGGTTATTAGCGGTCTCACTCAAACATACGGGAACAGTTCAACCCCTCGCCCCGGCCCTCTCCCCCAAGGGGAGAGGGGAAAAGGCCAAGCAGGGAACGTGATTTATCTCCTCTCCCTTCCAGGGAGAGGGTAATAGCGCTGATTCAGGCTATAGGCTGCACCGTCTCTCTTTTTTTCAAAGCCGCGATCATTTGCCGCAGTTCAAACTTAAAAACGGGCTGAGAGATACTGAACCCCTGAAAGAGATGCACCCCGGATGCCAGCAGCAGCCTTAATTTCTCGCGGCTATCAATCCCCTCGGCAACGCAGTAACTTCCCGTTAATTCACAGTAGTACGCCAGGCTTTTGATCAGCGCCAGCGCGTGAGGTTCATACTGCGCGTCGGCCACGACTTTGCGATCCAGTTTGTAATCGTTGAACCGCACCGCCCGCACCGGGAAATAAACGCTGCTCTGCGAAAAGCAGTCATCAAGCATCACCCGGTATCCCTGGTGCTGAAGCTGGGTAATAAAGAATCGACTCTCCTGATGCTGATTCAAATTCAGATCTTCTGATATTTCCAGCACCAGCCTGTCCGTCCAGAATGGATTTATCAGTCGGGTACTCAGCTGTTTAATAATGCCGAACAGACTTTCACTGTTTGAAACCGCGGCCGGAATATTCACCGCGAAATAATACTCCCCCTGGTACTGATTAATGCCGCCCACCGCCTCTTGCAGCATAAAGGCCGTTAACAGGCGCCACGTATAGCTGGAGCGGATCTGCGGCAGAAACTCTGCGGGCTGTAGGGTTTGCCCATTTCGATGCCAGCGGGCCAGGATTTCCAGCCCTTTGAGCTGCAGCCCACCGTTCACAATAGGCTGGAATACCGGGTAAATCTGGCGGTTGTGAATGGCATAAACCAGCTCCCTTTCAAACGGTGAAAGGGCAGCCAGCATACCCGCTGAGTCTCCTTTTTTCTGCTGATTACTCGCCATCGGCGCCTTCTCATGCAGCAGCGGATGAACCATTTTTTTTAACCCGGATATTCGCTGCACATACAGCGTCTTATGGCTGACGCCGCGCTGTTTCGCCTGCTCCTGAATCGTCTGCCCGGCGAGAGAGTCCACCAGCACATCCAGCTCTTTTCGGGTCAAACCTTCGGGCCGGATCTGGCTCACCAGCTCCTCTTCAAGGGCGTGTTTTTTGAGGCTGACGCTGTTATCCCAGTCCCCGTGCAGCAGCGCGGCCAGGCTGGCGCAGGGCAGATCGGACGGCACCACCCGCACGCCGCCAAGATAACCGTCTTTTTTCACTAATTTCTGCAGCGAACGCCAGATCCATGAGGCTGAGCTTCGGCTCAAAATGAGCATGGGGAGCTGGCCATCATGGCGATCGAGCAGCTGCGCTACCTGCCGCAAGACGACAAGCAGCCAGTAAGGTTGATCGGGCAGATAGACCACAAACCGCGCCCCGCTCTCTTCCTGCAATCTTTCTTCCCCTGAGCCAGGGAAAAATACCGCCCGGGTTTGACCTGCGGCTAACAGATTCTCAAGCCCACACGCCATCATGTTGCAGGGCGAGAGAATGTAGGTCACACGCTCGCTTACTTTTCCAGGTGTGCCGCTACTGGTAAACAAACGTCACCCCAACGATCGACTGCACATTACCCGCCGTAACCTGCCCGGTCGTTCTCGCGTAGGTCGCAGTCAGCCCCAGACTTACGGGGGTCGTCCCTACCGTTCCCAGCGAAACGGTGTTAGCGCTGCCGGCCCCCAAAGCGGCACCATTTCGCAAAAGCTGAACGCCAATTCCCTGAGCAGGCGAGCTGGAAGACGTATTGGTGAAAATGGAGTTATCGCTGCCCAGCGTGTTGCCAGACAAAAAGTAACCGATTCTCTGATTCTGCGCGCAGCGCACGGTGACGGGCGCAGGCGCCGTTCCCGGGTAATCAGGCAGATTCACCGTCACGTTACGGGCGGACACGTCACAGCCACCGGTGGGCACCACAACATCGTTGTTGGCGTAGATATTCCAGTTGATGATCTGGCGATTCCCGTTAATGGAATCCTCTTTTTCCAGAATAAGCTGGGCAATCATGGTGTTGGCTTTAACCACTACGCCGCTGGCGGTGCTGATAGGCGTTAAATACAGCACCGCCTGCCAGCCACGATAATCCCCCCAGGTGTGGTTCACCCAGGCGGTTTCCGTTGTGGTCGGGAAAGGATATTGCACCCCGAAGTAACCTAATGATCCTCTGAAAGCAGAGAGCACGCCCTGATACGCCGAGCCGGACCGGATCCTTACCGGATCGGTATATTGGCTTGGGGCATCGTTTTTGCACTGAATCGACTGGGAAAGATCGACCACTAAGTTTTGCCCTGCCGAAATGGACGGCACAAGATTAACATTGACGTTCACGGTGCCGGAGCCGCTGATGGATGTCCCCAGCGACTGGCAGGTAAAGGCCTGGCCTGCGGTTGACCATCCCAGCCCGGCCAGAGTGGCCAATAACGCGATGATTTTTTTCATTCCATCCTCCTTGCGATCAGGACCAGGTGTAAGTGACATTGATCACCGCCTGAATGGTTCCCTGGGTAGTCCCGCCGTTGACCGTTATCGCTCTGACCTGCAGAGGAAAACTCGTCGCCTGACTGCCGGCATCCACCGGCACGGTTTTATTGGCACCGTTATTCAGCGTTGCCCCGCCGTTGTCCCGCAGCTGGAGCTGGAGGTTACGCGCCGTGCCCTGGTTGGCGTAATACCCCGTCGCATCCGCCGTGCCGCTGAACGTTGCGGTCACTTTAGAGGTCCCGACCGGGCAGTTGGTCAAGCTCAGGACAACATCATGCCAGGCGGATGAAGCACCGGCCTGCACCAGGCTAAAGGTATAGAGATCGCCCAGATCGACCGTGGCCGTTGGGGTCGAGATCGTGCAGGGCTTCGCCACTACTCTGCCGTTCACGGTAATGGTGACGTCATCCGCCTTTGCCGTGGCAGAGAGCACCAGCAGCACTCCGGCAAGCACCCTCCCGGGTAGAATCCATTTCATGTCCGCCTCCGGTTACTGAAATTCAAGTGTGAATATTGCGGTCGCATTTACGTGCCCGGCGGTGACCGGCAGCTGCGTTGCCATCAGGCGCGCATAAAAACCCAACACGTTGGTCTGGCCGGGCACCAGCGTGGTCCATTGAATTGCCGACGATCCCGCGTTGATCGGCATCGGCGTCCGGGCGCTGTTCAGGATTTGTATCCCCATGCCTGCAGCTGCCGCCGCGCCGCTATCCAGCTTTAATAAACTGGTGTTGACGCTATCCGCCACGCCGGTAAAGCCCACTTTCACCGCGGTAGCCAGGCCGCCACACGGGGAAAGCACGATGCGAAAAGGCACCAGCGCGGTGGTGGCTCCCACCGCAGAAAACTGTTTGGCCGGGTTATTCATCAGGTCGACGGTGAAATCTTTCGACTCCGCCGCAACCGCGCAGGCGTTGTCCCGAACATTGCCACTAATCGTAATGGTGCTGTCTGCCGCATCCGCAGCGGCGGCGAACAGTGACAGGGCGATGCCGACGATATAAAGAGATTTAGTCATGCTTATTCCTTAGCGACACAGCGCCGAAAGCGAGCTCAGCATCTGCTTCTGGCTCTCTTCACCCAGACGGTAGTCCGCCACGCAGCTGGCACCCGGCCCGTCTCCCCATTTGGCCAGCACCTTGCCCACCAGCGGCATTCCGCTCAGGTACACCTGCCCGCTGTCGGCCACAATACTGCTCACCTGCAGGCCTTCGGCGGTCACAACCGCTCCGAAAGGCACAGGCTTGCCGTTGTGGGTCAGCGTCATGAGCATTTTCACCCCAACCTGTGGCTTGAATTCCGCGCGCACCACGGCGCCGTGGGTGGGCACCACGTTGGCGACCGCATCCTGAAGGTCTACGTTGTCAGCCAGCGTGTTGGTGTCCAGCGCGATCCTGTTTTCGCGGTAATCGCTGGCATACGGGAGCACGGCATAACCGCGCCAGTCAGTACGAACCCCGGTTTGGTTTTCGACTTTGACGTCCCCGGCTCCGGGGGCTTTCACCAGCACGACCGTGCTGTTCAGCGGCTGGCTGAAGGTCACACCATCCGCATGCGCCAGTACGCCACCGCTCGCGCCGTAGTAAACCTGTTTCATGCCGTCGCTGCGGCTGTAGCCCACGTTGGCGTTGCCGTATCCGCCGCGGTAGTTCAGTGCGGCATAACCTGTACTGCTGCTATTCCCGTGCCCGCCGCCCGCATAGCCGGTCTGCACGCTATAGCTCAGGTTATTGTCCTCCAGCAGCGTGCCGTACAGCCCGGCCAGGTTGGTCATCCGGCCATTAAGATCGTGTGAGGCGCTGTAGCTGGCGTTGGCATTACGCCAGACGGATTTGCTGTCGGAACGCAGCCAGTGGCTGAACGGGATATTGACGTTTACCGCCAGCATCTGGTCACGCCCTTCCTGCCAGGCGTTTTTCGTCAGGCTGTAGCTGACCGTCCAGTTGATGTCATCCACGGCGGTGTTTAACCCCACCTGCATCTGTTCGTCGGCGCTGCTGCTGTTCCAGTAAGTCTGGTGGCTGCCGCTGAGATAAAGCGTTGTTGTTCTGCCCAACTGTTGGGTCAGGCTCAGCTGCACCCTGCCGCGCTTGTTGTAGGCGAGGTTGTAGTAGTCGGTAAACTTAGGTTTAACCTGAATGACGCCGTCCTGCGTTTCCACGCGGTAACCGCTCATCCGGCTGTAGGCACTGTCGGCGAGGGTAAAATAGCCGCTGGTTGAATACCGGTAGCCCACCAGTTGGATGTTGGTGCCCAGTTCATTCAGCGATTTGTTATAGAGGAAGCGCAGCGATTGCCCCTGGTGTTCGCTGTCATCGGCGAGCCTGGCGTTGGCCTGAGTGACGTCCATCGACAGCGCCCCCAGCGCCCCCATGTTTTTCCCTACGCCCAGGTTGAAGCTGCGGTAACGGTCAGCCAGCTGGCTGCCGCCATAAAGCGTCCAGCCATCGGGCAAACCATGCAGCACCGTGCCCTGGAAGAACTTAGGCTCTTCCTGCTGGCGGTTGCCGCTGCGATATTCCCCGGCCGTCAGTGAAAAACGCGTGCGCCCTTCGCGCTGTAAAACAGGCACGGATGACCACGGCACGCTGAAGATCTGGCTGCTGCCGTCGGTTTCTTTGATAGTGACCTGCAGATCGCCGCCGCTAGTGGCAGCGTAGAGATCGTTAATCGTGAACGGGCCTGGCGGAACGGTGCCCTGATAGATTTCATAGCCATTTTGTTTGACGATGACGTGCGCCGTGCCCCGGGCAATACCGCGAATCACCGGCGCAAAGCCTTTCATGCTGTCGGGCAGCATATTATCGTCGGAGGCTAATTGAGCCCCCCGGAAATTGATCCCGTCAAAAATATCGCTGTCGGTATAGCTGTCGCCCAGCGTTAACCGGGAGCGCAGGGAAATAATATCGCGCTCAAGCCAGGTGTTGACGTGCTGCCATTTGTTTTCGTTCGCTGAACTTCCGCCGCCGCTGTTGTAGCTCCAGGTGGTGTTGTCGCGCAGTCGCCATGCCCCGAGATTGATCCCGCTCTGAAGATTCAGCCAGGCATAATTGCTGTTACCACCGCGATCGTTTTGCACGCTATTGCCGGTAAAGTTGTAATTCAGCAGGCCGGCGTTAATGCCGTTATCCCAGCGTTCAGGCGGGATATAGCCTCTGGCCCGGTTGCCCATAAACGCCTGCGGCACCGTCAGGTTGAGCCTTTGGAGACCAACATCAAACCCGGCGGTCGCCTCAGGAATAAGTTCAGTCATCGGGACGCAGGCGTCCGACGCCAGGGCGTTCATGCCGGCAATGGCCGCCACATCGACGCCCATTCCGGCCCATTGCTCACGCGTCAGGCAGGGAGCCAGGCCGCTGCTGCTCTTTGCCGCATCAAATTTAACGTCCCGCGTGGCGACAAATCCCTCGTTGAGATAAATATCGACGCGATAGGTCCCCGGCGGCGCTTCCTGCCCACTTTCGAAGCTGGACAAATCAGCCACCGCGGAGGGATCGTCGGCTAAAAAGCGCGGGTTAAAATAGAGATCCGCATGGGCGGAACAGGCTTGCATAGCAATGAAAAGCGCCAGCGGCGTTTGTACCAGAGTAAAAAAAGAAGCTAATTTGCGCCGCGGACGACGGAAGCCGAAACGCGCTAATCCATATTTTAGATGTGACATTGTCCCTCCGGTCAGCATTCGCCCGGCAGTCAGTTCTTCGTTGTTATTTAACGCAGGACGGCCTGTCCTGAATTACTGCATAACGCCCTGCATCCGTGGCGTTAGCGCCCCGTAGTCGTTAATGGTCTGGTAAGTGATGTTGGTCCCGGCATCGGCCGGTAGCTTCACGGAGGTTTTTCCCATCGGTGGGACAAGCGCATTGTCCAGCACGCGGGTGCCGGCATTTATATCCGTCACCGTCAGGTAATACGGGGTGGGATTGTTTACTGTCAGCTGGCCGTTGCTGCGGCTAAAGGTCAGCTTTTCTGCCGCTTTCTCCGGGGCCAGCGCCAGGTTATCCGGGCGGTAATAAAGTTTAATTCGGCTGATGATCGCCAGCTGGAGCGTGTTCTCATTCAGCTTTGATTTTTCCATGGATGGAATGGCTTTCACGTTCAGCCAGAACAGGCTCTCCCGATCCTTCGGCAGCTGGTTATTGGTCGCATCTAAAATGCGTAACGTGGTTTCTTTTTTCCCTTTGATGGCAAACAGCGGCGGGGTAATCACGAACCGGCTGTCTTTATCGCCATTAGCGTTTTCTACCCACGACTGAATAAGGTAAGTACTTTTTTCATCGTTGCTGGTTACCGCCAGCTGAACCTGCTTTTGCCCTTCAGGATAAATAACGCGAGTCGCGCCTAACGCAACCCCCGCCTCTGCAGGAGCCATAAAGCCGATTGCCGCAGCTATCATCATCGCCGCCAGTAAACCGCGACCTCTTAGTAAGCTTTTTGTCACGCTCGCACCTTTGTCCTTGTCGTTGTTGTTTGTGTCCACTACGCCCGCATTCAGGCTACAGGTAGGTCAAAGAAAACCAGGCCTGGGCATTAGCCAGCCCGCCGGTAACCTGATGCCCGGTGGCGCGATATTTGGCGATAAAATGGAGAGTGTTTGGCCCGGCGTATATCCGGGTCCGGGCCTTTGCAGGGGCATTCAATGGGATTTGGCGCTCCTCGGCATCAAAAAGGGCAACGCCCACGCCTTCAGCTATGCCCGGTCCCTCGCCCACCGAAAGTACCGCCGGATTTTTACCGTCGGCCACGCCCATAAACGCCACGCCAACGTGCCGGCTAACATTGGTATTACAGTCCTGAAGGTGGAGCGCGAAAGGCACCGGGTCGCTGTCTTCGCCTGGCGCGTGGAAGCGATTGCTGCTGATCCTGCCCATTTCGACCGTCATTTGGCGGTCGCCCGCTTCCACGCGGCAGGATTCGGCAACGATCGTGCCCTGGAAGCGCATATTGCCGCCCGGCAGCATCACATGCGTTCGGTTACCGGCCAGCGCCAGGGATGGCAGGAGAACGCTCAATAGAATCAGCTTGATTCCTCTCATCATTATCACCTTCAAATCCGTAGTAGATGACGGGCCGTCCCTGGCCCCGAGTGATTTCCCTGTATGACTGACTGATTACTCGTACTGAACTTTAAAGGTCGCGTCCGCGTTAGCGGTACCGGCCGTAGCCGCACCCAGCGCGATGTAACGGGCCTGCAGAGGAATAATATTGGTGCCATCGTTCAGCGTGGTTTTGGCGCTGAAGGTTGCCCCATCCAGTGCCAGCGGTGTGCTGGTGTTGTCGAGAATTTGAATCCCCACATTAGTCGCACTGCCCGCCGCAGGGCCCTGAATTGCCAGCGTGTCGGTCTTGCCGGTGACGGCAACGCCAGAGAACGCAACGGAGGCTTTGGTGGAAACAGTGGTATCGCAATCGTTCAGTTGGATGTTGAAACCTACTGCAGAACTGGTGCTACCTGCCGCAGCCAGTCGGGCAGAACGAACCTGGCCCAGCTGAACAGTCTGGTCCACCGATCCCGCATCAACGGCACAGGCTGCGTTAACAATTTCACCTTTGAAATGAACGGTGCCACCGTTAACCGTCACGGCATAAGCCGCGCCCGAGCTCAAAGAGAGGGCTGACAGTGCAACGAGAGCCAGATTTTTGATTTTCATAATTTATTCCTTTAAACAATTTCACTAAAACGAATCAGAACCGGCAGTCGCTATGCCTTCCATAAGACCTATGTTTCAGCTTCACGAAACGATCGCCTATTCACATAAGCTCGCCCCTAAGAGAGCTACCCTCTCAATATTGGTGGGAGCCGGGGTGAAATATTAATAAAGTATCCTGAATCGTCTTTGAAATTATATTTAACAAAACATCAATATCATCACATTGCATTGATTTTAAATGTTTTTTATATTTAATCCTATTAGGATTTTTCCCTAAATTTATTCTCAATAGCGCTTTTGAAATTAATTTCTATTGACATTCCACACGTTGTAAAGAAACTAGAGAAGAAACAGGAATGTTGACTAAAAATTCAAAAAAAAGACTACACATAAAAAACAACAGGGATAATTTCGCTTAAAATAATTATAAAACATTCATTGCATTGAATTTATCATTAATATTACAGACGAATAATCATCCAGAATTTATTAAAAGGAACTTAATATGCAGCGTTAATCTGGCATCAGCCGCAAATCTTAGTTTGCACATTTAAAAAGTAATACCTGACGCAAACATCTTTCATGCTGCGTCGGCCGGGCTTTCACATATCAAAAAAACCTCTGGCGAGGATATACCACGCAATAAAACCTATTGCATCGGGTATAGAAAATAATGACTAATGGACAATTGATATGAATATAACCTCACCGTTATTGCCTGTGCCACCTCAACATTCCCACGTTGAGTTTGTTTATCATATACTTTCTGCCTGTCATTTTTCCGCAACGGGTCTTTCTGAGTTGCTTCATGAAAAGGGAATGAATACAAAACTGATTAGCCCCGAGAAAAGCAGCCGACTTATTTCTAAAAATAATGAAAGCGATGAATTTAACCATCTGATAGTTTTTATTCCTGAAGATCCCTTTCAGATGCTGATGACGCTGAAGAGCCTGATATCGCTATTACAAATGCATAACCATAAGATAAATATCCTGATCATAAGTGGGCTATCGTCGTCCTGGCTGTTTAGCTATTTTAAAAATGTGATGCCGCGAAAATCGAATCTCAGTACCATCAGAGTAGTCAGCATTTTTACCAGCGTGGTTAAACTCAGAAATACGCTGCATAAAGACCTTAAAAACATTCCCACGCTTGTCTCGCTTGCCAGACAGGAAGAACGCAACGGCGGTTTGCGCCATGAAGGCCTCACTATCCATGAGGTCAATACGCTGCTGGAGCTTTTTAGCCCGTCCGGCCATGAAGATACCGCGGCAATAAAAAGCTTCAGTACTAAAACGCTCTATAACCTGCGTTCAAGTGGGTTAAAAAAGCTGGCGGCCATTCACCCGATGATGTCCAGACTGCTGCCGGGCCGGCATCGCAAAGCACAGCGCCAGTCGAAGCCCAGGGGATTAACGACCAGAATGCTCAGCAGCGAGGAGAGGAAAATTACCCATGCCCTGCAGCATGGCCTGATCTTCCCCGTTTTCCAGCCCATTGTAGACGGCGAGATGCAGATAGCGGGTTTTGAGATATTTTGCCGCTGGTACACTAACGGCAACGTATTGTTGCCGAAAGACTTTTTCCATGAGATCAGGACGCGAGAAACGTGGATCATGCTCACGGCCTACATCATCAGAGAAGCCGTGGTGAATATAAATAACTATGCGGGGAAATTGGAATTTTCGGTCAATATTCCACGGATTCTCACCGAGAGTGCTGCCCTGTTTAAAATAGTTGAGACGGCCAAAGCTCAGCTGCTTGATCCGACCTGGATAAGCCGCCTGGTGCTGGATATTAACGAAAATGTGGATTTAAGCTACGAGTCTAAAACGGTCACGGTATTAAATCAGCTTGCCGGGCTGGGCATAAAGCTTGCGCTGGATGATTGCTTCGCTAAAAATAGCGTCACGTTTCCAGTCAGGCAGCTAAAATTTAATAGCTATAAGCTGGACCGCTATATCGTAGAAAACTTTACGAGTAATCTCGATGATAAACATCTCATTGATGGCTTAATCTATTATGCGAGCGTGACAGGCAGCCAGTGCGTGGCGGAAGGTGTCGATAACCTGCAAAAATTCATTATGCTAAAGCAAATGGGCGTCAGTTTATTTCAAGGGTATTATATTTCGAAGCCGGTGCTCCGCGAGGAGTTAGATGCGTTAGTTTTCCGCGGCATTCAATAACCGCTATATTTAACAATGTCATTCAGCTTGTAAAAACACATCCATAATTCGCATTTTTTGGCGGACAGAAATAAGTTCCTCTGACTTAGTTACTTCGTTTATTGTCAGGCTGATGATTAATATACCGTGCGACATATGCACATATCATGAATAAATAAGCAAGCTGCTGTATTTATTGATTGCCACAGAGTCTTTCAGGTTAATACCGCCCACTACCTGAGCGGCCTCGCCAGGGGCGGGTTATGGCAGCCTTGCAGTGAAGCGCTGCTTCCTGGGAACAATGGATGATAATAAAGACAAGATGTACGGCTATGCCGCCAGCAAGGCAGCGGAAACACAAGCCACTATGCGGATAAACTGGCGCTTACCCTAAGAACCACGTTTAGATTTGCAAGAGCAATGGGTTTGGATACCAGAGCTTAAAGTGCGATTAAAGCCCGTTTTAGCGGGCTTTATGATACTGAAGGGCCTACTTTTTGAGGTACAGTGCTGAGTCAAACTGCGGTTTCTGCTCCTCCAGGAAGGCATCCACCGATTCAATAGATTTTGCATACAGATGAGTGTCAACCGGTAAATCAACCATTTTCGTGCCCAGCACCAGGGTGAATACCGACTGGTTCTCGCGGCGGTACCTTACTGTAGTGGTAATTTTTAATTAGGCCGCCGCCGTCAGAGACTGGCTCTCTGCCGTCGTATTATCTTCTTTTTTGCTGCCCTTATTAACTAAATATGCCAGCTCGGTGAACTGGTCTTTAAAGGCGACTTTATAATCATCCGCATTAGCCTGCGCCAAAAACTCCTGATTCGGGACGTTGTCACCAAAAATCAGTTCGCAGAGACGACTTTGTGCTCATCGTAGATGTTACCGAGTTTCACTGCATCGCCGGTGACGGAAATAATATTTTCACTCTTAAATAAAACCGGACCGGAATTAATTAAGGATGAAACGTTAAGCGCAGACCAACGATGGCGCTGCCAGCAAGAATTGACCTCATTATAAATTCCCTGAGGTATTTTTAGTGCCGGGATTATAGAGCACCGGGATTGTTATTTGATAGCAATATAATCTTGTTGCTTAAGTCAACGGCACTCACTAAATTAACGGCATTCATGTTAGTTCCCCCTTTTACTACGAATATGGACTGTCGGTAATGAAACGCAAATACCTCGCCTTTGCTCTATTCCTTAGCCTGCCTGCCATAGCGGCTAAGCCTTCGCTCATTGTCTGCGAGCCACAAGATAAGAGCTCAACGACTTCCTCTGAGATTTGGCCCGCGCCTTATCTGGATAACGGCCAGCTGTGTTTCAATATACAGGCAGATCAAGGCAGCACTTGCGTGGGTAACGGCCAGACAACCCAGTGGATGACCGAAGCGGTGATCGTGGACATCGGCGGTGAACCCCAGGGCCGCGACGATACCTGGTTCCGGGTAATGCAACCGGTCGTCAATGACAAAGAGATCGCCTATAAAATCGAAGGTTCGCGGGACCAAAAAACCTGGGGCCTGGTTTCCAATGTAGAAATCAATCGCCTTACAGGCGGCGCTGTTGACTGGTTTGTGGCCGAACACAGCGGCACCGCGTACCAATGCCACCTGGAAGGCCCGAAGATTTAATGTCTAGCTGAGGTATAGCGGTCGAATTAAACGCTATGCCTCTGGTTGTCTTATAGGCTGTGCGAACGCATTAATTTCTGTCGTTCGATAAGGTTGCCCATTTTGTCGTAATAGCGGCTAAGCCAGATCTCCGATGGCACCCTACCTGACACCTCGGCAATAATATGCTCGCCTTTAATCCCACAGTCAGACACAGCGCACACAAAGCCTTAAACAAGCACTGGCTGATATTTATGCATTTTCCAACGCTGTCTTACAGCCGTAAGACAGCGTGTATTCAGGGTAAGATGCTATGGATTCACCTTAGGCAACGAGATAGTCAGCTCAGCCTGCTTCGCCCTGGAAACACAGGGTGTCATACAGCTTTTTCGCTCACTTTGGCTTAACACCGAATCCCGGTGATCGACTTCACCGTCATAATCTACCCTGCACTTGCCGCAGACGCCGGTTTCACAGGCAGATTCCAGCTGAATGCCGTGATTTCTGAGCGCATGGAGCATAGTTTCCTGCGGCTCCACCTGAATTTTTTGCCCCGTTTCTCTGACGGTGACGACAAAAGCGCTCTCCCCGCTTTGCTCTTCGGCGGCGAAGTTTTCAAAATGGACATAGTCAGCATGCCAGTGGCTGGCACTCTCTCTCACTCGCTGCACAAAAGCGGGGCTTCCGCAGGTATAAACGTGCGTCCCTCTCGCGTGAGTGTCCAGCAGCTGGTTGATGTCCAGCGGGTTATCGAGCGAGTAAATCAGAACATGTTCTACATATTTTTCCAGCTGCGGCCTGAAGGCAAAACTGCCCACATCACTCACACAATAGTGAAGCTCAAAGGTTTCTTCCCGGGCCAGGGCTTCCTCTATCATCGGAATAAATGGCGTGATACCTATCCCGGCGGCAATAAAAATATGATGTTTATCCCGGGCCATGCTGAAACAGTTCGCGGGCTCAGAGACCGTTAAAATATCCCCTGGCCTGGCGGTTTGATGTAAATACTGAGAGCCGCCGCGGCTATTCGGGGCGTGATTGACCGCAATATGGTATTCGTTTTCAGCCCATGATTCACACAGGGAATAGGCTCTCGACAGGCCGTTAGGGAGCTGGAGAATAATATGCGCCCCCGCCGAATATTCAGGTAAAGCCCCATCGTCAACGCGGCTCAGAATAAAACGCTTAATCCCTTTAAACTCATCCACAATGTTGATGATGCGCATTTCAAGCCCGCCGCTGCGGCCCGACAGCCTTCCCCCCCAATCCTCAACGTCATTATTTTCAAGGCGGCGCTGAAAGACGCTTTTGACTTCGTTTCCCAGCGGCTCCAGCTTCGCCAGCTGCCCGGTTACCGCCAGGTTGTCAGTTTCGGTATAGAGGTAGTGCAGTATTTGCGCGATGCTCCACTGCGGCCAGGCACGCACGATCACCTCGATGGGATCGCCAGCATGAATCGTCCCTTCTTTCAGGACGCGGTAAAACCAGCCTGTTTTGCCGTTATCCTGCACAAATCGGGAGAGCGTAGGTTGTTTAAAGCGGTGATTAAGTTTAAAGCAGGGCTGCCTTGGCTGAGTGACCTGGAGGATTGCCGTCCCGGCTCGAACAATATCCCCGACGCACATATTGCTTTCATTCATTCCGCTGGTGACCAGATTTTCACCAAATCCGCCCGGAACAAACAACGAGCCGGAACCCGGGAATCGGCTGGCCAGAGAAGCATAATGCGCAGAGTCATAGTGCAGAATTGCCCGCTCTTCCCCACCATGGAAGGTTTCGGCCTGTTGGTCGCCGCTAAAACCGGTCAGGGTGACCTGAACACTGTTCGTCGGGTGCTTATCAATCCCGGTCTTGACCGAGAATAACTCTTTGACTTCACCTTGCCGTAATTCATCAATGATTGTGCCAGGGTACACGGACATGCCTTTAATGTTGCCGGATTAATTCCCCCAGTGTACTGACTCAGGCGCCGTAAAAATTTAGAACAACTGACTAATAATTGCTAAAAACGGTCAAATGAAACCAGAGGGCTGTCGTCAAGCCTGGCCGATATAGCGCTTCGGGGACTTCCCCAGCGCCTTTTTGAACATGGTGATAAACGCGCTCACGGATTCATAGCCCAGTTGCTCTGAGACAGACTGCACGCTGCCCCCCGCCAGCAAACGCTGAAGCGACACAACGATATGCAGCTGCCGCCGCCACAGGCCAAATGTCAGCCCGGTTTCTTTCACCACCAGCCGGGTGAACGTTCTTTCACTCAGGGCAAGAAAAGCGGCCCATTCCCTGGCGGTTCTTCTGTCGGCGGGGTCGGCCAGCAGCATGCTCGCCACTTGCCTGAGCCTGGCGTCTTTGGACAGCGGAAAGTTCAGCCGCTCGGCTGGCATTTGCGCCATCATGGAAAACAGCAGATTAACCAGTTGACGCGTCTGCTCATGCCCCGCCTCTGCCGGTGATATCCTGGCTAAATGAAGGATCATTTCCCGTATCAGGGGACTGACCGCGAGCGTGCAGCTTTTTTCCGGCATGGCGGCCCGCGACGTTTCAATAAACACAAAGCAGAACGTGGCTGAAGCAGCCGGGGTATTCCTGTGCGGCAGACCGGCGGGGATCCACATGGCTGACTCGCTGGGCACCATCCATATTTCATCCTCGACTTCACAGGTCATTGACCCGGTCACCGGCATAACCAGCTGGCCGCGCCGATGAGAGTGCAGCGGCACGTCGAATGCTAAATCTGGTGCGGTGAGAAACAGGACATCGATCGGCGCCCCGGACGAGTCAGGGTCAAAATAATCCATATCATTCATATTTCAGGCGCCCATTAACTGCAGAAAAGAAAATATTGCCCTTCCGGTTCGCAGAGATTTTACCCGTTGTTACCGGCCCACCTGGTACTCTGGTTATCAATTTTTTTATCAATAAACTCGATGACGTTCCCTGCCCCACCTTGAGCAACAGGGCCACACACACCGCAAACACCAAAGTAACGGGCTAAAGCCGTTGTAGACGGCTTTACGTTTATTTCGTGAGGTCAGGAAAGAGGTCGAGAGAGTGCGGGAATATTACAGGGAAAAACCGCCGTCACCCACTTGCGCTACGGCATACCATTTCATCAGCTCAGCCGCTCCCGGCTCATTTTCGGCGGGTGCCCATGGGGCCATATCTTGTTCAGCTACGGGCTGGTACGCCCCCTGTTTTACCTCAAAAATAACCCCACCTTTATCCAGCGATAACACCGCATGCCAGGTCCCGGCATCCGTCTCCAGCACCTTGCAGTCTTCACCTAACACAGCGCGCTGGGTCACGTTGCCATTCTCATCAAAATGCAATACCAAAAAGCGCCCGCTAAGGGGTGTCAGCAGCTCGAACGTGTGCGGATGGCGGTGAGGGCGAACATAGGTACCCGGCTCCATAGCAATAGCCAGGCGCTGAACAGGATCGCTCAATTCAGGATGGAGATTACGATTGGCACGTAAGCGAGGGGAGTTTGCGGCCTGCTCGCTTTGTTTTTGTAGATCGCTGAACGTAATTTGTTTCATATTACCCTTTGTGAATGTAGGTCGCTCGCGGCACCGGGAGCCCGGATGCCGCAAGGTTGTATGCTATCTCAACGGACGATTAGCCACGGCATTCGCGGCACAAATCTCTGCCCGGATTATAGACGCTGGGGCTAAAGTCCCATAGCCCCGGAACGGGTCTATTTACAATGCCGCCGGCGTTCCGGCCGAAGTTTGCTTCCGCATGGCGCTGGCTGTCAGTAAAACGCTTTTCATGGGCCATGATAATGAGGCAGGACCTTAACACTTCCTGCCTTATACCTTTTATCAACGAAACCATTTAATTATTAAATTGTTAATTATTGCCACCCAATAAATCAGGTTAATATTACGATTTTCCCTTTTCTACCACCGGACTCCATAATAGTATGGGCCTTAATAATTTCATCAATATGCATGACTTTCTCAACAACAGGAACAATTAATTTTTTTTCAACTGCATTTGCAATTTCTTTTAATCTTTCTGCCGACTGAGTATTGAAGACAAAGTGAACCTCTCCATTTACAGCCCAACCTCCTAATAAATTCTGAGGAATAGATTGATCAACAATAGAGACGACTCTTCCTTTATTCGAAAGCAACCCTAAGCTATTTTGAATTGTATTCCCGCCTACCGTGTCGAGTATAATATCGAATCCATCAAGATGATCTTCAGCTATTTTACAATACAAGTCACAATCTTTGTAATTGTAGCAACTCTGTGCTCCCAGGAAACGGACAAACTCGAAATTACCAGGAGAACAAGTTGTCACGACATGAGCGCCAAAAAGTTTCGCGATTTGAAGGGCATAGACGCCAACACCTCCAGAACCTCCATGAATCAACACCTTATTTCCTTTTACTAACCGTCCTCGTTCCACCAAACATTCCCAGGCAGTTCCTGCGGCTAACGGCAGTGCGGCGGCATCCTGGTGAGATAAGTTTTTAGGTTTAAGTGCAACAATAGATGATTTTTCAACATGGTGTGTAGCGTAGCTTCCCTCGTTGGCAAGAAGCCTTGGTACATAATAAACTTCATCACCAATTTTAAAATTGGTCACATCTGAACCGACCTTCTCTACGACACCAGATATATCCACACCTAAACAAGCTGGAAGGTTAATATCAGCAGAATAATCACCGCGCCTTGTTTGAATATCTACAGGATTAACGGACGTAGCGACTACTTTTATCAGAAGTTCGTCAGCACTAACTTCTGGTGTCGGTAGTGTTACATACTCCATATTTTTTGCAGGGCCAAATTCTCTAATGATAATTGCTTGCATCTTTTCCCCTTTTTTATTAACGCGAAAAGGTGCATCATACATAACAGATTTTAAGTTTGTAAGAACGCAGTTTTATGATACCAAGTATTATAAAGTATACCTTGAGGAATAAATAGTGGACTACAATGCACCGTATGGATGTTCAGTGACAACGACTTTGAAAGTTATCGGCGGCCGTTGGAAGCCCGTGATCCTGTTCCATTTAATGGAAAACGGGGTATGTCGTTTTAATGAACTGAGAAGAATGATTGATGGTATCACACAGAGAATGTTAACTTCACAGTTGAAGGAACTTGTCGAAGATGGAATTATTATCAGAGTTGTTATAGAAAGTTCACCACCTCACGTTGAGTATTCATTAACAAAATATGGCAGTACTTTGGAGAATATTTTAAAAGAAATGCGTGACTGGGGTGCACAACATGCTGAAATACTTAATAATTATCATTCATCTGGTCTTTAAAATGAAAACACATTCATAAGAATGTGTTTAATTACAGCATCAATCTTCGCAGTGAGTTTTGATATTATAAAAATTACTACCTGGCCATTTAAATTGACATCGCAGCAGAATATCTATCTTACAGCCCCAGAAATCATATTTAGTCCTGAACTATTTTGACTTATTATATCAATGCAATGATTTTTCGAAAAATAGCTGAGCTGCATCATTTTTACATGATAAATCGTAATACGCTCAGAATATCGCTTTTATTTCATCAATGATATTTAAAACGCTTGTATAGCGGTCAGTGAAAATGGTTTGCTGCCCCTTACACAGGAAGAGTACCGGCTGATAGCTCAAAACCCGAAAGTTTCAAAAATGTGTGGTGCAAAAAGGGGAGTACTAACATATAGGCTTGAGAAGAATTTGAAATGGTGCGATAATAGGAGTCGAAAAATAAAATCAATTAATTGATTTTATTGAAAAAAATAATATCGAAGAATAAACCTATACACACTCCTATACACATTGGTGGATGCGTTCATTTTTCGCACAACCTCAAACTACGAAAAAATCTTCTTTTATGGAAAACTATTCACACTGTTCACTCACCATTATTTATCTTTAATTTCAATATGATACGCAGTGAGCAGTCCGTGAACAGTGAACACTTTACTGTTCACTTTTGTCGATTGTAGTAAAAGAGAGAGCCGTTTTATGTGGTCTAAAACTACATATTGGGGTGTGTCACACAATATTCAGAAATTCTAAAACGTCGGTGTTGCTCATTTGCTTGACGGTAGCTTTTAAAGCATCAATTTGACTTTATCTCTTGCAACTCATTTTTAGCTAGAAACTGAAATTCACCAATTTTAATATCCACACGATCTCTTAATTTGTTATAAAACTCCCGATCTTCAGTATAAATAACAATAAATTCATTTACGGCATTGAGTAGCTCGTAGGCACATTTTCGGATCACATCGTCCGAAGAGATCTGGAGCTGGTTATAGATCCGCAAATAGTCGAGATAATCCTGCCCCTGCCCATCGCAAGGAACATCCCGATAGGTTTGCACAAGTGACTGTGATTGTGTGAGAAATTCAATATAAAGCGTTTTCTTTTCCTCGCGGAGTCTTACGAAATAAGAAGCCGCATCTTTTTCCTTATCATGTCGCTGTGACCTGATCAGCATGGCAAACGCCGAGACTGCACTAATCATAGCCCCAAGCCCAATTTTTAATGCAGAATCTAGAACTTCCATTCCTGTCATGCTCGTAACTCCCTTTTCTATCGGTTTATCCATTGTACCAAACGACCAGTAGAAAGGTGTATTCCAACCTCAGCTTCTAACTGAATACTAGCGGGCAATTATCACAATGGCTTTTCTGCGTAATTTTACTAATTTTCAGGTAAAAAAAGACCGGCTGATGCCGGTCCGGGTAGGTTATGTCGCGGTGGTTTCGTCGCACCGGGGCAGCCAGTCGGCGTTGCTTTCCTCCCTGAGCGCAAGGTTCGTCTGCATCCCCTGATTTGTTCGTCGCTTACCGTAATTCAGTCCGTACTCTTTCAGCATCGATGACAGCCCTTTGCCGAACATGGTCAGGCTGAGTGTGTTCTTGTAGCCGTGTGCCTCCATGTAAACCAGATAGGCGTGATAAAGATACAGGCGCGGCTGTCGCGGAATGATATTCGCATTCCCCATATACATACCGTCAGGTTCTGGCAGTGCCTCCAGATAGCCACAAAAATCAAACGTCGGGTCGGCATCGCGCTTGATGCTGAGTGCCTCGTCGGAGTTCTGCTGCGACTGGAGCAGTGTACGCGCGGTCATCGGGTCGCTGAATGTCTGCATAAGCTGGCGCACGATGACGGCCAGCTCCCGGGCGATTTTATCTTTCAGCTTCGGGTCACGTTCTTCCGGCGCAATCTGTTCCGGGAAGTGCATAATCACCCGGCGACGCGACACCCCGCCGCTGCGGTCGGTGAAGCGCATCGGGTTATTGTTCACCGCCAGTATCACCGCCGGAATATGGGTGGAGTACGCATCGCGGTATTTCGGGTCAACGGAGACCGCATCGCCGCCGGTAATGGCCTTGAGTCCTGCCCCGTCACCGCTCCATTTTTCCTGGTCAGGCAGGCGTATCAGCGAGAAACCAATCAGCGCCGCGCGCTCACGGGGGGATTCCAGCGTCTCGATGGTGGCCGACGTGGCGTTATCTTCCCCGGCGAGCATGGTCGCTATTTCGGCCAGAATACTTTTCCCGCTGCCACCGGGACCGGTCACTTCGAGGAAGAGCTGCCAGTCGTAGCGGTTCGCCAGCACCATAAACAGCGCGGCGAGTATCACGTCACGTTTATCGGCACGCGAACCGGCGGCGCGGTCGAGCCAGCGCCAGAAATTCGGCGCGTGCGTCTCCAGCGTTTCCCCCTTCACCGGTGGGGTGAAATCCACGTCGCACAGGGTGCGCAGCCAGTGCGTTTTGCTGTGCGGGCTGAATATACCGCTTTGGGTATCAAGCACGCCATTGCGAAAGCCAATCAGCCGCCGTGGCGGGGCATCCTGCTGCGGAATAATCAGTTTCAGGGTGTCGACCACCGAGGCGATTTTCCCCGATGAGAATGGGGCGCGCAGACGCTGAAACAGCCCGGCCACGTCGCGCGCAAAGTCCGACGGCGGAATGATTTTCCAGATTCCCGCCTCATAACGGGACAGGAGCTGGCCGTTCGCATCCACGGCCAGCGCTTCGCCGTAATGCTCATGCACCCGCATGGCTTTCTCACTGGTGCTCATGGCGGTAAATTCCGCCTCGCTCATGGTGCTGAACGGGCTGTCAGCCGGTGGCCGGATGGCGTCATACATGGCTTTACGCGTGGCCTCCCCGCCGTGCTGTGTATACGCATCATTCCAGTCACCGAACACCGGCGGCAGGGCGACCACGCCCTCGCAGGACTCTGCGGCCGCAGACGCTTTGGTCTGGCCGTCGCCGCTGAGGTCACGGTCGGCGGCCAGCACAATCCGGCAGGCCGGATATTTGTGACGGGCAAGGCTCGCCAGAGAAAGGAGGTTCACCGACGACAGCGCCACCATGACGGTTTCGCCGGTCAGGTGATGCACGGTGAGCGCGGTCGCGTAGCCCTCCGCTATCCACAGCCGTTTTCCTGCCTCTTTTTTCCCGTCGAGAATATGACACACCCCTTTTACCTGACCGACTTTCAGGGTGCGCTTGAGACCGTCTGCATTAATGAGCTGGACGTTAACCAGTGCGCCGCTATCATCATACAGCGGGACAACCACATCACCGGCGCGGTACGTCACACCGCCAGTTTTGTGCATGACGGTCAGCGTCAGACATTCCCGGCCGGGGAAGCCCTTGCGGGTGAGGTAGGCGTTGCCGGTGGCCGGTCGGGTTTTCTCCATGAGCCTGACCGCCAGCGCGGTCGCAGCCTTGCGGTCAGCCTCTGCGGCCGCAATCACTTCCGGGACAACCGGCGGCAGGTTGCCGGTCACGGCATTCACCTTCCCGGCGGCCTCTGACGGGGTCACGCCGAAAACTTTTTCTACCAGCTTAAGCCCGTCACCCGCGCCGCACTGATTGCAGAACCACGTCCCGCGCCCCTCTTTATCATCAAAGCGAAAGCGGTCGGAGCCGCCACACACCGGACAGGCCTGATGGCGGTTTTTGATGACCGTTACCCCCAGCGCCGGGAGAATGCGCGGCCAGTGGCCGCACGCCTGTTTTACGGTGTCCGTTACGTTCATTTTCATCGTTACTTTCTCCCTCAGTGCAGTGCCGGTGCTGTGATATGGCGGGCGCAGAGTTCATCCATCACGGCCAGCCCGAGAAAAGACAGCGACGGAGCGGCCTTGAGTGGTCCGGCTTCCATTAAATCTTCGAGCAGGGCACAGGCAATCTGACGGCCTTTTTCCTCGCCATGCTGGCGCAGGTAGAAGCCCTCCAGCTCGGCCGCAATGGCGCTTTCCAGCGTACTGAGTGTGAGCTGCGGGTAGCGGTGCTGACGTTCGCACAGGGTCAGCCAGGCACAGGCGACCGCCCGGCGGTAAAGTGCAGCGCGCAGAACGGGAGATAGTGCGGTTTTCATACACTGCCCTCCCCGGTCAGCCAGCGCTGATTGCAGCGGTCGACCACGCTGTCGAGCCGGGCAGTCATGAGGTAAATCACCGAGGTGAGCTGTAGCTGCTGCGCCGGATTGTGGCGCACGGTGGTACAGCCCTGCACCTGCATCAGGTCGCCGACGAGCTGGCCGACGTTGCGAAGATGTTCGAGGCATTCGAGGTCTGCCCGGCTGATGGTGGGCTGGTTTATATTCTGCGGCTGTTCCGTACTGTTAACAGGCATTATTTCGTCTCCTGAGGACGTGCGTATCCCTGCGCAGATACGCACATTTTATTACTGGGTGTCGTTTTTAATTACAGATAATGGCGGTAGCTGTTATCCGGTTTTATTTCCGTTTCCGACCTGAAATTATTCCGCCATTTATGCGCCACCAGCGCCGGGCGTTTAACCGGGGGAATATCGTCAGGATATTTATCAATATTCCGCGCCCGGTATTGCTGTAATGCCGGGTCAGCCGCTATTTCGCGTAATACGGCGTGGCGGTTTTCAGGGCTGCGCTTAAAGACGTCGGGATGCTCACAGGTAAAGTCCCGCAAAAAACGACTGAGCGGAATCTCTGCCATGCTGCCACCGGCAATAATTCGAATGAGGATGGTGTAGGTGCGCCGGTACGGGTTCCAGACCAGCCCCGGACAGCGGTACGGCATATCCCACGGAATACCGTCAGCCAGCACGCCCGACACCACCACATCAGGAAATCCTGTACAGCGATATATTTCACCCGGCTGAGGGAAATCAAACATGGTGCTCACCTCCATTTCCCGACGTCGTGGCGAGAAAGTCACGGCACAGGCCTTTGGCTTTCAGCTCTTCCAGGACGTAGCTGACGTCCTCATGGATATAACTAAAAATCTGCGGCAGGTATAGCTGGTGTAAACCGTTCAGCTCACGGCGCAGCAAATCTCCACCGATGAACTGCGAGACGGCGCTGGCGCGATTGAGTTTATGGTACGCCTCAATGCTGAGGTGTTCCTGCATGGGGTTAAGGTCATCACGACGCGCTGAGACGGTCTGAGGGGTGTTTTTATTATGCATGTGACACCTCCACAACCGGCAGACGGGCGGCAAGGGAAAGCACATATTCCCGGACAAGGGTACGGCGGGCGGCCAGCTCGTCACCGGCCACGGTGCGGAGCATACAGATACGGGGCTTACGGTCTGCGCGACGGACGGCGGCAAACACAAAGACAAACTGCGGGTGTGACGGGGTGAGGGTCGTAGCCATAAGGGCAACCTCCAATAAGTAGCGGTTATTGCCACCACCGGAGTTCCTACACTCATGGGTGGTAGCCCGGACGGGGGTAGGAATACCGGCCTTATTGGAAACCGGCCAGCCCGAAGGCTGCCCCGCCCGGACCACCATTATCTGATACAGGCCAGTGTGAAACCACCACAGCCCGAAAAATGGGTGTACCTGAGCAACGACGTAAAAAAACACGCATGGCGCGTGTTGAGTCGCCAATAAGTAACACGGGTTCCTACGCCCGGCTGTCGATTTTGCGACAGCGACAAAACTGTACCAGGAAACACACAACGGATGCAAGCCAGAAAAAGGGGCTTTGTGAAATCGGCTCTGATTCATGCGTCGTATTTCCGGTTGCGGTGCGCGACACGTTCTTCCATCCACGCCGTGATTTCAGACTGTAGCCAGGCGACATTTTTACCCCCGAGGGAAACCTGCGCCGGGAAAGCATTGCGGGCAATTAAATCGTAGAGCGTGGAACGGGACAGGCCGCACTGATGAATGACTTCCGGGAGACGTAAAAAACGTTCCTGAACCGGGGCTGAAACCGGCATCGGGTGCGTGCCAGTGGGGGAAGATGGTACTGATGAAACTGTGTGCATAACGCTACCTCGTTAATATCCGCAGAGATCCGGACGTGTCCGTCCGGTATCAGGTAGCACTCTATTTTGTGAATATTTTTTCTCAATGCAACAGGGGGAAATTGTACAAAGCACGGGACAACGGGTGCTGTTTTTTTACTCAAGACCATTTAAAGGAACTGGAAGGAGTTATAAGGCACTGGAGATTTCAAAAGTGAAATGCAAATTGATTTAATCACCATAAGAGCATGAATTAATAGGACATACCGCATAAAATTTACATTCGGGATGTTCAGACCAGTGAACAGTAGTGAACAGTTGGTGAACACTTCCCTCTCAACTGCTCACTCTTTAATTTATTGTTTTATTTATATTTTTATTCTGAGTGAACAGTAGTGAATAGTTATATGTAAAAAAACAAACAGAGAGAGGGGGGTTTCCTGCGACCTTTCTCTGGCCAGCCGGGTTTTTAAGTCCTGTTTGTGCCATGTCTGCTACAACGGCAATGAATCGAGTTGTTGTCTGAGGGACGGCAGAATGGCGCCTGGTTGAAAACACAGAGAGAACCCGACGATGAAACCAGATTTGTTTACCGCAGTAATGAAAACCATCGGCAGCACGCAGGATGAGAAAATCCGCACGGCCATTGACAGCGCACTGGATACCCTTAACGAGAAAGCAAACCAGAACGCCGAGGCCACGATAAATAACGCTCTTGATGTGTTCAGCAAGGCCAAATCCGCGCACACGGAAAACATGCTGAAGCTGAATGATATTGATGCGGCCATTGCCCGCAGTGAGAAAGAGCGTCAGAACGCCCTGAATGAAAGTGCCGAAGCCGAACAGAACTGGCGTACCCGTTTTCGCGAACTGCGCGGCATGATGACCCCGGAACTGAAAGCCGAACACAGTCAGCGAGTGGCCGGTCGGGAGCTGGCGGAGGAATTCACCGCCCTGATTGATGAACTCAACGATGATAAGGCCAGTACCATGCTGTCCGCCTGTACATCAGGAGATAAGTACGTCGGCACGCATTTTACGGTGTTCTCTGCCTACTCCCGGAATGAGTGGGCGACCGTGATGAAAGACATCCCTCCCTCACTGGTGCGCGCATTTGCGTTACGTCTGCGTGAACTCGAAATGAAGGGGGAAGAGCACCCTCACAACGTTCTCATTCAGGAGCTGGGGGAGAATGTACTGGCGCAAAGCAGGTATTACACATTCAACATGGCGCAGGAGCCGGTAATTTCAAAAATTGGGCTTCACCGTCCGGCACTCACCGGCGTGGATATGAAGCTCTTTAAAAGCCTTGCTCTCAGAATGGCGCGGGCTAAAGAGCTGGCACAGAAGAAAAAAACGCAGGGGGCTAAGCCATGATGCGCTGCCCGTACTGCAAACAGGCTGCCCATGTCCGTACCAGCCGTTACCTGTCGGATAACGTCAAACAGAGCTACCTCCAGTGCGTGAATGTCTTTTGCTCCGCAACCTTTCGCACCACCGAGTCTATCGACGAGGTAATACGGCCACCGGCAGAAGAAAAGCCCGAACCACCACAAACAGTGCCAGAAACACCGCCCCGAATTCTGGACTGCGCCCGCTCATCGCTGCGCCACTGATTCAGGAGAAAAGACAATGGCACGAGCACTACTGGAACAGGCCTTTGAAACCTGTCAGAAGAATAAATCGGACTGGATGAGCAGCAAGTCAGTACTGGCGCGGGCTGAAATGGCGCTGAAAGAGCTGGAGCTGACCTGCACCCGTTATGAACCGGAGGCCGCACAGGTACTGCGGGATGATATTGACCTGAAAAAATGGGCGGTAAATCAGTCGGCCGGGCAGTACATCCGGTCGCATGAAGCCGTGCAGCGTATCAGTATCCGTCGTCAGCTCCACGCCTTTATGCAGCTAAGCGGCGACGCACTGGCCGCCGCACTAGCACCGGAATTAATGCATCTCAGCGAACAACCGGACATTGTCAGAGAACGTGCTCTCAACCGGGCGGCCGCCAGTGTTCGCGAAGCGCTGTCCGTTCATGTAACCCGCAGAGGAAATATTGATTACGCAGAGGAAGATCGCGACATTCTGACAACTATCGGTTTCCGGCCTGACAGAGCATCGAGAGACGACAACCGGGCAAAATATACGCCTGAACAGAGTCAGATTTTCATGCGTCGACAGGCCGCTAAGCCCCGCAAAAAATCCGCATAAAACGCCCCGAAAATACCCGTCTTTTTAATAAAAATAGCCATGCATGCCTACGCTGCATGGCTTTGCATGCAAAACCCTGAATTTTCCACACCCTGTCACACCAGCACTGGCGCGGCCTGAGCCACTTCATGCACCTGCATTAAAAGCGCCCCAGGAAGCGGGCAGGCGTGGCGGGGAGAGCATTGCGCGCACAAGTAACATTTCAAATTACTTAGTAAAAGGTTCATAGCCCACAAGCTCCCCCCCTCTTTGTTGATACGCCACTCATTGTTAATTTTCCTGGGGTGCACTCCTTGCAATACTTGCTTCAAGCAATTCTTTCGCCTTTGCAAGAGCCTGATTTAGCTCAATAATGGCACCGCGCCGAAAAGACCGTTTCATTTTTCTTTCAAAAGGAACTAAGGTTGTTAATAGTTTATTTAAATATGGAAGCTCACCTGACAAATAATCGGAAAGGTTTAAGAAATTGTATAAAGCAGATATGTGATTAGTGAACAACTTTATATCCTGAATACTCCATGACATTTTAACGCCATCAACTATTTCCTCCACACCCAACATTTCAAATATGTTATATTTAAAATCTGATTGTTGTATTTCAACATCTACCGCCCCCCAACCATCTTTACACATTTTAACTTTTATAGATTCTATTTTCTTGTTTTTGGTAATTTCGATATATTTTCCCACAAAAAAATTATGGAATTCATCATCATCTCTAGTAATCACATGCAATGGTAAAGAATCAATATTATTAAAGCTATCCCTAAAATATTTTTCTATTTCCAGATCACTGAAGCTAAGTTTTATCTTTTCAATTTTGTTTTTAGTTAGCCCTTTTATTTCAGGTATGTATTTCAACTTTGATAAACGAAGATAATTTTTTGTGGCAATCAACCAAGTTGACAGCGTTGGTGAACTGGTTTTTAAAATAACATCTCTAATTTCTTCACAGTAATCTTCTTCAGATATGTCAAACTGTTCAGGATATAGTAAATCAGCATAATCTTTTTTTTGCAAAGGAGTATTTTTAGTGAAAATGAAGGGTAATATGTCTTGATGCGATATTATATTAAAACAATACTGTGCCATCAGGCCATTAAATGATTTATATGCAGTAATATTTAATAATTCATTCTCCCTTTTACTAATCGTATCAGTTCCTTTTTTATCATCAGAGACTAACGTTTTAAGTGAGGATGAGATAAATCTATTGTAGAACTCATCTGATTGATATGCAAAATCTTCCTTTAATATTATATGAGCACATAAAGAGCTAACTAAATTAGTTATATCTGCCGTTTTTATATCTGAATTCCATAGAGACGAATTAATCAAAGGGAGTAGCTTATTAATTACTCTATTTATTATTCGTAAATTTGTCACCTCAAAACCAATGATCACCTGACTTATCAAGACCTTATCATAATTCGAAATGTTTTTTAATTTTCCATCTAAAAAATCAGGAAAGTTATTAAGTGAAAAATGAATTTCATCACTCACAACCTTTTCTTTATGATTTAATATTTGTGAGCTTTGATCCGAAAAATTCCCGACTAGAATATAATCCAATCTATTATCATCTTGATAACGTTGCAAGCAAAATGTTGCTATTTCATCTCTCAACTCTTGAGATATACGTTCTAAATCATCAATAACAAATATACCTTGTAAATCTTTCAATACATAATCTTTCATTGCCCCACTAAAAGCTGACATCATTTTATCGGCAAGCTTACCAACATTTTCATCTTGCGCAATCGCGACGGCCGCATTTGAAGCCAAAGCCTTTATTTTATCAACTCCAACACCGTCATCTAAATAGGTAATATTTACTATTCTATCTTTGAAGTCTTGTAAACTATTCAAACCTAGAACAGACATATAAAATAAAGTTTTTGTCGTATAGAATTCTTTAAATTCGTTTTGTAAGAAGTATGTTTTCCCTACTCCCCAATCACCATTAATTAAAATAAGCCCATCTCTTGGTTCAGACAATAGACGGATTAAATTAGATATCAACTCATCTTTACTCAAAACATTCCCCTTACTTATAATTTATTTTTTGGAAAATTAAATCACTGTATGCCTGTAACATAATCGACCTTTTATCTAGGTACTGAGCATGATTATATGTACCACGAATAATATTTTTATCAACATGAGCTAATTGTATTTCTATCCAAACTGATTCAAACCCGAGTTCATGTAAAATTGTCGAGAAAGTATGTCGAAAACCATGCCCAGTGACTTTTCCGCCATAACCAATGCGTTTTATAACCTGATTTACACTCGCTTCACTCATAGGCTTGTTTGGATCATTCCGCCCCGGAAAAACATAACGATAGTTCCCTGTCATGATCTTGAGTTCACTGAGTAAATCTAACGCTTGAGTCGATAATGGCACAAGATGTGGCCTTCGCATTTTCATCCGTTCAGCAGGAATTTCCCATATAGCGTTATCCAGATCAAATTCTGCCCATAATGCCGCACGTAATTCGATGGTTCTAACCCCCGTAATCATAAGTAATTTCGTGGCAATCAGGACAAGCCGACTTCCGGTGTAACCGTTTAAGGTGCGTAGAAAATCAGGTATCTCATCAGCCTTTAGGAACGGGAAGTGATTTGATTGGTGTACATCGAGGGCGCTTGAAAGATCCGCAGCAGGGTTAAACTCTGCCCTTCCAGTAGCAATGGCATAGCGGAAAACTTCTGAGCATCGCTGCCGAACTTTGCGCATTTTTTCTAATGCACCGCGCTTTTCGATTTTACGCAGCACATTAAGCAGTTCTAGCGGTTTGATTTCGCCTACTGGTCTGTTACCAACATAAGGAAAAATATCGTTCTGAAACGCTTCCATGATGTCTGACGCATAACCTGCCGACCATTTGGCAGATTTCATCTGGTGCCACTCAGTGGCTATCTTTTCGAACGCGCTCTCGGATTCCGTTTGCAAAGCAATCTTTTGCTCTTTTCTAACCTCACTAGGATTCTTTCCTTCCGCGACCAGTTTTCGAGCATCGTCACGACGAGAACGGGCATCTGCAAGTGTGATCGTCGGATACACACCCAACGAGATCATTTTGGGTTTGCCGGCATAGCGATAGCGGAACCGCCAACTCTTGCTTCCATTAGGTTCTATAAGCAATGACAAACCTTGCCCATCCCCAAGCGTATAGGGTTTATCTTCAGGCTTAGCGCGGCGAATCTGCATATCGTTTAAAGGCATGTGTATAGGAATCC
Source organism: Enterobacter sp. Ap-867 (assembly GCF_011752855.1). Taxonomy (NCBI): domain Bacteria; kingdom Pseudomonadati; phylum Pseudomonadota; class Gammaproteobacteria; order Enterobacterales; family Enterobacteriaceae; genus Enterobacter; species Enterobacter sp. Ap-867. The sequence continues at coordinate 38,089 of NZ_VWWS01000005.1, read as the reverse complement.
AGGACCGAACAGGAACATATACACAATCCTATACACATTCTGTATCGGATTCTACTGGATGGTTACGGACGTCGAGGGACTGAAAAGCAGTAAAATCTTTATAAATCAGGGCATTTATGGATGAATACGGACGTTTCGGGAAGTTGAGATGGTGCCGATAATAGGAGTCGAACCTACGACCTTCGCATTACGAATGCGCTGCTCTACCAACTGAGCTATATCGGCTTTCCGGACGCGCCACGAGCGTGGCTGCGGTGTAAAAGGTTAAGGAAGATTGGGTGATGCGTCAACCACTTATCAAACTGACCGCTGGTTTTTGCATCACCCTGTCTTCAATTACGCACGAATAGTGTCGTCGCCGAAACCGATCCACTTGTAGGTAGTTAAGGCTTCAAGCCCCATCGGGCCGCGGGCGTGCAGCTTCTGGGTACTGACCGCCACTTCCGCGCCCAGGCCGAACTGGCCGCCGTCGGTGAAGCGGGTTGAGGCGTTGACGTACACGGCAGAGGAATCCACTTCGTTAATAAAGCGATTCGCGTTGCGCAGCGTGCGGGTCAGGATAGCGTCCGAATGCTGGGTACCGTGCTCGCGAATATGGGCGATGGCATCATCGAGATCCGCCACCACTTTCACATTCAGGTGCAGCGACAGCCATTCGTCGTTGTAATCCGCCTCTTTCACCGCTTCCACCGCCGCCGGGCCGGTTTGCAGTACAGGCAGCGATTTCTCGTCAGCATGCAGCGTTACGCCGGACTCCGCCATCTGCTTGCTCAGCGCAGGCAGGAAGCGGTCGGCAATTGCCTGGTGCACCAGCAGCGTTTCCACCGTGTTGCAGGTGCTCGGGCGCTGGGTTTTGGCATTCACGATGATTTTCAGCGCCGGTTCAATCTCGGCGGTGTCGTCCACTACGATGTGGCACACGCCGATGCCGCCGGTGATCACTGGGATCGTCGACTGTTCACGGCAGAGTTTATGCAGGCCCGCGCCACCACGAGGGATCAGCATGTCGATGTAGCGGTCGAGGCGCAGCATTTCGGTGACCAGCGCGCGGTCCGGGTTTTCAATCGCCTGAACCGCCGCTTTCGGCAGGCCGCACTCTTCCAGCGCCTGCTGGATCACCGCCACCGTGGCGTTGTTGGTGCGCCAGGTTTCTTTCCCGCCGCGCAGAATTGCCGCGTTGCCGGTTTTCAGGCACAGGGAGGCGACGTCCACGGTCACGTTCGGGCGAGCTTCATAGATTACGCCCACCACGCCGAGCGGCACGCGGCGGCGCTCGATGCGCAGCCCGCTGTCCAGCAGCCCGCCATCGATCACCTGCCCTACCGGGTCAGCGAGGCTGCATACCTGGCGCACATCGTCAGCGATGCCTTTCAGGCGAGCCGGGGTGAGCTGCAGGCGGTCGAGCATGGCTTCGCTGAGGCCGTTTTTACGCGCTTCGTCCACGTCCTGCTGGTTGGCGGTCAGGATCTGCTCCGAACGCGCTTCAAGGTAGTCGGCAATTTTTTCCAGCACGCGGTTCTTTTCGCGGCCGGAGAGCAGTGCCAGCTGGTAAGAGGCCTCTTTTGCCGCTTTGCCCATTTGTTCAAGCATTAGTCTGCTCCTTAATTAACAATCATGTCGTCGCGATGCACGGCCACCGGGCCGTATTCATAGCCGAGGATGTCGTCGATTTGCTGGGAGTGATGCCCGGCAATGCGGCGCAGCGCGTCGCTGTTGTAGCGGCAAACACCGTGGGCGATGTCGCGCCCTTCCAGGCTGCGAATGCGGATCACCTCGCCGCGGGAGAAGTTGCCGCTCACGCTTTTGATGCCTTTAGGCAGTAGCGAGCTGCCACGCTCCAGAATAGCGGACAGCGCGCCGTCATCCACGGTGATTTCGCCGGCAGGCGGAGCGCCAAAGATCCAGCGTTTGCGGTTCTCCAGCGGCGACTGCTGCGCGTGGAAGCGCGTTCCTACAGGGTTGCCGGCCATGACGTCGCCGATAACGCCCGGCTTGCTGCCTGCGGCGATGATGACGTCGATACCCGCGCGGCAGGCCACGTCGGCCGCCTGGAGCTTGGTGCCCATGCCGCCCGTGCCGAGGCCGGAAACGCTGTCGCCCGCAATGGCGCGCAGCGCATCGTCGATGCCGTGCACTTCTTTAATCAGTTCCGCTGCCGGGTTGTTACGCGGGTCGGCGGTGTAAAGGCCCTGCTGGTCGGTGAGCAGCAGCAGCTTGTCGGCCCCGGCTAGAATCGCGGCCAGCGCGGAAAGGTTGTCGTTGTCGCCGACTTTGATCTCAGCCGTCGCCACGGCGTCGTTTTCATTAATGACCGGCACAATGTTGTTATCTAACAGCGCTCTGAGCGTGTCGCGGGCATTAAGGAAGCGTTCGCGATCTTCCATATCGGCGCGGGTCAGCAGCATCTGCCCGACGTGAATGCCGTAAATAGAGAACAGCTGTTCCCAGAGCTGAATCAGGCGACTTTGCCCTACCGCGGCCAGCAGCTGCTTGGACGCGATGGTGGCGGGGAGTTCGGGGTAGCCGAGGTGTTCACGCCCGGCGGCAATCGCCCCGGAAGTCACAATCACAATACGATGCCCCGCCGCGTGCAGCTGGGCACACTGGCGAACCAGTTCAACAATATGGGCGCGGTTCAGGCGGCGGGAGCCACCGGTTAATACGCTGGTGCCTAGTTTTACGACCAGCGTCTGGCTGTCACTCATGATTCTCTGCCGTTTCTACAAATAAGGGGAAATTAAAAAGCCAGATGACGTTGTAACAGGAGTCGCGCGGCTTGCCAACAGGCGGCGTGGGAAAAGGGCTAATAAGCCAGAAAGGATCGCTGAGGATAGCGGATATATTTTACATTTTTATGACATATAAACTTTATTACGTTTATTTAATCTTTCTCCTAAATTGTCATAAATCTTTAATCTGAGAACGATAAAACCCTTCCTGTTTTTAGCAGGAGCCCGACTCCTGGATCAATTTTGCAAGCGTTCATCATTCTTGGGATAACAAATGAAAAAGAGCACACTGGCATTAGTGGTAATGGGTATCGTGGCTGCTTCTGCTTCTCAGGCAGCCGAAGTTTATAACAAAAACGGCAACAAGGTTGACATCTATGGCCGCGTTAAAGCTGAACACTACTTCAGCGACAACACCGGTTCCGATGGCGACCAGACTTACGCTCGCCTGGGCTTTAAAGGTGAAACTCAGATTAACAGCCAGCTGACCGGTTACGGCCAGTGGGAATACCAGATTGCGGGTAACAAAGCAGAGAACGACTCTACCGGCACCAAAACTCGCCTGGCGTTCGCGGGCCTGAAAGCCGGTGACTACGGCTCATTTGATTACGGTCGTAACTACGGCGTGCTGTACAACATCGCCTCTTACACCGATATGATGCCAGAGTTCGGCGATGACTCTTTCGTCAGAACCGACACCTTCATGACCGGCCGTGCGACCGGCGTGGCGACTTACCGCAACAACAATTTCTTCGGTCTGGTTGACGGCCTGAAGCTGGCTCTGCAATACCAGGGCAAGAACGGGGCTGACAGCGCGAACACCCGTTCCGATACTTCTCGCCAGAACGGCGACGGCTTCGGTACCAGCCTGTCCTACGACATCGCTGACACCGGCCTGAGCGTGGGCGCAGCATACGCCAACTCTAACCGTACCAACGCGCAGAAAGCGTCCGTTTACGGTAAAGGCGATAAAGCTGAAGCCTGGACCACCGGCATCAAGTACGACAAAAACAACGTGTACCTGGCAACCATCTACGCTGAAACCCGTAACATGAACCCAATCAGCGTTCCGGGCTCCCTGGCGGGCACCAGCAGCAGCGTGTCTGGTTTTGCTAACAAAAACCAGGCGTTCGAAGCCATCGCTCAGTACCAGTTCGACTTCGGTCTGCGTCCATCCCTGGGCTACGTGCAGTCTAAAGCGAAAGACATCGAAGGCATTGGTGATGCGGATCTGGTGAAATACATCGACGTGGCCGCCACCTATTACTTCAACAAAAACATGTCTGCGTTTGTTGATTACAAAATCAACCAGCTGAGCGACAACAACAAGCTTAAGCTGAACAACGACGACGTTGTTGCGGTAGGTATGGTGTACCAGTTCTAATTCGCGATACTGCGGATAAAAAAATCCCCGTCAGCTTGACGGGGATTTTTTATTTTCAGGCAGAGAGTTTAAGCGACTTTTCCGCAAAGTTCTCGGCAGGCACCAGCCCAAGCTCAAGGGTGGCGAGTAAATCTTTCAGGCGTCCGTGGAAACCGCGCAGCGTCTGCTCCAGCTTTTCATCCACTTCTTTATCTTTTGCCGGGGTCGCCGTCCATTTGCCGTCTTTATCAAACAGGCCGAACTGCCAGGTGTAGGTAAACTGCTTTTCCTGGGCTTCCAGCACCATCCACCATCCCCAAAATTCGCGTTTCTCCGGCGCGGGCTTTACGTTAACGCACACCGCCAGGCAATCGAAGAAGAAACGGTTGTCTTCACACTGCTCTTCCCGGATATACGGGCCAAGCGAGGCGAACTTTCTGATCAGTCTACTTTTCGGGTGTCCACTCGGTAACGTCATTACGATCTCCTGTTGTGAAGCAACTGTTTTAGCAAACCGCCATAATTAAGCAAATATTTAACGTAATCTTTGTTTCATCCAGCCGGTAACTTCCTGCAGCGCTTTGTCAAAATTTTGATACACCGGCTTAAACGGGATCTGGAGTAATTTGCCGTCGGCAGATGACGAAGTGATTAAACGGGATTCTTCTTCCGGGCTGAAAGGATCGTTCTCCCAAAAGCCGGATAGCATCGGCGTTGGGCAGCGGCGGCCCAGCAGCCCCTGCGTTTTCAGGGAGTAGCGGTTCAGCTCCACGCTCAGCGCGCTGTCGGAGATGCTGGTCATGCCCAGGCGGCTCGCAAGCACGTCAATGTACATTTCCGGCACGTTGGCCTGGCGCTGCGGGTCGCTCAGCAGGGCGTGAACCACCGGCCCAAGGCAGGCAACGGCTTTCAGGCGCGGCGCTTCGAGGTAGGCCAGGCGCACGGCAACGTTGGCGCCAAAGCGGAAGCCAAATGCTGCGACGCGCGTGTGGTCAACCCAAGGAATGTTGGGCAATGCTTTGAGCACGTGCTGGTGCAGCACGCTGGAATCCTGGGTCAGTTTCCACTTAGAGGAAAAACCGACTGACGGCATGTCGATGGTCAACATCGCGATGCCCTGTGGGGCAAAATATTTCTCAAACAGGCTGTAATAATCGCTCTGTAGGGCATCGAGGCCGCCGCACATCAGCACGGTCGGGAATGGCCCTTCTACCCCTTTAGGCATGTGCAGGAAGCCGCTGATGGTGCCGCCACCGGTCATCGGGAATTCAAGCTCGCGCAGCCCGCCGGACAACCGGGGAGCCGCCTCTTCGTAAGCCCGATTAGCCAACACCTGGGCCTGCTCCGCCAACGCGTCCCCTTTCAGGTGCGGGTACGCCGCAATGCTGTAGAGGTTAGCCGCCTGCAGCCAGCATTTGCCGATTTTCTCTTCGTCCGTTTCCTGGCCGGCACGCTGCTGCCAGAGCATCGCCTGCTTCGACCATTCGTAGATCCAGTTCCCCCCGCGATAGCCCATCACGGTATCAAACAGGTCGTCGTTGGTACGTTCAGCCTCGGTGCAGGCAATCCGGGCCTGGACTTCGAGGATTTCACGCGGATCGACCCCGCGCCAGATCCACATCAGGCGGTTGATCATGCGGTACCAGTGGGGCACGTTTTTGCCGTCCAGCGCGGACTGGATCGCGGGCGTGGCGGTATGCCGTGCGCGACGAACAAGCGTGGACGTTTCCGGGTGTTTGAATCTTGGCTTAAAGAGGGTTTCGCTGAGGTTGGCCTGCGACATCGTTTCACTGCCTCCATGAATACGAGAAACGTCGCTATTGTAGCCTGATACGGTCCAAATAACACAAACGCCCGGCTATGCCGGGCGCCAAATAAATGACAAAGCTCAAATCATGGAGGGATTAACGGCCAGCCAACGGCGGCACAAACACCACGCCCATATCCCACGGCTGCTCAATCCAGGTGTCCTGCGGGATATCAATCACGTAATCGTCCACCAGCGGCTGACCGGCTGGTTTAGCGAAGATAGTGACGAAGTGAGCTTTCGGATACATTTCGCGAATGGCTACCGCGGTGCCGCCGGTGTCGACCAGGTCATCGATCACGATAAAACCTTCGCCATCGCCTTCCGCACGCTTCAGCACGGTCAGCTCACGCTGGTTGTCGTGGTCGTAGCTGGAGATACAAACGGTATCAACATGGCGAATACCCAGTTCACGAGCCAGCAGCGCGCCCGGCACCAGGCCACCACGGCTAACGGCAATAATGCCTTTCCACTGTTCGGCTGGCAGCAGACGCTGAGCCAGTTTGCGGGCGTGAATCTGCAACATGTCCCAGGTGACGACGTATTTTTCGCTCATGTGAAGTGTCCCGGCCTGTAAATAACGGCTTAAAAAGTATTCGAAGGAGTTTTGGTTGCGCGAGATTATAGAGATCTGGCGCACTAAAAACCAGTGCCGCAGGCCACTGGCAGCGGATTTTGCTCGTATTCAGCCTTCACGCAACAAAAGAAAGTGGTATTCTCAGAACATCGCGCAAGCCGTGCTTGTGGTGTATCTGAACCCGGCTAAAAACGTAACCGGTCAGCCAAAAAAACGACTCCAGGGAGACTCAACGTGTCTGAATTGTCTCAATTATCGCCACAGCCGCTGTGGGATATTTTTGCCAAAATCTGTTCTATTCCGCATCCGTCCTATCATGAAGAAGCGCTGGCGGAACACATCCTGTCCTGGGCAAAAGAAAAAGGCCTGCACGTCGAACGTGACCAGGTGGGGAATATCCTGATTCGCAAGCCTGCTACGCCGGGCATGGAAAACCGCAAACCTGTGGCGCTTCAGGCGCACCTCGACATGGTGCCGCAAAAAAACAACGACACCGTTCACGACTTCGCTAAAGATCCTATCCAGCCGTACATCGACGGCGAGTGGGTAAAAGCGCGCGGCACCACGCTGGGCGCAGACAACGGCATCGGTATGGCGTCCGCGCTGGCGGTGCTGGCTGACGACAGCGTGGCGCACGGCCCGCTGGAAGTGCTGCTGACCATGACCGAAGAAGCCGGGATGGACGGCGCATTTGGCCTGCAGGCGGGCTGGATGCAGGCAGATATCCTGATCAACACCGACTCCGAAACGGAAGGTGAGATCTACATGGGCTGCGCGGGCGGGATCGACTTTATCACTACGCTGCCGCTGCAGCGTGAAGCCGTTCCGGCTGGGTTTGACACCTTCAAGCTGACCATCAAGGGGCTGAAAGGCGGCCACTCCGGCGCAGATATCCATCTGGGCCTGGGGAACGCCAACAAGCTGCTGGCTCGCTTCCTGCTGGCTCATGCCGCGGAACTGGACGCACGTCTGCTCGACCTGAACGGCGGCACCCTGCGTAACGCCATTCCGCGCGAAGCCTTCGCCACGCTGGCCGTGCCTGCGGCGAAAGCGGCCGAGCTGAAGTCTGCGGCTAACGCTTACCTGGCCGTTCTGAAAAATGAACTGTCTGCGGTCGAGAAGAACATTACCGTGCTGGTGGAAGCCACAACGTCTGACAAACAGGCGCTGACCGCTAAAACTCGCGATACCTTCCTGCATCTGCTGAACGCAACGCCAAACGGCGTGATTCGTAACTCAGACGAAGTGAAGGGCGTGGTTGAGACTTCCCTGAACGCGGGCGTCGTGACCATGAGCGACGACAGTGCAGAAATTATCTGCCTGATTCGTTCCCTGATCGATTCCGGTAAAGACTACGTGGTTAGCGTGCTGGAGTCCCTGGGTGAACTGGCCGGGGCGAAAACCGTGGCGAAAGGCAGCTATCCTGGCTGGCAGCCGGACGCTAAGTCTCCGGTGATGGCCCTGGTACGCGAGACTTACCAGAAGCTGTTCAACCAGACGCCGAACATCATGGTTATCCACGCGGGCCTGGAATGTGGTCTGTTCAAAAAGCCGTATCCGGAGATGGATATGGTTTCCATCGGGCCAACCATTACCGGCCCACATTCCCCGGACGAGCAGGTACATATTGAGAGCGTTGGCCAGTACTGGAAGCTGCTGACCGAGCTGCTGAAGGCGATTCCGGCGAAATAAGTTTTACCCTCACCCTAACCCTCTCCTTATAAGGGAGAGGGGATTTTCTTTGTCTGCCTCATTTTCAGCGAAAACGTGTTTTCCCCTTCTCCCTTCCAGAGAGAAGGCCGGGATGAGGGTCTAATTCACAACCCCAGCAGCAGTTGTCTCTCCAGTTGCGGGTCGAGCAGCGTCACATGCAGCCCCACCAGCCGGACGCCGCGCCCTCCCCGCCGTTCTTCCCATGTTTTACGGGCGGTGGCAATCAGGTCTTCTTTGTTCAGCTTCGGCCAGACGTGCTCCTGGGTCGTCAGCTGAAAGTCATTAAACTTCAGCTTGATGCCTTGCCGCGCGATACGCAGGTCGGCCCGCTCTTTGGCAAGTCGCCTCTCAAGCTCCGGGTACAGGCGTTCAATAATCTCTTCGCATTCTGGCCATTCATGAATGTCTTCCGCGAGCGTCCGCTCTACCCCCACCGACTTTCTCTGACGATCGTTACTGATCTCGCGCTCATCAATGCCCTGGCTGCGCTCCCACAGCACCCGGCCAAATTTCCCAAAGCGTTTTAACAACATGGCCAGGTCAGCATTTTGCACGTCAGCGCAGGTTCGCAGACCGAGCGTTTCCAGCTTTGCCACCGTGACTTTGCCCACGCCGGGAATTTTCCCGAGCGGTAGCGTCGCTAAAAAGTCCGGCACCTGTTCGGGCGTAATGACATACTGGCCGTTGGGTTTATTGAGGTCGGAGGCAATCTTTGCCAGAAACTTTATCGGCGCAATGCCAGCTGAGGCGGTCAGGTTCAGTTCGTCGGCAATGGCCTGACGAATTTCGCGGGCGATCAACGTGGCCGAGCCCTGGCAGTGTTCGCTGTCCGTAACGTCCAGATAAGCTTCATCCAGCGACAAGGGTTCGATCAGCGGGGTATAGCGGGAGAAGATTTCACGAATATGGTTGGAGGCTTCTTTATAGGCGTCGAACCGGCCCGGCAATAGCGTGAGATGCGGACAGAGTTTTAGCGCCATCGCGGTCGACATCGCGCTGCGCACGCCGTATTTTCTGGCGGGATAGTTCGCCGTGCTGATCACGCCTCGCCGTTGGGCACTGCCGCCAATAGCGAGGGGAATATCGCGCAGGGCCGGGTTATCACGCATCTCAACGGCGGCAAAAAAGCAGTCCATATCGACATGAATGATTTTGCGCATATCCACTCAACCAGAAAAATAACACTGGATAAGTATACAGCTAATTTTCAAAATGAGGAAATTGTCGCAGGCCACCAAATCTTTTCCTGCAAGTGGCATCACCTCGGGCATAAAGTGACACACCGCAAAAACTCCAATTGATTCCAATAAAATGTGTAAACGCCCGCGTCTGGCGCTTGCGAAAATTAGCCACGATGCTAATGTGAGCGCAATCCTGTACAGAATTTTCTGATTTCGGGTCCCTTTAGCCGTCCTGGCTGTTAGTTTCAGGTTTATCAAGGAATCAAGCAGTATGCGTAAGATCGCACTGATTATTGCGATGCTCTCTATGCCGTTTTTCTCTTTCGCCAGCCTGCTTAACAGCAGCGGTGTCGCCGCCCCTGTCGGCAAAGATAGCAGACAGCAGCTAATGGGCTCCCCGGTTTATATTCAAATCTTTAAAGAAGAGCGCACCCTGGAACTGTGGGTGAAGATGGGCGAGCAGTACCAGCTCCTCAACAGTTACCGCATCTGTAACTATTCCGGCGGCCTGGGGCCAAAACAGCGTCAGGGCGATTTTAAAAGCCCGGAAGGGTTTTATAGCGTTGATCGCAGTCAGTTAAAACCGGACAGCCGCTTCTATAAAGCCATTAATATTGGCTTCCCGAATGAATTTGACCGCGCTCACGGCTATGAAGGGAAATACCTGATGATTCACGGCGCCTGCGTGTCGATTGGCTGCTATGCCATGACCGACTCCGGCATCGACGAAATCTTCCAGTTTGTGACCGGGGCTTTGGTGTTTGGCCAGCCGCGCGTACAGGTGAGTATCTTCCCGTTCCGCATGACCGACGCCAATATGGAACGCCACAAGTACTCCACCTACATCAACTTCTGGAAAGAGCTGAAACCGGGCTATGACTACTTCGCGGCTAACCATCAACCACCGGGCGTGGCCGTGGTCAGCGGGAACTACGTCATCAGCAAACCTGCCGTGATGACGCCAGTTCAACCGCAGCTGGCTTCAAACTATAAGCTCACCGAGGCAAAATAACGCCGACTTGCCTGGCTCAATTTTGTGCCAGGTTTCGTTGGCGGTCAGCGGCTGAGTTGCGATGACCGTGACCACATCGTTAGGTGTGGTCTCTTCCTGAAAATCAATTTCCACGTCCTGATCCAGCAGCTTAGCGACACCGAATGGCGCTCTGCGGGTGATCCAGAACAGGTTCGTCGAGCAAAACGCCATCACGTAGCGCCCGTCCGACAGCAGCATGTTAAACACGCCCTTTTCTCTAAGCTCTGCGCCCAGTTCAGTGATGTAGCGGAATACCGCTTCCATATTGCCCGGCGTGCGCGGGTAACGCTGCGTGAGTTTGTGCAGCAGCCAGCAGAACGCCTGCTCGCTGTCCGTTTCGCCAATCGGGCGGAACGTCCCCGTCTCCAGCGTGCGATAGCCCTTGAGTTGCCCGTTATGGGCATAGGTCCAGTTGCGGCCCCACAGTTCGCGGGTGAACGGATGGGTGTTTTCCAGCGCAACCTTGCCGCGGTTTGCCTGGCGAATATGCGCAATAACCGAGCAGGATTTAATTGGGTAATCCTGGACGAGGCGGGCGATGGGCGAGTTAAAGCTCGGCTGCGGATCTTTAAACGTGCGGCAGCCTTTTCCTTCGTAGAAGGTTATACCCCAGCCGTCTTTATGGGGGCCTGTTCCGCCTCCGCGCTGCACCAGTCCGGTAAAACTAAAACAGATATCCGTCGGTACGTTGGCACTCATCCCGAGCAATTCGCACATCTCTTCTCTCCCACAACGAATGCCCCTGCTCCGGGAGGAGCTGGGGCATTACGGGCTAAGCTTTAACCATTTCTTTTTCGATTAACTGAATCAGGATGTGGATCACTTTGATGTGAATTTCCTGAATGCGGTCCGCATAGCCGAAGTGCGGCACACGGATTTCGATGTCAGCCGTACCGGCCATTTTGCCGCCGTCTTTGCCGGTCAGAGTAATGACTTTCATGCCTTTCGCGCGGGCAGCTTCAATCGCTTTGATGACGTTGCCGGAGTTGCCGGACGTGGAGATCCCCAGCAGCACGTCGCCTTCGCGGCCAACGGCTTCAACGTAGCGAGAGAAGACATAGTCGTAGCCAAAATCGTTGCTGACGCAGGAGATGTGGCTCACGTCAGAAATCGCGATCGCCGGATAGCCCGGGCGGTTCTCACGATAGCGGCCCGTTAACTCTTCCGCAAAGTGCATAGCATCGCAGTGTGAGCCACCGTTCCCGCAGGACAGTACTTTGCCGCCCGCTTTGAAACTGTCTGCCAGCAGCACCGCTGCGCGCTGGATGGCATGAATGTTGGCTTCATCCTTAAGGAAGTTAGTCAGCGTTTCCGCCGCTTCATTTAGCTCACTACGAATAAGATCCTGGTACATGAGGAGGTCCTTGAGGTTTGAGTGAATTTCACATCCCGCAGTGTACCGGATAGCGCCGAAAGCGAGAAGCGTAACCCCGCGTGTAAAGCCGGGGTTTTCCCTGGAAGTGCGGCAACAATGTGAGCGAGGTTGTAATTATTTTGTAAACACATTGCTAAAGAAAGCAACATCCACTACAACCAATACATCACAAGTGGTCAGACCTCCTACAAGCAAGGGAGCTTTCTTTATGTTGATTTTAAGCATTGTCCTTACCGTTGTTCTGCTGGGTGTGTTGTTCTATCACCAGGCAAATCTGCTGCTTAGCAGCGTGCTTCTGCTCGCGTGGACCGCCGCGCTGGGCTTCGCTGGCATCTGGTCTTTCTGGGTGCTGGTTCCGCTGGCGGTAATTCTGGTGCCGCTGCTGGTCACGCCGCTGCGTAAATCGCTGATCTCCGCACCGATTTTCCGTGGCTTCCGCAAAGTCATGCCGCCGATGTCCCGCACCGAAAAAGAAGCCATCGACGCCGGGACGACCTGGTGGGAAGGCGATCTGTTCCGCGGCAAGCCGGACTGGCAAAAACTGCATAACTACCCTCAGCCAAAGCTGACCGAAGAGGAACAGACGTTCCTTGATGGCCCGGTGGAAGAAGCCTGCCGCATGGCGAACGATTTCCAGATCACCCATGAGCTGGCCGACCTGCCCCCTGAGCTGTGGGCTTACCTGAAAGAGCATCGCTTCTTCGCGATGATCATCAAGAAAGAGTACGGCGGCCTCGAGTTCTCAGCCTATGCTCAGGCTCGCGTGCTGCAAAAACTGTCCGGCGTTTCCGGGATCCTGGCGATTACCGTCGGCGTGCCTAACTCCTTAGGCCCGGGCGAACTGCTGCAGCACTACGGCACCGAAGAGCAAAAAGATCACTACCTGCCTCGCCTGGCCCGCGGCCTGGAAATTCCTTGCTTCGCGCTGACCAGCCCGGAAGCCGGTTCCGATGCCGGTGCCATCCCGGACAGCGGCGTGGTTTGCATGGGGGAATGGCAGGGTGAACAGGTGCTCGGTATGCGCCTGACCTGGAACAAACGCTATATCACGCTCGCCCCTATCGCCACCGTACTGGGCCTGGCGTTCAAACTGTCTGACCCGAAACGCCTGCTCGGCGGCGAAGAAGACCTCGGCATTACCTGTGCGCTGATCCCAACCCACACGCCTGGCGTGGAGATCGGCAAACGTCACTTCCCGCTGAACGTGCCGTTCCAGAACGGCCCAACCCGTGGGAACGACATCTTTGTGCCTATCGACTTTATTATCGGTGGTCCAAAAATGGCCGGTCAGGGCTGGCGTATGCTGGTTGAGTGCCTGTCCGTAGGTCGCGGCATTACCCTGCCGTCGAACGCTACCGGCGGCCTGAAATCCGTGGCGATGGCAACGGGTGCTTACGCGCATATTCGCCGTCAGTTCAAAATCTCTATCGGTAAAATGGAAGGGATTGAAGAGCCGCTGGCACGCATCGCCGGTAACGCGTATGTCATGGATGCCGCAGCTTCTTTAATTACCTACGGCATCGTGCTCGGTGAGAAACCCGCCGTACTGTCTGCGATTGTTAAGTACCACTGTACCCACCGTGGCCAGCGCGCCATTCTTGATGCGATGGATATCGTCGGCGGGAAAGGCATCATGCTCGGCGACGCTAACTTCGTGGCCCGCGCTTACCAGGGCGCGCCGATCGCTATCACCGTTGAAGGCGCTAACATTCTGACCCGCAGCATGATCATCTTCGGCCAGGGCGCAATTCGCTGCCATCCGTACGTGCTGGAAGAGATGGCTGCGGCGCAGAATAACGACGTGAATGCCTTCGATAAGCTGCTGTTCAAGCACATCGGCCACGTGGGCAGCAACAAAATGCGCAGCCTGTGGCTGGGCCTGACCAACGGCCTCGGCAGCAGCACGCCGACCCGCGATGCAACTAAACGCTACTACCAGTACATCAACCGCCTGAGCGCCAACCTGGCGCTGCTGTCGGATGTCTCCATGGCCGTGCTGGGCGGTAGCCTGAAGCGCAGAGAGCGTATCTCTGCTCGCCTGGGTGATGTGCTGAGCCAGCTTTATCTGGCGACGGCGGTGCTGAAACGCTACGAAGATGAAGGGCGTAACGAAGCCGATCTGCCGCTGGTTCACTGGGGCGTGCAGGATGCGCTGTTCCAGGCCGAACAGGCGATTGATGACCTGCTGCGCAACTTCCCGAACCGCTTTGTGGCCGGTACGCTGCGGCTGGTTATCTTCCCGCTGGGTCGCCGCTACGATGCGCCGTCCGATGTGCTGGACCACAAGCTGGCGAAAATCCTGCAGGTGCCGTCCGCAACCCGGTCGCGTATTGGCCGCGGTCAGTACCTGACGCCAAGCGAGCATAACCCTGCTGGCCTGCTGGAAGCCGCTCTGCTGGATATTATGGCCGCCGAGCCAATCCACCAGCGCGTATGCAAAGAGCTGAAGCGCAATCTGCCGTTCACTCGCCTGGATGAACTGGCGAAGCAGCTGCTGGGTGAAGGCAAGATCACCGCCGATGAAGCGGCGATTCTGACCAAAGCGGAAGCCAGCCGCCTGCGCAGCATCAACGTGGATGAGTTTGATCCGGAGGCGCTGGCGACACAGCCGGTGAAGGTGCCGGAAAAGCACAGAAAGGTTGAAGCCGCCTGACCATTAACCCCTCTTATGAGGGGTTAATTCTTTATAACAAAGAGGGAAAAAGCGTGGTTTTTCCCTCTTTGTGGTAATACGCCAAAAATCAATGAATTGATTTTTCTATTTATTCATGACTGTTTTCTTTAAGTTTTTTATTTTATCTGAAAGTTACCAGTTGCCTTTTCCCCGCAGATGCGGGGTTTTTTATTGCCAACAAAAGCACGTTTTCTCGTGCTACAGTGGATGAAATATTCTGCTAAGAGGCTGCCGATGGTGTCTGGTCTGAAAGTTTCCGTTCTGCAACAACCGCTCGTCTGGATGGACGGTGCCGCGAACCTGCGTCATTTTGATGTGCTGCTGGAGGGCGTGCGCGGGCGTGACCTGATTATTCTGCCGGAAATGTTCACCACCGGCTTTGCGATGGAAGCCGCCGTGCAGTCAATGCCGGAACAGGAAGTGATTGACTGGATGCAGTTCAAAGCCCAGCAAACGCAGGCGATGATCGCCGGTAGCGCCGCTCTGCAAACCGAACGCGGGCCGGTGAACCGCTTCCTGCTGGTTCAGCCGGATGGCAAAGTGCATTTCTACGATAAGCGCCACCTGTTCCGCATGGCCGATGAGCATCATCATTATCAGGCCGGGGAAGAACGCGTGATTATTGAGTGGAAAGGCTGGCGTATTTTACCGCTGGTTTGCTACGACCTGCGCTTCCCGGTGTGGTCCCGCAATCGCAACGACTACGATCTGGCGCTGTACGTCGCCAACTGGCCCGCGCCGCGCTCTCTGCACTGGCAAAGTCTGCTGCAGGCGCGCGCCATTGAGAACCAGGCTTATGTGGCAGGCTGCAATCGCGTGGGCACCGACGGCAACGGCCACCATTACCGGGGCGACAGCCGGATCATCAGCCCGCAGGGCGAGATCCTGGCGAGCGTTGAACCTCACCAGGCGGCACGACTTGATGCCGATCTTTCGCTGATTGCGCTGCGGGAGTACCGGGAGAAATTCCCGGCCTGGCAGGATGCCGATCCTTTCAGCCTTTAAGAATGAAAGTATGCAGAAACCGGCCTATTCAGGCCGGTTTTTTATTGTTCCGCCAGCACAGTCACGGCGCGAGTGAAAGCCTGGACGGCAAGGGCCACGTCGCTTTCCATGACGGATTCCGCCGGATGATGGCTGATACCCTTCTCGCAGCGAACAAACAGCATGGCGCTCGGCCAACGCTCGGCGATGGCAATGGCGTCGTGCCCTGCGCCGCTTGGCAACGACAGGCTCCGCCCCTGAACTTCGCTCACCGCCTGCGTTAGCGTTGCCTGCAATGCCGCATCACACGGCGTGGCTGGAATAGCGTAGTAGACTTCTGCGGTAAACTGCATACCGCGACGGGCGGCAATCGCTTCCCCTTCGGCAAGAAGCTGGCCTAACAAACTCGCCAGGCTTTCGTCACGCGGGCTGCGAATGTCCAGCGTAAGCTGAACGTCGCCAGGGATGACGTTCACCGCGCCTGGCGCGCAGCTTAACGTTCCCACCGTGGCAACTTCGTCGGGGCCGTGGCGGCGCGTGGCGGATTCAATAAAGGTCATCCATTCGGCAGCGGCGGCCAGCGCATCTTTGCGCAGCGCCATTGGCACCGTCCCCGCATGGCCCGCATGGCCGGTAAAGCTGCAGTTCAGGCGACGGGCACCGTTAATGGCCGTGACCACGCCCAGCGCAAGGCCCTGCTCTTCCAGCACCGGTCCCTGCTCGATATGCAGCTCAAGGTAAGCGCTGAAATCGCTTTTTGGCCGCTCCGCGCTGGCAATACGCGTCGGATCCAGACCGGCAATCGTCATGGCCTGCGCCACGCTGACGCCGTTGGCATCTTCACAGCTCAGCCAATGCGCCGGCCAACTGCCGGTGATGCCTCGGCTCCCCAGCAGGGTAACCCCAAAGCGGGTGCCTTCTTCATCGCCAAAACCGACAATTTCGATGGCCTGCTCGAGCTGGATATTGTTTTGATAAAGGTACGCGACCACTTCCAGGGCACACAGCACGCCGAGCATCCCATCGTAGCGGCCCGCATTGCGCACCGTATCAAGATGGGATCCCAGCAAAATCGTCTGCGCGCCTTCTTGCCTGCCTTCGTAACGCCCACAAATATTGCCGACAGCGTCCTGCCAGGTCGTCATGCCGAGCTGCTCCATCCAGCCAGCGACCAGCTGATTCGCCCGCAAATGTTGCACCGAAAGGTAAACCCGGGTCAGCTGGCCCGCGCTTTCGCTGATAGCAGCTAGCTGGTCAGCCCTGTCCATGACGCGCTGGGCGGCAACCGCGGCATAGTTAGCATCCATAAGCGGCGCGCCCATTAGCGGGCACCCTGCGCGTAAACGTTCCACGCTGCCTGCATCGCTTCACCCTGCACGCTTTTAAAGCCGAGACGGTTAAGCACCGCTTCCAGCGCGGTGAGCGTTTGCAGCACGCAGTCTTTGCGTGCGTTGTAGCCCATGGTGCCGATGCGCCAGATTTTGCCCTGTAGCGGGCCGAAGGAGGTGCCGATCTCGATATGGAAATCTTCCAGCAGCAGCTTACGAACCTCTTCGCCGTGAACCTGCGCCGGGATAGCCACGCCGAGGACGTTGTTCATCTTGTGGTCAAGATCGCCGAAAGTTTCCAGCCCCATGCCCTGGATCCCCGCCACCATCGCCCTGCCGTGCAGCTCATGACGGGCAATACCGACGTCCAGACCTTCTTCCAGGATCACGCGGGCGCACTCACGGGCAGCAAACAGCATGCTCGTCGCTTCGGTGTGGTGATTCAGACGTTCCGGCCCCCAGTAGTCCATGATCATGCCCAGATCGAAGTAGTTGGAGTAGATCATCTCTTCGTCCCCGTCCTGATGGGCGGCAGTGCGAATGCCTTCTTCCACGCATTTACGGCGGCGAATGGCCTCTTCCATTTTCGGACTAAGGGTAACCGGTGAGCTGCCTGACGGGCCGCCCAGGCACTTCTGCAATCCGGCGGAAACGGCATCCAGTCCCCAGGCATCGGTGAGCAGTTCGTTCCCGCCAAACGATGCTGTAGCATCGGTGTAGAACAGCACGCCGTGGCGGCGGCAGATCTCCCCCAGTTCGGCCAGCGGCTGCAGCATCGTGGTGGAAGTATCGCCCTGCACGGTCAGCAGCAGGCGAGGTTTTACCGCTTTGATGGCGTCTTCGATTTGCTGCGGGCTGAATACTTCGCCCCACGGAACTTCAATGGTGTGCACTTCGGCGCGGCAGCGGCGGGCAATCTCACACAGCAGGTGACCAAAACGGCCAAACACTGGCACAAGCACTTTATCGCCAGGGCGAATAGCCGACAGCAAAATGGCCTCGATCCCGGCGCGGGAAGTGCCGTCCACCAGCATCGTCCATTTGTTTTCGGTGCGGAAGAGCTCGCGGTACAGCACCATCACCTCATTCATATATCCCGTCATCACCGGGTCATACTGGCCGATAAGCTGGCTCGCCATGGCACGCAGCACGCGCGGATCGGCATTGATCGGGCCTGGCCCCATCAGCAAACGGTGCGGCGGGTTGATCTGGGAAAACTGCTGAATATCAAACATGGCGATTCCTTGAGTCTGAGATTGAAACAAAAGATTCTTATAATCATCTTTTGCAACTAATGTGCCAGCCGCAGGCAAAATTTTTTCCGGCTGACAGGCTTAAGCCAGCGCGGAAAAACAGGTTTGGGTAAAAACGATGAACTCTTTTGGCTCACCCGAACTGTGCAGTTGCACCGTCGAGGAGCATTAACGCTGTTCGAGTTCGTCCAGCTCTGTATACAATTCAGCGATATTATGGATACGCTGACGTCCACTGGTCAATGATTCATGCAGCACCGCGTTAGCCAGTAAATTCACCAGGCTCATGGCGCTGCTGTAGCTGTCAAACGCCGAAACGCTGTCGAGCGGCGCGCTCAAATGCCAGCCAGGATAACTTGCCAGCACCGCCGAACCCGGTTCGCTCAGCATCACCAGCGGTATACCGCGCTGCTGTAAACTGGTGAGCAGTGGCTTAATAATGCGCGGCCTGCGGCGAAACGCCACGGTGACGACGCAATCTTCCGGGCCGATATCCACCAGCTCTTCCGCCAGCGTCTGCCCCGGCTGCGGGAGCAGATGTACGCCGCTGCGCACCTGCAAAAGCTGCTGGCGCAAGTGCATCGCCACCGGCCAGGAGTTTCGCATCCCAATGATAAACAGTCGTTTTCCGGTCACAAGGGCCTTGACCACTTCGGCAAACGGGCCCGCTTCAAGCTGATTTACCAGTTGAGTAAGGTTCGCCATTTCCTGCTTGTAATGACGCGCCAGCAGCGTGTTGCCCTGCACGGCATCGCGGTTTTCCGTCAGCGGCATCCCGCTCTGGCGCAGGGTCCGCAGCTCTTCGCGCATATCTTTGTAGCGCTCGTAACCTAAGCGCTTAAACAGGCGGCTCACGGTGGCCTTGGACACGCCTGAAAGCCGCGCCAACTCGGCGCTGTTGTAGCTGATCAAGTCATCAAAGTGGTCAACGATGAACGAGGCCACGCGCTGCTCCTGCGGGGAAAAGAGCGCCCATGACGCCCGCAACCGCTCGTCTAACTTTTTCATGCCGACTCCTGCAACTTTTGTTTCATCAAAGCCTGACACAGTGAAACGATCCTCGTCAACCTGGAACATCTCTTGCTTCTGACTCCCCTACCCGAGCGGATTTCCTGCAAGAGAAGAAAAATATGCAAAGCAATATGGCCCCCGGAGGCATGGCGGTGACGCCCCATCATCTGGCTTCTGAAAGTGCGCTGTCTGTGCTGCGCCAGGGCGGTGATGCCGTTGAAGCGATGGTCGCCGCAGCCGCCACTATCGCGGTGGTTTATCCCCATATGAACGGTATAGGCGGGGATGGATTCTGGCTGATTGTTCCGCCTGAGGGGGAACCTGTGGCCATCGACGCCAGCGGGGCCGCCGGATCGCTGGCGTCACTGGATTTCTATCGGGGAGAACGCGCTATTCCCCACCGCGGCACCCGTGCTGCGTTGACCGTGCCCGGCACGCTGAGCGGCTGGGCAGAAGCACTGAAAGTGTCATCGGAGCTTGGCGGCGGGCAGATGCCGCTTTCCCGCCTGATGGCCGATGCTATTCGCTATGCGGCGGACGGGATCCCGGTCACCGCCTCTCAGGCGAACGCGACACAAAGCAAATACGCAGAGCTGGTTGATATTCCAGGTTTTGCCGACACGTTCCTGCAGCGCGGTGAAGTGCCCGCGACCGGGAGTCGTTTCACGCAGCCCCGGCTGGCCAGGACCCTGACGCGAATGACCGTAGAAGGCCTGGACAGTTTCTATCGCGGCCCGCTGGCTTCAATCATTGCCGAAGAGCTGGCCGAACTGGGACTGCCAATCACCGCGGCTGACCTCGCCGCACATCGGGCAACCCGCAGCAAACCGCTTCGCCTTGAGCACCAGGCCGGGGAAGTTTTTAACCTCGCCCCGCCTACGCAAGGGCTGGTCTCGCTGGCGATCCTCGGCATTACCGACCGCCTGTCGATGGCAAACGCCAGTGAAGTTCAGACCGTACACCGCATCGTGGAAGCCACTAAAAAAGCCTTTGCGCTGCGCGACAAGCACATCACCGACCCGCGCCTGATCGCGACCTCAATACAAAACCTGTTAGATCCCGAGGCGCTGGATCTGCTGGCCGCAAAAATTGATGACCAAAGCGCCGCCCCGTGGGGCAAAGGTAAAGGCCCCGGCGACACGGTCTGGATGGGCGTCATTGACGGGAATGGCCTGGCCGTGTCGTTTATTCAAAGTATTTATCACGAATTCGGCAGCGGGGTTGTGCTACCCCAAAGCGGCGTGCTGTGGCAAAACCGCGGGGCATCTTTCAGCCTCGATGCAGAGCATCTGCTGGCGCTGGCGCCGGGCAAAAAACCGTTCCACACCCTGAACCCGGCAGCAGCCAGGCTCGCCGACGGCAGAACGCTGGTTTACGGCTCGATGGGCGGCGACGGCCAGCCGCAGACGCAGGCGACAATCTTTACCCGCTATGTACTTCAGGGCATCGGTTTACAGGAGGCCATTTGCGCGCCGCGCTGGCTGCTGGGCCGCACCTGGGGGCAAGTTTCCGACAGCCTCAAGCTTGAGAGCCGCTTTAGCCAGGACACCGTCAACGCGCTTGAAGCCCTCGGACACGAGGTAGAAACAGTCCCCGCCTTCAGCGAGATCGTCGGCCACGCCGGCGCCATCGTCAGACATACCAATGGCATGCTCGAAGGTGCGTGGGATCCGCGCAGCAACGGCAGCGCCGCAGGCTTTTGAGGAAAATACCAATGAACCAATCTTCTTTTGACTGGCAGCACTACATTGTCCTGATGGAGCAACTGCTCGCCGTGCCGCTGACCGACGAGCGCCGCAAAGAGCTGGAGTTGCAGCTGACACGTATTGCGGCCATGGCTGGACCGCTGATGGCCTTCCCGCTTGCCGATCGCCAGGAAACCGCCGGAGTTTATACGCTATGACTGCCCTTTCTATCCGACAGATCCAGCAGGGACTGCGGGACAAAGATTTTTCAGCTACCGAACTGGCCCGGCAAACGCTGGCAAAGATTGAGCAGCGAAACCCGCAGCTTAATGCCTTTACGGAAATCACCCAGGATCGTCTTCTGGAAGAGGCGGCCTCGGTAGACCAACTGATCGGTCGCGGCAGCCCTTTGCCAGCGCTCGCGGGCGTGCCTTACGCGGTAAAAAATCTTTTCGACATTAAAGGGGTAACAACCCTTGCAGGTGCGGAGTTGTTTGCCGGGCAACCCGCGGCCTCTGAAGATGCCTTCGCTATTACACGGCTGCAAAAAGCGGGGGGAATGCTAAGCGGGGCGTTGAATATGGATGCCTATGCCTACGGCTTCACCACGGAAAACAGTTATTACGGAGCCACCAAAAACCCGCACGATCTGTCGCGTATTGCGGGCGGCTCGTCCGGCGGCTCAGCGGCAGCTGTAGCTGCGGGCATGGTGAACTTCACCCTTGGCACCGACACCAACGGCTCCATTCGCGTCCCGTCTTCACTTTGCGGGCTCGTGGGCCTGAAGCCGACTTTTGGTCGCCTGTCGCGCGGCGGCAGCCATCCTTTTGTCGCCAGCCTCGACCATATCGGCCCGCTGGCTCGGAGCGTGGAGGATGTCGCGGCGGTTTACGATGTGCTGCAAGGGTACGACAGTAGCGATCCTTTTCAGACTTCGCGCGCCATTGAGCCGGTTTGCGCAGCGCTTGAGCGTGATACGCCGCTTCGCGTGGCGGTGCTGGAGGGTTTCTTTGAAAGCTGGTGTGACGCAGATGCCAAAGAAGCCGTTAGCCGGGTAGCCAAAGCGCTCCAGGCTACGGAAAAAGTTTCTATGCCAGAAGCCGAACTCGCCCGTTCGGCGGCTTTTTTGCTGACCGCCGCCGAAGGGGGAAATCAGTACCTGCCCGCACTGCGAACCAGCCCTGAGCGCTTCGAAACTAACTCGCGCGAACGCCTGCTGGCGGGGGCCATGACGCCGTCGGCCTGGTACACCCAGGCTCAGCGCTTCCGGGCCTGGTTCCGCGATCGCACGCTGCCGCTGTTTGACCATTTTGATCTGCTTGTTGCCCCCGCCACGCCATGCTGCGCCACGCTTATCGGGCAGCAAACCATGCATATCAACGGGCAAGATATCCCGGTCAAAGCCAGCATGGGCATCCTGACGCAGCCAATCTCTTTCCTGGGATTACCGGTTGTCAGCGCCCCGCTGGTCGCGGCCAGCGGTTTACCGATTGGCGTGCAATTAATTGCCGCACCGTGGCGGGAAGACGTGTGTTTGCAGGCCGCTCGCCGCCTGGAATCTCAGGGTATTTTACAGACGAAGGTAAGTTAAATGATGCGAGATAATATCGACCGCCCGGCCGTTTTAAATGAAGTCACTGCGGCATTTTATCGCTACGAGCAGGCGCTGATTACCAATGACGTCGCCGTTCTGGATGAGCTGTTTTGGGAGGATGCTCGCACCGTGCGTTTTGGCGCAACGGAAAACCTTTATGGCATTGAGCAGATCCGCGCTTTCCGCAACGGGCGTTCGCCGAAGGGGCTGGATCGCCAGTTGAGAAATACCGTTATCACCACCTTCAGCGACGACCTCGCGGTGGCGAGCACTGAGTTTACCCGAGAAGGCAGCGATAAGATTGGCCGCCAGATGCAGACCTGGGTCCGGTTTGCCTCAGGCTGGAAGATTGTGGCGGCGCATGTAAGTTTAATGGGGTGATAGTCTGTTTCTTCACCATAAAAATCTTCTGTTTATGAAAGCCCATGTCGTGTTCCGTTCACCTTAAATACCGCTTCATATGTTGCCACCATACAGGTGAACGTCTTAGGGGAGTCACCGTCACTCCCCTAAGAACCCGGACTCCCGGCGAAATAAATCGACCGCTGAATCGGCAGACCTCCGTTTTATCTCCCAGTCCTCGGTCGGCTGAGATGCGTTCCCGACGCTCTCAGCCTCCGGCTATGACCCAACTCAGGCGGGGTTGAGCTCGCCGGGCGCCGGGGCTGTTCGGGGGATGGCGTTATCTCCCTGACACGTTCCCCGTGCTCGGAACGTGCAGGGGGAAGCAGAGATACGGGTGAACTGAACAGCAACAAAGTAACAAATATCTCAGAAACGAGCCTCAAAGACATATCTGTATAAAAATGGCATCCACAAAAGAATGGGAAGGCCAATAACATCATTCAACAAACGGGTGCGTCTTCACCCAATGCTCGGCAATGTCCTGCCTTCTGCAAATCCACACCCCTTCATGTTGCTGCACGTAATCCAGAAAACGCTGCAAGGCCCGGAAACGGCCCGGTCGCCCTAACAAGCGGCAATGCATGCCGATAGACATCATCTTCGGTGCCGTGTCGCCTTCTTCATACAGCACGTCAAAACTGTCTTTCAGGTAGGTGTAAAACTGCTCGGCGGTATTGAACCCCTGCGCGGTGGCGAAGCGCATGTCATTGGTATCCAGCGTGTACGGCACGATCAGGTGAGGTTTGGTGCTGCCGTCTTCGCAGGCCACTTTGCTCCAGAAAGGCAGATCGTCGCCGTAGTAATCGCTGTCGTACAGGATACCGCCGTGCTCAACCACCAGCCTGCGGGTATTAGGGCTGTCGCGCCCGGTGTACCAGCCCAGCGGGCGGGAGCCGAACAGATCCTCCAGGATTTCCATCGCCTGATGCAGGTGCTGGCGCTCGGTGGCAACGTCCATATTCTGATAATGGATCCAGCGCCAGCCGTGGCTGACCACGTCGTAGTCAGCGGCTTTGATCGCGGCCACGATCTCCGGGTTGCGGGCCAGCGCCATGGCGACGCCAAACACCGTCAGAGGCAGACCGCGCTTCTGGAATTCATTATGGATACGCCAGAACCCTGCCCGGGAGCCGTATTCGTACAGGGAGTCCATCGACATATGGCGGTCCGGGAAACTGGCCGCCCCGATGATGTCGGAGAGAAATTGTTCCGAGCCGCTGTCGCCGTGCAGCACGTTGTTTTCCGCCCCTTCTTCAAAGTTCAGGACAAACTGAACCGCAATACGCGCGCCGTTCGGCCACTGCGCATGGGGAGGATTGCCGGCATAACCGGCGAGATCGCGCGGGTAGTTTTCGGTAAAAGGGTAGCGATTACGCTTTTGTTCTTCCGTCATAGTTGGCCTCTTCAACTTTAACCCAGGCGAGCAAAAGAGCCGGAAAGCGGCTTTTTATTCGGATAAGCGAGATCGCCAAATTTGCTGGTGCCGATCCCCAGCGCAACAAGCGACTCCACCAGCTTCACCGCCGCGGTGACGCCGTCGATAACCGGGATACCGATCTCTTCGGTCAGCTCTTTCGCCAGGTTTGCCATGCCGCCACAGCCCAGCACGATCGCCCCACTGTTGTCTTCTTTTTTGGCCTGAATACAGCGCTCACGCACCATGCGCTGGGCCAGCCCGGTGCCGTCTTCCAGCGCCAGCACGGGCAGATCGATGGCATGCAGCGCCGCGCAGTGATGCTCGAAGCCGTATTGCTGCAGCAAATGGCGGGCGATGATCACCGTGCGTGGCAGCGTGGTGACAATAGAGAAGCGGGTGGCGACCATCGTGGCCATATGCATGGCCGCTTCGGCAATCCCAATCACCGGCCCGCTGGCTATCTCACGCGCCGCCAGCAGCCCAGGGTCGCCAAAGCAGGCGATGACGTGCCCGCTCGCGCCCTGTGCTTTGCCCTGCTGAATTTGTTCCAGCACACCGATGGCCGCAATGGCTTCGTCAAAGTGCCCTTCTATTGACTCCACGCCCTGCTCCGGACAGGTCGCGAGGATTTGCGTACCGGGGGCGGCAACGCTACGCGCGGCTTCAGCAATGGTGTGCGTCATCGCCTGGCTGGTATTGGGGTTGATCACTTGAATAATAGGCTGGGGCATGGTTATTCCTGTCGGGTGCCAAAGAGGCGGGCGAAGTCTGGGGTGGTTTCACCGCTGCGCTCAAAATGCAGGCTGGAAACAATGTGATCGAAGTGGTGCTTCATCGCCAGGGTCAGCGGCTCAATGTCTTTTTTACGCAGCAGATCGATAAGGTGTTCATGATCGTCACAGCGGCAGCCCCGCTGCCACGGCGCGCCCCAGGCAGCGATCACCAGCGAGGAGCGGTGCGTCAAACTGGTGACCATTTCCGTCAGCACGGCATTGCCGGAGATAGCCTGCAGCTGAATATGAAACGCCGCTGAAAGGCGGATGGCCGCCGGCCCGTCTCCGTCGCGGTGCGCTTTTTCTTCCTGCTGGATGATTTTACGCAGCGCGGCCAGGTGCGGCGCCTGAAGATGCTCGAGGACATGAGGCAGGTTGGCGCATTCGAGGACAGAGCGTGTCTGGAAGATCGCTTTTGATTCTTCGACGTCCGGCATCGCCACAAATGCACCACGCCCGGGCAGCAGGGTGATCATTTGCACCGTTGCGAGGCGCGTTAAGACTTTACGGATCCCGGTTCGGCTAATGCCAAAAACGTCCGCCAGCGCTTCTTCCGGCAGTTTGCTGCCCGGCGGCAGCTGGTGTTCGACCATCGCCGTCATCAGCGATTGCCAGATAACGGCTTCTTTATCATGCAGTTCTGCTGGGGCTGTCACCCCGAAATCACGTTTCATTCACCTCTCCTGTTAGCACCAGGCACCCTTTATTTGTATACAATATCATTGATAATTGAATACAAGAAATGCAAACCTGGCCTGGTTCCTGCAATACCTATGGCAGACGTAATCCATCTTCTGTTTTTATAGGAGCAGATCCCATGCCAGGTATAGAGAACAACGCCCCAGCCATGAAAGAGAATGCCAACGCCGGCTACAGCCCGCGCCTGTGCAACGATGACCTGGCCCCAACCCGCCACCAGACTTGGTCCTGGTATAATATTTTTTCGTTTTGGATGTCAGATGTACACAGCATGGGCGGCTACGTGGTGGCAGCCAGCTTCTTTACGCTCGGGCTTGCCAGCTGGCAGGTACTGATTTGCCTGCTGGCAGGGATTTGCATCGTGCAGTTTTGTGCCAACCTGGTCGCCAAACCCAGCCAGATGGCGGGCGTGCCTTACGCGGTGATTTGCCGCCAGGCTTTCGGCGTCTTCGGCGCGAATATTCCGGCGGTGATCCGCGGGCTTATCGCCTTCGCCTGGTACGGGATACAAACTTACCTGGCCGCTAACGCTTTAATGCTGGTGCTCTTGAAGTTCTGGCCAACGCTTGCGCCGATGACCAGCGTCAGCTTCCTCGGCCTGTCTCAGCTCGGCTGGGTCTGCTTCGGCATTATGTGGGTGCTGCAGGCGATGGTGTTCTGGCACGGGATGAATGCGATTAAGCGCTTTATTGATATCGCGGGCCCTGCGGTATACATCGTGATGATGGCGCTGGCAGGCTGGATCCTGTATCAGACCGGCTTCGATGGGATCTCCTTTACCTTAGCCAGCAAACAGCTTAGCTCCGGCGAGCAGGTGTGGCAGATGATCACCGCCACCGCGCTGGTGGTGTCGTACTTCTCCGGCCCGCTGCTGAACTTCGGCGACTTCTCTCGCTACGGTAAAAGCATGAATGAGATCCGCCGCGGCAACCGCTGGGGCCTGCCGTTTAACTTCCTGCTGTTCTCTATTGTCACCGTGGTGATTGTGTCCGGTACTCAGTCGCTGTTCGGCAAAATGATCACCGACCCGATCGAAACCGTGAGCCATATCGGCAACAGCCTCGCGATGGCGATTGGCCTGCTGACGATGATCACCGCGACTATCGGGATCAATATCGTGGCGAACTTTGTTTCTCCGGCGTTCGACTTCTCTAACTGCTCTCCGCAGAAGATCAGCTTCCGTGCGGGTGGGATGATCGCCGCGGTGGGTTCTGTGCTGCTGACGCCGTGGAACCTGTTCCAGTCCCCGGAACTTATCCACTACACGCTGGATGTGCTGGGCTCGTTCATTGGGCCGCTGTTCGGCATCCTGCTGGCGGACTTCTACCTGGTGAAAGGCGGTAAAATTCACGTCGACGATCTGTTTAACGACACGCCGAAAGGCCGCTACTGGTACAGCCGAGGCTTTAACCCGAAAGCGATTATCGCCCTGGTGCCTTCGGTTGCCGTTTGCCTGACCATCAGCTTTATTCCTTCGCTGCATGAAGTCGCCAACTTCAGCTGGTTTATCGGCGTGTTCCTCGGCCTGAGCTGCTACCGCTGGCTGGCCCGTAGCGAAAAAGTCAGCGTTGCTGCCGGTTTTGCTGGCCGCGTCGCCACCTCCAAAGAGTAAACATTGAGGCCTGGGCCCGAAGGGGTTCAGGCTTTTTCATTTCCAGACATACTCTTTTTCTTCTCTGAGACGACGGCTGGCCCAGCACGAGTGATATATTCTCCCTTCGACCTTTCCAGCAAAATTCCGTGTCAAAGGAGAGTCCCTTGCTCAGCAGTAAGAAGTCGGCCACTGAGGCTGCCCCCCATAAGCCGTCGGCCTGGTATGTTTTGCTCCTGTTCACCATTCCGCCGCTGCTTTGGGCGTGCAATTACATCGTCGGCAAAGCCGTTCGCAATGATATTCCCCCGGTGGGGCTCACCTTTATGCGCTGGCTGGTGGCGCTCATAGTGATTCTGCCGTTTGCGCTGCCTTATATAAAAAGAGACTTTCGTCGCTACCGGGAGTATCTGGGCTGGATTGTCGCCGTGTCGGTGACGGGGATCGTCTGCTTTAGCCTGCTGGTCTATATCGGCCTGCACCACACTTCGAGCACCAACGCGCTGTTGCTTAACTCCTGTATACCGGTGCTGATTATGCTGTTTGGTGCGCTATTCTTTGGGCACAAGCTCAGCGTTAAGCAGGTGGTCGGCCTGGCAATTTCCTGCTGCGGCGTGCTGTTTATTATCTTTAAGGGCGATATCCACGGGCTGCTGCAAATGGCGTTTTCATCGGGTGACCTGATGCTGCTGGCGGCCATGGCTTGTTTTGCGCTGTATACGCTGTGGATCCGAAAAATTCCTTCCGATATTAGCCGCATGGGGCTGCTGGGCGTTCAGGTGGCTATCGCGCTGGTGGTGACGCTGCCGCTGTGGCTGCATGAAATGAGCACCGGGGCTGTGCCACACTGGAATACCATGACGATTTCAGCGGTCGTGTTCCTCGGTGCATTCCCCTCTTTTGTTTCCTATCTGCTGTACGGACGCTGCGTGGAAGCCGTCGGCGCCGCACGTGCCGGGCTTAGCATTCACCTGATCCCAGTCTTTGGCGTAGTGCTGTCGCTGGTATTTCTCGGCGAAACGCTGCATCTTTTCCATATCATCGGGATTGCGACTATTTTGGTAGGCGTGGCGTTGGCCAGCAGGCACTAGAGGTGGTTTCAGCCAGCCCTTGCGCGATTGCGGCGCGGGGGTTAGGTGGATTTTTAAGAAAGACAGAAACGACGAAGGCCTGAGTCATTGCTGACTCAGGCCTTCTGAATTGTGGCGGAACGGACGGGACTCGAACCCGCGACCCCCTGCGTGACAGGCAGGTATTCTAACCGACTGAACTACCGCTCCGCGTTTTGTTCCCCGTCGGGAACGAAGCGGATATTACGGATTGCCCCGATAACCGTCAACGCTTTTTATCATAAAATTAACCGTTTGCCGCAAAAATCACCTGAGTGGTGATTTTTAACTCGTTTTGGCTATTTTTAGCTGCGCCAGAGGCAGCTGC
This sequence comes from Enterobacter sp. Ap-867, assembly GCF_011752855.1. Taxonomy (NCBI): domain Bacteria; kingdom Pseudomonadati; phylum Pseudomonadota; class Gammaproteobacteria; order Enterobacterales; family Enterobacteriaceae; genus Enterobacter; species Enterobacter sp. Ap-867. The sequence goes on along the minus strand of NZ_VWWS01000005.1, from coordinate 9,460 downwards.
CGCCCTTCTTCTGCACCAAATCAAGGCGCGATTCATGGGCCACCAGCTCTTCATCACTGGCGTGGATCACCCGCATACCTGTTGCACGACGTACCACGCGCTGAATGCCGCCGCTGCCCTGCTGCTGCTGCACATCACCTTCCATAGAAAATTTGAGTGACGTTTGCCCGCCGGTCATCATCAGATAAACGTCGGCCAGGATTTGGGCATCGAGCAATGCGCCGTGCAGCGTACGTTTGCTGTTGTCTATTTCATAGCGAGAGCAGAGCGCATCGAGGCTGTTCCGCTTGCCCGGGAACATCTTACGGGCCATTGCCAGGCTGTCGGTTACCTTACAGAAGGTATCCGTTTTAGGAATGTCGCGCCGCAGCTTGCTGAACTCGTAGTCCATAAAGCCGATATCAAACGAGGCGTTATGAATGACCAGCTCGGCGCCGCGAATGTAGTCGAGGAACGAGTCTGCAACCTGATCGAAGGTCGGCTTATCCGCCAGGAACTCGTCCGCAATACCGTGAACGCCAAAGGCTTCCGGATCCACCAGCCGGTCGGGCTTGAGGTAGACGTGGAAGTTGTTGCCCGTCAGGCGACGGTTGATCACTTCAACCGCACCGATCTCGATAATGCGATGCCCTTCATAATGAGCACCGATCTGGTTCATACCGGTGGTTTCGGTATCGAGGACTATTTGTCTGGTGGGGGTAGAAATCATATAGCTGTGCTCATCGCGCTCGTTTGTGTCAGACTTGACGTTTTCATCACAGGAAGTCTACCAGAGATGCGTAAACAGGTAGAAGTTTTCACCGATGGCTCCTGCCTGGGGAATCCAGGGCCGGGCGGCTTCGGGGCAATTTTGCGGTACAAGCAGCACGAGAAAATCTTCAGCGAAGGGTTTCGTCTCACCACCAATAACCGCATGGAAATGATGGCCGCTATCGTCGCGCTTGAGGCGCTGATCGAACCCTGCGATGTGGTCCTCAGCACCGACAGCCAATACGTCCGCCAGGGCATTACCCAGTGGATCCACAACTGGAAAAAACGCGGCTGGAAGACGGCAGATAAAAAGCCGGTGAAAAACGTCGATTTATGGAAGCGCCTGGACGCCGCCCTGAGCCATCACCAGATTAAGTGGGAATGGGTCAAAGGGCATGCTGGCCACCCGGAGAACGAACGCTGCGACGAACTGGCGCGCAACGCAGCCTCCCGCCCTACTCATGAGGATGTGGGTTATCAGCCGGACGCGGCGGCACCTTAGCAACGGCTTCGCGGTACTGCCGCGTGGCCCCTACCGCCGAGCGAATCTGATTTTTCGCTTTGCGGCTTTTTATTGGGTTCAGCGTCAGCGGCAGCGTGCGTTTTCGCGCCACGATAACGTGCATACAGCCCAGCGCCGGCAGATGCGTACTCAGCAAACGCCCACCTTGCTTATGCCAGGGCAGGACCTGAAAACTGCGCCGGTACATCACTTCAAAATTCAGTAACGACAGCCAGTCTTGTTGCCTCATGGGGGTAAACATTCGGCTATTATAAGGCACACGCTTACGCAGGAACGGGACCATTTTCCCCAGCCCCAGCAAGCTAATGGGATTAAAACTGCTGAGCACGATCCAACCGTCGTCGATCAGGACACGATCCACTTCCCGCAGCAGGCGGTGGGGATCAGGGCACCAGGGTAACGTGTGGGCCAACAGGCAAGCATCCACCGACTTCGCCGCAAAAGGCAAGTGCAGAGGATCGGCATTAACCTGTAGGTGTTCACCCTGCAGGGCCACATTAACCTGATGCGAAATCGCACACGCTTCGGTGTTCACTTCCGCACTCAGGTTGCCAATTTTCAATAAGTGAAAGCCGAACATTTTCGCCAGCCACGGGCGGAGCTGCTCTTCGAGCGCATCCCGATAGTGTTCTCCCCACCGCAGCTGCGCCCAATGATGGGGGGAAGTGATAATCTCAGGTATCCTTGCCGGTTTCATCACTACCTTCTTAATGGCCATAGAGAGGTTGAACTATGAATCTTAACAGTATTCGTGCCTTCCAGGATAACTACATCTGGGTGCTTAATAACGAGCAGGGAAAATGTGTGATCGTTGACCCTGGCGACGCCGCACCGGTATTGAGGGGAATAGAGGAAAACGGCTGGCAGCCAGAGGCCATTCTGCTGACCCATCATCATGCCGATCATGTGGGTGGCGTTCAGCAATTAAAGGACAAGTTTCCGAAGATTAAGGTCTACGGCCCGGAGAAAACCCGGCAGAAAGGCGCCACTCAGATCGTGGGCGAAGGGGATAAGTTTAGTCTGCTTGGGCGTGAATTTCGCGTGATAGCAACACCTGGTCACACTTTAGGACATATCTCCTTTTTTAGTTTTCCTTATCTATTTTGCGGCGACACAATGTTTTCAGGCGGCTGTGGAAGGCTTTTTGAAGGCACGGCAGATCAGATGTTTAATTCATTTCAAAAGCTTAATGAACTCCCCGCCGATACACTGATTTGTTGCGCACATGAGTATACGGAATCGAACATAAAGTTTGCCTTAAGTATTCTACCCCATGATGAGCATTTAACGGGATACTATCGAAAAGTTAAGGAGTTACGCGCAAAAAATCATTCAACATTGCCGTCTTCCCTGCAAACTGAACGTGAAATAAATATTTTTTTACGCACTGAAGATGTTGTTTTAAAAGAAGAAATAAAAAAAGAAACAAACTTGCAACAACCCCATGAGATATTCGCCTGGTTAAGGACAAAGAAGGACAGCTTCTGAATATTCTGGTTGTGTTGTCGAAAAGGCGACGGTATCATCGCTCGTCTTTTAAGCAACCATTGACACACACATGAAGGCAAAAGCGATACTACTCGCCTCTGTCTTGCTTGTCGGGTGCCAAGCGTCAAAGCATGATGCCAACATTCAACAGCACGCACAGAGTCTGTCTGCAGCTGGTCAAGGTGAAGCAGGAAAGTACACGGGTCGAGCGACCTCCGCGCGATGGATGGATGATGGAACCTTCCTCGCGCAAGATCAAAACCTGTGGAACTTCATCGGCAACGAGCTAAAGATGGGGATACCGGAAAACATCCGTATCCGCGAACAGAAACAGAAGTACCTGAGTAATAAGAGCTATCTCCACGATGTAACATTACGGGCAGAGCCGTATATGTACTGGATTGCCGGGCAAGTTAAGAAACGCAACATGCCAATGGAACTAGTACTACTACCCATAGTGGAGAGCGCTTTTGACCCCCACGCGACGTCTGGTGCAAATGCCGCAGGCATTTGGCAGATTATCCCAAGTACGGGGCGCAATTACGGTCTGAAGCAGACCAAAGCGTACGATGCACGCCGTGATGTAGTGGCTTCCACCACTGCCGCACTGGATATGATGCAGCGTTTGAACAAGATGTTTGACGGCGACTGGTTGTTGACCGTGGCGGCGTACAACAGCGGTGAAGGCCGCGTGCTGAATGCTATTAAAGCGAACAAATCGCGGGGTAAACCTACCGATTTCTGGTCGCTGGCTTTGCCACGTGAAACAAAGATCTACGTACCGAAAATGCTGGCGTTGAGTGACATACTCAAAAACAGTCAGAAGTACGGCGTACGTCTGCCGACAACGGATGAAAGCCGCGCGCTGGCGCGTGTTGAAGTAAGCAGTCCGGTTGAGTTAACGCAGGTCGCCGAAATGGCAGGCATGTCGCTCACCAACCTGAAGACCTTCAACGCCGGCGTGAAAAGCACCACCGTTGGAAAAAATCAGCGCTATGTGATGGTGCCGAAAAAGCATGCCGAGCAGCTGAAAGCCTCTCTGGCTTCAGGTGAAATCGATGCTTTACAGCCAACGTTGGTGGCGGATAACCGTCTCAACGCGGGTGGCAACAAATCCTATAAAGTGCGTTCAGGGGATACTCTGTCCAGCATTGCTTCACGCTTGGGTGTGAATACTAAGGATTTGCAGAGCTGGAATAACCTGCGCGGCTCGCACCTCAAAGTTGGGCAGACGCTCAGCGTGAAAGGTGGCGCCACGCAGCTGGCTGATAACAGCAGCATCACCTATCAGGTGCGCAAAGGCGACTCGTTGTCGAGTATTGCTAAACGTCACGGCGTGAACATCAAAGATGTGATGCGCTGGAACAGCGGTACCGATGACCTGAGACCGGGTGACCGTTTGACGCTGTTTGTCAGCGGCAACAGCTCGCCGGATACCTGATAGCCAGAACAAAAAAGGCACCTTACGGTGCCTTTTCTTTTTTACCTCACGCCTTTCGCGCTTCCAGCATGATGATATCGCTGGTGAATGAGCCGTCCCGCTGCAATTCAAAGTATTGTTTCACCTCGTCCGAGGCGCTTTTTTGATAGGCGCGGATTGCGTCCGATAACACTATCGGCGTGCGCATTCTGGCGATCCAGCTGGTAAATTCCAGATTCAACCTGTCACACAACACGCTGTGCGTGACCAGGCCCGCCTCATTGAACAGGCTAAGCCACTCTCCGCTGGAATAATTACGCACATGCGAGGTATCTCGCAGCGCCTCGACCGTTTGCAGCCAGATATCCTTAACCGGATGGCCTGGCGAGGTCACATCCATAAAGATGGCAATACCACCGGGCTTAAGCACGCGCTTTACTTCGCGCAGCGCCTGGCCAACATCGTGCCAGTGATGCGCTGAGTAGCGACTGATCACCACGTCAAAAATACCGTCGTCAAACGGCAATGATTCCGCGTATCCCTGACGCGTCGCGATATTCGCTATTCCGCGCGTTGTTGCCGCTTCAGCAACGACCGCCAGCATCTGCTCGGACAGATCATAAGCCACCACCGATTTCACTTTAGCCGCGGCAATAAAGCTGGCGTGCCCTGCCCCGCATCCCATGTCCAGGAGCGTGGCATGAGGGAAGTCATTCAGCCTTGCGCTAAGCCGCTCCAGATCGCGCCCGGAAGCATGAACCGTACTGGTCAAATAGGCGCTGGCCTGAGATCCAAACTGCTGGCCAACTTTGTCGTGATGGGATTGCGTTGTCATCGTTATGTCCTTGCGGTTAAGTGAGAAAAAGGGCAGCGCACAGGTCTGCCCAACGGCAGACCTGACGAACCTTATTTCAGCTCAGGCTTGCCGGGACGGAATTCAACTAGTAGCGGATTATGGTCTGATGCACGAGTCACCAGCACCGAAGCTTCGGTGACGTTCAGGCCACGATAGAACACAAAATCAAGAGGGCGACCAAACGCCCGGCGGCGGTGATCGTCAGTAAAGCGGACTTCACGGAGCGTCATCTCGCGGGCAAAGCGGAAGAGCGCGTTCATGCGTGGACGGCTCCAGGCATTGAAATCACCGGCCATGATCACCGGCCCGTTGTGATGCCCTATCTGGTCTCCAATAGGCCCCAACTGCTTGCTGTAGACATCGACACCGAGGCTAAAATTGACGGCGTGGATATTAATCACCATCAACATGCGCCCGTCTGGCAGCGGATAGACCGTGACCAAAGCTGATTTAGACAGGCGCAGGATCGGCTCGCGTTCACGCAGCGGGCAGCAATATACCGGATGGGCTGCAGACAACGTCATCACACCAGAAGGATGCTGGGGTAAAACGAAGGCAGGAACCTGGTCGGCAGCCAGATAGTTAGAAGTCGCAAACCTGACCAGCTCAGGCGTCGTTTGCGCTTCCTGGAGCAACATCAGATGTGCGTCTTTGCCGAAGGTTTGCAGCACTGAAAGCCAGTCGGCCCGCTGCTGCTTAAAGATGTTCCACACCAGAACGCGAATTGTGTCCTGACCGGGTAAAGGTTCACCGGGGGGTAATGCCTGGCCGATAGTCGCGAACGAGCCAGGAGGCAGAATGCGCTCTGCTGGCTGTCCGGCTACATATCTCATGGCATAGGTATTCTTGTGCACGTTTGGCTAACGACCTCAGTAACTCAACTTGCCTGCAGCTCGCAGGCTATCTTTCAGTTATAGGGACTTTAGCGCAGACTTTCAACGACCATTACAAACCATTGCCTTTCCGGAACGTAAACAATCACGCTCCGGAAGGATAAAACTTAACCGATGGCAACCCGTGATTGCTTATCGAGTCGGCCACTTAAGCCTATTAACAGCAGTGCCAGAACAACAATCACGGCGCCAATCCAGGGCGTTTGCGCCAGGCCGAAGTTCTGTACAGTCTGACCGCCAATAATAGAGCCCAGGGCAATCCCTACGTTAAAAGCCGCGATGTTGAGCCCAGAGGCAACATCTACCGCGTTGGGCGTATATTGTTCAGCTTTTTGGACAACATAAACCTGTAATCCCGGCACATTGCCGAAAGCAAAAACGCCCATCACCAAAATCGTCAGCAAGGCAGCAACATGTGAATGCGCTGTGAACTGGAAGACCAGAAGTAACGCAGCCAGAGCAGCAAAGATAAACTTCAGGGCCGGCACCGCACCGTGACGATCCGCCAGTTTCCCACCCCAGATGTTACCGATAGCCACCGATACGCCATAACCGAGCAGGATCCAGCTAACCGCAGAAGGTGAGAAGCCGGCCAGATCCTGCATCATTGGAGCAAGGAAGGTGAAGGCGGTGAACACGCCACCATAGCCCAGAGCAGTAACCAGATAGATCAGTACCAGACGCGGATGCGTCAGGACCTGTAATTGCTCTTTTATTCCCGCTATCGCACGGTTAGGAATATCTTTCGGGATAAGGATCATGCTGCTGATTAACGCGATCACGCCAATAGCCGATACCGCGAGGAAGGTTTCACGCCAGCCAAAATGCTGCCCGATGAAAGTGCCTAATGGCACGCCGGTCACCAGCGCTACCGTCAGGCCACCAAACATAATGGCAATCGCCGAAGCTGCTTTCTCTTTAGGCACAAGGCTTGTCGCAATCGTCGAGCCAATAGAGAAAAACACGCCGTGCGCCAGGCCAGTTAGTAGACGAGCCACAACCAGGGTCTCGTAATTAGGCGACAGCCAGGCAATAACGTTGCCCACTGTAAAGAGAGCCATTAGCCCAATCAGCAGCTGTTTACGCGGCAATTTACCCGTTAAAGCGGTCAGGACAGGCGCGCCAATGGCTACGCCCAGGGCATAGATAGAAACCAGCAATCCAGCCGACGGCACGGAGATCGCGAGTTGTTCAGCGATGGTCGGCACAAGCCCGACAATCACAAATTCGGTAGTACCGATTGCGAAAGCACTGATTGTCAGTGCCAGAAGCGCCAGAGGCATAATTTACTCCATAACAGGTGTCTTTTGATGACACGCAGTATGGCGGGATGCTTAAATAACAAAAATATGTAAAATCTCAATAGAATTTTGCTTGTGGAGCAACAATGAAGGCTACATCGGAAGAACTTGCGATTTTCGTTGCCGTAGTAGAAAGCGGGAGTTTTAGCCGCGCAGCAGAACAACTGGGACAGGCTAACTCTGCGGTAAGCAGAACGGTTAAAAAGCTGGAGATGAAGCTGGGAGTAAGCCTGCTCAACCGCACAACCCGGCAGTTGAGCCTGACGGAGGAAGGTGAACGCTACTTCCGTAACGTGCAGCAGATTCTGCAGGCGATGGCCGCAGCCGAAAATGAAGTGATGGAAAGTAAGCAAACGCCGCGGGGATTATTGCGCATTGATGCCGCAACGCCGGTAATGTTGCATTTACTGATGCCGCTGATAAAACCGTTCCGCGAACGCTACCCGGAAATGACGCTCTCGCTAGTCTCTTCAGAAACCTTCATTAACCTCATCGAACGCAAAGTCGATGTGGCGATCCGCGTGGGCAATTTAACCGACTCAAGCTTGCGTGCCCGGCCGCTCTTTAGCAGTTATCGCAAGATTATTGCTTCGCCTGAGTATCTGGCTGTACACGGTACGCCAGAGTCTGTCGCCGATCTGGTGAATCATGTCTGCCTGGGCTTTACCGAACCGTCATCTCTTAACCGCTGGCCTGTTTCACAAGCGGATGGGCAGCTTTTTGAGATCAAGCCTGGGTTATCTTCGAATAGTGGCGAGACACTTAAGCAGCTCTGCCTGACGGGAAACGGCATTGCCTGCCTGTCGGATTTTATGATTGATAAAGAGATTGAGAGCGGAGAGTTCGTTGAGGTGCTTGCCGATAAACTTTTGCCGGTCAATATGCCTTTCAGTGCGGTGTACTATAGCGACCGGGCGGTCAGTACACGTATTCGTGCATTTATTGATTTTCTGAGTGACGCAGTAAAACGGCCCCATGCAGGGCCGTAATCAGGATCAGTTATCCCACTTAGGTGCCAGCCCTTCCGGGCTCACCAGGCGGTCATTGCATTCCAGAGCAGCAATAGCCGCCATGTCTTCTGCATCCAGCTTCAAGTTCAGCGCCTGCAGGTTGCTTTCGAGATTCACACGTTTGGTAGATGAAGGAATGACTGCGTAACCCAGAGCCATCGCCCACGCCAGAATCACCTGAGCAGGGGTCGCCTGATGCTTCTGTGCAATGCGGCCAATCGTTTCGTCTGCCAGTGCCTTGCCATACGCCAGCGTCATGTAAGACGTGATGTGGATGTTATGCTGTTTTGCCCACTCAACAACGGTACGGTTTTGCAGGTATGGCGACAGTTCGATCTGGTTAGTCGCAATATTTTCAGCGCCAATGGCGTCAATGGCCTGCTGCATCAGCTCAACCGTAAAGTTCGAAATCCCAATCTGGCGAGTCAGACCCGCTTCTTTCGCCGACAACAGCGCCTGCATAAATTCAGCAACCGGTACGGCGTCGTTTGGTGATGGCCAGTGGATCAGGGTCAGATCGACATAATCAGTATTCAGTTTCGCCAGGCTATCCTTCAGGCTTGGGATCAGCTTGTCCTTACTCAGATTTTCGATCCAGATCTTGGTGGTGATAAACAGTTCATCACGCGGAATACCGCTTTCTTCCAGGGCCTGACCAACAGCCGCTTCATTATCATAGATTTGAGCAGTGTCTACTGCGCGATAGCCCAGTTCCAGCGCAGTTTTAACCGATGCGATGACGACGTCGTCTTTCAGGCGGAAAGTGCCCAGACCGAATGCAGGAATTGCCATTATTAACCTCATTATAGGGTGTGCGTTTGTATGAGGCAGAGTATGCAGGGGAGAACTTTGATGAAAAAGGCAGATAAATGCAGAAGATTTTTGCTAAATCAGCAACAATGCCGTCGTGTGTGATGAAATTTAAAAACAAAAAAGCCCTGAGTCTAAGACTCAGGGCTTAAATAAGTGGCGGAACGGACGGGACTCGAACCCGCGACCCCCTGCGTGACAGGCAGGTATTCTAACCGACTGAACTACCGCTCCACCGAATTTTTCTACAACCACCGGTTTGTTGCTCCGGTTTACTGCTTAATTTGATGCCTGGCAGTTCCCTACTCTCGCATGGGGAGACCCCACACTACCATCGGCGCTACGGCGTTTCACTTCTGAGTTCGGCATGGGGTCAGGTGGGACCACCGCGCTACGGCCGCCAGGCAAA
>NZ_VWWS01000004.1:0-170108 GCF_011752855.1 Enterobacter sp. Ap-867 | reverse complement strand
CAACTTCGTCCTTGCTGAGCGTAAATTCATCCCTGTTTTTCGGCACGACGGGAATATAACGCACGCGATAATAAGACTCTTTATTCCGGGCGCCGGTATAGACCAGTCTGTTGGTTTGCATTCCGCCCGCAGGGATAATTAGCCGCGGCGGGGACGAAATAACCCCGGCGCCCTGCCCGTTAACAATGGCCTCATTATCAAGCGGAATTTCCTTTGCCGGGCTGTGCTCGTTATAAACTATTTCACTAACCTCAACGCGTACAAATGCCGTGGCATCCCCGGAGTTATAAATGCGTTTGGCGAGGGTATTTTTACCGGAATAGATATACTCATTTAACGGACCCACATTAATCACCGGGCCAGCGACTGCCGGCATAGCCAGAGTAATTAACATTGTCAAAGGCAAGGCTGTGGATATCGCATTTCTTTTTGTTTTAGTCGGTTTATTTTCAGATAAAGACATAAAAGCATCGCCATAAATTAATTTAATTGCTGCGTATTATGTCTGCCAGCACGATTTGCACAACGCTAAACAGCTTAATTAAGAAACAAATAATAAATCTCATCAATTAATATGTAACAACAAAGAGTCATGCAACCTTATGTTTTTAAACGCTAATAACAAAAACATTCATTAATAATATATTGACATACATTCAGTTTAAGGCAGGCAGCACGCTTACTTCCGCCATCCTGAGATACCACTACCTGTCTTTGCAAAAAATGAACAAACAATAAATACCAAACAATTAACACCACCTCATGTATTAATAAGTGCATGAAATGGAATTTCAATTCAGTCGTAATAACACGTTACGGTCAATAATTTTTGTAAATGTCATCCTGTTATTTATTTCAACGCCCATAGCGAAGTTTACTCTCAGCTCAATGGAAACCAACCCGGCTATATCATTAAATTCTCTCTGCTTATCATGAGATCTTAATCACACTTTTCAGTGAGTTAGCGCCAGGTAAAAACCGCTTAGCCTGCCTCGCAACCGCTTATTCCTGTATACGACCACTCGGCCACTCTTTTCCCCCTCTTACCGCAAAAATCGTCACGCTATGGCTGGGCTATTTTTATGCCCTTCTTTTACAACAACCAGGTTCAGCGAGACGGCGAACAGGCATGACGCCAGGGCTGACAAACGGATGAATTATGAATAAAAATAAATTTCTCAAACATATACCCTGGGTGATTCTGGGTATCATCGGGGCCTGCTGTCTGGCCGTCGTCGCCCTGCGACGGGGGGAACACATCAGCGCCCTGTGGATCGTCGTCGCCTCGGTGTCGGTCTATCTGGTGGCTTACCGCTACTACAGCCTTTATATCGCCCAGAAGGTGATGAAGCTGGATCCTACCCGCGCCACACCGGCGGTGATCAATAACGATGGGCTGAACTATGTCCCGACCAACCGCAACGTGCTGTTTGGCCACCACTTCGCGGCGATAGCCGGAGCCGGGCCTCTGGTCGGCCCGGTGCTGGCGGCGCAGATGGGCTATCTGCCCGGAGTGCTTTGGCTACTGGCAGGCGTTGTACTGGCCGGGGCGGTGCAGGACTTTATGGTGCTGTTTATCTCCTCGCGCCGAAACGGGGCTTCCCTTGGCGAGATGATCAAAGAAGAGATGGGGCCCGTGCCGGGGACGATTGCCCTGTTTGGCTGCTTCCTGATCATGATAATTATCCTGGCCGTGCTGGCTCTTATCGTGGTGAAAGCGCTGGCTGAAAGCCCGTGGGGCATCTTTACCGTTTGCTCGACGGTGCCGATTGCCCTGTTTATGGGCATTTATATGCGCTTTATTCGCCCGGGCCGGGTCGGTGAAGTGTCCGTTATCGGGATTGTGCTGCTGGTCGCCTCGATTTACTTCGGGGGTGTGATTGCCCACGACCCTTACTGGGGCCCGGCGCTGACCTTTAAAGACACTACCATTACCTTTACGCTCATCGGCTATGCCTTTGTCTCCGCCCTGCTGCCGGTCTGGCTGATCCTCGCCCCGCGCGACTACCTGGCGACCTTCCTGAAAATCGGCGTTATCGTCGGCCTGGCGATTGGGATCGTTATCCTCAATCCAGAGCTGAAAATGCCGGCGATTACCCAATACGTGGATGGTACCGGTCCGCTGTGGAAAGGTGCATTGTTCCCGTTCCTGTTTATCACCATTGCCTGTGGCGCAGTATCCGGTTTCCACGCGCTTATCGCGTCCGGCACCACGCCAAAACTGCTGGCCTGTGAAACCGATGCTCGCTTTATCGGCTACGGTGCGATGCTGATGGAGTCATTTGTGGCCGTTATGGCCCTGGTGGCGGCATCCATCATTGAGCCAGGTCTGTACTTTGCCATGAATACGCCACCGGCGGGTCTGGGCTTTACCATGCCAAACCTGCACGAGCTGGGCGGGGAAAACGCGCCAATGATTATGGCGCAGCTGAAGGAAGTGACCGCGCACGCGGCCGCCACCGTCAGTTCCTGGGGCTTTGTGATTTCGCCTGAGCAGATCCTGCAGACGGCAAAAGATATCGGGGAACCTTCCGTGCTTAACCGCGCAGGTGGTGCGCCTACGCTTGCCGTCGGTATTGCACATGTGTTCCACAAAATTGTGCCCGTTGCCGACATGGGCTTCTGGTACCACTTCGGGATCCTGTTTGAAGCGCTGTTTATTCTTACCGCGCTGGATGCCGGCACCCGTTCTGGCCGCTTTATGCTGCAGGATCTGCTGGGTAACTTTATCCCGTTCCTGAAGAAAACCGACTCGCTAGTGGCCGGTATCATCGGCACCGCTGGCTGCGTAGGCCTGTGGGGCTACCTGCTGTATCAGGGCGTGGTCGATCCGCTGGGCGGCGTGAAAAGCCTGTGGCCGCTGTTCGGCATCTCCAATCAGATGCTGGCGGCAGTTGCATTAGTGCTGGCCACTGTAGTCCTGGTGAAGATGAAACGTACCCGGTACATTTGGGTCACCGTGGTGCCTGCGGTCTGGCTGCTGATCTGTACCACCTGGGCGCTGGGCCTGAAGCTGTTTAGCAGCAACCCGCAGATGGAAGGCTTCTTCTTCATGGCCAACCAGTATAAGGCGCGTATCGCCGCCGGTGGGGCAGATCTGACGGCACAAGACATCGCCAACATGAACCACATTGTCGTCAATAACTACACCAACGCGGGCCTGAGCATTCTGTTCCTGGTGGTGGTTTACAGCATTATTTTCTACGGCATTAAGGCCTGGAAAGAGGCGCGTAAATCCGACCAGCCGACGGACAAAGAAACGCCTTACCAGCCGGTGCCGAAAGAAGGCATTAAGATTTCTTCCGGACACTGATCGCTTCATCTGACAGCCCCGCATTAGCGGGGCTTAAATCACTAAAGGAGCGACGAATGTTTGATAACTTAGGTGCTGCAAAAAAGTACCTCGGCCAGGCGGCAAGAATGCTCGTTGGCATTCCGGACTATGATACCTACGTGCTGCATATGCAGACGAACCACCCGGATCAGCCGCCCATGACCTACAAAGAATTCTTCCGTGAACGCCAGCAGGCGCGCTACGGCGGAGACGGTAAAGGCGGCATGCGCTGCTGTTAACAGGAAGGACGCGATGACACCGATTGCAGTAACCGTATTAACCGGCTTTTTGGGTGCAGGGAAAACCACCCTGTTACGTCATATCCTGCATACCCAGCAGGACGAGAAGATTGCCGTTATTGAAAATGAATTTGGCGAAACGCCTATCGACAGTCAGCTGATTGGCGACCGCGCCACACGTATAACGACCCTGAGCAACGGCTGTATTTGCTGCACGCGCTCAAGCGAGCTGGAAGATGCCCTGCTGGATCTGCTTGATAGCCGGGACAAAGGTGAAATCCACTTCGACAGGCTCATCGTCGAATGCACCGGCATGGCCGACCCTGGCCCTATCCTGCAGGCCTTTTTCGCCCATGAAATCATCTGCGAACGCTACCTGCTTGACGGCGTGATCGCCCTGGTCGACGCGGTACATGCCGATTCACAGCTGGATCAGTTCCCGCTCGCCCAGTCGCAAATCGGCTACGCCGATCGTATTTTACTGACCAAAACCGATGTGGCCGGTGAATCCGCTGCATTGACTGAACGCCTGCAGCGCATTAACGCACGCGCGCCTGTGTACCCTATCCTGCACGGCAATATCGATCTTCCGCTGCTGTTTAACACCCGCGGCTTTATGCTGGAAGAAAACGTCGTGGCGACAAAACCTCGCTTCCACCGCATTGCCCCGCAGCAAAATGAAGTCTCATCCATTGTGGTGACGCTGGACTACCCGGTGGCGCTGTCCGCCGTCTCTTCCGTGATGGAGAACCTGCTGTCCGGCTTCGCCAACAACCTGCTCCGCTACAAAGGAATGCTGTGGATTGAAGACCAGCCCTGCCGCCTGCTGTTCCAGGGCGTGCAGCGCCTATACAGCGCCGACTGGGACCGCGAATGGCAGCCGGACGAAACGCCGGAGAGCACGCTGGTGTTCATCGGCGTCTCGCTCCCTGAGGCCGAAATCCGCGACGCTTTTGCCGGATTAAAACCTGCCGCGTAGAGCAATAACCTTAAAGCCCTACCGCCTCTTTTAACGACTTCAAATAGCGGCGGCTCACCGGCACGGTGCGGCCATCCCGCAGCAACAGCTCCGCCTGACTGTTATCCTCCAGGCGGATCTCCTGCAAATAATTCATGTTCACCAGATATTGCCGGTGGCAGCGCAGCAGCGGCGTGCGGCTTTCCAGCGTGCGCAGTGTTAATTCGGTAAAGCCTTCTTTGCCATCCCGGCTGGTGACATACACCCCGCTTAGCCGGCTGCTGACGTAGGCCACCTCCTCCATCTGCAGCAGCCAGATGCGGCTGTGGCCGCTGCACGGGATAAATTTTAGCGGCTGCTGGCTGTCCGGCAGGCGGGAAACATCCTGCGCTTCGCTCTCCTGATGCAGGCGAGCCAGCGTTTTTTGCAGCCGCTGCGCTTCGATAGGTTTGAGCAGATAGTCAAATGCGCACTCCTCAAACGCCTGTACCGCGTATTCATCAAAAGCGGTGAGAAACACAATGCGTGGCCGATGGCGCTCGTCGAGCATCCCCACCATTTCCAGCCCGCTAATACGCGGCATCTGGATATCGAGAAACAGCACGTCCGGGCGCAGTTTGTTCACCGCGCTAATCGCCTCTATCGCGTTGGCGCATTCCCCGACTATCTCAATCTCGCCATCGTTCTCAAGCAGGACGCGCAGGTTCTCACGCGCCAGCGGTTCATCATCCACAATCAATACTCTTAACATACCAACTCCTCGGTGGGCAGGCGCACGGTGATGCAGGTAACACGGTCGGGGTCGCAGCTCACGGCCAGACCATAATCTTCCCCAAACTTCGCCCGCAGCCGCTTGTCCACCAGATTCATTCCCAGTCCGTTACCGTTCTCTTTTGGCCGGTACAACCCGGCATTATCCTCGACATCCACCAGCACGTCTTTTCCCTCTTTACGGGCACGAATAGTAATCATGCCGTGGTCTAATTGCTGAGAGGTGCCGTGTTTAATGGCGTTTTCCACAATCGGCTGTAGCGTGAAAGCTGGCAAACGCTGATTCGCCAGCTCGTCGGGCACCTGCCAGTCCACCGCCAACTGAGTCTGGAAACGCGTCAGCTCAATTTGCAGATAGGCATTCACGTGCTCAATTTCATCGGAAAGCGTGACAATTTCAGACGGGCGCTTGAGATTTTTGCGGAAAAATGTCGAGAGGTACTGCACAAGCTGCCCGGCTTTGTCGCCATCGTGGCGAATAACCGCTTTCAGCGTGTTCAACGCATTAAATAAGAAGTGCGGGTTCACCTGCGCATGTAGCAACTTGATCTCGGACTGTGCCAGCAGCGCTTTTTGCTGCTCGTATTTGCCCGCTAATATTTGCGCCGAAAGCAGCTGCGCAATCCCTTCGCCGAGCGTACGGTTGATCGAGCTAAACAGCCGGTTACGCGCCTCATAGAGTTTTATCGTGCCGATCACCCGCTGATTTTCCCCCCGCAGCGGGATAACCAGCGTCGACCCCAGCTTGCAGTTAGGATGCAGCGAGCAGCGATAAGGCACCTCATTGCCGTCGGCGTAAACCACTTCGTTATTCTCGATGGCCTGCCAGGTGTAACCCGACGAAATAGGCTTGCCCGCCAGGTGGTGATCGGCCCCGGTGCCAATAAACGCCAACAGCCTTTCCCGGTCGGTGATCGCCACGGCGCTGATGTCCAGCTCCCGGTGCAGCACCTTCGCCACCTTCAGGCTATTTTGTTCGTTGAATCCCTGCCGGAGGATCCCCTCGGTTGCGGCCGCGACCTTTAGCGCGGTGGCGGAGAACGCGGAAGTGTATTTCTCAAACATCGCGCGTTTATCCAGCAGAATGCGCATAAACATGGCGGCACCCAGCGTGTTGGTGACCATCATCGGCGCAGCGATGCTTTCCACCAGGTGGAGCGCATCCTCAAAGGGCCGTGCGATAAGCAAGATAATGATCATCTGCACCAGTTCGGCGACAAAGCTCGTCGCTCCGGCGACCAGCGGGCTAAACAGTTTGTCCGTCCTGCCCCGGCGGATTAAAACGCTGTGGATTAACCCGCCAATCAGTCCTTCCGCTATGGTGGAGATCATGCAGCTCAGCGCCGTCATTCCACCGAGAGAATAGCGATGCAGCCCGCCGGTTAGCCCCACCAGCCCGCCCACCACCGGCCCGCCTAACAGGCCGCCCATCACGGCGCCAATGGCGCGCGTGTTGGCAATGGAGCCTTCAATGTGAAGACCAAAATAGGTGCCCATAATGCAGAAAACCGAGAAGGTGATGTAGCACAGCAGCTTGTGGGGTAAGCGCACGGTCACCTGCATCAAGGGGATAAACAGCCGGGTTTTACTCATTAACCAGGCAATGACCAGGAACACGCACATCTGCTGCAGAAGCAGCAGGACTAAATTGGATTCGTACATCTTCAGACAATCTCCGCTCTCGAGGCGGGAAAGATACCTTGATGAGACTAGAATTTCCGGGGCATGGCGCAGATTTGTTAAATTTGGTACGAAAATAACAGCGAAAACGGCACCAGGAAGAACCAATATAAAACTAAAAAAACCAGGCAGAACAATCATCGACCAATAACATATCGTTAATAAAATCGATTAACAGCCCGTTCATTATTTATCCCCCCCAAACCCTGCTGATTATTATTTAAACAAACGCAGTTAATCAATTTAACGATAAGCAATGCCATATTTTTGCTAAAGCGTATTAATCCCGGTCAGGAAAGAACCATCATGGATTTATATTTCTTATGGCTATAAGTCATATCTTTATATTCTTCTGAGCAACGGTATTAGCAGGTAGTATCAGCCAAATAACAATGATTCAACGCCCATAACACGGCATTCGTGCGCTAATTGGCAGCATATCATGCTGTTGCATTGCGGAAAATTTCAGCAGGTAAGGACCAGGATAATGATCGTTCTCTCGGGCGTATCAAAAATATTTGCCAGCAGACATGGTGCCATTACCGCCGTAGATAATATTAATATCAACGTCAATAAAGGCCAGATTTACGGCATTATTGGCTACAGCGGCGCGGGTAAAAGCACATTAATAAGATTATTAAATGGGCTGGAGAAACCCACGTCAGGATCGATCATTGTCGCCGGGCAGGATATTGCCCAGGCCAGAGGCGAACAGCTCCGTCGGGCTCGCCTAAAAGTCAGCATGGTCTTTCAGCACTTTAATCTGCTGTGGTCCCGGACCGTTGCCGAGAATATTGCCTTTCCCCTGCAAATTGCCGGTGTTAATAAAAGCCAGATTCAGCAGCGTGTTAACGAGCTGATTAAGCTTGTGGGGCTGGAGGGGCGCGAAAACGCCTGGCCCGCTCAGCTAAGCGGTGGCCAAAAGCAGCGAGTCGGCATTGCTCGCGCGCTGGCCAATAACCCGGATGTTTTACTGTGCGACGAAGCCACTTCGGCGCTGGATCCGCAAACGACCGACGCGATTCTCGATCTGCTGCTCGACATTAACCGCCAGCTCAACTTAACCATCGTGCTCATCACCCATGAAATGCATGTGGTGCGCAAAGTTTGTCAGCGCGTAGCGGTGATGGAAAACGGCAGAATCGTTGAAGAAGGCCCGGTGCTGGATATTTTCACCCACCCGAAGCAGCCCATCACGCAAACTTTTGTGCGTCAGATTGCGGGGCAAAATACGCCCAGAGAACCCTTCAATCCGCTCTGGGTTCAGGGCATTGGCGGCAGCATTCTGAAGCTGATTTTCCCTGGCGGAGAAGCCCGACAGCCGGTGATTGCCGATGTCATTCAGCATTTTAACGTCGCGCTGAATATCCTGCACGGCAACATTACCCAGACGGTAGACGGCGCGTTTGGCGAGCTGTACGTCCATATGGATGACGCCAGCCAGCTAGAAAATATTGTGCAATACCTGAATCAAAAGCGGGTAGAAACTGAGGTTATTCGACATGCTTGAGCAATACTTCCCGCATTTAAAACTGGACAAACTGTGGGCCGCCACAGGCGAAACGCTCTACATGACGGCCTGGTCGGGAGTGGCAACGTTCGTGTTTGGCATCGCCCTCGGCGTGCTGCTGTTTCTCACTTCTCGCGGTCAACTGTTGCAGAATCGACTGGTTTACTCGGTGGTGACCGTGCTGGTCAACGTCTTCCGCTCGATCCCGTTCATCATTCTGATCGTCCTGCTGATCCCCTTCACGAAAACGCTGGTTGGCACCATTCTCGGCACCAACGCCGCGCTGCCGGCGCTGATCGTCGGGGCGGCCCCCTTCTACGCCCGCCTGGTGGAAATTGCACTGCGCGAAGTCGATAAAGGCGTTATTGAAGCCACGCGTTCAATGGGGGCCAAAACCCACACGCTGATCTTCCGCGTGCTGCTGCCTGAATCCTCTCCGGCGCTGGTGTCCGGGATGACTGTCACTCTGATTGCGCTGGTGAGCTACAGCGCCATGGCTGGGGTTATCGGTGCTGGCGGCTTAGGCAACCTCGCCTATCTGGAAGGGTTCCAGCGTAACCATAATGACGTCACGCTGGTGGCCACGGCCACTATTCTGGCGATCGTTTTTATTATTCAGTTTATCGGCGACCGCACCACACACCTGCTCGATAAACGCTAACGGCTTTCACACCTTTCGGGCGACAGAAGCACACACTGCCGCCTGGAATTCCACGGCAATGCACTTTTAATCACTAATCACGACTGGACGAAATAATGAAAAAACAGTTTATGATGTTAGCTCTGGCTTCTTTAACCGCGTTAAGTCTTCACGCCAACGCCGCTGAAAAACTGATTGTGGGCGCCTCCAACGTCCCGCACGCGGAAATTCTCGAGCAGGCGAAGCCGATTCTGGCGAAAGAAGGCATCGATCTTGAGATCAAAACCTTCCAGGACTATATCCTGCCGAATACCGCGCTGGCCGAGCATGAGATTGACGCCAACTACTTCCAGCATCAGCCCTATCTGGATTCGGTGCTACAGGATCATAAAGGCGATAAAAACTACGATTTCGTCAGCGCTGGGGCAATCCACGTGGAGCCGATCGGCATCTATTCGAAGAAGTATAAAAGCCTGAAGGATCTGCCGCAGAACGGCAAAATCATTCTGCGTGACTCGGTGGCCGAAGAAGGCCGTATTCTGGCTATCTTCCAGCGCGAAGGCGTGATCACCCTGAAACCTGGCGTGAAGCCGGTTAACGCGCGCATCAGCGACATTGCCAGCAACCCGAAAAACCTGCAGTTCAAAGCGGATATTGAAGCCGCCCTGCTGCCGCAGATGTACGCCAACAACGAAGGCGATGCGGTGGTGATCAACGCCAACTACGCGCTGGATGCGGGCCTGAACCCGATTAAAGATCCGATTGCCGTCGAAAGCGCCGAAGGCAACCCGTATGCCAACATCATTACCGTGCACCGCGCCGACGTGAAGAAACATGACATCGTCGAGCTGGTGAAAGTCCTGCACTCTAAGCAGATTCAGGACTGGATCAACGAGAAGTACCACGGCGCGGTTGTGCCGGTTAACCAGTAATACGAAAAAGGGGCGTAATGCGCCCCTTTAGTCATTCAATAATGGCAAGATCGCAGGCAAAACTAATCGACGATTTTTTCCAGATCCAGCAACTCTTCCAGCGTCAGCATGTTGCTTTGGGCTACCGCCAGCGCATCGTCCAGTCCTTTATTGTAGAGCGCGGGTGCCATTTTTTTCACCAGCTCGTCAAGGAAGAATTCGGCTTCAAACTGCCCTATTTGCAGGTCGTGCTTGTCGTCCAGCCAGTCGCTGATAAAGTCGCTCAGCTTGCGGTAGTCTTCGGCGGGTAACTCAATCTTCTTCATGACGCCTCCACGCCAGGTACCACCAGCGATTCGCCGATGGCGTAGAACTGGCCGCCGGCAATATAGTGCAGGCTGCGGTATTCCGGCGGGGAGGTTTCAAACGACCAGTGACCGTTCTGGAACACGCGGTCGTCGGCCCAGGCACCGATAACTTCGCCGATAAACAGGTCGTGGGCCTGATGGTTATGCGGTTCGGGGATAAGCCTGCAGACCATCCAGGCCGTGCAGCCCGCGACCAGCGGTACGCTGTGGCCAGGGGCGCGGAACAGCTCCACGCCGGATTGTTCGAGTTTGTCGGGCATCTCTTTCAGGCTGTGGGTACCCAGAAAATGGGTCATTTTGAGCTGGGCGGCACAGGGCACCTGAATCACAAAGGTGCCGCTGTTTTCGATAAGCGTGCGGGTGGCGGTGATTTTATCCAGCACCACCATCAGCTTGGATGGGGTAAAATCCAGCGCACAGGCCCAGGCGGCGGTCATCACGTCGTCCACGCCATTGTGGTGGGCAGACACCAGCACGGTTGGGCCGTGGTTGATCAGGCGATAAGACTTTTCTAACGGCACTTCAATGATATGTGGGTTCATACTTCGCATCCAGTTTTCATCAGGTTGCCGTCAGTTTGCCTGAACAACTAGCGCATTACTTTTCCTTTTTGTGGCCTAGCTGATGAGGCAGACAAATCAGCACCAGGCCGACGAAAATCGCCGCCACGCCGAGAAGTTTGCCCGGACTGAACGCTTCGTTAAGCCACGGCAGATTAATAGCCGCGAACCACACCAGCACATAGCTCAGGCTTAAAAGCGGATACGCTTTACTGAGCGGAATGCGTTTCAACGCCATATACCAGCAGCCCATGGAGAACGCGTAGGCCGCGAGCCCGCCGATCAGCGCCAGCAGCCCGTAACCGCCAAACAACACGGCCTGAATAAACTCAAGGCTCGCTGCGGCGGGAGGAAACTGAACCATCGCCCATTTCATGCTGAGCTGCGCCCCGCTGACCAGCAGCACGCTCATTAGCGCCCAGATATAGCCCATCAGGCGTGCCCTCCCAGCGCGATAATCCCCAGAATGATCAGCATCACGCCCAGCCAGTGGTGCGCCGAAATTTTCTCTTTCCAGATCCAGCGCGCGGCAAGGGTGACAAAAATAAAGTTCAGGCTCAGCATGGGGTAAGCGATGCTCACCTCGACGTGCTGGAGCACCAGCAGCCAGACGAGCATCCCCAGCCCTAATAACAGAACGCTCAGCCCAAGCCACAGCATCAGGTGGCGGCGCCCCGCCCCCTGAGCCGCCTGCTTCTGGCACAGCTGCCCGCCGCAGCTAAGCAAACTGGCCAGAATAATCAGCGCAATATTCATGGCTGCGCGTCGTACTCAAACAGCACAAAGCGCCCGCTGTTGGCCCGGTGATCCGGCTCCGGCAGCTTCAGGTCATTGAGATCGGTGTTATTCGACACCAGCAGCATCAGCGACACTTTGCCCAGCTTGCGGTGTTCCGCCAGCCAGGATGCGAACTCATCACCGTAAACAAAGCGGTTAGATACATCCGGATAATCAAGGCCGTAGCGCAGCTCGCCCGCCTGATTATAAAGATTGATATCGCTCCGCTTCAGCTCCCACGCCACTCCGGCGGCAATGCCGACGTTGTTGGTGAAGATGTAGCGACTGTCTTCCAGCTGCGGACGCATTTCATGAATGAACGCCTGCGGCTGCTTGGAATTTTCCACTTTCGATGGAATCACCACACCCACCAGCAGCGCCAGACCCAGCGGGCACAGCGCCGCCCAGTACCAGCGTTTCGCGGTCTGGCTCAGGGTCAAAAGACCGAACAGCCCCCAGACGGCAAAGGCCACGCACGCCAGTACAACTTTCAGCGTTTCATTGGCGGCATACACCGGATGTCTTGCCAGCCCCCACGGTGCCAGGAAGAAGGCCACCGTGATCACGCAGGCCGCCCCAAACAGCAGGTTAATCCAGCCGTTGACGCGTAAAATAGCGGAGCCGCTTTTCGCCAGCTCAACGGCATGACGCGCCATCAGGATAGCCAGCGGTGCAAAGCACGGCAGAATGTAGGTCGGCAGTTTGCCTTTGGCGATGCTAAAGAACAGCAACGGCATCACAACCCAGCCCAGCAGGTAGAACGCGCCGCCCTGCTCGCCTCGGCTTTTCCAGCCGCTTTTCAGCGCGCCCGGCAGCAGAGCAAGCCATGGCAGAGAGCCTGCAATCAGGAACGGAATGTAGTACCAGAACGGGGCTTTATGCTGCGCGTCTTTCTCCGCGAAGCGCTGAATGTGCTCCACCCAGAAGAAGTAGTGCCAGAAGTCAGGCTCGGCTTTGGCGATCGCAATCGCCCACGGCAGCGTAATTAGCACGGCGCTCAGCACCGCCAGCGGCCCGAACAACAACACCTCTTTCCAGCGTTTCTGTGCAATCACCCACGGCAGAACGCCAATCACCGGCACCGCAAGCGCCAGGAACCCTTTGGTCATCACGCCCATGCCGCAGGCCAGGCCCAGCAGCACGTAGCCACCCATCTTGCCGCCGGTGGTTTGTGCGGTACTGGCCAGCCAGAAACTGCACATCGCCGCCGTCAGCCACAGGGTGATCATCGGGTCGAGCACGGAATACGTACCAATGCCGTAGACCAGCAGGCAGGTGAGGAAAATAACCCCGGAAAGCACCGCGACGGTTTTATCGCGCCACAGACGGAACGCCAGCCAGTAGGTCAGCAGCGCGCTCAGGGTCACCGAAAACACGGAACCAAAACGCACGGCAAAATTGTTATGACCGAAGATAAACTGGCTGATGTTGTTGATCCAGTACCCCGCCACCGGCTTTTCGAAATAGCGCAGATCAAGGAAATGAGGAACGATCCAGTTGCCAGACAGCAGCATTTCACGGCTGATTTCCGCATAGCGCGTCTCATCCGGCTGCCACAGGTGACGAAACTCCAGAGGGACAAGGTAAAGCAAGGCAAAACAGACCAGAAGGGTCATTCCATATTTTGCAGATTTCATCGGTTCACGACTCTATAAGTTGTTGGCAACCCAGCCAGCCTTCGCGGCCTGGAATTGTCCCGCGCACAATTTTGCCTCTCGGCAGCGTGGATAAATCGTCCGGCAGAAGCTCGCTAAGCGGGCAGAACTGAACCCCCTCGGCGGCAGCCATCGCCAGCAATTCACTAAAGGAATCTCGCATCACCATCCCTTCGACTTCGGCATGAATGGTGTAAACCGGTGTGCCGCTGTCCTGGTGAATTTTATCCAGGATAAAGCGGTTAAACTTCTCTTTACTGACTTCGGTACCAATCACCTCGTCCCACGTTGGCAGCGTCACGGGAATTTGCACCGCAGCCTCGCTACCGTTAGACAGAACGGGGATAAACGGCGTAGTACCACGGCAGTCGCTATTGTACTGGAACGGGAAAGCGGCTTTCGCTTTCACCACGCGCTGGTCAGCACGCCAGCCCGCCACGGCCGAGCAGTTTACAGGCTGCCCGACAATTTTCTGCAGCGCATCCAGCCCACGGCGAATTTGCTGTTCGAGCTTGTCCTGTTCCCAGACGCCCGCCCAGGCCTGCCAGGCATGGTGATCCCAGGCATGGAGGCCCACCTCATGGTGGTCCGCCGCCGCCGCGATAACCTCTGCGTTGCCTGCGCCAATCACGCGCCCCGGCCACGCGGTACCCGCCAGCAGAATGTCCCAGCCATACAGCGATGCTGCGTTGGAGCGCAGCATCTTCCACAGGAATTTAGGCTTGATCAGGCGCCACAAGTGGCGCCCCATGTTGTCTGGCCCAACGCTGAAGAAAAAGGTTGCCTGAGTCGAGTGTAAACTTAGCGTCTCCAGAAGGTTTGGCACCCCTTCACGGGTGCCTCGCCAGGTGTCGACATCAATACGCAGGCCGACTTTTCTCATGAAGCAGGGTCCGTCAGCTCAACGGTTTTCAGGAAGAAGTCCAGCGTCTCGTCGATGGTTTTCTCCATGTGCACTTCAGGCGTCCACTCCAGCAGGCGCTGGGCGTTGCGGATGCTTGGCTTACGGTGTTCAACGTCCTGATAACCTTTGCCGTAGTAGGCGCTGCTTTCCACTTCGCGGAAACCGGCGAACGGTGGGAACTGGCTACGCAGCGGATGACGTTCGAAGCTTTCCAGCAGCATTTCTGCCAGCTGTTTGATGCTCGCTTCGTTATCCGGGTTACCGATGTTGATGATCTGGCCGTCGCAGTTATTGTTTTTGTTTTCAATAATGCGGAACAGCGCTTCGATGCCGTCGCCGATGTCGGTGAAGCAGCGCTTCTGCTTGCCGCCGTCGATAAGCTTGATCGGAGAACCTTCTACCAGGTTCAGGATCAGCTGGGTAATGGCACGGGAGCTACCGATACGCGCGGCGTTCAGGTTGTCCAGACGCGGGCCCATCCAGTTAAACGGACGGAACAGCGTGAAGCGCAGCCCTTCTTTTTCGCCGTATGCCCAGATAACACGGTCAAGCAGCTGTTTGGACACGGAGTAGATCCAGCGCTGTTTGTTGATTGGCCCAACGATCAGCGGGGAGTTATCTTCGTCAAACGACTTGTCGGTGCACATGCCGTACACTTCGGAGGTGGACGGGAAGATAATGCGTTTTTTGTATTTCACGCAGTCGCGGATGATCTTCAGGTTCTCTTCGAAGTCGAGTTCGAACACTCGCAGCGGGTTACGGGTGTATTCGATTGGCGTCGCGATGGCTACCAGCGGCAGAACAACGTCACACTTCTTAATGTGGTATTCGATCCACTCGGAGTGAATGCTGATGTCACCTTCCACAAAGTGGAAACGCTCGTTGCCGATGAAGCGAGAAATCGCGTCGGAACCGATGTCCAGGCCGAAGATTTCGAAGTTGTCATCACGCAGCAGACGTTCGGTCAGGTGATTACCGATAAAGCCGTTCACGCCCAGAATCAGTACGCGGGTACGACGTTTGATAGCGGAAACAGGTTTGCTGCTCAGAATCGCGCCGCTAACCAGGCCCAGAGACTGTGCCAGCTGGGAACCCTGCATGTACACGCCGTTTTCAGCCTGGCCGGTCACGACTTCCAGAGCACCGGTGCCGCAGGCAATCACCAGCGGGTTAACGGAGATAACTGTCCCGGCTTTCGCGCCATTGTTGCTTTCCAGCACGCGGCTTTTCCAGATGATGAATTTGCCGCCGCCCACGTAGCTGAACGCGCCTGGCCACGGTTCGGTCACCGCACGCACCAGGTTGTTAGCTTCTGCTGCAGAGCCTTCCCAGCTGATCGCGCCATCTTTAGGCGAACGGCCGCCGAAATAGGTCGCTTTGGATTCGTCCTGAGCGGTCTGCGGGAAGTGACCGGTTTTGATCACCGGCAGGCTTTTCGCCAGCAGGGATTTCGCGGTTTCGCACAGTTTGTGGTGCAGGGTCAGGGCAGTATCTTCTGCGGCAATCGCCACGCGTTCCTGAGCAACTATGTCGCCCGCGTCCGCGCGTTTCACCATGCGATGCAGGGTAACGCCCGTTTCGGTTTCACCTTTCACCAGCACCCAGTTCAGCGGCGCGCGGCCACGGAATTTAGGCAGCAGGGAGCCGTGGAGGTTAAATGCCCCGACGGAAGCGCAGTCCAGAATCTCTTCGCTCAGCAGGTTGCGGTAGTAGAAGGAGAAAATCACTTCAGGCTGTGCGTCTTTAATGCGGTCGACCCACAGCGGGTGGTTCACATCTTCAGGAGCAAAAACCGGGATGCCGAATTCTGCCGCCGTGCGGGCCACAGAACCGAAGAAGTTATTCTCAGCGGCGTTATCCGGGTGAGTATAAATTGCTGCAATGTCATAGCCTGCTTCAACCAGGGCACGAACACCCACACAGCCCATATCGTGATAGGCGAAAACAACTGCTTTCATTATTGATTTTCCTCTGAAGATAAAGCGGTTTCACTGCTAACTACGCGTTGAATAAAGTAACGAGGGCGAGCACGCACGTCGTTATAGATACGGCCAATGTACTCACCCAGCAGCCCCATTCCGATGAACTGGGCGCCAATAAAGGTGAACAGAACGGCGAAGAGCATAAACACCCCGTCCGCCGCCCACTGCGGGCCAAGAGCAAGACGTAACACCACCAGCAGTACCGCGAGGGCAAAACCGGACAGTGCGATAATGCTGCCGACGACGCTAAGTAAACGCAGCGGCGTTGTGGTCAGGCAGGTGATCAGGTCATACATCAGGTTGATCAGGCGCATGAAGCTGTACTTCGAGTCGCCAAACTGACGCTCGTCGTGGTGCACCGGGATTTCGATGGCGCGGCGGGCAAAGGTGTTGGCCAGAATCGGGATAAAGGTACTGCGTTCGTGGCAGTGCAGCATCGCGTCGATGATATGGCGGCGGTAGGCGCGCAGCATACAGCCGTAGTCGCCCATCGCTTTACCGGTGGTGCGCTGGATCAGGTGGTTGATCATTTTTGACGCACGCTTGCGGAACCAGCTGTCCTGGCGGTTCTGGCGCACGGTGCCCACCACGTCATAGCCTTCGTCGGCTTTCTCAACCAGGCGCGGGATCTCTTCCGGCGGGTTCTGCAGGTCGGCATCCAGGGTGACGATAAGATCGCCGGTGACGTGGCTAAAGCCCGCCATAATGGCCGAGTGCTGGCCATAGTTACGGTTCAGCAGCACCGCGACGATGTGGCTGTCCGGGGCTTCTGCCGCGCGGGTCAGCATGGCGGCAGAGTCATCGCTGCTGCCATCATCAATAAGGAGAATTTCGTAATCACGGTTCAGCTTTTGACAAGCTTCAGTGGTACGACGCAGCAGTTCAGGCAGGCTGTCCTGTTCGTTGTACACCGGGATCACAACGGAAACTTTCTTGATCGGTTCCGGGGTCGTCATCTTAGAGTCCTGCTATTTCACGTAAAGCGGTAATGACGCGGGAAGTGTCATCGTCGGTCATGGTTGGGAACAGTGGAATAGAGCAAATGCGCTCGCTGTTCCAGTCGCTGTTCGGCAGTTGAAGCTGCGGATAGCGCTCGCGGTAATACTTCTGGGTGTGCGCCGCGCGGAAGTGCAGGCCGGTGCCGATGCCGCGCTCTTTCAGCGCTTCCATCAGGCCGCTGCGGGAAATGCCGCAGGTGGCTTCATCCACGCGGATGATAAACAGATGCCAGGCATGGCGATGCTGCCAGGTCGGGGTGGCCAACGGCAGGAATGGCGTGTCGGCCAGCTCTTTGAGGTAGCGTTCGGCGATTTCCTGCCGACGGACGTTGATTTGCTCCAGCTTGCCCAGCTGCACCAGCGCGATAGCCGCGTTAATGTCCGCAAGGTTGTATTTGAACCCCGGGGAGATAACTTCAGCCTGCGGCGCGCGGCCATGCGTCTGACGGTCAAAGGCATCTACGCCCAGACCGTGGAATTTCAGGCTACGAATGCGGTTAGCAAACTGGTCGTCGTCGGTGACGATCAGACCGCCTTCGGCGCAGGTCATGTTTTTGATGGCGTGGAAAGAGAAGATAGCCGTGCCCTTGCCGCCAACGTGCTTGCCTTTATACTCGGTGCCCGCGGCGTGCGCAGCATCTTCAATCACCGGAATGCCGTGACGTTCCCCGATGGCGCGAATAGCGTCGATGTCGGCAGGCGCGCCCGCGTAGTGCACGGGAATGATCGCTTTAGTGCGTGGAGTAATGGCCGCTTCAATGGCTTCTGGCGTAACCATCAGCGTGTCGCGATCGACGTCGATCATCACCGGTTCGGCGCCCAGCAGCACAATCATGTTGAGCGTGGAGACCCAGGTCAGCGAGGGAGTAATCACCTCGTCACCCGCCTGCAGCCCAAGCGCCATCAGAGTAACGTGCATCCCGCCGGTGGCCGAACTTACCGCAATGGCATGTTTATTGCCGGTTAAGTCGCAAAATGCTTTCTCAAGCGCCTGGTTTTTCGGCCCGGTTGTGATCCAGCCGGATTGCATGACTTCCGTTACCGCTGCAATTTCTTCCGCACCTAACGCCGGGCGTGAAAAAGGCAGAAAATCACTCATTACGTGGATTCCTTATTAAATCGCTAAACGCCAAAAGCTGACGGGATAATGAATCAGGCTAATTAAATAAAAGCACAACACTAGGGAAGTACGGCCTGTTTAGCTAAACATCTTATCAATGAAAAGAATTTAACAAAGAAATCTTAGAACAGTATTAAGAAAATGAGATATAACGAAAAATCGTGACGTTAAGCGTCGGCTGGCGAGCCTATGCCCTTCACAACCCCTGCTTGTCATCTGAATATCATGATTAAGGCATGTTTGTTGAATAGCGGAATAATTCCGTAAGTGACAAATAATAATGCATCCTCCCTGCGTGGTTAAAAAAACCGCCTGAAGCAGGCGGTTTTAAATAATAAGCAATGAAATTAACGCTTCGCTTTCCCCGGCAGCGTTTTCATCAAATCGTCCGGGCTAATGGATGCCACCACGCTCCCCGGCAGCGGCATCTTCAGGATGTGGTTCTTCATCTTGCCGATGACGTGCATTTCGCACGGGCGGCAGTCAAATTTCAGCGTCAGCACTTCATCGCCGTGCACCAGCTGCATTGGGGTCGCTTTCCAGCTCTTGATGTTCCCTTTTGCCTGTTTCGGGCAAAGGTTAAACGCAAAGCGCAGGCAGTGCTTGGTGATCATCACCGGCACTTCGCCCTTCTCTTCATGTGCTTCATAGGCAGCGTCAATCAGCTGCACGCCATAGCGGTGATAAAACTCACGCGCTTTATGGTTATACACGTTCGCCAGGAAGCTTAAATGGCTGTCCGGGTAGACCGGCGGCGGCACGCTCACCGCTTTACGGATGCCGCGCTGGTAGTTTTGCAGCCGCGCTTCGGTCAGCGCTTCAATGGCATCACGGCGCAGCTGGTTAAGCTGGGCGTTTGGCACAAATAAAGCTTCTTCCAGCAAGATGTTCACTTTCCGCGCGGAGTACATGGTCTGGCCCAGCTTGGTCAGGCCGTCACGCAGGCTGTCGAACGCTTTCTGCGGGTTATTGGCGACGTCAAACTGGCCGACGAGCGTTTGACTGACGC
Source organism: Enterobacter sp. Ap-867 (assembly GCF_011752855.1). Classification (NCBI taxonomy): domain Bacteria; kingdom Pseudomonadati; phylum Pseudomonadota; class Gammaproteobacteria; order Enterobacterales; family Enterobacteriaceae; genus Enterobacter; species Enterobacter sp. Ap-867. The sequence continues at coordinate 150,692 of NZ_VWWS01000004.1, read as the reverse complement.
TGACGCCCTCTTCGCTGGTGGCTTTCATCACCAACTGCTGCTGGCTGCCGCTCAGTTCGATATCCACCGCCACGCGGCGCTCGCTGGAGGTTTTCAGCAGCGCCTGCTGCCAGTTGTGGTCCAGGTTACGGTTCAGCGGGTGGTTCGGGCGCACTTTTTTCAGCGTTTCCGGCATTTCGTTTGGCCAGACGCGATACTGATTTTTTCCGGTTTTTTCCACCGTATTAGCGCGGAAGCCGACGATTTCACGCTTGATCAGCACGTTCAGGCCATCGCCGTTAGTCAACGTATCGGTAGTGGTCACGTCGAGGTGGTCTTTGCTCACTTTCAGCACTTCGCCCACCGGCAGGCCAATAAATTTTGGCGAGTCGAACGCACCGATGTCGATTTTGCGCTCGTTCACGAAGTAGTCAGTGCTGCCGCGGTGGAACGTTTTGTCCGGGGACGGAATAAAGTAGTGCGATGTCACGCCGGAAGACGCACGGGTCAGGTCGCTGCGCCCTTCCATCAGCTCGTCCAGCAGTTGGCGGTAGTACGCGGTGATGTTTTTCACGTAGCTCATGTCTTTGTAACGCCCTTCAATTTTGAAGGAGCGCACGCCCGCCTCGACCAGCGCCGCCAGGTTGGCGCTCTGATCGTTGTCTTTCATCGACAGCAGGTGTTTTTCGTAGGCTACGACGCGGCCCTGATCGTCTTTCAGGGTGTACGGCAGGCGGCAGGCCTGCGAGCAGTCGCCGCGGTTGGCGCTGCGCCCGGTCTGGGCGTGGGAAATATTACACTGCCCGGAATACGCCACGCACAGCGCGCCGTGAATGAAGAATTCAATCGTCGCGTCAACATTCTGGTGAATGGCGGCAATTTGCTGCAGGTTCAGCTCGCGCGCCAGCACGATTTGCGAGAAACCTGCATCGGACAGAAACTTCGCTTTTTCCACGCTACGAATGTCGCACTGGGTACTGGCGTGCAGCTCGATCGGCGGCAGATCCATTTCCAGCACGCCCATATCCTGCACGATCAGCGCATCAACCCCGGCTTCGTACAGGTCGACGATCATCGAGCGCGCAGGCTCCAGTTCGTCATCATGCAGAATGGTGTTCAGGGTAACAAAAATTTTCGCCCCGTAGCGGTGGGCAAACGGCACCAGTTCGGCCAGGTCTTGCAAGCTGTTACCGGCGTTGTGGCGAGCGCCAAAGCCAGGCCCACCGATGTAAACCGCATCCGCGCCATGGAGAATGGCTTCGCGGGCGATGGCGGTATCACGGGCAGGGCTGAGTAATTCAAGTTGATTTGCGTGCAGGCGCATAAAATTTGTCGTGTTCTGTAATGGCGAAAGGCGGCTATTGTAGTCACTTCCCCCGCGCAAAAACAGAGGGATTATGCCGTCGTCACCGGATAGTGAATCAGCGAGTGAAAATGCGTCTCATCGGCACCTGAATTACGGTACGCGTGAGGGCTATCGCCGTAGAATTTTAAGCCATCTCCGGCCTGCAACGTCTGCCATTCTCCGTCAACATTCATATCCAACACGCCGCTTATCACCACCACATGCTCGATAACGCCGCTGTCGTGCGCCGACGACTCGCTGAGCGCGCCGGGGGCGAGGCGAATAGAAAAGTGGTCAAAACGCAGGTGCGGATCGTAAGGAAAAATCGGCACCACCACCATTTCCCGGTGCTGCGGGTCAAAGACCGGGCGCACGGGTGCGGAACCGGCTTCGAGGAAAACCGAAAACGGCACGTTAAAGCCGGTGGCAATCTTCCATAATGTGGCGACGGTCGGGCTGGATTCGTTGCGCTCGATCTGCCCGAGCATCGCTTTCGACACGCCGGTTTGTTCCGCCGCGAAGGTCAGGCTCCAGCCTCTGGCCTGACGCAGGCCTTTAAGGGTGTTTGCCAGATGTTGCGCTATATCCATTCTCTCCTCCCGTTAAGGGCGCAGTATAGCGCCTTGTGCGCTATAACGCACGATGCTATATTCTCCGGACGTTATAACGCACAGCGAGCCAACCATGCGCCTTTCTCTGCCCCCGTTTCCCACCGTTTTGGCCGGTTTTGTTGCCGTCCTGGTCGGCTATGCCAGTTCCGCCGCCATTATCTGGCAGGCCGCAGATGCCGCAGGTGCCAGCCCGCACCAAATCGCTGGCTGGCTGACAATGCTGGGCCTGGCGATGGGCATCAGCACGCTGGGGTTAACGCTGTGGTATCGCGCGCCCATACTCACAGCCTGGTCCACGCCGGGCGCGGCGCTGCTGGCCACCAGCCTGCCGGGCTACAGCCTGAACGAGGCGGTGGGCATTTTTATTTTCGCCTCTGGGCTGATCCTGATCTGCGGCCTCACCGGGCTGTTCGCCAGGCTGATGCGCCTGATCCCGTCTACGCTCTCCGCCGCCATGCTGGCCGGGGTTTTACTGCGCTTTGGCCTCGACACCTTCACATCGTTACAGGGTCACTTCTTACTGTGCATCAGTATGCTGGCCGGCTGGCTGCTGGCGAAGGTGTTTGCCCCGCGCTATGCCGTGGTTGTCGCCATGCTGGTTGGCCTGCTGATTTGCTTTATCAGCGGCGAGCTTCACGCCGGGAGCGTCCCGGTTTCTGTCGTGGTGCCGGAATTCATCGCCCCCTCATTTAGCCTCGCCAGCCTGCTGGGCATCGGCGTACCCTTCTTCCTGGTGACCATGGCCTCGCAAAACGCCCCCGGCGTCGCCACGCTGGCGGCCTCCGGCTACAAAGTCCCGGTTTCACCGCTGATTGTCGTAACGGCGTTAATAGCCCTGCTGCTGGCACCATTCGGGGTATTTTCGGTTTGCATCGCCGCCATCACCGCCGCCATTTGCCAGAGCGCTGAAGCCCATCCCGACAAAGACAAACGCTGGCTTGCCGCCGCTGCTGCTGGGGTATTTTACTTATTGGCCGGCCTGTTTGGCGGGGCGATCTCGACGCTGCTGACGGCCCTGCCGCTCGCCTGGGTCCATACCCTTGCCGGGCTGGCTCTGCTGGGCACCATTGCCGGAAGCCTGCATCAGGCGCTGAACCACGAGCGCGACAGAGACGCCGCCGTCGTGACGTTTCTGGTGACCGCCTCAGGCGTCAATCTGCTGGGCGTCAGCTCTGCATTTTGGGGGGTGATCGCCGGGGGGATTTGCTACACCGCGCTTTCAAGGCTGAAGCGCGCGTAGCTGCGAGGGCGTTGCGCCAAAGACGCTTTTAAAGCGGGTGCTGAAGTGGCTGGGCGAACTAAACCCGCAGGCCATTGCGATCTCCGTCAACGTCAGTTTTCCCTGACGAACCAGTATTTCCGCCTTTGCCATTCTGCGCTGCATCACGTACTGATGTGGCGCCAGGCCGGTGGACTGTTTAAACATACGTGCAAAGTGGTATTCGCTGAGATCCGCCAGCCGGGCAAGTTCACCCAGGGTCAGCGCCTCACTCAGGTTCTGCTCGATATACGCCTGGGCATTGCGCAGTACCGCCGGCGCCAGCCCGCCGCGCACCGTCGGCAGTTTCCACTGCACGCTGCTGTAATGCTGCACGAGATGCGTCAACAGCAGCGTAGAGGCGGTGCTTAGCGTCAGGTGATTAGCCCGCTGCTGCCAGTCGCTGCTCAGCAGAAAGTGACGATAAAGCTGGGTTATGCGCGGGTCGTCGGCAAAGGTTTTTTCATCAAGGTTGATGGCCGCCGGGCTGCGGTCCCAAATCTGCGCGGCAATCTCTTTCAAATGCTCGTCGGTGCAGTACAGGTGCACAAACGAGAAGTCATCCCGCACGTCCCAGGTTGATTCACTGTCTTCCGGCATAATGCAGAAGCGATCCGGGCCGCCGCCGTTGCGCCAGCCTGAGCTCGTTTTTTGATACGTTTCGTACCCTTCGGTCACGTACAGGCTCAGCGTGTGGTGATCGCAGCGCTGGGTAATGCAGTCATTTCCGTTGGACCAGGCGGCCAGCTGAATCCCTGAGCCAAGCTGAACGCTGCCGTTCAGGCGGGCTTTGTGCTGCTGCAGGTTTTCAAAGGCGTGGTATGGCGCGGTCATAGCGGGAGTCGGCTTCTGGAACATAATGGCTAGTGTAAGGACTGCGCGCCGCCGTCGCCACTGCCGCCGTGAAAAAAAACCGCAAGAATATGCAAGTCGCTGGCCCGGATGAAAGTCGCAGAGCGGAAAAAAAAGGAGACTCGTCATCTGGTTTTGACTGACGAGAACAACAATGAACGCTTTGCTTTATATTCTGGTGGTGGTGATTTGGGGAACGACCTGGATTGCCATTTATATGCAACAGGGGGTCGTTTCAGTTCCCGTGTCTATTTTCTGGCGCTTTGCCGTGGCGGCCGTGGTGATGCTTGTTGTGCTGCTCGCGCTGGGCCGCCTGAAGCGTATCGGGCTCAAAGACCACCTGTTTTGCGTCCTGCAGGGCACGTGCGTGTTCGGCTTCAACTTCTTCTGCTTCTACCACGCGGCGGCCTATATCAGCTCCGGTCTGGAGTCGGTGATCTTCTCAATGGCGGTGCTGTTCAACGCCTTCAACAATTTTCTGTTCTTCCGCAAGAAACCGTCTCCCCGCGTATTGCCCGCTGCCGCGCTGGGCATTGCCGGCATCGTGGCCCTGTTCTGGCACGATCTTGCAGCCACTCAACTGGCGCCTTCGCTGCTGATCGGCATCGGCCTTAGCGCGCTCGGCACCTTTGGTTTTTCGCTGGGGAATATGATCAGTGCCCGCCATCAAGGCCAGGGCCTGGAAACGCTGTCCACCAATACCTATGCGATGTTTTACGGCACGGCAATTATGGGCGTCGTAGCGCTGGCGAGCGGCGAATCGTTTATGCCGGATTTCACCGTGCGCTACCTTGGCTCGCTGCTTTATCTGGCGATTTTTGGTTCGGTGATAGCCTTTGGCGCCTATTTCACCCTGGTAGGCCGCATCGGGGCGAGCCAGGCCGCCTACAGTACGCTGCTCTTCCCGCTGGTGGCGCTGACGCTGTCGACGCTTTACGAAGGGTACGTCTGGCACGCGAACGCCGTACTTGGGCTGGTGATGATCCTGCTGGGTAACCTGGTGATGTTTGCTAAGCCGGAACAGTGGCTGCCGTGGCGGAGAAAGCTGGCGTAATAAAAAACCGCAGCTTGTTCAGGGCTGCGGTTTTTGTTTGCAAAAAAGGTTATTTATTCGGCACGTCAAACATCGTGGCATCGGTGGCCAAATCATCCACAACCTGTTTCAGGGTATCGACGGTGACTTTGGCATTTTCGTTGCTGAGCGTTTTCCCTTCGCCCTTACGGACCACGCGTAAAACGGGTTTGTTGGTTGCCGCATCAATCAGCTCGCCTTCGAAATAGAGATCGGTATTCATGGTGCGGTGCCCGGTGGCCATTTGCGTGCCTGCGACAACCATCGCAATCGGAATCACCTCATAGAACTGCAGCCCTTCTTTGCTGCTGTCCACGCCGGTGATCGCGCCCCGGAAAATAAGGCTGTGAGGGCCTGGCGTCGTGACCAGCGGTTTCCGCTGCGCCGCCGCGGCTTTTAATTTGGTGTTGGTGTACGCCAGCAGACCATCCAGCGTGTTCTGGCCTATTTGGGTCGTGGGCCTTGGCGTCGGGTAGTAGACCACCGGATTGTAGACCAGGCTGTCGTAGTTGCCGGGTTTGAAGTTCGGGTCAACCCAGCGCATAACGGTTTTACCGGTAGCTGATTTTGTCTCCTGCAGACCGGAGTAATCTTTTAGAAACCCAGAGTATTTTTCTGGCGCGGTGGTTTTTGAAGCACACCCCGCCAGCGCTAATAAACCTGCCAGACAAGCCACTTTAAAATACGTTTTGCTCCGCATCGTTTGATCCTGTTTGTGGGTATAAGCCTTTCAGGTATAGCAAAAAACGACACTTTGTGTGGGGGTTAAGCGGCCTTGACGTCAAAACTCAGATCGCGCGCTCATCGCCGGGGGCGGCAAGCCCATCGCAAAGCAGGTCAACAATCAATAATGCGCCGTAATGCCCTTCCCCGGGAGGCAGCCAGACGTCACCGGCCTGCCCCGCGCTGGCGGGATCTTTCGTCACCATAACGATGGCTGCGCCCTGCCGCCTGGCCTGCTGCACGGCCGCTAACAAGGTGCTGTCCGGCGTCGAGCTGGCAAAGACGATCATCGCCTGCTCGCGATTCAGCATTGAGGCGGTGAAGCTCATCAGGGCAGGATCATAACAGACGCTGGCGGGCTGGCCCTGCGTCAGCAGGCGGTACTGCAAAAGGCTGGCAAAAGGCGTGTCTGCCGCGCCTGCGCTGAAAATATGAATCGCTTTCGCTTGCTTCAGCAGCAAAACGGCGCGCGAAACATTAGCTTCCGGAAGCGTTTCCAGTTGCTGAGTTAGCGCCTGCTGGATGCCGCTCAACCGCTGTTGCCAGGAAGCCGGTAGCTCGCTACCCGGTATGGCGGTGCTGGCCTGCGCCAGCTTCATGCGTAGATCACGAATATCGTCGCAGCCTGCGGCTCTGGCAAAGCGCGTGATAGTGGCCGGACTGACGCCCGCCGCCTGGGCAAGCTGGTCGATTGTCGCCGACGACGCAAAGCCCGGATCGTGCAAAATAGCCTGCGCAACTCTCGCTTCCTGCTGGCTGAACTCCGCCAGCCGCTGGCGGATCCGGCTGATAATGTCGCCCTCAGCATCCCGCCCTATGGAATGAGAAAAGCGCTCCAGCACGTCTTTCGCCACGCCGCCACGGTTGGCCAGAAACTGCAGCGTGTCATTATCCACCCAGGCGGCATCCCCCAGCAGTTGAGACGGCGCTGCCAGCAAATCCTGTACCCGGCTGTCGTGCTGCTGGTGGCGAACCTGGCCGAGGAAATCATTCATATCGCTGCAGCCGATGGTACGCGCGAACTGCTGGAGCGTAGCCTGACTGACACCCGCGCGCGCCGCCAACTGCTCCATGGTGGCATCCGGTAGCTGGAAGAAATTCTCCAGAAAAAAGCGGGCCAGCCGCGTTTCCTGGGGAGAAGAGTCGGCTAACCCATGGACCAAGTGATAAACAATATCCATCGCTGAAAGGTTCCTTGTGTCTGCGTCACAGGCGGATAAATCATCATAATGCGTTGAAATTATTTTTCAATTAACTTTGCCGCGATGCCTTGCCGCCGTTTCACCCTCCTCCGTAAAAGTCTTGTTATTCCTTTAACATTCGGGAAACCAATAATCCAACGCAGATCACGGTCATGAAAATAATTTTCATACATGCTGAATAAACGCGCTGTTGTTTGAAACACGTTTTCAATTTGAAGGATAAAGGTAATGAAAAAGATCATGTTGTGTTGTGCCGCAGGGATGTCCACCAGCATGCTGGTGCAAAAAATGCGTGCCGAGGCCACAAAACGCGCCCTGGACATTCAAATTGACGCGGTGTCTGTGGCCGAAATTGAAAGTCACCTGCAGAGCGCCGACGTGGTGCTGCTCGGCCCTCAGGTGCAGTTCGAACTGGCCCGCCTTTCCGAGCTTTCGGCTCCTCTCGGCAAACCCGTGGCGGTGATCGACATGATGGATTACGGCACCATGCGCGGCGACCGCGTGCTGGATAAAGCCATAACTCTGATGGCCTGATACCGGGAGAAACCAATGAAAATTACCGTTGTGGGCGGGGGCAGCAGCTACACCCCGGAACTGATTGAAGGCCTGATTCTGCGCCATGCCGCCCTGCCGATGACGGAGCTGGCGCTGGTGGATGTAGAAGCGGGCCGCCAGAAGGTTGAAATCATCGCCGCGCTGGCTCGCCGCATGTTCGGCAGCAAAGGTTTGGAACAGGTCAAAGTGACGGTGCATTACGAACCAGACGCTGCGATTGTGGGTTCCAGCTTTGTGCTGACCCAGCTTCGCGTGGGGCAACTGCCCGCTCGCGCCGCCGACGAACGCCTGGGCCTCAGCCACGAGCTGCTAGGCCAGGAGACCACCGGTGTCGGTGGTTTTGCAAAAGCACTGCGTACTATTCCGGTGATGTTGGACATTGCTAAACGCGTGGAGCGCCTGGCCCCGAATGCGTGGATTATTAATTTCACCAACCCGGCGGGGATCGTCACCGAGGCAGTTTCCCGCTACAGCGCCGCCAACATTGTTGGCCTGTGCAACGTGCCGGTGACCATGCACCACACCATCGCTGACATGCTCCAACTGCCTTACGACAAAGTCACGCTGCGCTTCGCCGGGCTCAACCACATGGTGTGGGTGCACGAGGTGATTGCCAATGGGCGGGACGCGACCGCCGAGGTGATTGAGATGTTGTGCGATGGCGAGCAGTTGTCGATGAACAACATCAAAGCGATTCCGTGGCCGCCAGCCCTGCTGCGAGCCCTGAAAGCGATCCCTTGCCCGTACCACCGCTATTTCTGGCAAACCCGCACCATGCTCAAAGACGAGCTGGCGGATGCGGCGAACGGGAAAGGCACCCGCGCCGAACAGGTAATGAAAGTCGAGGCCGAGCTGTTTGAGCTGTACGCCAACCCACAGCTCGACAAAAAGCCGGAGCAGTTGAGCCAGCGCGGTGGCTCGTTCTATTCCGAAGTGGCCCTGGAGCTTATCGACGCCCTGCACAATAACCTCGGCAAGCAGATGGTGGTGAATACCGCCAACAACGGCGCTATTCAGGGGCTGCCGGACGACGCGGTGATTGAAACCAACTGCGTGATCGACGCGCTGGGGGCCCATCCGCTGGCCTTCGGCAAACTTCCTCCCCTGATGAATGGCCTGACCCAGCAGGTGAAAGACTTTGAACGACTGACGATTGAAGCGGCGGTCCACGGCGATAAGCAGCAGGCGCTCCTGGCCCTGATAGCGAACCCGCTGGTGGCTGACGTGAATATCGCTCAGGCGTTGCTCGATGAAGTGCTTGCAAGCAACAAGGCGTGGCTGCCGCAGTTTAATTAGCGCCGCTTACCGGTGGGCGATGCTTTACGTCCACCCCACAACAGAAATCAATAACAATAATGCCCGGCCATGCGCCGGGACAGGGGTAACCGTGTCCGCAAAGAAATCGTTTCTTGAAAAATATGTGCTGCCCGTGGCGCTGAAAATCGCCGGGCAAAAGCACGTGCTTTCCGTCCGCGACGGGATCATTCTGAACATGCCGTTCATGCTGATTGGCTCGTTCTTCCTGATTTTCGCCTATCTGCCGGTGCCGGGTTACCCCCAGCTAATGACCGATCTGTTTGGTGCCACGTGGCAGACCAAGCTGCTTTATCCGGTCAAAGCGACCTATGACATCATGGCGATTATTTCGAGTTTCGGGATCGCCTATCGTCTGGCCGAAAAATACCGCACCATCGACCCGCTCACCGCCGGGGCGGTGTCGCTGGTAGCCTTTATCATGACCATCCCGCAGAACATTATGTTCACTCCGCCGTCCGGGGGGCCCGCTGAGTTTGTGAAGGGCGTGCTGCCCATGGGGCAAATTGGTAGCCAGGGGCTGTTTGTCGCCATTCTGATCGCCCTGCTTTCTACCGAAATTTACCGGTTTATCAGCAATCGTAATCTGGTGATCCGCATGCCGGAGGGCGTGCCGCCTGCGGTAGCAAAATCGTTCCTCGCGCTGGTGCCGGGTTTTTGCGTGTTGGCCGTGGTGCTGGCGCTTCGCCTGCTGGTGGAAGCCACGCCGTTTGGTGACATCAACACCATGATCACCGATCTGGTCGGCATTCCGATGAGCCACATTGGCGGCTCGTTACCGGGAATGATCGTGTCGGTGATCCTGATTGGTATTCTGTGGACGCTCGGCCTGCACGGCGACACCATCGTGCTGGTGTTTATCCGCCCTGTCTGGCTGACCAATATGTCCGAGAACCTGGCGGCATTCCAGAACGGCCTGCCTATCCCGCACATCATTACCCAGCAGTTCTATGACCTGTGGATCGCCCCTGGCGGCACCGGGGCGCTGTTAGGTCTGGTGATCTTTATGCTGATCCGCAGCCGCAGTGTGCAAATGAAGCAACTGGGTAAAATTGCCGCACCGGGCAGCCTGTTTAACATCAGCGAACCGATGGTGTTTGGCATTCCGCTGGTGATGAACCCGTACCTGGTGGTGCCGTTTATTTTGACCCCGGTGGTGCTGGTGATTGTCTCCTACACGGCGATGGCAACAGGTCTGGTAGCGCCGCCTGCGGGGATTGCGCTGCCGTTCACCACGCCGATTATCGTCAGCGGCTATTTAGCGACAGGCGGCCATGTTTCCGGCTCGATTCTGCAGATTGTGAACCTGGCTATCTCGCTGGTGATGTATTATCCGTTCTTCCGGGTCTGGGATAACCTGAAATTCCGCGAGGAGCAACAGGCGAATCAGGCGACGGCAACTGCGCCAGTGGAGGCGGTGAGCGAGCGTAGTACGATGTAGCGGTTGATTTGTGTCCGAAAGAGGGAAAGCCCTCACCCCGACCCTCTCCCCAAAAGGGAGAGAGCGGAAAAACAACATGTAATCTTCTTTATTCCCTCTCCCTCTGGGAGAGGGACCTTCCGTCCAGTTACTTCTTCACATCCACCTGATAAAAGATATGCTTCCCGAACGGATCAATTTCATACCCGGTCACCTCTTTACGCACCGGCTCGAAAATCGTGGAGTGGGCAATCATCACCGCAGGCATCTGGTCGTGCATCATTTGCTGCGCTTCTTTGTAGAGCTCAACTCGCTTATCGTGGTTCCCCTCGGCACGGGCTTCGAGAATCAGTTTATCAAACGGCTGATAGCACCATTTGGATGAGTTAGACCCACCGTTGGCCGACGTGCAGGAAAACAGCGGCCCGAAGAAGTTGTCCGGGTCGCCGGTGGCCGTCGTCCAGCCCATCAGCGCCGCCTGGTGCTCACCGCCCTTCACTCGCTTGAGGTATTCGCCCCATTCGTAGGTGACAATTTTCGCCGTCACGCCAACTTTCGCCCAGTCGGCCTGAATCATCTCTGCCATACGTTTAGCGTTCGGGTTATACGGACGCTGAACCGGCATTGCCCACAGGTCAATGCTCATGCCGTTGGCAAACCCGGCTTCTTTGAGCAGCGCCTTTGCTTTTTCAGGATCGTAATCGTAATCCTTGAGCTTATCGTCCGCGCTCCACACGCCCGGCGGCAGTAGGTTTTTTGCCTCGATGCCCGTGCCGTGGAACACCGCTTCGATAATGGCCGGTTTGTTAATCGCCATTGCCAGCGCCTGGCGCACTTTCACGTTATCGAGCGGCGGTTTCTGGGTGTTAAATGCCAGAAAACCAGTATTCAGACCCGCTTTTTGCATCAGCGTGATGTCTTTGTTTTCCTTCATGCGCGGCAAATCCGCCGGGTTCGGGAACGGCATAACCTGGCATTCATTTTTCTCAAGTTTGGCGTAGCGGATCGACGCATCCGGCGTGATCGAGAACACTAAACGGTCGATTTTTGATTTGCCCTGCCAGTAATCAGGGAAAGCGGTATAGAGAATGCGGGAATCTTTCTGGTACTGCTTCAGCTCAAACGGCCCGGTGCCGATGGGGTCGGAATCGACGCGTTCCGGCGTGCCGGCCTTCATCATGACATCGGCGTATTCGGCAGAGAGAATCGAGGCAAAATACCAGCCTAAATCCGCGACAAACGGCGCTTCCGGGTGCGCCAGCGTGAAGCGCACGGTGTTGTCATCCACTTTATCAATCGCTGTGATCAGCTTGCCAAACTCCAGGCTTTCAAAGTTGGAGTAATTGCCGTTGGAAACGTTGTGGTACGGATGCTTAGGATCTTTCTGGCGCATAAACGAGAAAATGACATCGTCCGCGTTGAAGTCTCTGGTGGGCTTAAAGTATTTGTTGCTCTGAAACTTAACGCCTTTACGCAGATGGAAGGTATAGACTTTGCCGTCTTCGCTGACGTCCCAGCTCTCCGCCAGGCTGGGCTGCAGTTCCGTGGTGCCGACTTTAAAATCCACCAACCGGTTATAAACCGGCACCGCGCTGGCATCCACGCTGGTGCCCGAGGTGTAAAGCTGCGGGTTGAAGTTTTCCGGTGAGCCTTCGGAGCAATAAACCAGCGTGCTGGCCGCCACGCTGGTACTGATGGAGAGCGCCGCTACGGCAAGTGCAAGCGTTGTAATCTTTGTTTTCATCGCTGTCTTCCTGTGGTGTTTGTCCTGACCCTGAATGAATAAAGCTTGTGCAAAGCGCCTTAATAAATAACATTAAATTTACATTGCCAACAAACAACATCTAACAATAAGGAAACACTATGTCTTCGTCGCTCAGCGAGCAGCTCACCCGGCGCTTCTTTCGTTATCTGGCGGTGACCAGCCAAAGCGATCCGCGCGTCAGCAGCCTGCCCAGTACCCCAGGACAACACGAAATGGCCCGCCTGCTCGCGGAAGAACTGCGCACTCTGGGCCTTGAAAATATTGTGATTGATGAGCACGCCACGGTAACCGCCGTGAAGAAAGGCAACGTCGCTGGCGCACCGCGTGTGGGGTTTATTACGCACATTGATACCGTTGACGTTGGCCTTTCCCCGGACATTTATCCGCAGATCCTGCGCTTCACCGGCGAAGATTTATGCCTGAACGCCAAAGAGAACATCTGGCTGCGCACGGCGGAGCACCCGGAAATCAACGCCTATCCTGGCGAAGAGATTATCTTCAGCGACGGCACCAGCGTGCTGGGCGCGGACAACAAAGCCGCCGTCACGGTGGTGATGACGCTGCTGGAAAACCTGACGCCAGAGCACCAGCACGGTGACATCGTGGTGGCCTTCGTCCCGGATGAAGAAATTGGCCTGTGTGGCGCCAAAGCGCTGGATTTGGCACGTTTTGACGTGGACTTCGCGTGGACCATTGACTGCTGCGAGCTGGGCGAAGTGGTGTATGAAAACTTCAACGCCGCCCACGCGGAGCTGAAATTCGCCGGCGTGACCAGCCATCCGATGTCCTCCAAAGGCGTGCTGGTTAACCCGCTGCTGATGGCGATGGACTACATTAGCCATTTTGACCGCCAACAAACGCCTGAACACACCGAAGGGCGCGAAGGCTACGTCTGGTTTAACGGGATGCAGGCTTCACAAAGCGAAGCGCTGCTGAAGGCCAATATTCGCGACTTCGATTTGGCCAACTTTGAACGCCGCAAACAGCAAATTGCCGAAGTGGCGCAGAAGATTGCCGCGCAGTACCCGACTGCACGCGTGGAGTTCAGCCTCAGCGATACCTACAGCAACATCAGTAACGCCATTACCGATGACCGCCGGGCCATTGATTTGATTTTTGCCGCTCTGGATGAGCTGGGGATTGAGCCGAAGGTGATCCCCATGCGCGGCGGCACGGATGGCGCGGCGCTGTCGGCTAAAGGTTTGCTGACGCCGAACTTCTTTACCGGCGCGCACAATTTCCATTCTCGCTTTGAGTTTTTACCGCTACGGGCGTTTGAGGCGTCTTACAATGTGGCGCTGAAGCTTTGCCTGCTGGCGGCGAAGTAGTTTGCCCCTCACCCTAATCCTCTCCCCTAAGGGAGGGGGTACCAGAACAGAAATCCCACTTAGCTTCACTCCCGCGATTTGCGGTGAAAGAAACAGCACAATTTTATTGTATAGCTCTGATTTACCGCTCTCCCTTTCAGGGAGAGCGCCGGGGTGAGGGTTAATTTTTACTTCTTACGTGCCAGCATCGTGGCAAAACGCAGCTTGATGCGGTTTCCGTTCTCGTCGGTCTTGTGCAACTGCCCCACATCTTCGTTGTATTTAATCAGTTCCCAACCTTCATAGTAGTTCCGCAGTTCACCCTCTTTAAAGGCAAACGGGAAACCGACCGTGCAGGGAAAATCCTCGGTATCCATGGCCGCCACAATCAGGTTGTAGCCGTCGGGTTTGGTGCAGCGCTGCATATTGGCGATAAGCCCTGGGATCGTGCTGCGCTCGAGGAACATCATCACCACGGTGGAGAGAATAAAATCGTACTCGCCGTCAAAGCTCAGCTGGTTCAGGTCTACCTCGGCGGTGGCAATGTTTTTCAGCCCTTCCGTCTCGATAATCTGATTCAGCCTGGCGATGCTCATCGGATTTTTATCCCAGGCGGTGACGTCGAACCCTTTCTGGTTCAGGTACAGGCTGTTGCGCCCGCCGCCGCAGCCAAGATCCAGCGTTTTACCGGGGGCAACGTACTTCACGGCGTTCAGCACGTCAGAATGTGTGGCAGTTAAGCCGTATTTTTCGCTGTAGTAGCTTTCAGACTTCTCGGTCATGACAGATCCTTATTTTCAGGCCGCGCGGTGCGCAAAATCAATTTCCCCTGCATCAGCAGGATAAAAGTACGTGCCAGCAGCAGGCCGATAATCACATTAGTAAAAATAAACAGCGGCACGGCAATGACGTGAAACAGCCCGTCCCCACTGCCTGCGCTCAGATGGAGCGCCGTGGTTGCCAGTGCAGAAATACCAAATGAGAAACTCCAGAAGGAGGCATTGAACGGCTGCGCCAGGTACCAGGGCATTAAGCGCAGCATGAAGAGCAATTGCAGCAGGCCGTAACCAAACAGCATTTTGGCAAAGAAATCCGTCACGCCGCCGTTCACGGCAAGGTAAGCGCTGCAGGCCACCAGCGCAGGGGCAAGCTGAATGCCCAGCGAGGTGCGTACCGGCGTGGGCAGTTCCCCGGCGCTGCGCATACGGTGCAAAATCGCCGGTTCCAGGCTGAGCCAGGAAAAAACACCGGCCCCAAGGAACAAGATCCCCAGGTCGTGATAACCCAACGCGCCGCAGGCCATCGCGCTGATAAAATTATTGGCGACGGTGGGCAAATACAGCCCCGGCGTCGTGGCATCCTGCGGGTGCGTACCTCGCCATAATCCGGCGGACTGCCAGGCGGCATAACAAAGCTGCACCACGGTGCCAAAGCCAAACATCACTGCAGCGAGCGGGCGCAGATAAGGGGCTACGCCGATGGCCACCAGCATGGTTGTCGCCGGGAACAGACTCACGAAGCTGCTCATTAAAGGGTGATAAATCTCTGCAATCACGCTGTGCGGGTAGCGCACCAGCCGCGTCAGGAATGCTAACGCCAGCAGCAGCCAGATACCGGCGGCAAGCGCCACAAGAGTCTCACCAACAACCGACGGCACCGGCCAAATCGTGGCGGCATAGCGCCAGGCAAACCCCATGCCGATGGTGCCCAGCACCATGCCAAAGTAGCCTGCGGGGAGATTGATAAAGCTACCGGGGATTGGTTTATTCATTTTGTTTATTTTTTAAAATGTATTTTAAATGCATTTTATGCGATTACGCCGCCAAACGCTACGCCGGTGAATTACCTGCTACGTTTATCAGCAGTGCACAGCGAGAAATCACCATGAAAAAATACCGGATCACCGATGTTTCGCGGCTTCATGATTATCAGCATGATGGCGAACAGCGGCAAGTTCGACTCTGGCAAATTGAGGCGCTTTGCGCTTTTGGCAACGTCGTGGCCGGGCAAGGCGGCGGCTGGATTGAGGAAGAAGCGAACCTGAGCCACGAGGGAACCTGCTGGCTTGAGCCTGACGCCCTGATCTGGAACGGTGCGACGGTTGAAGATGACGCAAAAATCCTCGGCGAGTCTGAAATTTGCCATCACGCAAAAGTGGGCGGCAAGGTGCTGGTCGAGGATTCCCGCATCAGCGGCGAATGCTTTATCTCGGGCTCGGCCCGCGTGTTGCAGCAGAGCCAGGTGATTGCCGTGCTGGGGCTGACCGAAGATACAGAAATGCGGCTGCAAATCTACGGGAACGCCACGGTTCTGGCCTCACGCATCGTCCATCAGGCACAAATCTACGGCCACGCGCGCGTGAACAACGCCTTTGTCGAACACCGCTCAGCCATTTTTGATAACGCCGTTATTGAAGGCAATGCAGAGAACAATGTCTGGGTTTGTGATTGCGCGCAGGTGTCCGGTAACGCACGTATTATTGCCGGCAGCGGCGACAGCCAGATCCCGACCATCCGCTACTCATCTAAAGTCTATGGCAACGCCCTTATTGAAGGAGATTGCGTGCTCAGGCACCGCGTCCAGGTTTACGGTAATGCGGCGCTTATCGGCGGCCCGGTTCTGCTGGACAACAATGTACAGGTGTATGGCGAGGCGAAAGTGATGGGTAACGTGCTCATCGAAAACAACGTGCAGATTTATGATGAGGCGGCGGTGGAAGGCTTTGGCGGCGAACTGATTCATCTTCGCGGCATGAAGGATATTAACGGCGCACAGCGAATTACCCGCACGCCGTTTCATGGCATTTTTTAATCAGCAATGCGCCCGTAAATATTCTGATCGTGGAACTCGTCGTTCAGAAACTCGGCTTGCCTCAGGCAACCTTCAAGGGCAAAGCCGTTGCGTTGGGCCACCCGGTTGCTGGCCTGGTTAGTGACGATGCATTTGATGACAAACCGGCGCACTGTCCCTTCCCCCGCGTACTTGCAGATCGCGGCCTCAATCACGGCGGAAATGATCCCCTTGCCCTGCCGATCCTCGCTTAGCCAGTAGCCGATGTAGGCCGTTTTGTCGGTCGGGACTATCTGATTAAAGGAAAAGACGCCCGCCAGCTCGCCGCGATAGAGGATCATAAACATCTTCGCGTAGCCTTTATGGTGGAGAACATAGTTCCCCTGCAGCGTTTTGCGGGTGTCGCCCTCGGAAACAACATACTGCGGCCAGTTCATCGCCTTTTGCAGCCAGCTTTTATTGCGCTGCACCAGGGCAAAAACGTCCTTCACGAACCGCTCGTTCACCGAATGCAGTTCGATATCATCATTAACCGCAATCACTTCATCCTGCCAGGCCTGCTGTTGTTCCACTCGTGACTCCTGCTTTTGTTAGAAGGTGACAGTTATCTTATGTCACTTTTTTGTGGCAACGCACGAGATTTAAAACACCGCCAAAAGTGAACATATAGAAATTCATTATGAAAGAGTATTTATGCAATAAGAGGACGAGATGGTGAAACGGGCATAAAAAAGCCCCGCGGCTTTTACGCGGCGGGGCTGGATGATTAACGCATTTCGCGGTCGTCAACGTATTTACGTTTGTCCGGCGGTGGTGGGAAATACTGGTACAGCCAGGTTTCACTGATCGCTTTGCCCTGGCAACGCAGGAACATGCGCATCTCGACCGGGTCGGTGGCGTCGTTGGTCGGATACCAGTCAAACAGAATGCGGTAACCGTCAAACGGTTCGACGTAGAGGATCTCAATCTGCTTCGCTTCGCCGTTGGAGAGCGTAATCACCGGCTCAATCCCCTTCGGCGCGGCGGCTTTCAAATCGCCCCCGATAAAGTCGATAGCAAAGCGGCGGGACCATTTTTCCGGGAAGTGTTCACCCGGCGCCCAGCCTTCCGGGAAGCTGCCCATCCCGGTGCGGGTGGCGTAAACGCGGGCCAGATCCGTCGTCACCGGCGGCAAACCGCTCCAGTAGAGGCGATATTTGAACTCGAATTCGTCCCCGGCTTTGACCGGTTTTTCCGGCTGCCAGAAGCAGACAATATTGTCGAGCGTTTCGCCGGTGGTCGGGATTTCCATCAGGCCAACGGTGCCTTTGCCCCACTTGTTACGCGGCTCTACCCACAGGCTTGGACGCTTGTTGTACCAGCCCATGATGTCCTGGTAGCTGGCAAAGTCGTGATCCAGCTGCAGCAGGCCAAAGCCTTTCGGGTTCTCGTCCATAAAGGCGTTGAACTGAAGTTTTTGCGGGTTATTCAGCGGGCGGCAAATCCACTCGCCGTTACCGCGCCACATGGCCAGGCGGTCGGAGTCATGAATTTGCGGGTGAATGGTGTCGCAGGTCCGGCGTTCGTTGGTGCCGCAGGCAAACATGCTGGTCATCGGCGCGATACCCAGCTGTTTGACGTCTTTCCGGGCATAAAGGTGATTGTCCACCTCCATCACCACGCGCTCGGCTTCACAGCTGATAATAAATTTGTACGCGCCGGTCACGCTTGGGCTGTCGAGTAAGGCATAGACCACAAAAGTCGTGTCGGTGGCTTTCGGCGTTTCAAACCAGAACGAGGTGAAGTCCGGGAACTCTTCCGGCGTGTCGGTGAAGGTGTCCACCGCGAGGCCACGGGCGGACAGCCCATACTGGTACGTGCTGTCTACGGCACGGAAATAGCTCGCGCCGAGGAAGGAGACGACGTCACGGCGCGCCAGCTCCGGTGCCTTGAAGACTTTCAGGCCGGCAAAGCCGAGATCCGTCTGGCCTTCGAGCTGCCTGGTGTCTACGCCAGCATTGTTGTAGTTAAACAATTCCGGGCGGAAGTGGATTTCGCGCGCCTGATGGGTGGCGGAATCCAGCGAGAACATTCTGACGCGGCGGCGGAACCCCATGCCGACGTGGAAGAACTGCACGTCAAGCTGGCGGTTTTCGATGTTGTTCCACAGCGAATGATCGGCGTCGTACTGAATGGCGTTATAAGCCTGAGGCGTCAGGTTAGCCAGGGTGTTGGGCAGCGCGCGCGGTGCCCCGCCCCATGGTTTTTTCGACAGGTCGTGCGCCATGCCCTGAAGCACCGCAAAATCGAAGGCGGTGGAGTGCCCGTCAGCGATGCCTGATTCGGCAGCAAAGGCGCTTCGGGAGAATAGCGTGGCAAGGGTTGGCGTGCCGCAGGCAGCGGCGAGAGCCATAGAGGCCTGGATAAAACGTCTGCGATTCATGCCTGAGAAATCGTCCTTATGTGTCGATGTGTTTTGTTCCTCCCGACGGGAAGAACAGCGGCAAGAGACTGCTACCTGTACGACCGCACACTCTAGACAAAATTCACAGTGAATCCAATGGGCGGAGAAGGCGTTTGGGGGAGGAACGAAAGTTTTTTTTCAGGAAACCAGATATCACCGAAAAATTCGCCATTGCCTGGCGAAAAAAACGCTAAAGGCCCGTCAGCCTGTGTGCCGACGAGCCCTGGTCAACGTTACTTCACGCTGACGTCGATGCCGGGGAAGAACTTCTGCGCGAGCTTAGTCACGGTGCCGTCGGCTTTCACCTTATCGATGGCCGCATCCAGCTCTTTTTTCGTGACAGCGTCACCTTTACGCAGACCAAAACCAATCCCGCTGCCGAGAATGGTGTCGTCGCTCACCGGCTTGCCGATAAAGCCAAAGCCCTTGCCCTGCGGCGTGCTGAGGAAGCCCGCCTGACCTGCCGCGGACATCACCAGAGAGGCATCAATACGGCCGTTCAGCAAGTCAGCCCAGGCCATGTTCTGGTCTTTGTAAGACACAACGTTCACGCCCTGCTTTTCCCAGTGCTCTTTGGCATAGGTTTCCTGAATGGAGCCCTGGAGCACGCCGATGGTTTTGCCTTTCAGCCCTTCCGCCGTGGCTTCAAGGCCGCTGCCTTCTTTGCCCACCAGCTGAGACGGAATACGGTAGATTGGCTGGGTAAAGTCGATGCTTTTACGACGCTGCTCGGTGATGTTCATTGCCGAGTTGATGGCGTCAAACTTCTTCGCCACCAGCCCCGGGATCAGCGAATCAAACGACGTTTCAACCCAGGTACATTTCAGGCTGGCCGCCTGGCAAATGGCTTTCCCCAGCTCGACGTCAAACCCTTCCAGCTCGCCCGCGCTGTTGCGGCTTTCAAACGGGGGATACTCCGCTTCGAGGCCATAGCGCAGCTCGCCGGCGGCCAGCGCAGAAAACGAAGAACACAGCCCGAGCAGCAAACTTAACGCATACATTTTTTTCATCATGACCCCTTATCAGCGTGGCTTAACCCGGCACAGCGCTTCAGCGCCCGCCCGAAGTGTGGCTTCATCTTTGGCAAATGAGAGCCGGATAATTTTATTGTCAGTACCGTCGGTATAAAACGCGGAGAGCGGAATGGTCGCCACGCCGTAATCAGTGATTAACCGCTTCACCATCTCGCTGTCGGACTCATCGCTGAAGTGCCCGAAGCGGGCCAGCAGGAAGAATGACCCACCGCTCGGCAGCAGTTCAAACGGCGAATCAGCCAGCAAAGACTGCATTAAATCACGCTTGCGCTGATAAAACGCCGCCAGTGAAAGATAAGTTTGCGGATCGCTCATATAGTCGGCGAACGCATACTGCATCGGCGTGTCGGCGGAGAACATCAGGAACTGATGCACCTTGCAGATCTCATCCATCAGCGCCGCCGGGGCCAGGCAATACCCGACCCGCCAGCCCGTGACGTGGAAGGTTTTACCGAACGACGACACAATCACGCTGCGCTCGGCAAGCTGCGGGTGCGTCGCCATGCCGTGGTGCTTTTTGCCGTCAAAGACGATGTGTTCATACACTTCATCGGACAGGATCACAATGTCGGTGTCGCGAGTTACCGCCGCCAGCATTTCCAGATCATGGGCGCTAAATACCTGCCCGCTTGGGTTATGCGGCGTGTTCACGATGATCATCCGCGTGCGTGGCGTAATCGCCGCCCGCACTTCGTCCCAGTCAACGGTAAAATCAGGCAGGCTCAGCTTGAGCGCCACCGGTTTGGCGCCCTGCAGGCGGACAATCGGCGCGTAGCTGTCGAAAGAAGGCTCAAAGTAGATAACTTCATCGCCGGGATGTACCAGACCGCCGATCGCAGAATAAAGCCCTTCGCTGGCGCTGGCGGTGACCAGCACCTCCTCTGCGGGGTCATACACGGCCCCGTAAAGGCTCGCCACTTTGTCGGCAATCAGCTGTTTCAGGGACGCCAGACCGGTCATCGGGGCGTACTGGTTATGCCCTTCCTGCATGGCTTTGGTGACGCCAGCGACCAGTTTCGGGTCGCAGGGGAAGTTGGGTGCCCCCTGAGAAAGATTTATCGCCTTGTGCTGCGCGGAAAGCTGGCCGATCACCGTAAAAATCGTGGTTCCGACGTCCGGCAATTTTGAACGTTGTTGTACCGGGGTTTGTATGGCCATAGCGGCTCCTGAACGTGATGCGATTTGCATAACTATTCAATATCGCCGCCATTGCCACGACAATCGAATTGTTGTCATAATAGCCATGCAAAAAATGCATAGCTCAGCGGAGAGCATCATGACCCGGCGTAATTTTCCCCTAAATACTCTCGATGCTTTTCTGGTCACGGCCAGGCACCTGAACCTCACCCGGGCGGCAAAAGAGCTTTGCCTGACCCAGGGCGCCGTCAGCCGTAAAATTGCGGCGCTGGAGCAGTGGCTGGGGTTCGCGCTTTTTGAGCGCCATGCACGCGGATTACGCCTCACGCCACAGGGCAGCGCCCTGCTGCCCGATCTCCAGAACGCCTTCAACACGCTGCTGGACGTGGCCGACCGGGCCAGCCATAAGCCTGAGATTATTCGTCTTAAGGCCCCCACCTGCGCCATGCGCTGGCTGGTGCCGAAGCTGATTCAGCTTGAGCAGCGTATGCCGGAGATCCTGGTTGCGTTAACCACGACCGTGGAGCACGGCGTCAATTTCAAAAACGAACCGTTTGATGCCGCCATTGTGTTTGGTCAACAGGCCAAAAGCGGCGCGCTGCTGTTTGAAGAGCGTCTGACGCCGGTTATCAGTCAGGCGTTGCTTCCGCCGGAGACGAGCAACTGGGAGCGGCTGACCTTTTTGCACCCGACTCGCGATCGTACCGACTGGTCATTATGGCTTGGAAAGAACCCTTCACCGCCTTGGCTGGCGATGCAGAAAAATCAGCATTTCGACACCATGGATCTGGCGATCAGCGCCGCTATTCAGGGGTTTGGGATAGCCATCGCAGACGAAACGCTGGTGGCCGAAGATCTTCGTACCGGGCGGTTAGTGCGGCCTTTTACCGGGAGCGTAAAAACCGGGGCCAGTTACAGGCTGGCGGTGAAGCCCGGCAGCGAAGGCGCCGCCGGGCTGGAGGCCTTTTGCAATGCGTTGCTCAGTCCAGGCTGACGTGGTGTTTCATCACTCGCTTAAATAACTGCATTCTCAGCCGCATAAAGCGATTTTCGACCTTAAACTGCGCCCGCAGATGAACGCCCAGCCGCAGCGTGCGGTCCCGCCCTTTGGTGCTGGCAGGCCAGCTTAACGGCCCTGGTAACGCTTTGCTGTGCGCTCTGGCGCTGCGGGCGAAGCTGACCCAATAATCGCCAATCTGAGCGGCAAACTGCAGGTCGCGTTCAGTCACGTATTCACTGGCAGGCGGGGAAAGCTGCAGCGTGTTAAAGACATAAGCCACTTCGTTGCCGTGCCAGGTGCCGTTGGCGTAGGTTTCACGCTCGGCCTCCGCCACGTAGTCAAAATAATACCGCCAGCAGGGCTGGCCTGCGCGCTGTTGCGCCTGCATCACCACAAACCCCAGCGTGGTAAAGGCCATGTCCCGGCACACCTGACGGCCCAGCTCAGCGTCACCCTTAACGCCGGGATACAGCAATTTGATAAGCCCCAGACCGAGACGCTTTTCCCGGCGCAGAAGCGCAACCTGCCCGGCGGGATCTATCCCGAAGTAGCTCAGCACGCTCGCCTCATCGCTGTTGCTGCCCACCATCAGCGGCATCCGGTGCTGTCGTGCGGCAAAAAACGTGTCCAGCATGGGTTCAGGCAAAACAATATCGCCGCTGATGGGCGTCGGCCCGATGTTTAGCGGGGCTTCCAGCGCCCATAATTCACTGGCGGGAAGGGAACGCAGCGCTTCAGCGTTCGCATTCTTCAGCCCAAAATGTTCTGCCACCGCCACGCCGCGCTTCAACGCTTTACGGCGATCGACATCCGGCAGCGTGTAGGCGCTTTGTATAATCCCCTTGTGGAACAGGCCGCTGGCTAAAGGCGATGCCAGCAGAGAAAGCACGCTGCGGGCGCCTGCTGACTCGCCAAACAGCGTGACGTTGCTGGCGTCTCCGCCAAAAGCAGCGATGTTGGCCTGCACCCACTTCAGCGCGGCAATCTGATCGAGCAAGGCAAAGTTGTGGATCGGCCCAGCCGGATTTTCTTCATCCAATGCGGGATGAGCAAAAAAGCCCAGATGCCCAAGCCGGTAGTTCACCGTCACTAACACCACGCCCCGCGAGGCCAGCGCGGCGCCATCATACGGAGGTAAAGAACCGGCTCCAATAGTGTAGCCGCCCCCGTGCAGCCAGACCATCACCGGCAAGGGTTTGCCCGTCCGCCGGGCGGGAGTCCAGATATTGAGGTAAAGGCAGTCTTCTGAAAACTGGCCCGGATCGCCGCCGCCGACGGCTTTGCAGTATTCCAGGCTTTGCCAACAGGCCGGAGCGAAGGTATCGGCGATGCGAATACCTTGCCAGTTTTCTGGCGGCTGAGGCGCTCGCCAGCGCAGGTTTCCAGTGGGAGGCATGGCAAAGGGAATACCGCGATACACCGCAATATCCCCCTGAAGGACGCCGCTCAGTTGACCCTGAGCAACGTTAACAACGTGTTCCATCTGCTGTTCCTTGTAGCTGACATCCCAGCAGGGTAACGCGTTTACAGTAAACCGCAACGGCGTTTGCTGCGATCCTCCGCCTGTTGATAAAGGCTGAATTCATCGGCCACCGCCGCACCCAGCGCCATTTCGAACTCGCTGCGGCTGGAGTGCCCGTGCTGCCGCTGGCCACCGTCGCTGCCTAAATTTGACTGGAAGATGCCCGCGGCGCTAACCGGCAGGAAATCTTCATAGATGATAGGCTGGGCGATGAGCCAGCCGCGCTCAATCAACAACTGCGGATCGTCGCCTGGTTTGATGGACTGGCGATGCATGTCGCCCACCGGCGTCAGGCGGTAGCGAAAATAGGCCAGCCCCTGGCGACGAAGCAGCGCATCGCTGTCCGGGAAGCGGCTGAACACCTCCTGCAAATGCTGCTGATGGCTTAGGTTGTCCGTGCCGTTTCCCGCTTCGAGCAATAATTCATCATACAGCGCGCGGCCTTTAGGCGTCAGCGCCACGCCGCGCTGCTCAATCTCACCAAATCGGGCGGTGTGCGTGCCGTGGTGCTCACCGGCAAACAAAATAGGCTCTTCCAGCGCTTTAAAACTGGTCTGACGCAGCAAAATGGGGCGTTCACGGCGAGGTGGGCCTTCAATAATGGCTTTGGGCGAGATGCCCCGCTCCGGCATCATCGCCTGAACGCGGTCGATATCCAGCGTGCGCGGCGTGAGATGGTTAATGTGGCAGCCACGGAAGCAAACCACATCGGCGATCAGGCGATGTTCGTCGTGCAGGGCGCGGTAAGTGTCGGCGTCAACCGTGGCATGCTGATGCCAGCGGAAGGTTTCCAGAGCTTCGGCCACAAAGGTGTTCGCCTCTGCCTCGCTGAATCCGCCCTGCCTGTCGTGGAGATCGAGCATTTCGCGGCAGCGGGGAGTGAAAATGTCGCGTTTATCGAGGATTGCGGCAGCGCGAGCCCTTAGCGTCGGGTTGTCGATAAGCTCCAGACGCAATAAAGAGGTAAACACGCGGAAGGGATTTCGTGCCAGCGCCTGGTCGTCAATCGGGCGGAAAGCGGTGGAATGTACCGGTACCCCGGCCTGGGAAAGATCGTAGTAACCCACCGGATGCATGTCCATCACCGCGAAAATTCGCTTCAGCACCGCCAGCTCTTCGGCCTTACCTACGCGAATCGCGCCGTGGCGTTCTACGTTTAACCTTGCCAGCTCGTCAGCATTTTCGAGCTGCTGGTGCAGCTCAGGATCGTGTTCCAGCACGGCCAGGTTTACATCCGCCACCAGTTCTAACAGCGTGCCGTACTGCGGAACTTCTTGCTGGTACATCGCCGACATAGCTTGCGAAAATTTGTCCCGAATCTCATCGGCCGTGAGGGTGTTCGCCATGATGTCATGCCTCCAGTGGATAGTGCTGAAAGCGTAGAACCTGGTGGATCACTTATCAGGAAGAATTTCCATTTTGTGATCTGCTTTGCAGCACCTAAAAAGTAATTTTTTCAGCACATTACATAACGCAGCGTTATGCAGAATGCCTGCCATAACGAGTATAAATTAACAAAAAATTAACTAAAACAGGCCGCGTTAAAATCTGCAGATCGGCATCACTTTTCAGCAAAATAGCGCCCTTTTGTCGAAAAAATCTTCTCTGATTTAAAGTGGTTATGTGCCTGGTCATAACAAAATGTTAATAATATTTTGCAATGAAGTTATCAAAATTCAACACCGAGGCTTGTCAGCGAAGCCGGACTGTTTTTAACATTGCTCATGGAAAAAAATGGTCTCTTCAGTCAGCGCATTCGCTTGCGCCATTTACATACTTTCGTGGCCGTCGCTCAGCAGGGAACACTGGGTCGCGCGGCTGAAACTCTTAACCTGAGCCAGCCGGCGCTCTCCAAAACCCTCAATGAGCTGGAGCAGCTTACCGGCACACGTCTGTTCGAACGCGGGCGGTTAGGCGCTCAGCTAACGCTCACCGGCGAGCAGTTTTTAACCCATGCGGTAAAAGTGCTTGATGCCCTGAATCATGCCGGGCAGTCGTTTGTACGTCGGGAAGACCGGCCTTCTGATGTGATACGGATTGGCGCGCTGCCTACCGCCGCGCTGGGTATTTTACCGGCGGTGATCGGCGAGTTTCATAGGCAGCAGAGCGACGTCACCCTGCAGGTTGGCACCATGAATAACACCATGCTGCTGGCGGGATTGAAGTCCGGGGAACTGGATTTAGGCATCGGGCGCATGTCCGATCCTGAGCTAATGACGGGCCTGAACTATGAACTGCTGTTCCTTGAGTCTCTCAAGCTGGTTGTTCGCCCTAACCACCCGCTGCTGCATGAAAATATTACCCTTAGCCGGGTGATGGAATGGCCCGCGGTGGTCTCCCCTCAGGGCACGGTGCCACGCGATAACGCGGAATCTCTGCTCGCGTCACAGGGCTGCAAGCTGCCTTCAACCTGCATCGAAACGCTGTCGGCTTCGCTCTCCCGTCAGCTGACCGTCGACTACAACTATGTCTGGTTTGTGCCTTCTGGCGCGGTGAAGGACGATTTGCGCCAGGGCACGCTGACCGCGCTTCCTGTCCCGATTCCGGGCGTCGGGGAACCTATCGGGATCCTTACGCGGGTTGACACTCAGCTCTCAACGGCTGCGCAAATTCTGCTGTCGTCGATTCGTAAATCAATGCCGTCCTGAGGGAGCTCGCCGCCATCCCGCCGCTCAACGGCTTCGTTTGGCGTGTTTCTCCCAGGTTTCCAGTTTGGCCTGCTCTGATTTTTTTAAAGCAACATAGCAGGCCCCGCTTCCGCCGTGGTGCGGCATCGCCACGCAAAAAGCCTGCACTTCGTCAAACTCGGCCAGCCAGCGCCCAAGGAAGCTACGCACCACGTTGGCATGGGATTTATCTTCTCGTCCTTTGCCGTGCACGATGAGCACATTACGCAGGCCATCCTGCTTAGCCTGCATAATGTAGGCAAACAACATCTGCCGGCAGCGCTCCACGGGCTGGCGGAGCAGATTAAGACTTGCCTGCTGGCCGTATTTTCCGAGCCGGAGCTTGTCCAGGACGCCGCTCTGCAGACCCTCTCGCTTGTACTCCAGCGGCGTGTCGAGGGGAATGATGTCCAAAAAGTCGGTGGTGAGAAAGTTGTCCAGTTGGATGGGGTCTGGCTTCACGCCAATGTGCTCTTTCTGAGGTTTGATCCACTGGCTGTCCGCACAGTTTTTCAGCGGTTTGACATCCTCCATGGCGTCAAGAAACAGCGATTTGTCGTCAAGGTTCACGGTCAATCCTCCTGAGTTAGCTGCCGCTACTATAACCCCGCCCTGCCTGAGGCTCAACGGGACAGCCGTGGGAGATATTTCAGAATAGTTGGCAAATTATTTATGTCACCGGATCTTTAAAATGAAAATATAAAGTTTGCATTTACGTTAAAAAAAGGTAAATCAAATAACCGTAAAAGAAATTATTATTCCCTTCACCGGGGAAATAATCACCGCCGCAATCAGACGGTCAGTCGCTAACTATTTCGGGCGATAAGTCAGGGAAGTTATCAAACTTTTTTCTCTACTTCCGGCCATTATTTTCCGTCTTCGCCTGGAAATTTAGATGCGGTGATAATCCTTTTGAGGTCTGGCTGACGCGGTTGGGGGCATGTTATCTTTTCAGCCTCAAAATGGGCCGCGCATTCGTTCAGGCCTGACAAAAAACGGAGTAATACCGTGCTGACAATACTGGAAGATAAGATTGACACCCCGCTTGGGCCGCTGTGGATCTTGTGCGACGAACAATTCAGGCTTCGGGCCGTGGAATGGGAAGAACACAGCGACCGCATGGAGCAGCTGTTGAATATTCACTATGGGAAACAAGGATTTCAACGCGTTAGCAGCCGTAACCCTGGGGGCCTTAGTGACAAGCTGCGTGACTATTTTGCTGGCGATCTGGCGGTGATCGATACTCTGCCCACGGCGACGGGTGGCACGGATTTCCAGCGTCAGGTTTGGCAGGCTTTGCGCGATATCCCCTGTGGACGAGTGATGCATTATGGCGAACTGGCAGAACAGCTAGGCCGCGCCGGGGCCGCTCGCGCTGTCGGCGCCGCGAACGGCTCAAACCCGGTGAGCATTGTGGTGCCGTGCCATCGCGTCATTGGTCGAAACGGCACGATGACCGGGTATGCAGGCGGCGTGGCGCGGAAAGAGTGGCTGCTGCGCCATGAAGGTTATTTATTACTGTGATGGTGCCAAAAGTGCGGCTATTTATTCCAAAAAAGAGTAGCTGCATTTTAATGTTTCAGGGAATTCAACAAGATGAAGACCCTTTTTTAACCCCCTCCCTTTATTATTGTCCGAATAACGTTCTGCCAGACTTACCTGATCGCGAAAAAGATGTTAAAATTGACCAATATCAATTACGGTCCGAGCATATCTATGATCCCTGAAAAGCGTATTATTCGACGAATTCAGTCTGGCGGTTGTGCTATCCATTGCCAGGATTGCAGCATCAGTCAATTATGCATTCCCTTCACGCTTAATGAGCATGAACTCGATCAGCTTGATAATATCATCGAGCGTAAAAAGCCGATTCAAAAGGGTCAAACCCTGTTTAAAGCAGGTGATGAACTGAAATCGCTGTACGCTATTCGCTCTGGCACCATCAAAAGCTACACCATTACCGAGCAAGGCGATGAGCAAATCACCGGTTTCCACCTCGCAGGCGACCTGGTCGGCTTCGACGCCATCGGCACTGGCCATCACCCGAGCTTTGCTCAGGCACTCGAAACGTCGATGGTTTGTGAAATCCCGTTTGAAACGCTCGACGATTTGTCCGGTAAAATGCCGAGCCTGCGCCAGCAGATGATGCGCCTGATGAGCGGCGAAATTAAAGGCGATCAGGACATGATTTTGCTGCTGTCCAAAAAGAATGCCGAAGAGCGCCTGGCGGCCTTTATCTACAATCTTTCTCGCCGCTTTGCGCAGCGCGGTTTCTCACCGCGTGAGTTCCGCCTGACCATGACCCGTGGCGATATCGGTAACTACCTGGGTCTGACGGTAGAAACCATCAGCCGCCTGCTGGGTCGCTTCCAGAAAAACGGTATGCTGGCGGTGAAAGGCAAGTACATCACTATCGAGAATATCGATCTGTTATCCGACCTCGCGGGCCAGTCGCGCAGCGTTGCCTGATAACCCTCCCCTTTGCCGGATCGGCTTTTATCCCTTTTATTGATCCGGCAAGGGCTCTTCACCTGTTTCATTCCTTTCTTATGGGTTAATCTTACTTCACAGACTGTGGTTAAGCAGTTGTAAGGAGACCTGTATGGCAAACTACCAAAACATGCTAGTCGCGATTGATCCTAATCAGGACGATCAGCCTGCCCTGCGGCGCGCTGTTTATTTGCATCAACGGATTGGCGGCAGGATCAAAGCCTTCCTGCCTATCTATGATTTTTCCTACGAAATGACCACGCTTCTGTCCCCCGATGAACGCACCGCAATGCGCAAAGGGGTTATCAGCCAGCGCACGGCCTGGATTAAGCAACAGGCGCAGTACTATATCGAAGCCGGTATTCCTATTGATATCAAGGTGGTGTGGCATAACCGACCGTTCGAAGCCATCATCCAGGAAGTGATCGCCGGCGGGCACGATCTGCTGCTAAAAATGGCGCACCAGCATGACAAGCTGGAAGCCGTGATTTTCACTCCAACCGACTGGCATTTGCTGCGTAAATGCCCCTGCCCGGTGTGGATGGTCAAAGACCAGCCGTGGCCGGAAGGCGGCAAGGCGCTGGTGGCGGTGAACCTTGCCAGCGAAGAGCTTTACCACAACGCGCTGAATGAAAAACTGGTGAGAGAGACGCTGAAGCTGGCGGATGATGTCAACCACACCGAGGTTCACCTGATTGGCGCGTATCCGGTTACCCCCATCAACATTGCCATTGAGCTGCCTGATTTTGACCCGAGCGTGTATAACGACGCCATTCGCGGCCAGCATCTGGTGGCCATGAAGGCGTTGCGTCAGAAATACGGCATTGACGAAAAAATGACGCACGTCGAGAAAGGCCTGCCGGAAGAGGTGATCCCTGACCTGGCCGAGCATCTTCAGGCCGGGATTGTGGTACTCGGCACCGTTGGGCGAACGGGACTTTCCGCAGCATTTTTGGGCAACACCGCGGAACAGGTTATCGACCATTTGCGCTGTGATTTATTGGTGATAAAACCGGACGATTACCAGACGCCGGTTGAGATGGACGACCCGGAAGACGACTGATGTCGCCATCCATTCAGGCAAAAACCCCGCAGTCCATTTACCTGCGGGGTTTTCATTGGTCAGTGGCTGGAGCCGAATACGTTCCAGCTATTCTGCCCGAATACCGGCCTTTTACTTATCCCGGTACGGGATAGCCGGCACATCCTCTTCCCCAGTGATAACCCGGTCAGGATGTACGAGTTGTTCCCCCTTCACAAATCTGGCACTGACGGCGCCAAACAATGTAAAGCCAAGAATGGTGGCTACGCCCCCGTACATCAAAGCCTTATCACCAGAATTCACTAACGCAAAGTAGCTGTACGCAGCCCCAACCCCAGCGATTGCGTTATTCAACAGAGCCTTATGGCTGGGTACCCGGTTGATTTCCTGAATTGTTACCAGGGCTGCCATAGACAGGATGTAGGGAATAAGATTCGTGACGACCGACAGGTCAACTACGGTTAAAAATTGGTCAGAGACACCCAGGTTACCGGTGGCTACATGATGAATCCAGCCGTAGCGAGTCCCGTCAGGGCTGGCGGGAATTGAAAACCAACCCAGAATGGTTTGAATCCCCAACAGAATCAGCATTCCTGCGATGGGGGTGCCACTCTTATTACATTTAGCGAAAATTCGCACAAAATAGCCCACTTCCGCAGAACTCTTGAAGACTTGTGCAGTAGTGAACTGCCAGCCCAGTAAGGAACCTATGCAGGCGATAATCATCAGGCCCGTGATGATATTCCCTACCATGGGAGTAAACATCGTGGCGAAGACCAGGCCAAACGGCGCGTTTGAACTGGCAAGTTCAGCGTTTGGAATAATTCCGCCAATGACGTTGGTCGACACGATATAGATAACCGCAGAGCCCAATGTCCCGAAGAGCACGGCGATGGGTACATTCTTTTTAGGATTATCCACCGCATCACTGTTCGCGCAGGCCGATTCGAGCCCAAGAAAGGCCCACAGCGTGATTGCTACGGAAGAGCCTGCGGCATCAAGTAGCGTGCTGTTATGAGGGTTCCAGCCTGCGGCATATATTTCGGGTTTAAACCAGAACCATCCCACCGTCGATACCACCACGACCGGCGCGATCACCCCCCAAACAGTGACGCCACCAATTTTACCGGTTATGCTGGCTCCACCAAAATTAGCAAACGTGGTTAACCATAAAAGTCCTATCGTCATTAATCCAATTTGCAGAGGATTAGGATTAATATTGAATAGCCCAATAATATAACCCACGGCAGTGATGGAGATCGCGACGTTACCAATGACGATCGCAACGCCATAGGTGTAGTTTGCAATGTAATTCCCCGCCTTACCAAAGGCATACTCAGCGTAACCGCCCATGCCACCAAGCTTATTACTCATCGTACCGCAGCAGGCAAAAGCCCAGGCCAGCGCCATTGAACCCACGGCAGTAATCACCCAGGATACTATCGAAATATTCCCGACTTGAGCCAGCTTAGTGGGTAGTAATATTATTCCCGATCCTAACATGTTGATGGCAGTCAACATTGTTAGCTGAGTGACACTCATTTTCTTAATTGCCATATTCACTCTCCTGCAGCTAACTGGGTTACCATTAGATGCTTTCTTTTAGGCATTGAACGTAATAAACCCCATTTTTATTCTCTACACCATGGATATCATGGCCAAAACCAGGGAGTCGCCGATCCCATAATTGCAGAATCTGCAAATATTTGATGTATGGGCTATCTTTATCTCCCGCGTTCTCGCCTGGCATGATCATTGGAATTCCAGGCGGATAAGGAACAACACCGGTCGCAAGAGTGCGGTTGTAAAGATCATCCATGCTAACTGTTTCAATATCGTTGTGTACGAGTCTGATATAAGCCTCGGCTGGAGTGAGTACCGGCCTCGGTAATATGGTGAACGCTTTCTCCTGAACCTTTATGAGATCTGTTTCTTTGAAAAAGAGGAACATTTCATTAGCAAGATCTTTCAATCCTTTATTTTTGAACGCCTCAGGGCATTCGTTTTCATGTGCATAAAGGAGGTGTTTGACCGGAATATTGTTATCGTATGCATCTTTAAATTTGAGTAATGCATTGATCAATGTTCCGTATTTCCCTTTGGTAATACCAAGGGAGAAAAGAAACAGAATGGTAAAATCAGTGGTCTTTTCAACTTGAATGCCTTTCTGGCTAAGAAAAGCCGTCACCAGTGCAGCAGGAATGCCGGCGTTCTCAAGTGAGCCATCCGTCGCCACGCCAGGCATCACGACGGACACTTTTATCGGATCCAGCATACAGTAGCTGTCTTCGATTCCCTTAAAACCGTGCCATATATCACCCTCTCGCAATTCCCAGCAACGAGGGTCGGTAACTAAAAGAGACAGGGGCGCATCTTCAAAAGAAATTTTCTTTCCGGACTCCGGGTCGGGAACGAAGTCTGCATTCCAGGTGGAGAAAAACCAGTCATCATTTTCCTGAAGTTCTCTTCGAATACGCCTGACGGCCTGGCGAAAACGAACCGCTTCAGTAATTGATTCTGTGGTAAGGTGCTGACCACTTTGCCCCCGCATCATTTCAGCCGAAACTTCGTTAGCCATAATTATCGGATACAGCGGCGACGTCGAGGCATGCATCATATAAGCTTCGTTGAAGCGTTCATGAGGCACCGAATTTCGTCCATCCCGCACCCCAATCAACGATGCCTGCGAAAGTGCAGCTAACAGCTTGTGCGTTGAGGTTGTAGTGAAAATTGTCGGCAGATCCCTTGGATAATCATCGGGTTCTCCATACATGCCAAAACGTTCTGCGTAGAGGGGGTTAAATCGCGCATAGCCGTACCATGCCTCATCAAAATGAATACGATCGACGCTGCTATTGAGCTGCTTAATAACCGTAGGCACATGGTAGGTCAGGCCATCATAGGTCGAATTTGTGATAATGCTGTGCAGCGGTTTTTTATTCTTATCTGTGGCGAGAGGGTTTGAGGCGATAGCTTCTTTCACTGCATCACCACTCAGTTGACGGGCATATACCGGCCCAATAATGCCGAGGTAGTTTCTCGAAGGCATTAAATACGTTGGGATGACCCCCGTCATCGTCAGGGCCTGTTCCGTAGATTTATGGGCGTTGCGGTCGCACAGGGCATAGTCGTCACGGGCTACGGAAGACATCATAATGACCCTGTTGGACATGGAAGAACCATTGGTAACGGTATAGGCCCTGTCCGCGCCAAATACCCGGGCACAGAATTTTTCGCTATCACCAATCGGACCGCTATGATCCAGCAGAGACCCTAATTCTCCGACGGAAATAGAAAGATCGGAGCGCAAAAGATTTTCCCCAAAATAATCATGGAATGCCCGGCCAACGGCCGATTTCATGAATGCCGTCCCCCCGGCATGGCCTGGGGTATGCCATGAATATTCATATTTTTTCCGCAAACTCAAAAATTGCACGAGTCAGCGGCGGAACAATTTTATCCCGATAAGCTAAAATAGCCGAATGAATCCTACCTGCCAGGAAAAAAGGCGTGTCTTCTTGAACCCAAATTAACTCATCAGTTTCACGCATTATTTCATGATTTAAATTCTCAGCCTGTCGATTATCTAATAACAGAAATAAAGGGATGGACTGATTTTTACGTCGAAGAGATTGTATTACTCTCTTTGCCGATTCATTATTCTGCTCACTGTCACTCATTACCCAATCGAGGAGTACGAGCTCAATGGTTTCATCATTATTTAAAACCGCGGCGGCGTCATCAGCAGAATCGGCAAAAACAGTGGCGACATCCTTACTGTTTAACGCATTAATAAGATTAGAAATAGAATCATTGACTACGCTAACATGACAGGCAGAATTATGAACAATTAGCGCCTTTAGCGATATTATCCTTTCACTGCGAATATCCATAGTAACCTCCGGAATTGTGCGATTTTATTTTCAATAAAAACAGACAATTTATATTCAAAATGAAATGTTGAATCACCTTTATCGTATACCACTCTCCAATATAGACCATGCTGGATCAGATAGCGTTAACAGAAATGCTCAAATCATTTCTTGCGTATTTTCACATCTACAGCTACGGGATGTTTAACAGCCTCGTAGAAAGGCCTGAATAAACTTAGTGGTTTTCAGGATATACAGACGATTTTTCCCGACGATAACCCAATTCGTTGAAATCAATATTTTTACAGGATGATGACAAATGGCGTGATTGTTTATTTCTAAAACTAAAAATATCTTCTTGAGATCCTCTCAATACCTTCGTCCTCCAGATCTGTTTGTTTTGTAAAATATCACACGCTGCGGCTTCGCTCTGATTGCGCCTGAACCTGCGTTTTCGTTCCTGTCCCGTACCCAAAAAAAAGCCGCCCATTTGGGCGGCATTCACAAGACGGCTAACGCTTACAGCGCTTTCAGAATCGCTTCGACGCTGGCTTTGGCATCACCAAACAGCATCTGGGTGTTCTCTTTAAAGAACAGCGGGTTCTGCACGCCTGCATAACCGGTATTCATTGAGCGCTTAAACACAATCACGTTCTGCGCTTTCCACACTTCCAGCACCGGCATACCGGCAATTGGGCTGCGCGGATCGTCCTGAGCAGCTGGGTTAACGGTGTCGTTCGCCCCGATAACCAGCACGGTGTCGGTGTCGGCGAAGTCGTCATTGATCTCGTCCATTTCCAGCACGACGTCGTAGGGCACTCGCGCTTCAGCCAGCAGTACGTTCATGTGGCCCGGCAGACGCCCCGCGACAGGGTGAATACCAAAACGTACTTTGACTCCGCGGGCACGCAGTTTTTCGGTAATTTCCGCCACCGGATACTGCGCCTGGGCCACCGCCATGCCGTAGCCTGGGGTGATGATCACCGACGTGGAGTTCTTCAGCATTTCAGCCGTTTCTTCCGCGCTGATTTCACGGTGTTCACCCGCTTCTTCCGTTTCACCGGTTGAAGAACCGTCTGTTCCAAAACCGCCGGCAATCACGCTGATAAACGAGCGGTTCATCGCCTTACACATAATGTAGGAGAGGATGGCACCAGAAGACCCCACCAGCGCACCAGTGACAATAAGCAGGTCATTGCTGAGCATAAAGCCCGCAGCCGCTGCGGCCCAGCCGGAGTAAGAGTTAAGCATCGACACCACAACCGGCATGTCTGCCCCGCCGATGGACGCCACCAGGTGCCAGCCAAACGCCAGCGCAATGATAGTCATCACCAGCACGGCCAGAACCTGCACACCAACGCTTTCGGTACGCACAAACACCAGCAGCAGCGCGAAGGAAACCACCAGCGCCGCCAGATTGAGCTTATGACGATTTGGCAGCATCAGAGGTTTAGACGAAATTTTACCGCGCAGCTTGCCAAAGGCGACAATAGAGCCGGTAAAGGTCACTGCCCCGATGAAGATCCCGATGAAGACTTCCGTTAAGTGGATATTCTCCATGATCGGCTCAAGGCCCGGACCGTGATCGAGGTAGCTGTTAAAACCGACCAGCACCGCCGCCAGGCCCACAAAGCTGTGCAGCACGGCAACCAGCTCCGGCATTTCAGTCATTTCGACTTTCTTCGCCAGGTGAATACCAATCGCCCCGCCGATCACCATCGCGATGATAATCCATACGACATTGCCAGTTTCCGGGCCAAAAATGGTCGCCACCAGCGCAATCGCCATCCCCGCGATACCAAACAGGTTACCCTGCTTTGAGGTTTCGTGTTTCGACAGGCCAGCCAGGCTAAAAATAAACAGGATCGCGGCAACAATGTATGCAGCTGTAACTAATCCACCAGACATGTGTTACCCCTTAGTTCTTCCGGAACATTTTCAGCATGCGCTGAGTGACGGTGAAACCACCAAAAATATTGATACTGGCGATCAGTACCGCAATGAAGCTCAGGAAGCTGACCCAGCCACCGTGGCCAATCTGCAGCAGCGCACCTACCACGATTATCCCTGAAATAGCATTCGTCACCGACATGAGCGGCGTATGCAAAGCATGGGAGACGTTCCATACCACGTAGTAGCCCACCACGCAGGCCAGCGCAAAGACGGTGAAATGACCAAGGAACTCTTTTGGCGCCACACTTGCGAACCAGCCAAACAGAATAATTGCCAGCGCCATCAGGCCATATTTAAACCACGGAGACGTTGGTTTTTTCTCTTCGACCGGCTCAGCAGCTGGTTTTGCAGCGGCCTGCGGCTGAGCGGAAACCTGAATCGGCGGCGCAGGCCAGGTGACTTCACCTTCGCGAATAACGGTCACGCCGCGCACAACCACATCATCAAAATCAACGGTGATATTGCCGTCTTTTTCCTTACACAGCAGCTTGAGCAGGTTGACGAGGTTAGTGCCGTAAAGCTGGGAGGACTGGGTCGGCAAACGACCCGGCAGATCGGTATAACCAATGACCTTCACCCCGTTAGTCGTCACGGTGACCTGGTTCGCAACGGTGTATTCGCAGTTGCCGCCGTTTTGTGCCGCCAGATCGACAATCACGCTGCCCGGCTGCATGGAATCCACCATTTCACGGGTAATCAGCTTCGGTGCAGGTTTGCCCGGAATCAGCGCCGTAGTGACGATGATATCCACCTCTTTCGCCTGAGCCGCAAACAGCGCCATTTCGGCTTTGATAAAGGCTTCGGACATCACCTTCGCATAGCCATCCCCGCTGCCGGCTTCTTCTTTGAAGTCCAGCTCCAGGAATTCGGCACCCATGCTTTGCACCTGCTCTTTCACTTCAGGCCGGGTATCAAACGCACGAACAATTGCCCCGAGGCTGTTGGCCGCGCCAATCGCCGCCAGGCCCGCAACACCCGCGCCGATAACCATCACTTTAGCTGGCGGGACTTTACCGGCGGCGGTGATTTGCCCGGTGAAGAACCTGCCAAACTCATGTGCGGCTTCGACAATCGCACGGTAACCGGCGATGTTAGCCATGGAGCTAAGCGCGTCCAGCGACTGCGCACGTGAAATACGCGGCACTGAGTCCATCGCCATAACGGTGATGTTCCGCGCCGCCAGTTTTTCAAGCAGCTCCGGGTTTGGCGCCGGCCAGATAAAGCTGACCAGCGTCGAACCTTCACGAGCAAGGTCAATTTCGTTATCCAGCGGGGCGTTCACTTTAAGGATAATGTCCGACTGCCAGACATCCGCGCCGCTGGCAACGATCGCCCCCGCGCGCTCAAACGCTTCGTCGTCAAAACTTGCCAGTTTCCCCGCATCGCTTTCAACGGCGACAGTGAACCCCAGTTTAATCAGCTGCTCTACCGTTTTCGGCGTGGCGGCTACACGGGTTTCATTGGCCAACCGCTCTGTTGGTACACCAATACGCATAGTATTCCCTTCCATCTGTTTTTGATGATGGTTTGCCAGACCTTGCCATGGCCAGACGCAAGCATCCGCCCGCACGCGCAGGCAGATATCTGTTCCATTACCACTTCAACAAAAAATACATCTGTAACAAACTTTTTATAACCTACTGAAAATAACGACTGTGATCTACATCCGCATCCTGGTATTTCTATTTTTATCGCAAAAATTCAGTCATCAGGCGCTCAGACAGTTGTTTTAATCTTTATTTACACGCCGAGGCCTGATAATACGCTTAACTGAGACGGTAAGACATGATTCTACGCCGCAACAAAAACCAATTTTAACAACATTTTAACCAAATAAGTCATAAGCTTTATCAGTTTTAGCGGTGAATGCCTCTTTTTTTAACTTAATAACGTTTGTCGCGGTTATTCATCGCCGGGAAGGCACAAGGCGCGAAAAATGCCGCAGACAAGGACGTTATTTCCAGCCATAATCGGCATCTAATCGGTCCTAATCAGAGAAGTACCTGTATTCATTTTGCGCAAGGCGAAGGATTATTTTTATGAATCTCAAGAACACCCTTCTGGCGTCAGCTCTTATTTCCGTCACCTCGCTGTCCGCTCAGGCGGCGACCGAACTGACACCAGAGCAGGCGGCCGCACTTAAGCCGTACGATCGAATCACTATCACAGGCCGCTTTAATGCTATCGGCGATGCCGTGGCCGCCGTATCTCGCCGCGCAGATGCTATCGGGGCCGCTTCTTTCTACGTGCTGGACACCAGCGCAATGGGCGAAAGCGGCAACTCCCGCGTCGTGGCTGATGTTTATAAGAATGATGCACCTAAAGCCGATGCGCCTAAGAACCGCGTCATCAATGGCGTGATGGAGCTGCCGAAAGACCAGGCTTATCGACTTGAACCCTTTGATACCGTCACCGTTCAGGGTTTCTTCCGTACCCAACCGGACGTTAATGATGCCATTACTAAAGCTGCACGCGAAAAAGGGGCTGCCTCCTTCTTTATCGTGCGCCAGGTCGATACCAACCAGGGCGGCAACCAGCGCGTAACGGCGTTTATCTATAAAGCTGACGCTAAAAAACGCGTTGTGCAAAGTCCGGACCTGCTGCCAGCAAACTCCGAAGCAGGTAAAGCCGCGCTAGCCGCGGGCGGCGCTGCTGCCAAAAATGTGGAAATTCCAGGTGTTGCTTCTTCAGAAACGCCGTCTTCCGACGTTGGCCGTTTCTTTGAAACCCAGTCATCTCAGGGTTCACGTTATACCGTAACGCTACCAAACGGCACCAAAGTACAGGAAGTCAACAAGATAACGGCTGCTCAAATGGTGCCATTTGACAGCATTAAGTTCACCGGTAACTTCAGCAGCATGACCGAAGTTTCCTACCAGGTTGCGAAGCGTGCAGCTGATAAAGGGGCTAAGTTCTACCACATCACTCGCCAGTGGCAGGAACAAGGTAACAACTTAACCGTCAGCGCAGACCTGTTTAAATAAGATACACCATCAATCAAAGGGCAGCTTCCGCTGCCCTTTTTTTTGCACTCAAATCATTTTATCGCACCACACGCATTGCAAGCAGTGTGCACACTCCGTAAAATCCCGCGCCTTAGCGTGATCCTCCATTTATATGCGAAAAAGCATAATAATTATGCTGGAACACTTCTGACCTCAACAGGATGCGTATGGAAAAGAAACTTGGCCTCGCAGCGCTCACCGCGCTGGTATTAAGCTCCATGCTCGGCGCAGGCGTGTTTAGCTTGCCGCAAAATATGGCAAGCGTTGCGAGTCCGGCTGCGTTGCTGATCGGCTGGGCGATCACTGGCGTAGGTATTCTCCTGCTGGCTTTGGCGATGCTGGTGCTTACCCGACTCCGCCCCGACCTGGACGGCGGAATATTCACCTACGCGCGTGAGGGCTTTGGGGAGCTTATCGGCTTTTTCTCGGCCTGGGGTTACTGGCTGTGCGCGGTGATCGCCAACGTTTCTTACCTGGTCATTGTTTTCTCCGCCCTTAGCTTCTTTACCGACACGCCTGAGCTGCGTCTGTTCGGCGACGGCAATACCTGGCAATCCATTGTTGGCGCATCCGTTCTGTTATGGATGGTGCACTGGCTGGTGCTGCGAGGCGTACAAACGGCGGCCAGCATCAACCTGGTCGCAACGCTTGCGAAGCTGCTGCCTTTGGGGATGTTTGTGGTACTGGCGGCAGTTGCTTTTAAGCTATCCACCTTCTCTCTCGATTTTACCGGTATTAAACTCGGCGTTCCCGTCTGGGAACAGGTGAAAAACACCATGCTGATTACCCTTTGGGTCTTTATCGGCGTGGAAGGGGCCGTGGTGGTATCCGCACGAGCAAGAAATAAAAAAGACGTTGGCAGAGCAACGCTTCTGGCTGTCATTGCCGCACTCAGCGTCTACCTGCTGGTCACGCTACTTTCACTCGGCGTAGTTGCTCGCCCTGAGCTTGCTGCAATGCGCAATCCGTCGATGGCTGGCCTGATGGTCGAAATGATGGGCCCATGGGGGGAAGTGATTATTGCTGCCGGGTTGATTGTTTCCGTGTGCGGCGCGTACCTGAGCTGGACAATTATGGCTGCAGAAGTGCCATTGCTGGCGGCAACCCATAAAGCTTTCCCCAAAATGTTTGCCCGTCAGAACAAAAACAACGCACCGTCGGCTTCTCTTTGGCTGACGAATATTAGCGTGCAGGTGTGCCTCGTGCTGATCTGGCTGACCGGGTCGGACTACAACACGCTGCTAACCATCGCCTCAGAAATGATTCTGGTGCCTTATTTCCTGGTGGGTGCATACCTGCTAAAAATCGCGACCCGCCCTCTACACAAGGCGATTGGTTTTGGAGCCTGCCTTTACGGTTTGTGGCTGCTTTATGCGTCAGGCCCGATGCATCTGCTGCTTTCGGTCGTATTGTATGCGCCTGGATTATTAGTCTTTATTTACGCGCGTCGTACCCATACGCACGAAAAGTCGCTAAATTTAAAAGAAAGAACGATGATTTGCCTGATGCTGCTGGCAGCATTTCCGGCAACGTGGATGCTGGTGGGGTAACGAATCCTTTCCCCGGCAACTATTCTGGATGAGGGGAGCCAAGCTATTAACCG
Organism: Enterobacter sp. Ap-867; assembly: GCF_011752855.1. Lineage (NCBI taxonomy): Bacteria > Pseudomonadati > Pseudomonadota > Gammaproteobacteria > Enterobacterales > Enterobacteriaceae > Enterobacter > Enterobacter sp. Ap-867. Next base: position 110,732 of record NZ_VWWS01000004.1, on the reverse strand, counting down.
ACCTATTCTTATCACCGGTGCGGGCCAGCGTATTGGCCTGGCACTGGCTCAGCATTTTCTGGCTAAATCTCAGCCGGTAATTGTCAGCTATCGCACTCGCCATCCCGCTGTCGATAAACTTGAACAGGCCGGTGTCACTTGCCTGTACGCCGACTTTTCAACGAATGAAGGTATCCTTGAATTCGCTGAACGGGTGAAGTCACTCACGCCCGCGCTGCGCGCCATCATTCATAATGCCAGCGAATGGAAGCCAGAAACCCGCGACACGGCCCTGTGCGATACGCTACAGGCAATGATGCAGGTTCATGTTGCCACGCCCTACTTACTTAACCATGAGCTGGAGAGTTTGCTGCGCGGACACGGTCAGGCGGGCAGCGATATCATCCATCTGACCGATTACGTGGCGGAGCGCGGCAGCGACAAACATATCGCTTACGCCGCCAGTAAAGCGGCACTGGAAAATATGACGCTCTCTTTTGCGCTTAAACTGGCCCCGGAAGTCAAGGTCAACGCCATCGCGCCTGCCCTGATCATGTTTAACACCGACGACGATGCCGACTACCGCCAGCGCTCGCTTAACAAATCGCTGATGAAAATCGCCCCGGGTGAACAGGAAATTGTGCGTCTGGTTGAGTATCTGTTGGCCAGCCGCTATGTCACCGGCAGAAGCCATGCCGTAGACGGTGGCCGGCACCTACGCTAACACTGTTTACCAACCATTAATGGTGTAATCTATTGCATCATTGTATGTTCAAATTTTAAAAGCCGACGCGGCGGATTATGAGCAAAATAGTTTACGTGGAAGACGACCCGGAAGTTGGCGGCCTGATAGCCGCCTATCTCGGGAAACATGACATTGACGTTATCGTTGAAACCCGCGGTGACCGCGCCGAAGCGGTTATCCAGCAACAGCAGCCGGATTTGGTTTTGCTGGATATTATGCTGCCAGGGAAAGACGGGATGACGCTATGCCGCGACCTTCGCCCACAGTGGGACGGCCCGATTGTTCTGCTGACATCTCTGGACAGCGACATGAACCATATTCTGTCGCTGGAAATGGGCGCAAATGACTACATTTTAAAAACAACGCCGCCTGCGGTGCTGCTGGCGCGTTTACGGTTACACCTCCGTCAACGTGTTTCAGCCCAACAAACGGCAGACACAACGGCCAGTAACCTCAAGCCGCATAAAGCTATACGTTTTGGCACGCTGTGTATTGACCCGCTGAACCGCCAGGTCACGCTTGGGGATGAAAACGTTGTGCTGTCGACTGCGGATTTCGATCTGTTGTGGGAGCTAGCCACCCACGCAGGCCAGATAATGGACCGTGATGCCTTATTAAAAAATCTGCGCGGTGTGACCTATGACGGCATGGATCGCAGCGTGGACGTGGCCATCTCCCGCCTGCGTAAAAAGCTGCTGGATAATGCGACTGAGCCCTTCCGTATCAAAACCGTGCGCAACAAAGGCTATTTATTTGCCCCTCACGCCTGGGAAAGCGAAGCTTAATGAAATACGGATTTGACGGTAACGCTCAATGAAAAAGCTGTTTGTACAGTTTTATCTTTTGTTGTTTGTCTGCTTCCTGGTGATGACCATGCTGGTCGGGCTGGTGTATAAGTTCACCGCCGAGCGGGCGGGACGCCAGTCGCTCGATGACTTAATGAAAAGTTCGCTGTACCTGATGCGCAGCGAGCTACGTGAAATTCCGCCGCGGGACTGGAATAAAACGATCAACGATCTCGACCTGAACCTCTCCTTCAAGCTCAATATTGAGCCGATGAGCAAGTTCAAACTCGATGACGTTGCCGCTCGCCACCTGCGAGAAGGCGAGATTGTGGCGCTGGACGAAGAATATACATTCATCCAGCGCATTCCACGCAGCCACTACGTTCTGGCCGTCGGCCCAATTCCGTATCTCTTTTATCTACATCAGATGCGGCTGCTGGATATTGGCCTGATCGCATTTATCGCCATTTCGCTCGCCTTCCCGGTGTTCATCTGGATGCGCCCGCACTGGCAGGACATGCTCAAACTCGAAAGCGCCGCACAGCGATTTGGTAAAGGGCATCTGGATGAGCACATCCATTTTGATAATGCCTCAAGCTTTGAACGGTTGGGCATCGCCTTTAACCAAATGGCCGATAACATCAACGCCCTGATTGCCAGCAAGAAGCAGCTGATTGACGGCATTGCCCACGAGCTGCGTACCCCGCTCGTTCGCCTGCGTTACCGTCTTGAAATGAGCGACAACCTCAGCGAAGAGGAATCTCTGGCGCTCAATCGGGATATTGGCCAGCTAGAAGCGCTGATTGACGAACTGCTGACCTACGCGCGCCTCGACCGCCCGCAGACCGAGCTTCATCTGGCGCACGTCAAATTTGCCAGTTGGATGGAAACGCATATTGCCGACGTACAGCTCATTCACCGTCAGCGCCGGATTAGCCTGGAGACAGATACCCTCACCGCCATTGACTATGGCGCGCTGGATCTGCGCCTCATGGAACGCGTCACGGACAACCTGATCAATAACGCCCTGCGCTACAGTGAGCAACAGCTGCGCGTCAGCCTGTGGCGTGAAGATGATATCGCCCATTTGCAGGTAGAAGATGACGGCCCGGGCATTCCCGAGGAAGAGCGCGCCCGCGTATTCGAGCCTTTTGTTCGCCTCGACCCCAGCCGGGACAGGGCAACCGGCGGCTGCGGGCTTGGCCTGGCGATAGTCCATTCTATTGCCGTGGCGATGGGTGGACACGTCACCATTGAAAGCAGCTCTTTGGGCGGCGCCAGCTTCCGCTTTTCATGGCCGGTCAATACCACGTACCTTTCCTGAATCCTGAATTCGCCAGCCCGGTAACCCCTACCGGGCGATTTTTCCCTGTTAAGCGCCACGTTCACAGTTGCTGATGCGGTCTCCCGTTGCTACAGTTCATAAGTATGTTGTAACTAATGTGAGTCGCTATGCCACGCTACGATCTTATTGAACGTTTAACGTCCACCTGCCGGGAGCTGGAGCAGCACCTGGCTGTGCTCAGGGCACAGCTCGGTCAGCTTCGACTGCTCAGCGGGCGGGTCTTTACGCTGCCGGAGATAGAAAAAAGCAAAGAGCACGATCCGCTCTCTAAGATTGAAGTCACCCAGCGCGTCGGGCTGGAGGCGCATCACGCCGCCGTCGCCCACTTTACGCGGCTGTTTATCCAGCAGCAGTCGGAAAAAATCAGCACCAAGGCCGCCGTGCGCCTACCCGGCGCGCTCTGTTATTCGGTCAGCGAAGAGCAATACCAGCAAACTTCGGGGCTCCTGGAAAACATCAATCAGTTGAAACACGCTCTGGAGCAGATTATCAGCGTCGAGTCGGCGCTTCCCTCCGCCCAGCGTTTTGAATGGGTTCACCGCCATATTCCCGGCCTGCTTACCCTGAACGCATACCGCGCCATTACCCTGCTTGAAACGCCGGACACCGTGCGTTTTGGCTGGGCGAATAAACAGATTGTCAAAAACCTTAGCCGCCAGCAGGTGCTGGAGATGCTGGAAAAAAGCCTGAATGCCGGTCGAGCCGTGCCGCCGTGGACGAAGGAACAGTGGGCCGAGCGCGTGAGGCAGGAAATGGATGAAGTGCAAAGGCTGCCGGAAAACGCACGGCTGAAAATCAAGCGCCCGGTGAAGGTTCAGCCCGTGGCCCGCGTGTGGTATCAGGCGCAGCAGAAACAGGTGCAGTATGCCTGCCCTTCTCCGCTGATTGTGTTGTGTAAGCAGGAAAGTGGTGAAACCTCGCCCGATTTAGGCGAACTGCTGAATTACGATGCCGAAAACATTCAGCACCGCTATAAGCCTCAAGCGCAGCCGCTGAGACTGATTATCCCGCGGCTGCATCTGTACTGCGAAACGTAAAACTTACGACTTCATGCTGCCAACCATATCCTCAGGGCGAACCCAGGCGTCAAACTCATCCTCGGTCAGATAACCGAGCTTCAGTGCCGATGCTTTAAGGGTCAGCCCTTCTTTATGGGCCTTTTTGGCAATTTCTGCCGCCTTGTCATAGCCAATATGGGTATTGAGCGCGGTCACCAGCATCAGCGACTCGTTCAGCAACTGGCTGATGCGATCGCGATTAGGCTCAATGCCCACCGCGCAGTGCTCGTTGAAGCTTTCCATGCCGTCGGCCAGCAGGCGAACGGACTGCAGGAAGTTATGGATGACCATCGGGCGATAAACGTTCAGCTCGAAGTTACCGGACGCACCGCCGATATTCACCGCCACGTCGTTCCCCAGCACCTGGCAACACAGCATGGTGACGGCCTCGCACTGGGTCGGGTTCACTTTGCCCGGCATGATGGAGCTGCCCGGTTCGTTCTCAGGAATCGACAGCTCGCCAATGCCGCAGCGCGGGCCGGAAGCCAGCCAGCGAACGTCGTTGGCAATTTTCATCATCGACGAGGCCAGCCCTTTCAGCGCGCCATGCGCATGAACCAGGGCATCGCAGGTGGCCAATGCTTCAAACTTGTTTGGCGCCGTGACGAAAGGCTGCTTCGTGAAGTCAGCCAACTCTTTTGCCACGCGCACCGCATATTCAGGGTGGGTATTCAGCCCGGTGCCCACCGCCGTACCGCCCAGCGCCAGCTCCGCCAGATGCGGCAGGCTATGGTCGATGTGCTTCAAGTTATGCTCAAGCATCGCCACCCAGCCGGAGATCTCCTGCCCCAACGTCAGCGGCGTGGCGTCCTGCAGGTGGGTACGGCCGATTTTGACGATATCCTTAAACGCATCGGCTTTTTTGGCCAGCGTTTGCCTGAGCACGTTTAGCTGCGGCAGCAGGTGCTCGCGAACCGCGATAATGGCCGCCACGTGCATGGCGGTCGGGAAAACGTCGTTCGAACTCTGACTTTTGTTCACGTCGTCGTTCGGGTGCACCAGTCGCTCCATCCCACGTACGCCACCCAGAATTTCACTGGCGCGGTTCGCCAGCACTTCATTCATGTTCATGTTACTTTGGGTGCCGGAGCCGGTCTGCCAGATAGCCAGCGGGAATTCACCGGGGTGCTTTCCTGCCAGCACTTCATCTGCGGCGGCGATAATGGCCGTACCGCGCTCTGCAGGCAGCAGGCCGAGGTCAACGTTGACCTTCGCCGCCGCGCGCTTGGTAAGCGCCAGCGCTCGAATCAGCTCGGTCGGCATTTTCTCGGTAGAAATGCGGAAGTGCTCAAGTGAACGCTGGGTCTGCGCTCCCCACAGCTTATCTGCCGGGACGTCGATCGGGCCCATTGAGTCTTTTTCACTGCGACTGGATGTCATGCCTTTCTCCTTTGCGATAAAAAAAGCCGCCACTATAGGCGGCGGCTTGAGTATTACTTAACGCATCGAGAGCACTGTGAGGCCTGAATTTTCTGGAAGAAGTCGTTGCCTTTGTCATCCACCAGGATGAACGCCGGGAAGTCTTCCACTTCGATTTTCCAGATGGCTTCCATACCCAGTTCCGGGTACTCCACACACTCCAGGCTCTTGATGCTGTTTTGCGCCAGCACGGCCGCCGGGCCACCGATACTGCCCAGGTAGAACCCGCCGTGTTTGTGACAGGCGTCGGTCACCTGCTGGCTGCGGTTGCCTTTCGCCAGCATGATCATGCTGCCGCCGTTGGCCTGCAGCTGATCCACGTAGGAGTCCATGCGGCCCGCCGTGGTCGGCCCTAAGGAGCCGGATGCGTAGCCGTCCGGCGTTTTGGCCGGGCCTGCGTAATAAATCGGGTGATCTTTCACGTACTGCGGCAGATCTTCCCCGTTATCGAGACGTTCTTTCAGTTTAGCGTGAGCGATGTCACGCGCCACAATAATGGTGCCGGTTAACGACAGACGGGTGGACACCGGGAAGTCGGACAGCTGGGCGAGGATCTCTTTCATCGGACGGTTCAGGTTGACCTTAACGGCTTCCCCCTCGCCCGCCTGACGCAGCTCTTCCGGGATGTACTTGCCCGGATTGTGCTCCAGCTTCTCAAGCCAGATGCCGTCTTTGTTAATTTTGGCTTTGATATTTCGGTCGGCTGAGCAGGACACGCCCATGCCAACCGGGCAGGATGCGCCGTGGCGAGGCAGACGGACAACGCGGATATCGTGGGCAAAGTATTTGCCGCCGAACTGCGCGCCCAGGCCAAGATTCTGCGCTTCTTTCAGCAACTCTTCTTCCAGCTGCACGTCGCGGAATGCCTGGCCGTATTCGTTGCCTTCGGTTGGCAGGCCGTCGTAGTACTTGGTTGACGCCAGCTTCACGGTTTTCAGCGTCGCTTCGGCAGAGGTTCCGCCGATAACAAACGCCACGTGATACGGCGGGCAGGCCGCGGTGCCCAGGGTACGCATTTTCTCCACCAGGTAATCTTTCAGCTTCGCCGGGGTGATCAGCGCTTTGGTTTCCTGATAGAGATAGGTTTTGTTAGCCGAACCGCCGCCTTTGGCGATGCACAGGAATTTGTACTCGTCGCCGTCCACGCTGTAGAGATCGATCTGCGCTGGCAGGTTGGTGCCGGTGTTCACCTCTTTGTACATATCCAGCGCGGCGTTCTGGGAATAGCGCAGGTTATCTTCAATAAAGGTGTTGTAGACGCCGCGAGACAGCGCTTCTTCGTCGCCACCGCCGGTCCAGACGCGCTGGCCTTTTTTACCCATGATGATAGCTGTGCCTGTGTCCTGGCAGGTCGGCAGAATGCCCTTGGCGGCAATGTCTGAGTTCCGCAGGAACTGCAGCGCAACGTATTTATCGTTCTCGCTGGCTTCCGGGTCGCTCAGAATGTCCGCCACCTGCTGCTGATGCGCCGGGCGCAGCATAAACGAAGCGTCGTGGAAGGCATGCTGAGCCAGCAGCGTCAAGGCCTGAGGATCAACCTTGAGGATTTGCTGGCCGTCAAACTCGGCGACGGAAACATAGTCGGAGCTCAGGAGGTAATATTCGGTCGGGTCTTTCTGGAGCGGAAAAGGCTCCTGGTAATGGAAGGGTTTATTCGACATATTTCTCTCACTTGCGACAACAGTAACGTTAATTTTTATATTTCAGCGCAGGATCTTACGCTGCGTTCCAAAAACAAGTCATAACATGCTACACAATTTTTTAACAGAAACTGAGACTAATACGACTTTTTGTTGCCCTGGTTACTTCCCCGCGGATAATTGGTTTAATAACTGAAACTTCGATTCAATGATGACAGGGACCTGAGATGCAAAAATTGATCAATGCGGTACAAAATTATGCCTGGGGAAGTGAAACGGCGCTAACGGAACTGTACGGCATCGCCAACCCGCAGCATAAGCCCATGGCCGAACTGTGGATGGGCGCTCACCCAAAGAGTAGTTCAAAAGTGCTCGATGCCAACGGGCAACCGCACGCATTGCGCGATGTGATTGACGCCGATAAGCAAGCGCTGTTGGGGAAAGCCGTTGCCGAGCGTTTTGGCGAGCTGCCTTTCCTGTTCAAAGTCCTTTGCGCCGCCCAGCCTCTCTCCATTCAGGTTCATCCGAACAAAAAAGCCTCTGAAATCGGCTTTGCGAAAGAAAATGCAGCGGGTATTCCGCTTGATGCCGCAGAGCGTAACTACAAAGATCCTAACCACAAACCTGAACTGGTTTTTGCCCTGACGCCGTTCCTCGCGATGAACGCTTTCCGCGAATTCTCCGACATTGTGTCGCTGCTGCAGCCGGTTTCTGGCGCACATCCGCTGATTGCGCATTTCCTCCAGCAGCCTGGGGCCGAAACCCTGGCACAGCTGTTTGCCGGCCTGCTAAATATGCAGGGCGAAGAAAAAGCCCTGGCCCTTGGCGTACTAAAAGCTGCCTTGAATAATCAGCAGGGCGAGCCGTGGGAAACCATTCGCCTGATTTCCGAGTTCTATCCGGACGACAGCGGCCTCTTCTCCCCGCTGTTGCTGAACGTGGTTAAGCTTGAGCCGGGCGAAGCGATGTTCCTGTTCGCCGAAACCCCACACGCCTACCTGAACGGCGTCGCGCTGGAAGTGATGGCTAACTCTGACAACGTGCTGCGTGCCGGACTGACGCCGAAGTACATCGACATCCCTGAACTGGTGGCTAACGTCAAATTTGAGCCAAAACCGACCAATCAACTGCTGACCGAGCCGCAGATAAACGGCAGCGAGCTGGACTTCCCTATTCCAGTGGATGACTTTGCCTTCTCCCTGCACGACCTGAGCACGCAGGAAGCCGCGCTGGCACAACAAAGCGCTGCCATTGTATTCTGCGTTGAAGGTGAAGCCGTGCTAACCAAAGACGCCCAGCGCCTGGTGCTGAAGCCGGGCGAGTCAGCCTTTATTAGCGCCGCAGAATCCCCGATTGCCGTCAGCGGCGTTGGCCGGGTAGCACGAGTGTTTAATAAACTTTAACTTACTGATCTTTTTAGCGCGTATTGCTAAGCTAGTAAGCATGTTGACGAAAACGCCTGATAACAGGCGTTTTTCTTTCGCCCGGTGGGGGACGGCTGCCGGCTTCTATACATGACATGGATAATGACACGATGAAAAAATCTCTGGTTGCGGTTGGGGTAATTGTTGCGCTAGGCGTGGTATGGACCGGTGGGGCCTGGTTTACGGGTAAACAGCTCGAAGGCCGTATGGCCGAAATGATTGATAACGCCAATGCTGAAATCAAAAATTCAGCACCGGAATCAGGGCTGGTCCTCAGCTATCAGGACTACAAGCGTGGGCTTTTCCACAGTTCGGTACAGCTGGTGGTTAAACAGGCTGCCGGGACGAAAAACGCCCTGCTCACGCCAGACCAAAGCGTGTTATTCAACGAAACCATCGACCATGGTCCTTTCCCGTTCGCACAGCTGAAGAAATTCAACCTGATCCCGAGCATGGCGTCGATCCACACCGAACTGGTGAATAACGACACCACCAAACACCTCTTCACGCTGACCAAAGATAAGCCGCTTATCGGCGTGGAAACCCGCGTGGGCTACAGCGGGGCAACGTCTTCGGATATCGCCCTGGCGGCCATTGATGCCACCGAGGGTGAAGACAAGTTCAGCTTCAGCGGCGGCAAATTTACCGCCGACGTTGATGGCGCGGGCAATGAAATCGCCCTGTCCGGCTCGGCCGACAGCGGCCTTGTCAACACCGTTAACGAATACGGCCAGCGCGTGCAGCTCTCTTTCAACGGGATCAAAACCGACGGCGATAGCAAACGCAGCCTGTTTGACCAGCGCGTAGGCTCTCAGAAAGCGACCATCGATAAGCTGTCTATGGTTGTGGATGGCAAAGAAATTGCCGTCGTGGAAGGCTTTAACCTGAACGCAAAATCTGACGTGCAGGACGACAAAAAACACTTCACCGGCCAGTTCGACTACAGCCTTGATGCGCTGAAAGTCCAGAACCAGAACATGGGCAGCGGCAAGCTGACGCTCAAGCTCGGCAATATTGATGCCGCCGCGCTGCGCGAGTTTACCCAGAAATATAACGCGGGCGTACAGCAGCTGATGGCCAACCCAGCGCTGCAGCAAAACCCTGAGCTCTACCAGCAAAAATCCGTGGAGCTGATTAGCGCTAACCTGCCGCTGCTGCTGAAGGGCAACCCAATCATTACCGTCGCCCCACTGAGCTGGAAGAACGCGAAAGGCGAATCGACCTTTAACCTGTCCTTGTTTATGAAGGATCCGCAGGGCGCAACCGGCCCAGCCAATTCGGCGGAAGAACAGCTGGATCGCTACGTGAAATCTCTCGACGCGAAGTTGGTTATCCCTATGCCAATGGCTACGGGGCTGATGTCCCAGGTGGCGCAGCTGGAAGGCTATAGTCCGGAAGAGTCAGACAAACTCGCCAGCCAGCAGATCAAGGGCCTCGCTGCCATGGGCCAGATGTTCCGCGTCACCAAAGTTGACGGCGATAACATCACCACCAGCCTGCAATACGGCAATGGCAAAGCCTCCCTGAACGGCGAGCAGATGTCGCTGGGCGAGCTGTTCAGCATGTTCGCCCTGCCGGCAGGCATGGGTGGCCCGGCGCTGCAGGATAACGACAGCGATGCCGTACCACAGCCGCAGGACGAAGCACCGGGGGATGATGCATCTCCGGACGCCGCCCCGGCACCTCAGCAGTAAGCCATACAAGAACCCGCCAGATGGCGGGTTTTTTAGTTTCTGTCGGGTCAACAGTAAATCCTTCGTTCCCAGGCAGGCACTTAGCCACAAATACGTTCTATGGTGGATCGGCTATCGTTCCGTTCACTTCCAGTCCTGCTTTATATACCACTCCCGAACTTGTGAACGGCTCGGGGGAGCCACCGTCGCACCCCCGAGACCCCGGACTCCCGGCCAAATAAATCGACCGCTGAAGCGGCAAACCTCCGTTTTATCTCACAGTCCTGGGTCGGCTGAGATGCGTTCCCGACGCCCGGACCCTGGCCAGTCGGAGAGAAAACGGAGGCGATTTAAGCCGAAACCGTGCCTCGCTTTATACCCGCAGCCACACGGAACGTTAACGTTGCTGCAAGTCCTACAAGCCACTCCCTTGTTCCCGGCTCTCATCGCCCCCGGCTATGACCCAACTCAGGCGGGGTTGAGCTGTCGGGAACAGCGTAAGAGAGCGATCGTCGGGAACGAATCGCGAACGACCCCGAATGTTTGGGTGATAGCCGGTGGGTTTACCGCTTCAGCGGCGATGAGCTCGCCGGGCGCCGGGGGTTGTCAGGGGGAATGGCGTAATTCCCCCTGACACGTTCACCGTGCTCTGAACGTACATGGGAAATTGATCTACGGGTGAACGGAATCACTGCGAAGCGAAATATCTCTCCCGTAAGATTTCAAAGGAAAATCTGTATAAGCGACAGATGCGCTATCGGCATGGTTAATTCATGCTGTTCCTGAAAAAGTTAGTTTTTAATGGTGATTAACCGGGCGGGCATAATCTGATTGCTGAACACGACGTCGCTTTCCTGGGCTCGCTGGAGAATACGCTGTGCCGCGCTGCGGCCAATTTCTCTCGCAGGCGTCGTCACCCACGTCATTGGTACGTCGTCCAGGTCATCTTCTGTGACTTCGGCAAAGCCTGCCAGCGCGATGTGCCGGTCGTAATAACTGTCCACGCTGCCGCCGCCCATCTGCCAACCCGCGCGGGTCAGGCCGAACCACGCCCCCATCGCCACGGTACTGTTGTGGCAAACCACGGCGCTGATGGTCGGAAAGTTGTGCAGCAGTTCGGTGATGGCATCCGCCGCCTGCTTCTGGCTCGGCTCGCACTCAAGGATCCAGTCGCTGTGGAAAGGCAGCCCATGCTGCATCAGGGTGGCGCAAAAGCCGCCCAGCCGCTCCGCGCGTGTTAACGACGAGCTACGCCCGCCCAGCCACGCAATACGCTGGTGCCCGCGCTTAATCAGATGCTCGGTCACCAGTTGCGCCGCCTGCATATTATCCGGGCGAATGATATCAACCTCGTCCAGATAACTTGCTCGTGAGGCAAACACCAGCGGCACCTTATTCTGTACTGCCATATCCCGCAGATCCGCGCCCTGACCTGCCGCACCGGCAATAATAATGCCGTCCACGCCCTGGGCCACCAGCGTGTCGAAACAGCGCTGCATATGCTGCCCCTGGCTACCGCTCTGGGTGAGAAACAGAAGCTGGCCCTGTTGCTCCAGCGCTTCCGTTAACCCGGCGGTTAACTCCGCATAAAAAGGATTGCAGAGGTCGCGGACAATCAGGCCAATCACCCCGCTCTGGCCACCGCGCAGCGAAGCGGCCTGGCGATTACGCACAAAGCCTAACTTTTCGATAGCCTCATTCACCCGCTGACCGGTGGCGGTGGAGATCCTCCCCTTACCGCTAAGCACCAGCGATACCGTGGTCACCGAGACACCTGCGGCCTCGGCAACCTCGTTGATAGTGATTCTTTTGGTCAGCGTCGACATCGTTAAGTCAGATCCTCCGTGAATCGATAAATATAAAGATAAAACGTTTTACTTATGCTGGCATATTCAACGTCATTATGCGCGGTAATTCTGCGATCGTCCTCACGATAAAATTGGGTAAAACGTTTTATCATTTTCAAACTTTACTTACACAACACTTCATTTTAACCGGGTCAAGGAGTCGTGATGGCGGCTAATACACCACAAAAAAAATCGCTTTGGGAGTTTTTCCAGAACCTCGGCAAAACTTTTATGTTGCCGGTGGCGCTGCTGTCGTTCTGCGGCATCATGCTGGGGATTGGCAGTTCGCTGAGCAGCCATGACGTTGTTACCGAGATCCCGTGGCTGGGCAACCCGGTCTTACAGCTGATCTTTACCTGGATGAGCAAAATGGGCTCATTCGCGTTCAGCTTCCTGCCAGTGATGTTCTGTATCGCCATCCCGCTGGGCCTGGCGCGTGAAAATAAAGGCGTGGCCGCCTTCGCCGGCTTTGTCGGCTATATGGTGATGAACCTCGCGGTTAACTTCTGGCTGACCGCCAAAGGCATCCTGCCAACGACCGATGCGGCAATCCTCAAAGCCAATAACATTCAAAGCGTGCTCGGCGTGCAGTCAATTGATACCGGTATTCTCGGCGCGGTCATTGCCGGGATTATCGTTTATCTGCTGCACGAGCGTTTTCACAATATCCGCCTGCCGGACGCATTAGCGTTCTTCGGCGGCACCCGCTTTGTGCCCATTATTACCACCCTGGTGATGGGCCTGGTTGGCCTGGTTATCCCGCTGATCTGGCCAATTTTTGCCGCCGGGATCAACGCCCTGGGCTACATGATCCACAGCGCAGGTATCTTTGGGCCAATGATCTTCGGTACCGGGGAACGTCTGCTGCTGCCGTTCGGCCTGCAGCATATTCTGGTGGCCCTGATTCGCTTCACCGAAGCGGGCGGCACCATGGACGTGTGCGGTCATACCGTGAGCGGCGCGCTGACTATCTTCCAGGCGCAGCTGAGCTGCCCGACCACCCACGGCTTCTCTGAAAGCGCAACGCAGTTCCTGTCCCAGGGTAAAATGCCGGCGTTCCTCGGCGGCCTGCCAGGTGCAGCGCTGGCGATGTACCACTGTGCTCGCCCGGAAAACCGCCATAAAATTAAAGGGCTGTTGATCTCCGGCGTGATTGCCTGCGTCGTGGGCGGCACCACCGAACCTATCGAGTTCCTGTTCCTGTTCGTCGCGCCGGTGCTGTACCTGATTCACGCCGTGCTGACCGGGATTGGCTTCACCATGATGTCCGTGCTGGGCGTGACTATCGGCAACACCGACGGCAACATTATCGACTTCTTCGTCTTCGGCGTGCTGCACGGCCTGTCCACCAAATGGTATATGGTCCCGGTTGTGGCCGCGGTATGGTTTGCTGGCTACTATGCCATCTTCCGCTTCGCCATTACCCGCTTCAATATCAAAACCCCAGGGCGTGATATTGAAACCACCACTGCAGAAAAACCGGTTGGCGGCCACACGGGCAAATCTGGCTACAACGTACCAGCGATTCTGGCGGCGCTGGGCGGCAGCGATAACATTTCGACGCTGGATAACTGCATCACCCGCCTGCGCCTGTCGGTTAAAGATATGTCGCTGGTGGATACCGCGGCGCTGAAGGCCAACCGCGCCATCGGCGTAGTGAAGCTCAACGAGCACAACCTGCAGGTGGTTATAGGGCCACAGGTTCAGTCGGTAAAAGATGAGATGGTCGGCCTGATGCGTACCGTCGAGGCTTAATTCACCCAGGAGCGCTTCGGCGCTCTTCATTATCATGCAAAGAGGGAAAGCGCGGTTTTCCCTCTTTGTGGTTAAAAGCTGTGAGGTTTTATGTTTGATTTTTCTGTTCCGGTAGACCGCCACGGCACCTGGTGCACCCAGTGGGATTATGTGGCCGACCGCTTCGGCGCCGCTGACCTGCTGCCCTTCACCATTTCCGATATGGACTTCCCTACCGCGCCCTGCATTCTTGCTGCCCTGCAAAAAAGATTGGCCCACGGCGTACTCGGCTACAGCCGCTGGAAGAACGACGATTTTCTCTCCGCCATCGCCCACTGGTACCTGCAGCGTTTCGGCAGCAGCATCGACCCGGAGAACGTAGTCTACGGCCCTTCGGTGATTTACATGGTTTCGCAGCTTGTACGCCAGTGGTCGCAGCCGGGCGACGGCGTGCTGATTCATACCCCCGCGTACGATGCGTTCTACAAAGCAATTGAAGGCAACCAGCGTCAGGTTCTGAGCGCGCCGCTGCATAAAACAGCGGAAGGCTGGCACTGTGATATGACGAAGCTGGAAACCCTGCTCGCCCGGCCTGAATGTAAAATCATGCTGCTCTGCAGCCCGCATAACCCAACGGGCAAAGTCTGGACACGGGAAGAGCTGACCACCATGGCTGAACTCTGCGCACGCCACGGCGTGCAGGTTATCAGCGATGAGATTCATATGGATATGGTGTGGGGCAATAACCGCCACATTCCATGGTGCGAAGTTGGCCTCGGCGGCTGGGCGCTGCTCACATCCGGCTCGAAAAGCTTCAACATCCCGGCACTTACCGGCGCTTACGGGCTGATTAATCATGCGGACGACCGCCAAAAATACCTGAACGTGCTCAAAGGGCAGGATGGCCTCTCCTCTCCGGCCGTGCTGGCGATTGTGGCTCATATTGCCGCCTACCGCGAGGGCCAACCCTGGCTTGACGCGCTGCGGGACTACCTGCAAGGCAATTTACAGTTCGTGGCCGACAGGCTGAACCAGGCGTTTCCTGAACTTAACTGGCAGCCACCGCAGTCCACTTACCTGGCATGGATTGATTTACGCCCGCAGGGGCTGGACGACAGAGCGCTGCAGCAAGTGCTTATTGAAGAGCAGAAAGTCGCCATCATGCCAGGCTACACCTACGGCCCTGAAGGCAACGGTTTTGTGCGCCTGAACGCCGGGTGCCCGCGCGTCAAACTTGAGGCTGGCGTTGAGCGGCTTATTGCCGGGATCCATTCGCTGTTATAGCCCGTAAAGGGGAGCCAGCTCCCCTTCCTCTCCTGCGGCATTCATCACTTCGTCATGTTTCCGACACCCAATCGACACACAATCTTCACTCGCTCCCCTTAAGCTCGTGACAATTAAGAACAGGAGCAAATCATGCACGTTTTTACCGGTGAAATTCCCTTCGGTCATGCCGTCCACACCTTCTCTGTAGCAGACAATGCCCCGGCGATTAGCCTGACCGGCACGACGCTGCGTACCGGACACCTCTACTGCTACCTTTACGACAGCCGCCGGCAGCTAAGAGCCTCGGTGATGCTGCAAAAACCGGAAAAGGTGCTGACAGTCTGCGCGGACTGGGCTTCCATCGGTGCTCTCCCCGGCGAACTCCCCGCCGGAGAATGGCAATTGCATATCTATAACGTCATCGGTGAAAGCCGTTCGCCGCAGCCCATGAGCTATCGGCTGGATGTGACTTTCGACGCCCTGGCCGCCTCCGTTGATTTTGAAAAACAAGACGTTTTACGCCCGGATCACCAGGTCATTTTTGACTACCAGCGCACGCTCAGCGATCGTCCCGGCTGGTATCGCGGCGACCTGCACGGCCATACCACGCTGTCCGACGGCAACAACACGCTGCCTGAAGCGCTGGATATCATGGCTTCGCAGGGGCTGGATTTCTTCTTCCTGACCGAGCACAACTTGTCCCACGCCTGTCTCCCGCGCCACGACAGCGTTTTGTTGCTGCCGAGCATTGAAGTCACCGCCGACAAGGGCCACCTGAACGTGCATGGCCCCGCCGCCACGCTGAATATGTTCCATGCGGATTACAGCAGCCGCGGTCTGCTCACTCAGGGCATTGCGCTCAAGCGGCCAGAAAGCGTACTGAGCGTAAACCACGCCATGCTGCACCCGTGGAGCTGGCTCTATAACGACATGCCGATGGCGGATATCGACGTACTGGAAGTGCTCAACGACCCAACCTGGAAAAACGCCACCACCGCGAACGAGCAGGTGGTCGAGATCTTCACCACGCTGTGGAACGCGGGGCACCGGATTTATGCCGTCGGCGGCAGCGACTGCCATATGCAGCCCCACGAGCGCTATCCGCAGGCGACAGAGCCGTCTATTTACGGCGACCCGGCAACCTGGGTTTATGCCGAGGCGCTCAGCGGAGAGGCCATTCTTGCCGCCATCAAAAGCGGGCATTGTTACTTTGAGCGCCGCTGCGGCCTGACGTTCAGCCTGAATGACGGCGCGCTGCTGCCGGGCGACGCTGCTGACGGCAAACAGATCGTATTGACTGTAGCGGTAAAAGATAGCGAACGGCGCTACACGCTCCAGGTCGTGTCGGAAGCGGGTATTCTGGCTGAATATCCCCTGGAAAACACGCCACAAGACATTCACGCAGATATGAAAAAACATGCGTGGATTCGCTGGGATATTCGCCGTGAGGACGGCTCGCTGGAGGGCATGATCAACCCGGTTTACTGTGCTAAGCATCCGCTGTTTCTCTCGCCTGTCGGCGCAACCTGGGGCGAGGTGACCGGCCACCTTGAATTTCCCCGCAGCACCGATTCGGAGTGATTTTTAAGCACTTTCGTCTGGTTATCTTTTTGTTTTGTAAAATTTTGAAATTATTAAATGTGAATATTTAGTCGTTCTGCTTTGCATAAAACCGCTAAAATCGACGAAAATGCTCCCTCATCATAGTCATAGAAATTAAGACCCGGTGACGCCGCGCTTCCCGGGTCTTTTTGTTGTTGAGAGAGACAATATGAGTTTATCTTCCGGCCACGCCTCGCATCAGGCCATTCCTCCCGGCTCAGGCGCGTTGTTCTTTATTCAGATGTTCGCCACCTTGGGCTTTGCGGTGCTTTACTCCACGCTGGTGCTGTACGTCACCAAGCGACTGGGCTTTAGCGAAGGCCAGGCCGATGCCATGATGGGGATCTTCGGGGCATTCAACTACGGGCTGCACCTGTTTGGCGGCTGCCTCGGGGGCCGCTATCTGAGTAACCGGAACCTGTTTGTGCTGGGGATGCTGCTGCAGGTCGCGGGCTGTTATCTGATTGCCGACGCGGGCCTGACGGGCCTGTGGTGGGGGCTGGCGATGTTCCTGAGCGGCAGCGGGCTGAACGTCACCTGCCTGAACATGATGCTGACCCAGCGTTTTGCGCCGGACGACGATCGCCGTGAAGCCGCCTTCCTGTGGAACTACGCCGGGATGAACCTGGGCTTCTTTATCGGCTTTACCGTGGCGGGCTACTACCAGTTGACCGAAAGCTACCGGGCGCTGTTCCTGTTTGCCACCCTCGGAAACGTCGCCGCCGTAGTCATCACCCTGCTCCGCTGGCCGGTGCTGGCAGATATCAGCACGCCGCTGCAGCACATCAAGGGGAAAGGGTTTTATCTGCGCATGGCTTTTGGGCTGCTGATCCTGATTCTTCTGGTCCCTGTCCTGCGCCTGCTGCTCGGCCATACCGAATTCAGCAGCACGTTTGTTATCGTGCTGGGGGCGCTGGTCTTCCTGGCACTGTGCGTCATGACCGCCCGCCACCCTCGCAAGCACGAGCGTCGCCGCATGGCAGCTTACCTGCTGCTGGCCGCCGGTTCGCTGGTGTTTTGGTCGCTGTACCAGCTGGCACCCATGGGGCTGACGCTGTTCGCCGAGCATAACGTTACCCTGAACGCTTTTGGCTGGGAAGTCTCTCCGCAGTGGCTGCAAAACATCAACACTGTCGTCATCGTGATCGGCGGCCCGCTGATGGCCTGGCTGTTCAAACGCCTGCGCGATCGCGGCGTGCGCATCGACATTCCCGCCCAGTTTGCCTCTTCGTTGTTCTGTATGGGCGTTGGCATGCTGGTGCTGCCGCTGGGTATCACCATGGCAGGTGCGGACGGCATGGTGGCGCTGAAATGGATTGTGCTGAGCTACATTCTGCAAAGCATCGGCGAACTGCTGATTTCCCCGGTGGGCTACTCGATGATCGGCAAACTGGCCCCGGCCAACCTGCAGGGCCTGATGATGGGCTGCTGGATGATGGTCACGGGCGTGGCCTCCGTGCTGGCGGGCTATGTTTCCGGCCGCATGCCGCAAAACAGCGGCAGCACGCCGATACTGACCGACCCGGGCTACAGCAAAGTCTTTAGCCAGCTGGGCTGGGGCTCCGTCGCTACCGGCGTTATTTTACTGCTGCTGATCCCGCTGCTGCGCCGCCTGATCGAAGAAAAACGTACCCCGCACGCTTAACACATAAGGCGCGGGTGTGACTCGCGCCAGATTTTATTGCTCACCATTTTCTGATTCACCCGTTCTTGTTCCTGCCTGAACCCGTGTGGATGACTGTTTTATGTTCATCTAAGCGGAACTTACCGCGCAATTTTGCGACTCACCTCAAGCCATAAACAAACGCTATTACCTGCCCTACAGGGCCTGAAGTAGCTTGTCACCGCGTGTTTGACAAGTTCCTAACCTTCTATTTTTAATGATTTTTTATTTTGTCACGACGCGGTATACGTTCAGGATCCTCAGTCTGCAAGGATAAGCCGATACGACGGCCATGGTTAATGCATTTTGTCATTAGCGGGCCATTTCCAATGTTTGTTGTACTCTTTCAGGTTACTGCTGTATGAGCCAAACCCTTGCCTTCCCCTCTGCTGCCGACAGCACGTCGCCAGAGCAGCAAAACACACCGGTCCCCGCCACGCCACGTAATAATCTGCTGGCCCTGTTGGGCATGCAGTCTTTGCTGGTGCATGCCATTACGGCCGCAGCCCGGCTGAAGCTGGCAGATATTCTCGGAGATCAAACCCTCGGTCTGGAGGCGCTGGCTCGGCAAAGCGGTTGCCAACCTCAGGCGCTGAAACGTTTGCTGCGCGCCCTTGCGGGCTGCGGCATTTTTTTTGAAACCGGAGAGGGGTATCGCAACACGCCGCTGAGTGCCATGCTGAACAGCGAGCGACCGGATTCTTTGCACGGATGGGCCTGCTTTATGGGGTCAGAGCAGGTTAACCGCTGTTTTGAACAGCTGGATGTCGCCCTGACGGAGGACGGCCCCGTATTTGATAAAATCTATGGTCAGCCCTTTTTTGACTATCTGGGCCAGGACGCCGGAGCCAGAGACATTTTTGCCCGCGCCATGACCTCTTATTCGGCCTCGGGCATTGACGATGCCCTGGCGGCCTTTGATTTCTGCCACGCTGGCCGATTGTTCGATATCGGCAGCGGATTAGGTAAATTTCTGTCCGGCATTCTCGATGCAAATCCGCAGCTGACTGGCACGCTGTTTGATTTGCCTGAGGTGATTGCTCAGATTGAAAACCAAACCAGCGAGCGTAATCCTCGCCTGGCCTGGCAGGCCGGAAACTTCTTCAATGAGATCCCTGCCGGGGCGGACACCTACATTCTGCGGCATGTCCTGCATGACTGGTCAGACGAACAGGCACTGCAGATCCTGCGCAACTGCCGTCAGGCTATGCATGAGGGCGCACAGCTGTTGATCTTCGAACATTTGCTTACCGGCGATAACCAGCCCGATTACGCCAAGTTTCTGGATCTGGTCATGTTAACGTTCCTGCACGGTAGAGAGCGCAGCGAGGCTGAGTACCGGCATTTGCTTGAAAAGGCAGATTTACGCATTGAGCGGCTAGTGAAAACGCCAGGCTTCCATACTCTGCTAATCGTCAAGCCTCGGTAACCTCAGCCAATCGTGTGGGCGCCGAAAGGCCCCGACAGGGAGATATAATAATGCCGACAGAGAAAATGATTCTGGTGGACAGCCACGACAGGCCAACGGGTGAAGGCGAGAAGATACAAACGCACCTTGAGGGACAGCTGCATCGTGCTTTTTCGATCTTTATCTTTAACCCAACGGGGGAGCTGTTGCTCCAGCGGCGGGCGAAAAGTAAATACCATTCTGGCGGGCTATGGGCTAACACTTGCTGTGGCCACCCCCGCCCGGGCGAAACGAACGTCAATGCCGCACGGCGTAGGCTAAAAGAGGAAATGGGGTTTGACTGCCCCCTGCTTTCCGTTGGGAACATTACCTATCGAGTCGAGGTTTCCCCGACGATGGTGGAGCATGAATTTGATCATCTGTTCATCGGGCTGTTCAGCGGGCAGCCTCATGCTAATCCGGTAGAAGTCGACGCCTGGCAATGGCTGACGCTCGAAAACCTTCAGCGTCAGATGGCTCAGCGACCAGAAACGTTTGCCGCCTGGTTTATGACCATCATGGAGAAGTCCCGTTCATTACGCCCTGAAAACTGGCATAACCAGCTCCAGACTGCTGACTCAGACTTACTTTTGGGAAAATAATGATGAGCGCACTTCCTCTCCCCGAATTCTATTGCCCTTTCACCACCCATATGAATCCCAGCCACGATAACAGCTGGGCGGAATCCCGCCGCTGGTTAGTCGAGATGGGTTTAGTCCAGGGGGAACAGGCCATCGAGCGACTTGATCGCTCAGGGTTTTCACAACTTACCGCCAGAGCTTATCCATACGCCGCACAAGACGATCTGAAGGTAGCGATTAACTGGCTGGTATGGCTATTTTTATTCGACGATCAGTTAGATGAGTGCTGCCTGGGCCATCAGAAAGATCAGGCCGATCTGATCCTCGACCGTCTGTTGCGACTTGCCCTGCCGAACGCGGAAGGCAAACTCTCGCCGCAAAGCCCGGTTGAGCGCGCTTTTGTTTCACTCTGGCAGGAATATACCCGGCGCCTGAGTAAAGAACAGCAGCGGCGCTTTAGCCAAAATATTCGTAACTATCTCAGCTCGCTTCGCTGGGAAGTCACGGCCAGAAATAAAAGTGCCTTACCGGGCTTGCTGACTTTTGTTGAGATACGCCGTGATACCGGTGCCGTGAGGGTCGTGCTGGATATCATTGAGTTCTGCCTCAATGATGAAATTCCGGCCATCATTGCCGACAGCCTCGAGCTACAGTTGCTAAAAAACTGCACCATCGACGTGATTTGCATGAGTAATGACCTCTTCTCTTTCGAGAAAGAGCGATCACGCGGGGATGTGAATAACCTGGTATTGGTCCTGGAGCAAAACGCAGGCTGCTCCCGCGCAGAGGCGGTGACCCGCATTTATGGTCTCGTTCTCGACCGACAGAACCTGTTCATGGAAACACGCCATCGGCTTGAAACTCTGCTGGAAGAGACGCCGCTGACGCAGACGCAGCGGGAAAGCATTCGTCGGTACGTTGAGGGGATGGCGCACTGGATGCGGGCCAACCTCGATTTTTCACTCTCGACGCCGCGGTATGCCGAGATTGAAGACAGCCGGGCGGGAAAACCGCTCAGCTGGCTGGAGAATATAAGCGCCATGCAGCACGAGCTGTTCCAGGCGCCATTACGGAAAGATTGAGGGGGTGGCTCAGGTGCAAAAGTGCCTGAGCCCGACCGGGAATAACCAAACGCTTTCCCCACGTAAGGCCGTTGACAGTCCCGCCTGCCGAAACTAGACTCAGTTTTTTTATTGAATCCCTCCCGAGGTTTGCAACGAAATGAACAACTAATGCGCTCTGCCTGACTTATGCCAGTGTGAATACGCATTGCTGTTTATTATTGCAGTTTCGGCTGCGGCTTATGCCGCACATCTCGCCGCTATTCCCTGGCTCTGCTTTTCACTCCCCAGAGGAAAATAAGATGCCTGATACATTTACCCACTCTTCCGACTTACTCGAGCACAACCGCGCCGCATGGGATGCCCTTGCCCGCCAGCAGTGCGAATGGTCCCGGCCTGTCGGTGCCGACATCATTGCACAAGCCCGCCGCGGCGAGTGGCAGATTCATTTAACGCCAGGCAAGCTCCCTGCCAGCTGGCTACCGAACGTGCAGGGAAAACGCATTCTCTGCCTGGCGTCTGCCGGGGGGCAGCAGGCACCGGTGCTCGCCGCCGCCGGGGCGGAAGTCACCGTATATGATTTATCGCAGGAGCAGCTCAATAAAGACCGCTTTGTTGCGCAACGGGACAATCTGAAGCTGACATTTGTCCAGGGCGATATGCGCGATCTGTCCCGTTTCGCGGATAAAAGCTTTGACTACATTATCCACCCGATATCTAACCAGTACGTGCCGGATATTCGCCCCATCTGGCACGGCTGTTACCGGATTTTAGCAAGCGGCGGAAAGCTGTTATCCAGCTTTTTTAATCCGGTTGTTTTCATCGGCGGTCGTGCAGCCAACTATGCCGAACAAGGCGTTATCCGTCCAAGATTCAGCCTGCCCTATTCTGACGTCAATGATCTCACGGCCGACGAGCTGGCCGCGAAACAGGCTCGGGGAGAAGCGTTCGTCTTCGGCCATTCACTGGAAGAGCAGATCGGCGGACAGCTTGAAGCGGGTTTCGCACTGGCCGGTTTTTATGAAGATAAGCAGCCCAACCCGCGTTTCTTGATTGACCAGTTTATGCCGACGTTTATAGCTACCTGCGCGATTAAATATGGGTTGGCAGCCGTCAGTGAAACAGGCGAATAAAAAGATCTTTTTTATTTAAATATGCTTACAAACAACTTTTTATAAAACCCAAAAACAGCCAGCCCCTAAAGCTGGCTGTGCTAACATTTGCCGGCACAAGCCTTCTTTCCCCTGATGGAAACCAGCCAATGAACGAGATACTTTTTCGTAAAGCACAGCTTGCCGATGTTCCCGCCATTATCACGCTGTTAGCCGACGACATTCTGGGCCGCCTGAGAGAAGATCCCAGCCTTCCCTTAGATCAGCGCTACATTGAGGCTTTTCATGCCATCGATGCCGACCCAAACCAGCTACTTGCCGTAGCCGTATCCGGAGATGAGGTCATCGGGACGTTACAGCTGACCTTTATTCAGGGCTTAGCGCGCAAAGGCGCGTGGCGCGGCCAGATTGAAGCGGTACGCATTGCACGTTCACAGAGAGGGACGGGGTTTGGCAAACAGATGGTGGATTGGGCCGTCCAGCAGTGCAAAGAAAGAGGCTGTCACCTCGTACAGCTCACTACGGACAAAACACGGACGGATGCGCACCGCTTTTATGACAACCTTGGTTTTGAGGCCAGCCATCTTGGCTACAAGCTAACGCTGCAGTAATTTTTCTCGGCAAAAGCGCGACAGGGACGTTTGCGCAACAAAATGCTGACAGCCGTAGCAATTGCCCCCCATTTCTTTTTATAATACGCCGCACTTTAATCAAAAAAAGAGTGCGACCATGATTGATACCACCCTGCCGTTAACCGATTTGCACCGCCACCTTGATGGCAATATTCGTGCGCAAACGATCCTCGATCTCGGCCGCCAGTTTAATTTATCTTTGCCTGCCAACACCCTCGAAACCCTGCGTCCACACGTTCAGGTCGTTGAGACTGCACCGGACCTGGTCAGTTTCCTGCAGAAGCTGGACTGGGGCGTGAAAGTGCTGGGCGATCTCGAGGCCTGCCGCCGCGTCGCCTGGGAAAATATTGAAGATGCCGCTCGCAACGGCCTGCACTACGTGGAGCTGCGCTTCTCCCCTGGCTATATGGCGATGAGTCACAACCTGCCGGTCGCCGGCGTGGTTGAAGCCGTAATTGAAGGTGTACGCCAGGGCTGCCGCGATTTTGGCGTTAAAGCCCGCCTGATCGGCATTATGAGCCGAACCTTTGGTGAAGCCGCCTGTGAAGCGGAACTGAACGCCCTGCTCGCCCACCGCGACAGCATTACCGCGCTGGACTTAGCCGGAGACGAACTTGGCTTCCCGGGCAGCCTGTTCCTGAATCACTTTAATCGTGCGCGGGATGCTGGCTGGCGGATCACCGTGCATGCCGGCGAAGCTGCCGGGCCGGAGAGCATCTGGCAGGCTATCCGCGAGCTGGGCGCGGAGCGTATCGGTCACGGCGTAAAAGCAGTTGAAGATCCGGCGCTGATGGATTTCCTGGCGGAACATAAAATCGGGATTGAGTCCTGCCTGACGTCGAATATTCAGACCAGCACCGTTGCGGCCCTGGACAAACACCCGCTGATCGCCTTCCTCGATCGCGGCGTTTTGGCCACGATCAATACCGATGACCCGGCGGTTCAGGGCATCGATATTATTCATGAGTATAACGTCGCGGCACCTCAGGCCGGCCTCAGCGCGGCGCACATTCGCACCGCGCAGGAGAATGGACTGAAGATTGCGTTCCTGAGCGAAGCCGAAAAACAGGCGCTTATCGCTAAGGTTAAGGCGGCGTAAAAATACCGGCGGCTGGCGTCAGGACGCGGATTCCAGCTGCCGTTTTTGTTCGGCCGTTTTGCGGGCATAGCGCTGAGCCAGAACGGCGCAAACCATCAGCTGGATTTGGTGGAAAATCATCAGCGGCAGCACCATCATCCCCACCGCACTTGCCGGGAACAGCACATTTGCCATCGGCACGCCGTTGGCCAGACTTTTCTTCGACCCGCAAAACACGATAGTAATCTCGTCAGCCGTATTAAAGCCCAGCAGGCGCGCCGCCAGCGTATTCACCACCAGCACAATCGCCAGCAGCACCAGCGAGCAGGCCAGCACCATCAGCAGCGAGAAACCGTTGACCTGATGCCAAATGCCTTCGACTACCGCTTCGCTAAACGCCACATAGACGACCAGCAAAATGGACGATCGGTCGGTCAGGCCAATCAGCTTTTTATGACGATCCACCCATTTGCCAATCTGCGGCCGGGAAAGATGCCCGATAACAAACGGCACCATCAGCTGCATAATGATTTTGCCAATGGCATGCAGCGTGTCGGTTGCCCCTTCCTGAGTCTGCATCAGCGCCCCGACCAGAACGGGCGAGAGGAAGATCCCCAGGATGCTGGATGCAGAAGCGCTACACACCGCCGCCGCCACGTTACCCCCGGCAACCGAAGTAAAGGCGATGGCTGACTGCACCGTGGCGGGCAGCGCACAAAGATAGAGGAAGCCCATATACAGCGGCTGACTCAGAATAGCCGGAGAGAGAAAGCCCATCGCCAGCCCCAGCAGCGGGAACAGCGCAAAGGTACTGAGAAACACCACTAAATGAAGTTTCCAGTGCCCCATGCCCGCCACAATGGCATCGCGGGAGAGTTTTGCCCCATGCATAAAGAAGAGAAGCGCGATGGCAAACGTCGTCAGGTATTCAAACCCGGTTTTCACTATCCCCTCGCACGGGAACAGCGATGCCACGATCACCACGCCAATCATTATCAGTAAAAAATTATCAATTTTTAGTTTTTGTAGCCAACCCATCCTGTTCCTCTACCTGCCAGACATCATTTTGGCTGTTACTTTGCAACAAATCGGCCGCGCTGGCGAGTTAACAATTCTGCAAACTTCCAAAAAATGCACAGTGGGTTCATGTCGCTTTATCTTAAAGCGAAACGTTATCGATTAAGCGAAACTGAAACTAAAATATGAATACAGCACGGCTTAATTTTATAGCTATTTAAAGAAGACATTTCACCGTAAATCAAGGTAATTGTCATAAAAAATTTTTTACCTTTTGGTAAAAACATAACTTAATGATAATTAAAAATTTAATATCAAAACCATTCAGTTTCAAAATGCAGAAATACGACAAAAATCTCATTTGGAAATTTAAATTCATATTATATGAGCCGTGATGTGGCAGTGATTCAAATACGCCATACACTTATTAATACGCCGTCCGGCGTGCTAATAGTGGAGTATTGCTATGCGCTCAAATAACTTTGGCCGCCTCAGCGCTATTGCGATGGCGGTACTTCTTGCCTTCTCCCTGTCGGCCTGTAGCGGCGGCGGCGGGAGTTCGCACAATACGGCGAAAACAGCCGGGTCTGCCGGCACCACGGGCACAGACACCGCAAGCAATGGCGGTAGCGGCTCGGGGAGTAGCGGTTCCGGTGGAGGAACCGGCTCGGATGGCAGTACTGGAACAGGTGCAGGTACTGGAACAGGCACTGGTACAGGTACTGGAACAGGTACTGGAACAGGTACTGGAACAGGTACTGGAACAGGTACTGGAACAGGTACTGGAACAGGTACTGGAACAGGTACTGGAACAGGTACTGGAACAGGTACTGGAACAGGTACTGGAACAGGTGGCGGTTCGGGCGGAGGTGGAACCGGTGGCGGTACTGGAGGCGGAACAACCGTCGCTAATAGTGCAGGTAATAACATTATCGGCGATGCCGGCGGCGTCGTAAGCGGCGTTGGCAGTACTGTCAGCGGCGTAGGTTCTCAGTTACCGGTGAATAATCCTGTCACCTCCACGGTTGCCGTGGCCGTGGACGGCACCGGCAGCGCCATTTCAACCGTCGGCAACGGCGTAGTGAATGGCCTTGGCAATGCTAACAACCCTAACGGGGTGGGCACCACCGTGACTGGTGCAACCAATGCCGTATCTGGCCTTGGGACAACCGTTTCAGCAGTCGGGACTAATCTCGCAAGCTCCACAGCCAATACGCCAGTCGGCGGGGTCACAGGTGCCGCAGGTGGACTGGTCAATACTGCGGGGCAAGTCGTGACCGGTACAGGGAATGCCCTGACTCAAACGGTACAAAGCCCTGGCGTGTCCAACCTGACAACTGGCGCTACGGGGCTGGTTAACACCACCCTTTCAGATACGCAGAAAGCCACTCAGGCCGTGGGCGGGGCTACCGGGCTGGGTACGCCAGTCAGTAACCTGCTGACCACCACAGGGGGAGCCGTCAGCGGTCTGGGGACCAATATAAGCGGCAGCAACCCTTCTCTCAGCGGCGTGGGGCAGGTAGTCCAGAATACCGGGCAGTTGGTGACTGACAGCGGAGCGCTGGTGAAACCAGTGCAAACCGGCAGCAGCTCAGGCTCCGTTTCAGCGGGGGCTTCCGGCTCGCTCGGCGTGGGGGGCAATGGCCTGGTGACCGGCCTTGGCACCACAGTGAGCGGCCTGACCTCTTCGCTAACCACCAATGTCAACGCCAGTGCGACAGGCAGTAGCACAAGTTCAGGCCAGCAAGTCGGGCTTACCGGCGCGGTCAGCGGTCTTTTGAAAACCAAATAGTGCTCACAATGGCACATGTGCTCCCGTGGTAACGGCGGGAGCACTTTTTTCACAGCATCTTCTTCGCTGCGCAGTTAAGGGAGATCACTATGGACACTCGTCTGGGTATCGTGTTGCTTTATGGCGCTACGCTGAGTATCAGCTATGCCGATATGTCCCCCACGCTTATCGACCCTAATAACCCCGCAAAAGCTGCTCGTTCTCTTGCCATACCTGCTGCCCCGCAAAAACAGCCAGAAGTAAAAACCCCGCTGCCGGTTCCGAAGTTAACCCCGCAGACGCCGATTACGGTGAAACATCTGCAGTTTATTGGCGGCACGCGCTATAAACTCGACTCGCTGGTTCAGCCGTTTATGCCGCTGGTCGGCAAAACAGTCCCGCTGGCCCAGTTGATAACGTTGACCAATAACATTACCCAGCGCTATCAGCAGGATGGCCTGCCCCTGTCCTACGCTTACCTGCCGAGCGACAATTTCCATGATGGCACGGTGCGTATTGTGCTGGTTGAAGGCTATATTGCGCACAGCAACATCAAAAGCGATAACGCTAATACGGGCGAACGCTTAAGCCGTTTGTCGGCGCTAATGATGAATGAAAAACCCCTCAGTCAGGCCACATTTGACCGCTACAGCCTGCTGATGCAGCGCACGCCGGCGACAAAAGTGGAGGCCAATGCCGCGCTACCTAACAACATTTATGGCGCGGCGGATATGAAAGTCGACGCCACGCAGCCGCATATCTGGGATATTTCCTCCACGATAGACACGCGCAAAGGCTCAAACCTGGCGCTGATTAACGGCACGCTCAGCAACCTCACCAGCCACGGCGATCAGCTGGGGCTTGCCACGCTGGTGCCGCTGGATAGCAGCACGAAAAAAACCTACTTTGGGGCCAACTATCAGCAATACCTCACCGATAACGGCCTGCTGATGCAGTTGAAAGGCAGCTTCTATCGCGAAAACCCCAGTGACTACACGCCGCTGCTTTATTTGCCGCAGAACATTTCTATCGATGCAAAGGAAAAAACCACCCAGTACACCGGGGGAATAGCCTTCAGCTACCCGCTGCTGCTTGAGCGCAAGAAGCAGTTTTCGGTCAGCGGCGGGCTGGATTATGTCGATAAGCGCGACGATTATGCGCTGCGCGCCAGCGGCTTCGGCAATACCATTGATTTGCCCGGCGTCAGCCAGCGCGCTCGCTACCCGGCGGCAGAGTTTTCGGCCTGGGGCTACCGCGAGTACGACACCGCCAACTGGAGCGCACGCCTGACCCTGCGCAAGGGTATTGATGCCTTTGGGGCCAGCGTCACGCCGGGATTAAACACTAATCTCAACTTTACGCGCTGGAAGGGCAACGTCGATGCCGCCTGGCTGGTCGCGCCTAAATGGCGATTGAGTACGTCGCTGGAGGGGGACTGGTCAAACAACAATTTGCCCGAAGCTGAGCGCGTAAGCTTCGGGGCGCAGCGTTTTGGCCGGGGATATCCTGACGGCGAGGCCAGCGGAGATTACGGCTACGGCGGGCAGGTTGAAATGCGCTATCTCCATAGTCTCGATCAGGGCGTGTGGATTAACACGGTGCAGCCCTATGTCGTGGCCGATACCGCCCAGACCTGGTTCAATCAGCCGGGCTTCCGTCATCAGCGCCTGGCCTCGATTGCAACCGGGGTAACGGTGGGCGACAGCCGCCACTATACTGTCTCCGTTGAGGCGGCGAGACCACTGGCTGATTTACCCAGCGACAGCAGCCGCCGCGATGTCCGCTTCAGCCTGACCTTCACCTACAACTTTAACAATCTGCATTAACGGTTAACCCTCACCGGGCGCGGTGAGGGGCATTCTCAGACAAGGTTCAGCGTCGCGCGCTTTTTCGCGGACTCGATGCCCAGCTCAATCAGTTCCATGACCTGAATCGCCTGGGCTGCCGGGACAGGGTTCTCACCTTTACCGGCCAGAGCATCACGCACTCCCGCGTAATAAGCCGGATAGTTACCTGGCACGGTCAGTAGCGTCTGCTCGTCCATTATCTCGCCCTGTGCCAGGGTCAGCACGCCGTCGCGCATGTCGTAACCCCAGTCTTCCTGTGGCAGTCGTTCGCCCGCTTTCAGGCGATCTTCCTGCGGATCAAGGCCGTATTTAATGTAGCTCCCACGCGGGCCGTGCACGATGTAACGCGCCGTTTCCGCCGCCGCCAGCAGCGTGCCATGCAGCACGACACGACGCTGCGGATAAGCCAGCACAGCGTGGAAGTAGTCGGTCGCCTGCGCCCCGGCGCGAAGCTGCGCGAGGTCCACGGTCAGGCTGACTGGCAGCCCAAACAGAGTGATGGCCTGATCAAGCAGATGCGGCCCAAGATCGTACCAAATACCGCTGCCGACGCCCGCCTGTTCACGCCAGCGGTTACGTACCTGCGGGCGGTAGCGGTCAAAGTGGGATTCAAAATAGGCCACTTCGCCGAGCGTCCCTTCCGCCAGCAAATTTTTCACCGTCAGGAAGTCGCTATCCCAACGGCGGTTGTGGAACACGGACAGCAGCAGGCCGACCTTTTTAGCCAGCGCATCCAGCTCCCGCGCCTGGGATAGCGTGACGGTGAAAGGCTTATCAACGACGACATGTTTTCCGGCTTCCAGCGCAGCTTTAGCCAGCGGGAAGTGGGTGTCATTCGGGGTAGGAATGACAATCAGATCGATGGCGGGATCTTTAAACAGGTGCTGAGGATCGGACACGACCGTCATCCCCGGCCAGTCAGCGTGCACTTTTTCAGCATCGCTACTGGAAACTGCGGCGAGGATCATTCCTGGCGTACCGGAAATCAGCGGTGCATGAAAAGTCTTGCTGGCATAACCGTAACCGATAAGCCCGACGCGGATGGTATCACTCATGTGTTTTCCTCTCTTTAATGAACTCCGGCATTTCACCTTATCCCCCGGTGGGCGACAACAGCAAGTTTCTGGATTGCGCATTGCCCAGGCATAAGACCGCCATTATTGCTAATCATCCAGACAGTTATTATGGCTTTAAATAACTGTCTTCATTTAGCCCGAACGGCCAGGGTATATTAAAATTAAGGAGATTTTTATGTAGTCCAGGACGCGATATTCCTGGATCTTGCAAAGAAAACTCCTAATTGTTCCGTTGAGTAATAATAGCGCTAAGTCGCGACCGAGTTTGCGATTATCATCGCCTCTCAATCCGCCGACCGTGATTAATTGATACCCGCCATGGAAAATGCAACACCTCTCAGTGCCCTGGACTACCTGATGAAATTCCGCAAAATAAGCTCGCAGGAAAATCTGGAAAAGCTTTTTGATCACTTGAATTACACCCTGACCGACAGCCAGGAAATCATGAATATGTACCGCGCGGCCGATCACCGCAGGGCAGAACTGGCCTCCGGCGGACGTCTTTTTGACCTTGGATGCGTGCCGAAAACGGTCTGGCGTTACGTTGTATAGCCGCTGCCGGTAGCATTAGCGGCAAAATCCCTTATAATCCCCCCGCTTTATTCACCTTATTTAAAATCGGGAGGACACATGACGACGCCCCAATCCCCGCGCATTGCCGGCTGGCTCCTTGCCCCTTTGGCCTGGCTGCTGATGTCGTTGCTCAGCAGCTCGGTGGCGCTGTTAAGTTTCCTGATGATGATTCTGTCCCCGGCAGCCCGCGAGGCGCTGGGCAGCGCAGACGCAAAAACAACGCTGTTGTTCAGCCTGTCCGTCGCCTGTGCGATGGCAATGTGGGCCTATACCCTCTGGCTGACTATCGCGTTCTTTAAACGCCGCCAGAATGTGGTCCGTCATTATATTTTGTGGCTGCTGCTCACCGTGCTGCTGGCGATTAAATCCTTCGCATTTTCGCCGGTCAGCGACAAGGTCGCGGTTCAACTGCTGCTGCCTTCTCTGCTTGCAGCGGCATTACTGGTGCCTTATTTGAAGCGTTCGAAGCGAGTGAAGCAGACCTTCATTAACCCGTAATAACCCTATAGATAGCCCGTTGTCGCCGCCCGCCGATTCGTCGATAATAGGCGGCTTTTTTTGTTTCAGGTCGAATCATGTCAGATTATTTGCTGCTCTTTGTGGGTACCGTGCTGGTCAATAACTTCGTGCTGGTGAAGTTCCTTGGTCTGTGTCCGTTTATGGGGGTTTCCAAAAAACTGGAAAGCGCCATCGGCATGGGGCTGGCGACCACCTTCGTGATGACGCTCGCCTCTATTTTTGCGTGGATCATTGACGAACTTATCCTGGTGCCGCTGGACCTGATCTATCTGCGCACCCTGGCGTTTATCCTGGTTATCGCGGTTGTCGTGCAGTTCACCGAAATGGTGGTGCGTAAAACCAGCCCCGCGCTTTATCGCCTGCTGGGGATCTTCCTGCCGCTGATCACCACCAACTGCGCCGTACTCGGCGTGGCATTGCTCAACATCAATCTGGGCCATAACTTCCTGCAGTC
This sequence comes from Enterobacter sp. Ap-867, assembly GCF_011752855.1. Taxonomy (NCBI): domain Bacteria; kingdom Pseudomonadati; phylum Pseudomonadota; class Gammaproteobacteria; order Enterobacterales; family Enterobacteriaceae; genus Enterobacter; species Enterobacter sp. Ap-867. The sequence goes on along the minus strand of NZ_VWWS01000004.1, from coordinate 79,384 downwards.
GGCGGTGTACGGCTTTTCCGCCGCGCTTGGCTTCTCGCTGGTGATGGTGCTGTTCGCGGCCATTCGCGAGCGTATGGTTGTAGCCGATATTCCAGCCCCGTTTCGCGGCAACGCTATCGCGTTGGTGACCGCAGGCCTGATGGCCCTCGCCTTTATGGGCTTTAGCGGGCTGGTGAAGTTCTGATGACAACGTTGTGGATGGCCATTATTTCAGTCACGCTGATGGGGCTGCTGTTCGGCCTGATCCTGGGCTATGCCTCTCGCCGCTTTGAAGTAGAAGAAGATCCGATTGTTGACCGCATTGACGAACTGCTGCCCCAGAGCCAGTGCGGCCAGTGCGGTTACCCAGGCTGCCGTCCTTACGCAGAGGCCGTTGGCAACCAGGGCGCGAAAATCAACCTTTGCGCGCCGGGCGGCGAAGCCGTAATGCTGAAGATTGCCAGCGCCCTCAACGTGGAGCCCCAGCCCATTGACGGCGACGCCACCGCCGCAGAGCCAGTGCGCATGCTCGCCGTGATTGACGAAGCAAACTGTATCGGCTGCACAAAATGCATTCAGGCCTGCCCCGTTGACGCGATTGTAGGCGCGACCCGCGCCATGCATACCGTGATCAGCGACCAGTGCACAGGCTGTAACCTTTGCGTCGACCCTTGCCCTACCCGCTGCATCGACCTGATCCCCGTCAGCCCGACGACCGAAAGCTGGAAATGGGATTTGCAGACCATCCCGGTGCGTATGATCCCGGCGGATAACCATGCTTAATATCTTCAATCGCTTTAAAAAAGACAGAATTTGGGACTTTGACGGCGGCATTCATCCCCCGGAGATGAAAACCCAGTCCAACGGCACGCCGCTGCGCCAGGTTCCGCTGCCCTCCCAGCTCGTGATTCCGCTGAAGCAGCACATCGGCGCGGAAGGTGAACTGTGCGTCAAACCCGGTGATTATGTGCTGCGCGGCCAGCCTCTGACCCGTGGACGCGGGCGTATGCTGCCGGTACACGCTCCAACCTCCGGCACCATTAAGGCTATTGAGCCGCACTCAACCGCGCATCCTTCTGCCCTCGCCGAACTTAGCGTCATTCTTGATGCTGACGGTGAGGACCGCTGGATTGAACGAGACGGCTGGAGCGACTACCGCTGCCAGAGCCGTGAAGCCCTTATTGAACGCATTCACCAGTTCGGCGTGGCCGGGCTGGGCGGCGCAGGGTTCCCGACCGGCAGCAAACTGCAGGGCGGCGGCGATAAAATTGACACGCTGATCGTGAACGCCGCCGAATGCGAGCCCTACATTACCGCCGACGACCGCCTGATGCAGGACTGTGCCGCGCAAATTATCGAAGGCGTGCGCATTCTGGCCCATATTCTGAAGCCACAGCGCATTCTTATTGGCATTGAGGACAACAAGCCGCAGGCGATCTCCATGATGCGGGCGGTGCTGGCTAATAGCCACGATATGCAGCTGCGGGTCATCCCGACGAAATACCCGTCCGGCGGCGCCAAGCAGCTGACGCAGATTTTAACCGGCAAGCAGGTGCCCCACGGGGGCCGTTCGTCCGACATTGGCATTCTGATGCAGAACGTCGGCACCGCGTATGCCATTAAACGTGCGGTCATCGACGGCGAACCGCTGACCGAGCGTGTCGTCACTTTAACTGGTGAATCCATAACTCAGCCGGGCAACGTCTGGGCGCGTCTGGGCACGCCGGTCAGCCACCTGCTCAGTTTTGCGGGTTTCCGCCCAGGACAGGATCAGAAAGTGATTATGGGTGGGCCGCTGATGGGCTTCACCCTGCCGTGGCTTGATGTGCCGGTAGTGAAAATTACCAACTGCCTGTTGGCCCCGTCTCCGGCTGAAATGGGCGAGCAGGAAGAAGAACAAGGCTGTATTCGCTGCAGCGCCTGCGCGGACTCCTGCCCGGCCGATCTGCTGCCGCAGCAGCTGTACTGGTTCAGCAAAGGCCAGCAGCACGACAAAGCCACCACCTACAACCTGTCTGACTGTATCGAATGCGGGGCCTGCGCCTACGTTTGCCCGAGCAATATTCCGCTGGTGCAGTACTTCCGCCAGGAAAAGGCCGAAATCCGTGAGATTGAGCTGGAAGCCAAACGCACCGTTGAGGCTAAGGCTCGCTTTGAGGCACGGCAGGAAAGGCTGGAGCGTGAGAAAGCCGCTCGCCTTGAGCGCCATAAAAATGCCGCGGTTCAGCCGACGGCAAAAGATAACGATGCCATTCAGGCCGCACTTGCCCGCGTAAAAAGCAAAAAAGCGCAGGCCAGCGACGAACCTATAGTGGTGAAAGCCGGCAGAACGCCGGACAATAGCGAAATGATTGCCGCCCGCGAAGCCCGTAAAGCTGAAGCGCGCGCGCGCCAGGCAGAGAAAGCGCTACAGGCAGAATCGGCGAGCAGCACCGAAACCGATCCGCGGAAGGCTGCCGTTGAAGCCGCGATCGCCCGTGCCAAGGCTCGCAAAGCCGCACAAAACGCAGAAAGTCCTGAGCCAGCTGCCGTTGAGCCAGAAGCCGTTGACCCGCGTAAGGCCGCCGTTGAGGCCGCCATTGCCCGAGCCAAGGCTCGCAAAGCGGCGCAAAACGCAGAAAGCCCTGAGCCAGCTGTCGTTGAGCCAGAAGCCGTTGACCCTCGTAAGGCCGCCGTTGAAGCTGCCATTGCCCGAGCCAAGGCTCGCAAAGCGGCGCAGAAAGCGGAAAGCGAACAATCAGCCCCACAAGAAGAACAAGATCCACGCAAAGCTGCAGTGGCTGCGGCAATTGCCCGCGTTCAGGCGCGTAAAGCCGCTCAGATGTCTCCAGAGGAATAAATGGTTTTTAAAATCGCAAGCTCCCCGTTTACCCATAATCAGCGCAGCACCGCGCGGATTATGATGCTGGTTTGTCTCGCAGCCCTGCCCGGCATCGCGATGCAGTGGTATTGGTTTGGCTGGGGAACGCTGATTCAGGTTGTACTGGGGATCGTCAGCGCTATGGTCGCCGAAGCGCTGGTGCTACGTCTGCGCAAAAAATCCGTACAAAACCACCTTGCCGATAACTCGGCGCTGCTCACCGGCCTGCTGCTGGGGATCAGTATTCCGCCTCTCGCGCCATGGTGGATGGTGGTTGTCGGGATGGTGTTTGCCATCATCATTGCCAAGCAGCTTTATGGCGGCCTTGGCAATAACCCGTTTAACCCGGCGATGATTGGCTACGTTGTGCTGCTGATTGCTTTCCCGGTGCAGATGACTTCCTGGCTGCCGCCGCAGTCCATTGCCGCCAGCGTACCGGGTTTTGTTGACAGCCTGCAGGTGATTTTCCACGGCGCAACCGCCACCGGCGGTACCATGGATACGCTGCGCATGGGCGTGGACGGCATCAGCCAGGCCACGCCGCTGGACACCTTCAAAACCGGTCTGCACGCGGGGCACTCCGCAGAGCAACTTCTGAGTGCGCCAATCTATGGCGGCGCGCTGGCGGGCCTCGGCTGGCAGTGGGTTAACCTGGCTTATCTGGCGGGCGGTCTGTTCCTGCTGTGGCGCGGCACCATTCGCTGGCATATCCCGGCGGGCTTCCTGGTGGCTTTGGTCGTCTGCTCCACGCTCGGCTGGGTTATTGCCCCGGAAAAATGCCTGTCGCCGATGGTGCATCTGTTCTCCGGTGCGACCATGCTCGGCGCGTTCTTTATCCTGACTGACCCGGTCACCGCCTCAACGACCAACCGTGGACGACTGATTTTCGGGGCGCTGGTTGGCCTGCTGGTCTGGCTGATTCGCACTTACGGCGGCTACCCGGACGGCGTGGCGTTCGCCGTGCTGCTAGGTAATATTACCGTGCCGCTGATCGACTACTACACCCGCCCTCGCGCGTACGGCCACCGCTAAGGAGACGCTATGTTTAAAACAATGCAAAAGCATGGCGTAGCCCTGGCGCTGTTTGCCGCTCTGTTTACCGGGCTGACGGCGCTGGTCAACGAACTCACCAAACCGACAATTGCCCAGCAATCGGCGCTGCAGCAAAAAATGTTATTTGATCAGGTGATTGCCGATGACGTCTACGATAACCCTATTCAGGACAGCTGCCTGGTGGTGAAGGACTCCCCGCTCGGCAAAGGCGCCCGACATATTTATGTGGCGCGTAAAGGCGATAAGCCCGTTGCCGTTGTCATGGAAGCCACCGCGCCGGACGGCTATTCTGGTGCTATACAGATTCTGGTTGCCGCCGATTTTAACGGCACCATCCTCGGCACCCGCGTGACCGAACACCACGAAACGCCGGGGCTTGGGGATAAAATAGAACTGCGTCTCAGCGACTGGATCACCCACTTTGCTAACAAACGCATTCAGGGCAGCAATGACCCGAGCTGGGCGGTCCAAAAAGACGGCGGGCAGTTCACGCAGTTTACCGGGGCAACCATTACCCCGCGCGCGGTAGTCAATGCCGTTAAGCGCGCTGGCCTGTTTGCAGAAACCCTGCCCGCGCAGCTCAACGAATTGCCGGCCTGTGGAGAACAACAATGAGCGAAACAAAACGCGTCCTGGTAAACGGGCTGTGGAAAAATAACTCGGCGCTGGTTCAGCTGCTGGGCCTTTGCCCGCTGCTGGCCGTCACCTCCACCGCCACCAACGCCCTCGGGCTTGGGCTGGCAACCACGCTGGTACTGACGCTGACCAACGGGACAATTTCCGCCCTGCGCCGCTGGGTGCCCGCTGAGATTCGTATTCCGGTGTACGTGCTGATCATCGCCTCGGTGGTCAGTATCGTGCAGATGCTGATCAACGCTTATGCATTTGGGCTCTACCAGTCGCTGGGGATCTTTATCCCGCTCATCGTCACCAACTGTATCGTCGTCGGGCGAGCCGAAGCCTACGCGGCAAAAGCCAGCGTGCCTTATGCCGCGCTGGATGGGTTTGCCACCGGGCTGGGCGCGACCAGCGCAATGTTTGTTTTAGGCTCGATTCGCGAGATTATTGGTAACGGCACCCTGTTTGACGGCGCGGACGGCCTGCTTGGCAACTGGGCGAAAGTGCTGCGCATTGAAGTCTTCCATACCGACACGCCTTTCCTGCTCGCCATGCTGCCGCCGGGCGCCTTTATTGGCCTCGGTATGCTGTTGGCGATAAAATACCTCATTGATGAAAAAATGAAGGCACGTCGCGCCCGCGGAAGCGCCGCCGCCGTAGCAGGCAATGCAGAGAAGGCTTAATGAATAACAGCAAGCGCGTTGAGATCCTCACCCGCCTGAGAGACAACAATCCTCATCCGACAACCGAACTCAATTTCAGCAGCCCTTTTGAGCTGCTGATTGCGGTTCTGCTGTCCGCTCAGGCCACCGACGTCAGCGTCAACAAGGCGACGGCAAAGCTGTACCCTGTCGCCAATACCCCGGCGACGATGCTGGCGCTTGGGGTAGACGGCGTAAAGGAGTACATCAAAACCATCGGCCTGTTTAACAGCAAAGCGGAGAATGTGATCAAAACCTGCCGCATGCTGCTTGACCTGCACGGTGGCGAAGTCCCTGAGGACCGGGCGGCGCTTGAGGCGCTGCCGGGCGTAGGCCGTAAAACTGCCAACGTCGTGCTGAACACGGCCTTCGGCTGGCCAACGATCGCCGTCGATACCCATATCTTCCGGGTGTGTAACCGCACTCAGTTTGCTGCCGGGAAAAACGTCGAGCAGGTAGAGGAAAAACTGCTGAAGGTGGTTCCGGCAGAATTTAAGGTCGACTGCCATCACTGGCTGATCCTCCATGGCCGCTATACCTGCATCGCGCGCAAGCCGCGCTGTGGCTCATGCATTATCGAAGACCTCTGCGAATTTAAAGAGAAGGTTGACGCCTGATCGCCTCGCCCGGGGCCAGCCTCGGGCTTCCTCTGTACTCTCCTGCCTTATAAACGCTCTTTTTGCACACTTTTATGCCGGAAATAACGCGGGATGATTTTATATTGTCCGCTCAATAATCGGCTCACCAGGTTAATCGTTTTTTTGCGATAAGAAATTTCTATAAATTTGTGATCTGCATCACTTTGATAACCTGAGGTTGCGTAAAGGTAACGAAATCACCACTAACGCCTTGCTATCGTTAGCAATAATGGATCTACGGCCATACAATAGGCCAGACATATTGAATATAGTGGTCATTAACACTGCATCACAGCTTCATTAGCAGAATATATAACTATAATGTTAAAAAATCGCTTTGAAAAAAGACAAAAAATCGTTAATAAATGAATTGGTAAAATTTAACGCTGAATAACAATTCACCTGATGGCGTATTATCTTGCCATGGATATATGTAACAGAATATTACAAACCCCTTGCCTGCAACCCCTGGATAGTGAACATTACCCCCCGTTTTTCCTTCCTAATAACAAGAAAAATGCTTACCCATGCGGTAAGACATAAGTAAGCCCCTTAATTAAAGCGGGATGTAAAAAAAGAGGTATATGTGTCGATTGCAAACAAAGAACCAGCAGAAAGCGTTAGTCTAAACGCCTTTAAGCAACCTAAATCGTTCTACCTGATTTTCTCTATCGAACTCTGGGAGCGTTTCGGCTATTACGGCCTGCAAGGCATCATGGCCGTTTACCTGGTCAAAATGCTGGGCATGTCCGAAGCGGACTCCATCACGCTGTTCTCCTCCTTTAGCGCCCTTGTTTATGGCCTGGTCGCGATTGGCGGCTGGCTGGGCGATAAAGTCCTCGGCACCAAACGCGTTATCATGCTTGGTACCGTCGTACTGGCTATCGGTTACGCCCTTGTGGCCTACTCCGGCCACGACGTGAGCGTGGTGTATATCGGGATGGCGACCATCGCCGTAGGTAACGGCCTGTTCAAGGCTAACCCTTCCGCGCTGCTGTCAACCTGCTATGAGAAAGACGACCCGCGTCTGGACGGTGCATTCACCATGTACTACATGTCCATCAACATCGGCTCCTTCTTCTCTATGCTCGCCACCCCATGGCTTGCGGCGCAGTATGGCTGGAGCACCGCGTTCTCCCTGAGTTTCGTGGGCATGCTGATTACGCTGGTGAACTTCATCTTCTGTAAGAGGTGGGTGAAGAACTATGGCTCCAAGCCTGACTTCGCACCGGTGCACTTCGGTAAGCTGATGGCAACCATCGCAGGCGTTGTAGTGCTTATTGCCGTGGCAACCTGGCTGCTGCACAACCAGGGCATTGCTCGCGCCGTGCTGGGCTTCGTTGCACTGGGTATCGTTATTATCTTCGCGAAAGAAGCTTTTGCGATGAAAGGCGCGGCTCGCCGCAAGATGATCGTGGCCTTCATCCTGATGGTTGAAGCTATCGTCTTCTTCGTGCTTTACAGCCAGATGCCAACCTCCCTGAACTTCTTCGCTATTCGCAACGTGGGCCACGAAATTCTGGGCATCACTTTCGAAGCCGAGCAGTTCCAGGCGCTGAACCCGTTCTGGATCATGATTGGTAGCCCGATTCTCGCCGCTATCTACAACAAAATGGGCGACCGCCTGCCGATGCCGCACAAGTTCGCAATCGGGATGGTGCTGTGCTCCTTCGCCTTCCTGGTTCTGCCGGTTGGCGCGAAGTTCGCTAACGAAGCGGGTATTGTGTCCGTAAACTGGCTGATTCTGAGCTATGCGCTGCAGAGTATTGGTGAGCTGATGATCTCCGGCCTGGGCCTCGCAATGGTGGCACAGCTGGTACCACAGCGCCTGATGGGCTTCATCATGGGCAGCTGGTTCCTGACGACTGCGGGTGCAGCAATCATCGCCGGTAAAGTTGCAGGCCTAATGGCGGTGCCGGAAAACGTGACTGACCCGCTGCAGTCTCTGGAAGTGTACGGTCGTGTCTTCATGCAGATCGGTATCGTCACCGGCGTGATTGCCGTGCTGATGCTGCTGACCGCGCCGAAGCTGAACCGCATGACGCTGAGCGAAGACAAAGCCGAAAAGGTTAACGAAACCGCTACCGCGTAATTTCTCCAGGAAAAATGATTATTTAGCCGCCGGCCTCACAGCTGGCGGCTTTTTTTTTCCCGGTGTCCGCACTAACATAAGTTATCTTAGCGCCCTAAAGGAGTTCGTCATGAAACTGTATTTCAAGCCCGGTGCCTGTTCCCTCTCCCCACACATTATCCTGCGTGAATCTGGCCTGGACTTTTCGCTGGTGAAAGTTGACCTCGCGACCAAGCGCACCGAAAACGGTGACGATTTTCTCGCCATTAACCCCAAAGGACAGGTGCCCGCTCTGGTACTGGATGACGGCTCTCTGCTGACCGAGGGCGTGGCTATCGTGCAATACCTGGCGGATAAAGTGCCCGATCGCCATCTGCTGGCCCCAGCAGGCAGCATGACTCGCTACCACACGCTGGAGTGGCTGAACTATGTGGCAACCGAGCTGCATAAAGGCTTTTCTCCGCTGTTCAACCCGGCAACCCCTGAAGAGTTCAAGGCCGTGGTTCGCAAGCAGATGGAGAAGAAATTCCACTATGTGAACGAGTCGCTGCAGGATAAGCAGTGGCTGATGGGGACCCGCTTCACCGTGGTGGACGCCTACCTGTTTACCGTGCTGCGCTGGGCCTATGGCCTGAAGCTGGATCTGGCCGGGCTGACAAACATCGAAGCCTACGTTGAGCGCATGAAGGCGCGCCCGGCTGTGTCTGCGGCGCTGACCGCCGAAGGGATTTAAATCAGGTCTGGATAGCAAAACGTCGGCGAGAGAAGTGATACCAGTCAGTTCGGTAAAAGAATAGGAAAATCAATTCATTGATTTTCGGCTGATAACTACAAAGAGGGAAAAACCACGTTTTTTTCCTCTTTGTCAGAAACTAAACGCCCTCTGCTGAGGGCGTTTTTTATTTCAGAGCTTCACCGCGGTGAAATAGTGTTCGGGTTTGGCAATCCCGTCCTGAGCCGCGACCAGCTGCAGTTCGTACTCGGCCATGCGTTTGGTGACGACCATAATGTCGTACACCGCCGCCGTAACGTGCTCCAGCGCTTCACGCAGCGTTGCCCCCTGCAGCAGCTTAACCAGCAGCAGGCCGCTGGTCACGTCACCCACGCCAACCGGCTGGCGCTCGCCAAAATCCACCAGCGGGCGATGGATGTGCCAGGCTTCGTCCGCCGTCACCAGCAGCATTTCAAAACGATCCTGCTGGTAGCCTGCGCGCGCCAGGTGCTTCACCAGCACAATTTCCGGCCCTTGAGCAATCAGCTCCCGGGCCGTCGCCACGGCTTCGTCCACGTTGTTTACGCTGTGGCCGCTGAGAATTTCCAGCTCAATCAGGTTCGGCGCGATGATATCGCTGGCAGGCATGGCGTAGCGCGTGTGGTATTCCGCCACGCCAGGCGCCACGATACAGCCTTTCTCCGGGTGACCCATCACCGGGTCACAGAAGTATTTTGCCTTCGGGTTAGCCGCTTTTACCTGACGCACAATGGAAAGAATATGTTCGCCCTGCTCAGCCGAGCCCAGATATCCGCTCAGAACCGCATCACAGCGCTCCAGTTGGCCGATATTCGCAATCCCCTGCACAATCTCGCTCAGGTGGCTGGCGGGCATCACCGTGCCGGTCCATTGCCCGTATTGCGTGTGGTTGGAGAACTGCACCGTGTTCAACGGCCAGACGTTGGCGCCCAGGCGGCGCATCGGGAATTCGGCGGCGCTGTTACCGGCGTGACCAAATACCACGTGGGACTGGATGGCAAGAATGTTTTTCATTTTCGACTCAGGTATCGCCAGGTGTTGTGCTTGCTAAAAAAAAGCACGGCATAAGCCGTGCTTTTCTGTTCCGATAACTTATTTCCAGCAGACGAGGCAGTAGTTCTTTTTACCGCGGCGCAGCAGGGTGTAACGGTTAAACAGGATGTCGCCTTCGGTGAAGGAGTATTCCGGGTCAGACTGTTTTTCACCGTTGATGGTGATTGCGTTCTGCGAGATGGTTTTACGCGCCTGGCCACGGGATGGCTGCAGCTCGGAATCCACCAACGCCTGTTGCAGGTCGGCACCGCGATCCATTTCGACCATCGGCACGCCGTCCTGAGCCAGCTGCTCAAAGTCGGCTTCGCTCAGTTCACTCAGGTTGCCGTTAAACAGGCTGGCAGTAATGCGCTTGGCCGCGGTCAGACCTTCTTCACCGTGCACCAGACGGGTGACCTGCTCGGCCAGCACGTACTGGGCGCGAGGTGCAGCCCCGCTGTTTTTGTCTTCTTCTTCCAGGGCATTGATCTCTGCAATGTCCATAAAGGTGAAGAACTTCAGGAAGCGATACACATCGGCATCCGCGGTGTTGATCCAGAACTGGTAGAACTTGTACGGGCTGGTTTTCTTCGGATCAAGCCAGACCGCGCCGCCTTCGGTTTTACCGAATTTGGTGCCGTCGGATTTAGTGATCAGCGGCACGGTCAGGCCGAAAGCCTGCTGCTGATGCAGACGGCGGGTCAGATCGATACCGGAGGTGATGTTGCCCCACTGGTCAGAACCGCCAATCTGCAGCACCACGCCGTGCAGTTTGTTCAGGCAGGCGAAGTCGTAACCCTGCAGCAGGTTGTAAGAGAACTCGGTGAAAGAGATCCCCACGTCGTCGCGGTTCAGACGCTGTTTTACCGCTTCTTTGTTAATCATCTGGTTAACAGAGAAGTGCTTGCCGATATCACGCAGGAAGGTCAACACGTTCATGCTGCCGAACCAGTCGTAGTTGTTTGCGGCGACGGCAGAATTATCCCCGCAGTTAAAGTCGAGGAACGGCGCAACCTGACGGCGGATTTTTTCCACCCACTCCTGCACGGTATCTTCGGTGTTCAGCTTACGCTCAACGGCTTTGAAGCTTGGGTCGCCGATAAGACCGGTGGCGCCGCCCACGAGGGCAACCGGCTTATGGCCTGCTTCCTGAAAGCGTTTCAGGCACAGCAGTGGAACCAGATGGCCCAAATGCAAGCTGTCGGCGGTCGGATCGAAGCCGCAATAGAGTGCAATTGGCCCTTGCGCCAGTCGCTCTGCTAACGCATCCTCATCCGTCACCTGGGCCACCAGGCCCCGCTCTTGCAATTGTTTGATCAAATTGATGTTCGACATCAAATTCTCCATCTCTAATACGACTGCACCTTTGCCGGTACACGGCTTTTCGCCCACTGGCGAAAGAATTCATTTTGAGGGCACATAGAATAAAGGGCTGGTGCAGTTAGCACCAGCGCTAAAGGTGAAAATCCTGACTTTACGGCGCGAGGCGGTCTATTTTCCAGGCAGTTCCGTCGCGCTGGTAGAGAAAGCGATCGTGCAGACGGTGTTCGCCCCCCTGCCAGAACTCCATCTGGTCGATGCTGACGCGGTAGCCGCCCCAAAAACTCGGCAGCGGCACTTCCCCCTGCTGAAACTTCTGTTTCAGCTCGAGGAATTTGCTTTCCAGCACGCCGCGCGCGGATATGCGGCTCGATTGCTTCGATACCCAGGCGCCTATCTGGCTGTCCTTCGGGCGGCTGTGGAAGTATTTCAACACTTCGAGGGTGGATAACCGCTCGGCGGTGCCCTGCACCATCACCTGGCGCTCCAGCATATGCCACGGGAAATGCAGGCTAACGCGGGGGTTGTGTTCGATGTGGTGCGCCTTGCGGGAGCCCAGGTTGGTGTAAAACACCAGCCCTTTTTCATCAAAATGCTTTAGCAGGACGATGCGTTGATACGGCTGGCCGTTTTCGTCAACCGTGGCCACGACCATGGCAGTCGGGTCGGCAAGTTTGGCTTCGCAGGCCTGAGCCAGCCAGCGTTCAAAAAGCGGCAGCGGGGTGTCGGTGAGATCGTGGCGGCGCAGGCCACCTTTGGTGTATTCGCGGCGCAAATGCGCAATCTGTTGCAAAGAGTCGTTATCAGACATGGCGTTACATCAGGCTATCCTCGGGTGGAGCTATTGTGCTCTCCACCCTGAGAAATCTCAACGTTTGGCCGTCTGTAGCTGGCAATTATTCAGCACGATTGTGTCTTTGCGATAGACGGTTGCGCTGTCGCCCTTCGACCAAAAGACGTACACGCCGTCGGTATAACGTGCGCCGGACGCGGAAAGCCCCTGCGTCAGGGTCAGCATCTGGTTATCGTAGACAAAGCTAACCTGCTGTTTGTCGTTATTCAGCTTCACGGTGAGCGGTTTTTCATCGCACTGATACGCCAGCGTATCGGTATGCATTTTTTCGAGAAAAGCGTTGTAGTAACTACAGCCGGCGAGCAGCAGTGGCACGGTGGCAACGAGCAGTTTTTTCATCTGAGTATCCTGAAGATCTTGTTATCCCTGGAGGGCATGCGCCCTCCTTAACGCTAGCAGTTTAGCGGCTGCGGGATGAAGATAATTTCAGTTAACTCTTATTATGACGCGGATTAGCAGGATAAATGGCACCGAGGATGGTCGGCTCAGAGGCACCGGTTACCGAAGGCAGGTTGCCCGGCAGGCCGGACATTGTTCGGTAGGCCAGCCAGGCAAACGCCAGCGCTTCCATATCGTCCCCGCTTATCCCGGCTTCATCGGTCGTCGTCACTTCCGTACCCGGCAGCAGCGCAGCGAGGCGCGCCATCAGAAGCGGGTTACGGCTGCCTCCGCCGCACACCATGAGACGTTCACAGCCGCCGCTCAGGAGTACCTGCTCGGCGATGGTTGTCGCCGTCAGCTCAGTCAGCGTGGCCTGCACATCTTCTCCGGCAAGCGCCGGGAACATCGCAAGCTGGCGCTCAAGCCAGCCATAGTTAAAGTATTCGCGGCCCGTACTTTTGGGCGCAGGTGAGGCGAAGTAAGGATCGCTCAGCATTTGCTGCAACAAAGGAAGAACGACTTTGCCCTGGCTCGCCCATTCGGCGTCTTTATCATAGCCTTTTCCACGCTGCCGCCAGATCCACGCATCCATCAGCATATTACCGGGCCCGGTGTCGTAGCCTCTGACCGGCTGGTCTGGGATCAGCAAAGAGAGGTTGGCAATGCCGCCGATGTTGAGCACCATTCGGCGCTCAACCGGATGAGCGAGCAACGCCTGGTGAAACGCCGGCACCAGCGGCGCGCCCTGCCCGCCAACCGCCATATCGCGGCGGCGAAAATCACCGACGACGGTAATACCGGTCAGCGCGGCAATATGGTTGTTGTCGCCAATTTGCATAGTGTGGGCGGCCTCGCCCTGCGGCTCATGCCACACCGTTTGCCCGTGGCAGCCAATGGCCGTGACGTCTTCAGGCCGCAGCCCTTCGCGCTTAATAAGGATTTGCACCGCCTCGGCGAACAATTTACCCAGCCGGTTGTCCAACTGGCCTAGCTGGGACAGCGTGAGTTGCTGTCCCTGGCAAACGGCAAGAACCGCGTTTTTGATGGCCAGCGGCATCGGGTGGCTGTAGCTCGCCTGCTGAACGACCAGATGTTCGTCGATAGCAGCCAGCACCACATCGATACCATCCAGACTGGTGCCTGACATCACGCCTATATAACGACCTGACTTCATCCGTCACTCCTTATTCTCGCCGGGGCGGTAAATTAATGTGGTTAAACTAGCACGCAATATTATGATTTATTAATAATATTAATTAATAATCTGTGTCAGTCGCGGCAGAAAGCAGTACGGCATTTAAGCAAAACTCGCACAGCGCGGCGGTTTAATTGTTGTTAAAGACATTTGATTTACTATTTTTACAGGATTGTTGTAGAACAAACATGAACTATGGCCAGGAATTGCCATATAATTTAGTCATAACGGATGCTCACCGAGCGTTGATGGTTCACAGGAGAGGTACAAATGATTTCACGTATTTTGGCAGTTTCACTGGTTGCTTTCACCCTTGCTGGCTGCGCCAACGAAGGGCTGTCCGGCGATGTGTACAACGCGTCTGAAGCTAAACAGGTAAGAACCGTGACCTACGGGACCATTACCCACGTTCGCGCGGTGACCATCAAAGGCAGCGACAGCAATAGCACTATCGGGGCTATCGGCGGTGCGGTACTGGGTGGCCTGTTGGGTAACACCGTCGGCGGCGGCACCGGACGTACTCTGGCCACCGCAGGCGGCGCCGTAGCCGGTGGCCTGGCGGGTGATGCCGTCGGCGGCGCAATGGGCAACAGCAAAGGCGTTGAGCTGGAAATCCGTAAAGATGACGGGCAGACCATCATCGCCGTGCAGAAACAGGGTGACACCCGTTACTCCGTTGGCCAGCGTGTAGCCATCTCCGGCAGCGGCAACAACATCACCGTTGCTCCTCGCTAAGACAACATCGCCAAATGAATTAAGGCCCGCATAGCGGGCCTTTTCTGTTAGTAAGTAATGCCGGGCGGATTCACCTCCGACTGGGCAACTTCTTCCCCCTGCTCCCCCCACCGCGCAAGCACCTGCTGATACTCTCCCCGCTGAATAGCGCCATCCAGCGCCGCCTGCAGCGCGTACACCAGCCCGTTGCCCTTTTTCGTTGTCGTCGCCACATAGGCCTTTTTCGGCCCCAGCCCAACCACACGCGTAGTGCCGGTTAACGCGGCTTTATAGGCGGTGATTGACTGCGGTCCAAAAAATACGTCGGCCCGGCCAGACTGAATATAAAGGTTGGCGGAGGCATCGTCGGTCACATACACAGGCAAGGCGGGCTCGCGCCCGGCACCTTCGTTTTCTGCATTCCAGCCTAGCAAAATACGCTCCTGATTTGTACCTGACCCGACGATAACCTTCCGCCCGGCGAGATCTTCTGCCTTAGCGATAGACTGAATCGGGCTGCTGGCCTTCACCGCAAAAGAGAGCGAGTCCACGCGATAGGTGGCAAAATCAAATTTCTCTTTCCGCTGCTCCGTCACGGCAATGTTTACCAGCGCCACATCATAGCGCCCGGAGGTGATGCCCAGCGGCCAGTCTTCCCACGCGGTCGGCACCAGCTTCAGTTTCAGGCCAAGGCTACCGGCCAGCAGGCGGGCTATGTCCGGGTCGCTGCCTATGCGCGTGCGGTTATCGCTGGCCAGCAGCGCCAGCGGCGGAGAGTTAAGCGCGGAGATCGCCACCGTTAATGTACCGGGCTCGACAAACCTGTAGCCTGCGGGGATTTTGGCAATCGCCTTTTCATCCCGCGCCACGCTCAAAGGCTTTTCATTGGCAACAAGGTCAATATTCGTCTGCGCGGACAAAGCGGAAAAAGAGATCAACAGCGCGATAAAGCCATATTTCATCTCACAGCACCTTCGATAAAAATTGACGGGTGCGCGGGTGCTGCGGGCGATTCAGCACTTCGTCGCTGCTTCCCTGCTCGACAATTTTGCCGTCGACCATAAACACCACCTGATCGGCCACTTCCCGTGCAAAGCCGATTTCATGCGTGACGACTACAAGCGTCGTGCCCGAACGGGCCAGTCTTTTAATCACGTCCAGCACTTCGCCGACCAGCTCAGGGTCAAGCGCTGACGTTGGCTCATCAAACAGCATCACCCGTGGGCTCAGTGCCAGCGCGCGGGCAATGGCAATACGCTGCTGCTGCCCGCCGGATAAGTGCCGCGACCAGGCATCGGCTTTATTGCGCAGCCCGACGATGTCCAGCAGATCATACGCACGCTCAATCGCCTCTTTGCGGCTCAGCTGTTTATGAGCCACCGGTGCTTCAATCAGGTTTTCCAGCACCGTCATGTGGGGAAACAGATTGAAGTTCTGAAAGACATAGCCCACGTTGGCCCGCTGGCGCAGGATCTCCTTTTCTTTCAGCTCGTACAGTTTGTCCCCTTTCAGACGGTAACCAATGTAATCGCCGTCAATCTGGATGTAGCCTTCGTCCACCCGCTCAAGGTGGTTGATGGTGCGCAACAGCGTAGATTTACCGGAGCCGGATGGCCCGAGGATCACCGTCACCGTGCCTGGCGGGATCTCAAGAGAGACATCATCCAGCGCCTTATGGCGACCAAAATATTTGCTGACGCCGGTAATGGAAATATGGCCGTTATGAGAGGTTGGCATGGACCGGCTCCTGGGCAACGGGGGCTGTGGACGGCGCAGCGCTGCGGGCGGTGCGCGTTTGGTTGATGGCGGAGCGGCGTTCGCTGCGGGCCAGCGAGCGTTCAACCAGGTACTGAATCACCGACAGTACGCTGGTGATCACCAGATACCAGACGGCCGCCACCATCAGCAGCGGGATCACCTGCTGCGTGCGGTTGTAGATCATCTGGATGGTGTAAAACAGCTCCGGCATCGCCAGCACGTAAACCATCGCCGTGCCCTTAGCGAGGCTGATGATTTCGTTGAACCCGGCGGGCAGGATCGTGCGCAGCGCCTGCGGCAAAATAATCCGCACGGTACGCCGCCACGCGAGCAAACCTAACGCTGCGGCGGCTTCGTATTGCCCGTGATCCACCCCCAGAAAACCACCTCTAACAATCTCTGCAGTGTAGGCGCTTTGCACCAGCGTCAGCCCCACTACTGCCGTCGAAAACTGCCCCAGCACGTTAATCGTGTCGTAGCTGCCCCAGACGATGCTGGTGAAAGGCACCCCAATCGACAGCGTGTCGTACAGGTAGGAGAAGTTGTAGAGCACGATCAGCACGACAATCAGCGGCAGGGAGCGAAACAGCCAGATGTAACTCCAGGCCAGGCTGCTCAACAGCCAGGAAGAAGAGAGCCTTGCCAGCGCGAGTAAGCCCCCGAGCACCACGCTCAGCGCCGTGCCCAGCAGCGTTAACAACAGCGTTTGCCCCAATCCCTCCAGAATGACCGGATCAAAAAACCAGTGGGCAAAAACGCCCCATTCCCAGCGAGGGTTAAACGCGACGGATTGCACCACCACCGCGAGCACAAACAGCGCAATCACTGCCCCCACGGTGCGCAACGGGTAACGCGCGGGCACCACTTTAATGGTTTCAGACGTTTTCATCGTCACTCCTCAGGCCGTTTTACTCAGGCTTTCCAGCGCTAAGATTTTGGTGAACCGTAGCCGCCCGTCGTAGGGCGGCAGGCTGAACGTTTCGGGGTCAACCTCCAGGCTGAATTGCGGATCGTAGCCCTCGCTCAGATAAAGCCTGACGGCCTCCGGTTGACGAAAGCCAGTGGTGAGGTAGATGCGGCTGTAGCCAGCCTGAAGGGCCAGTCTCTCCAGTTCGCGAACCACTCGTCCGGCCAGGCCCTGCTTGCGCAGCGTACTTTTCGTCCAGATACGTTTGATCTCGGCGGTTTGCTGGTCGTAGGGCTTGTAGGCCCCAGTGGCAATAATTTCACCCTCGCGCTCCAGCACGATAAAAATGCCCTGCGGCGGCAGATACCATTCGGTCAGCTCCACTTCGGCATCACGGGAGAAAAAATCCCCGTAGCGGGCGGCGTACTCGCCAAACAGGCCGCTAATGATTGGCTGCAGCTCCGGCGCTTCCGGGGACAAAACGCGAAAATATTCGCTCATATACGCCTCCTCAATCGCCTAAACCGGCGGGGTTAACTTCCGAGGCTGGAATACGCTCCACGCCTTCGCCCCAGCGCTTTAAAACTTTGTCGTAGTCGCCCTGTTGAATCGCGCCGTTGAGCGCCGTCTGCACCGGTTCCACCAGGCCACTGCCTTTTTTCAGCGTCACCGCAATGTGTGCCGCTTTTGGCCAGCCGCCGTCCACGCTGCCCACCAGCTTTGTTTTACCGGTCAGCGCCGCTTTCCATGCCCCGGTGACATTAGGCCCAAACCAGGCATCGGCTCGCCCGGACTGCAGCGCCAGCGTGAGCGCGGCATCGTCTTTGGTGTACACCGGCGTAAACGGCTTCAGCCCTTTTTTCTCGTTTTCCGCATTCCACGCCAGCAGGATCGCTTCTTGATTGGTGCCGGACCCAACGACGATGCGCAACCCGGCGATATCTTCCGCGTGGGTGAGCGATTTAATCGGGCTGCTGGACTTCACATAAAAGCCCAGCGAGTCTTTGCGGTAGGTGGCAAAATCGAACTTCTCTTTGCGATCTTTGGTGACGGTAATATTGCTGATCGCGGCATCATATTTCCCGGAAGCTACGCCGAGCGGCCAGTCCTCCCAGGAGGTCGGGACCACGTTCAGCTCTAGTCCCAGACTGTCGGCAACCAGGCGGGCAATGTCGACTTCGCTGCCTAGCAGGGTTTTATTGTCATCAGAAAAAACCGTCAGCGGCGGCGAATTGAGCGCCGCCACTGCCACGGTAAATTTACCGGGAACGGCAAATCGATAATCTTTAGGCAGCTGCGCGATGGCCTGCGGATTTTTAGCGGTATTGATCGGCGCTTTGTTGGCTTCCAGGCTGACGCCGGTGCCGTTGATGGTCACGTCGTTCGCCCAGGTAAGCGGCGTCCACGCCAGCGCAATCGCCAGCAGCAGGGATGTTTTTTGCATAGTTTTTCTCTTTATTTGTTTTATTTGCCGTAGCGATTTTCGGGTTGCGCAAGGTCAAAGCTTTCGCGCAGCGTGATGCCGGGATATTCGGTGCGGAACAGGCCGCGCGCCTGAAGGACCGGCACAACCTGCTCCACAAAACTCGGGAAGGTGTCCGGGGTGCCGCCCTGAATGATGAATCCGTCTGCAGCTCGCTCGTCAAACCACTGTTGCAGGCCGTCCGCCACCTGTTCCGGCGAACCGGAAAAACGCGGCCTTGGGCTGGCGGCTTCAAGCGCGACCTGGCGCAGGGTTAACCCGCGCTCCCGGGCGTTGCGTTTGATCTCATCGGTGGTGCTGCGGAAGCTGTTCTGGCCCAGATCGCCGATATCGGGAAAAGGCTCATCCAGCGGGTACTGGCTAAAGTCATGGTGTTCGAAATAGCGGCCCAGGTAATTCAGGGCATCGCTGACGGAGACCAGCGCGGCGGTGGTTTGGTACTGCCGTTCAGCGTCTTCGGCATCCGTGCCAACGATGACGCTCACGCCCTGGAAGATGTGCAGCGAGTCAGCCCCACGGCCTTGCCCTTCCAGCTGGTTTTTCACATCCCGGTAAAAGGCTTTTGCCTCATCGAGCGATTCATGGTGAGTAAAAATGGCATCGGCATGTTTTGCCGCCAGCTTTTTGCCGTCTTCTGAGGCGCCGGCCTGGAACAAAATTGGTCTGCCCTGCGGCGTGCGGCCAATGTTCAGCGGCCCCGCGACCTGGAAGAAATCCCCCTGATGATTGAGCGCGTGCAGCTTTTCAGGGGCGAAGAACTGCCCGCTTTCTTTATTGCGCACAAAAGCATCTTCTTCCCATGAATCCCAGAGCCCTTTTACGACGTCCAGGTATTCATCGGCGATGCGATAGCGCAGCGCGTGTTCAGGATGCTGGGTTCTGGAGAAGTTTTTAGCCGATCCTTCCAGCGGAGACGTGACCACGTTCCAGCCGGCGCGGCCGTTGCTCAGATGATCGAGACTCGCAAACTGGCGCGCCGTGGTAAAAGGGTCGCTGTACGACGTCGACAATGTCCCCACCAGGCCCAAATGCTTCGTCACGCTCGCCAGGGCAGATAATACCGTCAGCGGCTCAAAGCGATTTAAAAAGTGCGGGATAGATTTTTCGTTAATATAAAGTCCGTCGGCCACAAAGATAAAATCCAGCTTCCCCTCTTCCGCCTTGAATGCCGTTTGTTTGACGAACTCAAAATTGATACTGGCATCGGCTACCGCAGCAGGATGGCGCCAGGCCGACATATTTCCCGACGCGCCATGTAATATCGTACCCAGTCTTAATTGTCGTGTTGCAGACATGCCTTATCCTTATGCGGATCGTTAAAATCCGCCGTCGCTGATTAGAGTTAAAGTTGTTGTAGCGCCGATTGGGCTAACCGGGCGAAATAACGGGCTGCGGGTTCAATCAGTCTTTCATCGGGATCGAAGGCCGGATGATGAAGCCCATAGCGGCTGTCGCTGCCGATGCTGACAAACGCGCCGGGAATATGCTGGAGATAAACCGCAAAATCCTCGCCGCCCAGATGCAGATCGGCATGATGCGTGGCGTAACCTTCCGCGGCGGCAACTTCACTGGCAAAGGCTGCCCAGCGCTCATCGTTAACCAGCGCGTCAGGCCCCAAATGCCAGGTGACGTCAATTTCCGCCCCAAAGGCGCTGGCAAGACCGGCCGCAATCTCAATAACGCGAGCTTTAACCGCCTCTCGCACGCTGGCGCTGTGAGTGCGCAGCGTACCTTCCAGTTCAACGCTTTCCGGCAGCACGTTCCAGGTGTTACCGCCCGCAATACGGGTAATACTCAATACGGCTGAATCCAGCGTGTTGACCTCCCGGCTGGTGATACTTTGCAGCAGGGTAACTAATTGGCTGGCAAGCAATATCGCGTCTTTGCCTTCATGCGGGCGCGCCGCATGCGCGCCTTTGCCCCGCACCTGAATGACCAGCCGGTCAACGTTGGCATAGAACGGGCCGCCGCGTGTGGCAAACGCCCCGACAGGCAGGCCTGGCTCATTGTGCATGCCAAAAATGGCGGAGATCCCCTCCAGCACGCCGGCCTTGACCAGCGTGCTGGCCCCACCAAAACGCTCCTCTGCGGGCTGAAACAGGATGCGAACCCGGCCGTTAAGCTGCGCTTCGTTCTGTTTAAGCAACAGCGCCGCGCCCAGCATCACGCTGCTGTGAACGTCATGCCCGCAGGCGTGCATTACCCCTGGATTCTGCGAACTAAAGGCCACGCCGCTGGCTTCTTCAATGGGCAGCGCGTCGATATCAGCCCGCAGCGCAATCGCGTTCTCGCCTTCGCCAATTTCCGCCACTAGGCCAGTGTGTAGCGAATACGGCAGCAGGCGGATACCCGCGCTTTGCAGCCAGTCGCGGATGCGCGAGGTGGTTGCCACTTCTTCAAGGGATAATTCCGGGAACCGGTGCAGCTCGCGACGCCAGTCGATCAGTTGCTGAGCAAACGTCATACAGCCACCTCCGCAGCCGCATGGGCCTCGGCCAGCAGCTGCAGCGAAGCCAGACGTTCTGCTCCTTCTGCCACCGGCGTATCAATAATAAATTCATCAATGCCGTACTCTTCGTGCAGCGCCTGCAGCGCTTCCCGCACCGCTTCAGGCGTGCCTTTGAATAGCGAAGGTTCTCTTCGCGTCAGGCTTCGCAGCGTGCTGCCGGACTGGCGGGCAAAGCTGTGGGCCTGCTCTTCGCTTGCCACGCTCACGCGCTGGCCGTTTTCAAGCTCCACGCCCCAGATTTCCACCTGTCGGGCAAGCTCTTCCGCGCGGCCTGCATCCCGTGCCACGATAGCCTGTACGGCCACCAGCACGTCGCGGCGGCTGTTCTTTTTCCAGTCAGTCACTACGTCGCGCAGCAGTGTTTTATCGCCGTTTAAATGGGCGGCAAAAACAAAGTTCCAGTCCAGGCTGGCCGCCAGCCTGGCGCTTTGCAGGCTGGCGCCTAATAAAAAACCTTCCGGGCGCTGGGCCGGTAGCGGCGTGGCGCGAACGCTTTCGTCCGTCGCGGGTTCACGTCGCGAGAGCCAGTCGTCGAGCTGCGTGAGCTGTTCATCAAAGCTGCCTTTTATCGACGGCGATTGCCCGTGCTGCAGCGCCTGCGTCGAGAGCGGCAAGCCCCCCGGCGCTTTACCGACGCCGAGATCGATGCGGCCAGGCGCAAGGGACGACAGCAGATTGAAGTTTTCGGCCACTTTGTAAGGGCTGTAATGCTGAAGCATCACGCCGCCGGAGCCCACGCGAATGCGGCGCGTCTGCCCGGCAATCCAGGCAATCAGCACTTCCGGCGAAGGGCTGGCAAGCTGGGGCGTGTTGTGGTGCTCGGCCAGCCAAAAGCGGTGATAACCCCAGGTCTCTGCCTGCTGCGCGAGATGCAGCGTACGGGCCAGGGCATCCGTCGCGCTGTCGTTGGGCGCAAGCGGGCTTTTATCCAGGATACTGATGCGATAAGACATAATGCAGGCTCATTGTTAAAAACATGCCTGCATTATTAAAAGCGGGAGACGGCGGTGAGAAACAATTAATTTACATTTAGACTTCTGAAATAGAGATAAACAAACTCACACGCCTGCCCAACTCTTTGCTACCGGGCGAATATTTTTGCGGGTAAGGGATCGTCAGGTAAAAAAAAAGCCCCGCTGGATAAGCAGCGAGGCTTGGGTTCAACCGGGGAGATTAATCCCGGGCCTGCAGTTCAATAATATTTTGCTCAAGCCGATTAATCAGGCTGCTTAACAGCGCCTGCTCTTCGCGAGTAATACCCGACAGGATTTCTCCCCGCGTTTCGTTTATTACGCCTTCCATCTTTTCAATGATAGGCGCGGCCTGCTCGGTCAATTTAATCCGTTTTGCCCGGCGGTCGTTTGCACAGGTTTTGCGTGAGATTAACCCTTTCTCTTCGAGTTGATCGAGCGTACGAACCAGTGATGGCTGCTCAATGCCGATCGCTTTAGCCAACTGAATCTGTGACTGATCTGGCGGCAGCTGATGAATATTATGCAGCGTTACCCAGTGTGTCTGTGTCAATTCCAGAGGTTTCAGGCGATGGTCAATCAGCGCACGCCAGATGCGTACCAGGCGGGCCAGATCCGAACCTAATGGCGATGGCGATTCCAATTTCATCTCCTTATAATTAGCTTGCTAACTTATTATACTGATTTTAGACTATTGTGCAGGCATTAATTGTTAAAAACAAATCCCTTACTTTCACTGAAGTTATGCAACCAGCTATACTTTTATTCTACATCTAAGTGAGGGGAAACGGCAGCCACCCCCGTTTTTTAAAGGATTATCACTACGTGAGTCTCACTTTTAGCCCGTCCGGTTTCCCGCTTCAGGATCTTGTGGTCGGGGCATCGGTCTACTTCCCTCCGCTGTTTAAGGCCGTGTTTGTCGGCTTTTTTATCTGGCTGATCGTCCACCGTTTGCTGCGCGACTGGATTTATTCCGGCGAAATCTGGCATCCCACGTTAATGGACTTATCCCTTTTCGCGCTGTCCGTCAGCGCCGGCATGGCTCTTTTGGTGATGTGGTAACGCAATGAATATCAAAACAATAAAATATTTTTCCACCCTCATCGTTTTTGCCGCCGCGCTGCTGGCAGGCTGGCTGTTATGGAACTATTACATGCAGTCGCCCTGGACGCGGGACGGCAAAGTGCGCGCCGAACAGGTGAGCATCACGCCGCAGGTGTCCGGCACCATCGTGACCCTGAACGTAAAAGACAACCAGTTTGTGAGTAAAGGCACTCCGTTGTTCACCCTCGACACCACGCCTTACCACATTGCGGTGCTAAACGCCGAGGCGCAGCTGGCGAAGGCCCAGTCCGATCTGGCCAAAGCCAGCAACGAGGCGAACCGCCGCCAGAATCTGCCGCGCAACTATATTTCTGCCGAAGACATGGACACCGCCAACATTAACGTTAAAGCGATGCAGGCGGCAGTGAAAGTCGCCCAGGCCACGCTGGAGCAGGCGCAGTGGCAGCTTTCGCAAACCACAGTCACTGCCCCGGTAGACGGCTGGGTCACCAACCTGACCTCCCGCGTCGGGAACTACGCCAGCGAAGGCAAGCCGGTCTTCGCGCTGGTGGACAGCCACTCGTTTTACGTGGTGGGCTATTTCGAAGAGACCAAGCTGCGCCGCATTCAGCCGGGTAATGCCGTGCAGATCGTGCTGTACAACGGCAACCAAAAGCTGAGCGGCAAAGTAGAAAGTATTGGCCGCGCGATCTACGACCAAAGCATCGAAAGCGACAGCGACCTGGTCCCGGACATTAAGCCGAACGTGCCGTGGGTTCGCCTTGCGCAGCGCGTGCCGGTGCGCATTAGCCTGGATGCCATTCCTGATGGCGTGACGCTGGTGTCAGGCACCACCTGCACCGTTAGCGTTCAGCCCTGATGAATCTCAGTTTTCTGGCGTGGCATAACACGCCGTGGGGAAAAGCCACCGGCGGGCAATGGCGCTATGCGCTGCGTAACGCTATTGCCATGGGCATGGCGCTGGCCATTGCCTACGGCCTGAATCTGGATGAGCCTTATTGGGCAATGACCTCCGCCGCCGTGGTGAGCTTCCCCACCGTTGGCGGCGTGATAAGCAAAAGTCTGGGGCGGATTGCGGGCAGTTTTATCGGCGCGGCAGCCTCGTTAATGATTGCCGGCAACGCGCTGAACGATCCCTGGCTGTTCACCTTCGCCATGGCAAGCTGGCTGGCGCTTTGTACCTGGGCCTCCAGCCATTTTCAGAATAACGTGGCCTACGCCTTCATGCTCGCCGGGTACACCGCCGCCATTATTGCCTTCCCGATGATCAATACCGTGGAATCAACGGAGCTGTGGGATATCGCCCAGGCACGCGTGTGCGAGGTGGTGGTCGGGATATTGTGCGGCGGCTTTATGATGATGGTGCTGCCCAGCACCTCGGACGGTAGCGCTCTGGTTAGCGCCCTGAAAAACATGCACGCCCGGCTGCTCGAACACGCCAGTCTGCTCTGGCAGCCGGAAACCACCGACGCCATTCGCACCGCGCATGAAGGGATTATCGGCCAGATCCTGACCATGAATCTGCTGCGCATTCAGGCCTTCTGGAGCCACTATCGCTTCCGCCGCCAGAACAACCTGCTGAACTACCTGCTTCACCAGCAATTGCGCCTGACCAGCGTGATATCCAGCCTGCGTCGGATGCTGCTCAACTGGCCGGAGGCACCCGCCAATATCTGGTCGGTGCTGGACAGCCTGCTGCGGGAGCTGGCCAAGCCCAACGCCGATAAATACACCGTTGCCCGGCTGCTGCAACACATCGCCCCTCATTCTCAGGACGATTATCGCCATCAGGCATTCTGGCACCGCCTGCGCTATTTCTGCTGGCTCTATCTCAACAGCAGCCGCTGGCTAAGAGAGCTGGAAAACGCCACGCCGGTATCAGTAATTACGCCGCCCGAAGCCCCGCCGCTGGCGCGCCATACCGACAATGCCGAAGCGCTGTGGAGTGCCGTGCGCACTTTTGCAACGATCGTCCTGACCGGCGCCTGGTGTATCGGTACCCAGTGGGAGTCCGGCGGCGGCGCGCTGTCCCTCGCCGCCATTAGCTGTGTGCTCTACTCTTCAGTCGCCTCGCCGCTCGGCTCGCTCACGCTGCTGATGCGGACCCTGCTTTGGCTGTCGCTGTTCAGTTTCCTGGTGAAATTTGGCCTGATGATTCAGGTCACCCAGCTGTGGCAGTTCCTTATTTTCCTGCTGCCGCTGCTGCTCACCATGCAGTTACTGAAACTCCAGCAGGCAAAGCGCGCCGCGCTTTGGGGGCAGCTCATTGTCTTTATGGGATCGTTTCTGTCGGTCAGCAATCCGCCGGTGTACGACTTTGCCGGGTTTATGAATGACAACCTCGCCAAAGTCCTCGGCGTGGGCATTTCATGGCTGGCTTTTTCGGTACTGCGCCCCAGCTCCGACACCCGCAGGAGCCGCCGCCATATCCGGGCGCTTCGGCGCGGGTTTATCGACCAGCTCAGCCGCAAACCGCAGCACAGCGAGAGCCAGTTTGAATCGCTGGTGTACCACCACATCAGCCAGCTTAGCAGTAGCAAAGAAGAGGCGGCCCGCCGCTGGCTTCTGCGCTGGGGCGTGGTGCTGCTCAACTGCTCGCACGTAGTCTGGCAGCTGCGCGGCTGGGAAACACGCTCCGACCCGCTGTCGATGGTCAGGGACGTTTGCCTGCACACCCTGCGGGATGTGATGAGTGAACGGGGTGTACTGCAAAGGCCGCTGGCGGAATCACTGAAAGAACTGCAAAGAATGTGCGACACGCTGTCGCATCATCACGACCCCGCGGCGCGGGAACTGGCGGGGATTATCTGGCGGCTTTACTGCTCGCTGTCCCAGCTGGAACAGGCACCGCCTGCCGGAACCCTGGCAGGCGGTCAGTAACGATTAAGGCACGTCGTAGCCGAGCGCGGCCTTACGAATGCGGAACCACTGCTGGCGAGTCATCTCCAGAGACAGAGAGTGAATGGCAGAGCGCACACGTTCGATTTTGCCAGACCCGATGATCGGCAGCGGGGAAGATGGCAGGCGCATCACCCAGGCATAAACCACCTGTTCGATGGTGTCGGCCCCAAGTTCTTCCGCCACTTTCTGCAGTTCGGCGCGCAGCGGCTGGAATTCATCGTCGTTAAACAGACGGCCGCCCCCAAGGCAGGACCACGCCATCGGACGAATGCGCAGCTGCTGGAGCTGGTCGAGCGTGCCGTCCAGCAGCAACGGCTGGTGCACCGGTGAAAGCTCAACCTGGTTTGTTGCCAGGGTGAACGGCAGGCGAGACTGCAGCAGGGAGAACTGCGCCGGGGTAAAGTTAGACACGCCGAAATGGCGCACCTTGCCGCTGTGATGCAGCGCGGTGAAGGCTTCCGCCACTTCGTCGGCGTCCATCAGCGGGTCCGGGCGGTGGATCAGCAGCAAATCCAGATAGTCGGTGGCCAGTTTTTTCAGCGAGCTTTCTGCACTGCTGATGATGTAATCGCGATCGGTAATGTAGTGACCAAGAGCATTTTCTGGCTTCGCGGTGGTGGCGATACCGCACTTGGTGACAATCTCCATTTTACCGCGCAGATGTGGCACCAGACGCATCGCTTCGCCAAAGGCCGCTTCACAAGCGTACCCGCCGTAAATATCGGCGTGATCCGCCGTGGTGATCCCCATCTCAACGTGCTCTTCAATAAAGCTCGCCAGCTCGCGCGGGGACATGTTCCATTCCATCAAACGCCAGTAGCCCATCACCAGGCGTGAAAACTCCGGGCCCTGCGGGGCAATCGTAATACGCTGTACCATAAAAAAATCACCTCAAAAAAGGAAAAAATCTTCCCCGAGTATAACGGCGGTGAATGATTAAAACAGTGAGGGCTGCTCAGGTTCTTCAGGAGAATTTGGCTTGTTTGCTCGTAACTTGCGCAATAAGCGCTGGCGGCAGAGGCGCAGCACGTCCTGCTTTTGGGCGTCGCTCATTTGCTGCCACTGGAAACGCTCGTCCCGGCTGCGCATACAGCCACGGCAAAAGCCGCGTTCATCCGACTGGCAGATCCCGCGGCAGGGGCTTTGAATGGGGAAGAACTCTAGCTGCTCAGACACTAACCCGCCTCATTAACGACTTTGCATCAATTGAAGCCTGAGTCTGCCCCGGATGCAAGCGGGGCGGCTAAAAAATCGCCTCTCGACTGAAAGCGGCTGAAAATTAAGGTTCAACTAATCTTCTCTCTCCAGGATAGCGCATATTCAGTTTTGTATTCACGGCTTATATGAACCTTTTAAGAAAGTTACAGTGTAACGATGCGCAGTTTAACCTCTGCTGCGCATTTTTCTTTACGCTGATCAATTCTCTTTTTATCCACCGCAGCTGGCAGCTAATTGCCCCGGACTCGCTCCATAGCTGGCTGTTTGCCGCTTCGGTGCCGGTGGTACTGTTCTGCGGCTGGCTAATGATTTTCAGCGTGGTGAACCTGCCCTGGCTGCGCAAACCCGTGCTGGTGCTGCTGGTCATAGGCTGCGCTGCCAGCAACTATTTTATGTTCACCTACGGCGCCGTCATTGATAAAAACATGATGGCCAACGTGTTTGAAACAGATTCTCAGGAAGCCACCGCGCTGGTTACGCCGCAGCTGGTCAGCTGGCTGGCCTTGCTGGGTATTATCCCCGCCCTGTTGCTTTCCCTGGTGAAGGTTCAGCCGGCGCGCTGGTGGCATACCGTGCTGACTCGCCTGGTCGGCATTCTCGCCGGACTGCTGGTGATAATCCTCATCGCCGCCGTGTTTTACAAAGACTACGCTTCGCTGTTCCGGAACAATAAAAGCGTGGTGAAAATGGTCACGCCCGCAAACTACATCAGTGCCATTAGCCGCTACAGCAAAGAACGCTGGTTTGCCGGAGATCAGACGCTGATTAAAATTGGCGAAGACGCGCAAAGAGGCCCGCTGATTAAACAGCAGCCGAAGAAAACGCTGGTGGTGTTGGTCGTCGGTGAAGCCTCAAGAGCCGAGAACTATTCGCTGGGCGGCTATGAGCGGGAGACCAATCCTCAGCTCAAAAAACAGGGCGTGATTTACTTCCAGAATGCCTCGTCCTGCGGGACGGAAACCGCGGTTTCTGTGCCCTGTATGTTCTCAGTGATGCCACGTAAAACCTACGATGCGGATCTCGCCCGGCACCAGGAAGGCCTGCTGGACGTATTAGCCCACGGCGGCGTGAACGTGCTGTGGCGGGATAACGACGGCGGCTGCAAAGGCGCCTGCGACCGTGTTCCGCATACGGATATGACCCAGTGGAAGCTGGACGTTTACTGCAAAGACGGCGCCTGCTTTGACGATGTGCTGCTCCACCGCCAGGACAATGTTCTCGACGGCCTGCAGCGGGATACCGTCCTGGTGCTGCATCTGATGGGCAGCCACGGGCCGGCTTATTACCAGCGCTATCCGGCCAGCTTTCGCCACTTCATCCCCACCTGCGACAGTAATCAAATTCAGGACTGTGACCGCCAGGCGCTGATTAACACCTACGACAATACTATCCTGCACACCGACGACGTGCTGAGCCGCACTATCGACAAGCTGAAACAGCATCAGGATAAATTGAATACGGCGCTGGTTTACCTGGCCGATCACGGGGAATCTCTCGGGGAAAGCGGTATTTACCTGCACGGTACGCCGTATATGCTCGCGCCTTCGCAGCAGACACATATCCCGCTGCTGTTCTGGCTGTCACAGGATTACCAGCGAAGCTTTGCGCTGGACAGCGAGTGCCTGGCCAATAAGGCCGCCAGCGACGCCGTGTCCCAGGACAATTTGTTCTCAACCCTGCTCGGCATGATGAATATTCATACCTCGGTTTATCAAAAAGATACGGATATTCTTGCCGACTGCCGCAGGCGCTAATGGGATGGCGATCACAAAAAAGTGGCCGCTCCCTCTTGCATTAGACTGACTGGTCTACTACATTTGAGCGCATGAATCGACATCCTGAACACGACACTCGCGAACATCTCCTCGCCATTGGCGAGCGGCTGTGCCTTGCCCGGGGCTTTACCGGCATGGGGTTAAGCGAATTGTTGCGCACCGCAGAAGTGCCCAAAGGCTCTTTCTACCACTACTTCCGCTCAAAAGAAGCGTTTGGCGTGGCAATGCTGGAGCGCTATTACCAGGCTTCTAATCTGCGCGTGGCGGAACACTTTTCGCACGGTGAAGGCAATTATCGCCAGCGCCTGCTGAAGTGGTACCAGGATATGCTGAGCTACTTCTGCCAGAGCGGAAACCTGAGTAACTGTCTGATAGTGAAACTTTCAGCAGAAGTCTGTGATCTTTCGGAAGATATGCGCGGCGCGCTGAATAACGGCGGCTCACAGCTAATCTCTCTGCTTGCTGATGCTCTGGAGAAAGGCCGCAGCGAAAAAAGCCTGCGCTTTGAAGGCGAAGCGCTCGAGCAGGCCATGGTGCTGTACTCGCTGTGGGTAGGCGCCAGCCTGCAGGCAAAAATTTCCCGCAGCGCGCTGCCGCTGGAAAGCGCGCTGGCACACGTAAGAATCCTATTGGCAGAACCTGTTGCCTGACAGGTTTTTTATTTACTGAATTACTAGACGACCGGTCTACTTGAGGAAACACCATGTCAGCAGATAAACTGTTTACGCCGCTCAAAGTTGGCGCTATTACCGTACCAAACCGTATCTTTATGGCTCCGCTGACGCGCCTGCGCAGTATTGAGCCAGGCGATATCCCAACCCCGCTGATGGGCGAATATTACCGCCAGCGCGCCAGCGCCGGGCTTATCATCAGCGAAGCAACCCAGATGTCCGCCCAGGCTAAAGGCTACGCCGGCGCTCCGGGCCTGCACAGCGAAGAGCAAATCGCCGCGTGGAAAAAAATCACCGCTGGCGTGCACGCTGAAAAAGGCCACATGGCGGTGCAGCTGTGGCACACCGGCCGTATTTCCCACTTTACCCTCCAGCCAGGCCAGCAGGCTCCGGTCGCGCCTTCAGCGCTGAGTGCCGGGACCCGTACTTCCCTGCGTGACGAAAACGGCAACGCCGTTCGCGAAGATACTTCCATGCCTCGCGCGCTGGAACTGAACGAAATTCCGGGCATCGTGGATGACTTCCGCAAGGCAATTGGCAATGCACGTGACGCCGGTTTTGACCTGGTTGAGCTGCACTCTGCTCACGGCTATCTGCTGCACCAGTTCCTGTCTCCTTCTTCTAACCACCGTACCGACGAATATGGCGGCAGCCGCGAGAACCGCGCTCGCCTGGTGCTGGAAGTGGTTGATGCCGGGATCAAAGAATGGGGTGCCGACCGCATCGGGATCCGCGTATCACCGATTGGATCCTTCCAGAACGTGGACAACGGCCCGGACGAAGAGGCTGACGCGCTGTACCTGATTGAAGAGCTGGGCAAACGCGGCATTGCTTATCTGCATATGTCCGAGCCGGACTGGGCCGGTGGCGAACCGTACACCGAGGCATTCCGTGCCAAAGTCCGTGAGCGTTTTAGCGGTGTGATCGTTGGCGCTGGCGCCTATACCCCGGAGAAAGCGGAAGATCTGATCGGCAAAGGCCTGATCGACGCCGTCGCGTTTGGCCGTTCGTTCATTGCCAACCCGGACCTGGTCGCTCGTCTGCACAAAAATGCCGAGCTGAACCCACAGCGCCCTGAGTCCTTCTATGGCGGCGGCGCGGAAGGCTACACCGACTACCCAACGCTGTAAGTCCGCAGTACCTTTCATTGATAGCGGCGCGCAAACGCCGCTATACTCAACGACTCCAGAAATAACTGTCTCATTCGACGAGGATTTTATGCGTCTACTTCATACCATGCTGCGCGTTGGCGACCTGCAACGCTCCATCGAGTTTTATACCAAAGTGCTGGGCATGAAACTGCTGCGTACCAGCGAAAACACCGAGTACAAATACTCTCTCGCGTTTGTCGGCTATGGCGATGAAAGCGACACGGCGGTTATCGAACTGACCTATAACTGGGGCGTGGACAGCTATGAGCTGGGCACCGCTTACGGCCACATCGCGCTGAGCGTGGATAACGCCGCAGACGCCTGTGAACGCATTCGCAATAACGGCGGCAACGTGACCCGTGAAGCCGGCCCGGTAAAAGGCGGCACCACCGTTATCGCTTTTGTTGAAGATCCGGACGGTTACAAAATCGAGCTGATCGAAGAGAAGCACGCGGGCAAAGGCCTGGGTAACTGATTTTCAGGCGATTAGCGTCAAACAAGGGGCGTGTTGTGCGCCCTGATTGTTGCTAACTAAAGAGGGAAAAAGCGTGGTTTTTCCCTCTTTGTGGTTAACAGATGAAAATCAATGAATTGATTTTTCTGGTTTATTTCATAATGACTTCGGGCCGCCTCTCCTATTATTGGGGAGTTATCCACACCCTGAAGGCGCACGTTGTGCGGCCTTTACTGCAACACTCCCCGAAATTTGCCATAATGCGCGCTGCATTTTCCCCGTATTAAGAGAAGCTGATGTCAGACAACACGCAATTGCATGGCCTGTGCGACCGTTTTCGTGGTTTTTATCCGGTAGTGATCGACGTTGAAACCGCAGGTTTTAACGCTAAAACCGATGCGTTACTGGAAATCGCCGCCGTTACCCTGAAGATGGATGAAGACGGCTGGTTATCCCCCGACGAAACGCTGCACTTCCATGTCGATCCGTTTGAGGGCGCGAACCTGCAGCCTGAAGCCCTGGCGTTCAACGGTATTGACCCGCATA
Organism: Enterobacter sp. Ap-867; assembly: GCF_011752855.1. NCBI lineage: Bacteria > Pseudomonadati > Pseudomonadota > Gammaproteobacteria > Enterobacterales > Enterobacteriaceae > Enterobacter > Enterobacter sp. Ap-867. Next base: position 47,809 of record NZ_VWWS01000004.1, on the reverse strand, counting down.
ACCCCCTGCGTGGTGCCGTCAGCGAATACGATGCCCTGCACGCGATTTTCAAAACCGTGCGAAAAGGCATTAAAGACAGCGGCTGCAGCCGGGCGATTATGGTGGCGCACAACGCCACGTTCGACCACAGCTTTATGATGGCGGCGGCAGAGCGAGCCTCTTTGAAACGCAACCCGTTCCACCCGTTTGTGACGTTTGATACCGCGGCCCTGAGCGGCCTCGTACTGGGGCAAACCGTGCTGGCCAAAGCCTGCATCGCCGCAGGCCAGAAGTTTGACAGCTCGCAGGCACACTCCGCCCTGTACGACACCGAGCAAACCGCCCTGCTGTTCTGCGAAATAGTCAACCGTTGGAAGCGCCTCGGCGGCTGGCCGCTGCCGCTGGCCGACGAACCGGAATCTGAAGCATAAAAAAAGCGACCTGAGGGTCGCTTTTTTACTGGCTGGCGAAATTATTCTGCGCCTGGCTCTTCAGATTTATGCTTCTCTGCGGTCTCTTTAATCAGCGCCTGCAGTTCGCCGCGCTGGTACATCTCGATGATGATGTCGCAGCCGCCGACCAGCTCACCGTCCACCCACAGCTGCGGGAACGTTGGCCAGTTAGCGTATTTTGGCAGCTCAGCACGAATGTCCGGGTTCTGCAGAATATCCACATAGGCGAAACGCTCACCGCAGGCGGACAGCGCCTGAACGGCCTGAGCGGAGAAGCCGCAGCTCGGCAGCTTCGGGGAACCTTTCATATAGAGAAGAATCGGGTTCTCAGCGATCTGGCGTTGAATTTTTTCAATAGTGCTCATTGTCATGCTTCCTCAAACCTTGATACGGCAATAGCCTGCCATTGTAGCCAGTTGCGCCCCGGGCAGAAAACACCATTTTTATCAGGGTTTCTCTTTCCCCCGCCTGGCGCGCAAACATACCTTAAGAATAACACTTTTACGGCGCGCGAAAATGAGCAATTTGCTTCATTCAAGATCAATTAAACAGCGGATAACACCCTGGAATGGCTAATTTTTTAGCTATAGCTTCCACTTTTGACCGTTAAATAGTATTTGCCTATTAACATTATCGGCTTTTATGCATTAGAATCGTCGGGTTTCGCAAAAATCATACGCAGGCATGATGGTTAGCATCGTGTCTTCATTTATCAGGGGATTGACGAGTGGCGCGGATAAATAAAATCTCTATCACGCTATGTGCTCTGCTATTTGCTTTGCCCTATACACCTTTGGCGCAGGCGTCCGAGCACGCCCGCCATCCTGTTGCACAAAAAGGCCATCCGGCCAAGACAACAACCAGTAAAAGCAACAAGGGCAAAGAAAAAGCAAAACCGAAGGTCAGCACAGCCTCCACAAAGAAGTCCGGTAAAAAAACAACCTCACCGGCGAAAGCCAAAGTGGCAAAACACACCACCTCAGGCAAAAGCAGCACCCTCGCTAAAACTAGCAGCAAAAAAACCTCGCAGAAATTAGCCCTACAGCCAGCCTCAGCCACCGTTGCCTACACTGAAAAATGCACTCATCGTAAAGGGCATAAAAAGCAGTGCGTTAAGGTGAAGTCGGAAAAAAATCTGACCATCGCGCAGGCGCATAAAGTGCGCGTGCAGAAAGCGCAAAAAACGGCCATGAACAAGCTGATGGGGCAAATTGGAAAACCGTATCGCTGGGGAGGTACTTCCCCACGCACAGGTTTCGACTGCAGCGGGCTGATTTATTACGCTTATAAAGATCTGGTGAATATCCGTATTCCACGCACCGCCAATGAAATGTATCACCTGCGCGATGCCTCCTCCGTTGACCGCGGCGAACTGGAAAGCGGTGATCTGGTGTTCTTCCGTACCCAGGGCCGTGGCACCGCCGATCACGTTGGCGTCTACGTTGGCAACGGGAAGTTTATTCAGTCCCCGCGCAGCGGCCGCGATATTCAGATCACCTCCCTGAGCGAAGATTACTGGCAGCGCCATTACGTGGGCGCCCGCCGGGTCATGACGCCAAAAACTATTCGTTAATCTTATCGCGCCCTTTCGGGCTAATCAGACTGATTAAAATAAAACAGCCCGGCACGGGCTGTTTTATTTTGTTGTTTCATTGCGCTTTTTTGCACTCTCGTAATTTGCTAACCTTATAACCACACAAAATATAGTTATATTGTGAAGCAAAATAACAAGGAGTGAAGCCATGTCGTTCGAACTACCCGCCCTGCCCTATGCCAAAGATGCGCTGGCACCGCATATCTCAGCCGAAACACTCGAATACCATTACGGCAAACACCACCAGACCTACGTCACTAACCTGAATAATCTGATCAAAGGCAGCCCGTTTGAAGGTAAAACGCTGGAAGAGATCGTGACAGGATCTGACGGCGGGATCTTCAATAACGCGGCCCAGGTCTGGAACCATACGTTCTACTGGCACTGCCTGGCGCCGAATGCCGGCGGGGAGCCGACCGGTGACGTGCTGGCAGCCATCAACCACGCTTTTGGCAGCGTGGAAGCCTTTAAAAAGCAGTTCACCGAAGCGGCCATCAAAAACTTCGGCTCCGGCTGGACATGGCTGGTGAAAAATAGCGACGGCAGCCTGGCTATCGTCTCGACCTCTAACGCAGGCACCCCGTTAACAACCGGAGCAAAACCGCTGCTGACCGTGGACGTATGGGAACATGCTTACTACATCGATTACCGCAACGCGCGCCCGGTTTATCTCGACCACTTCTGGGCGCTGGTCAACTGGGAATTTGTTGCGCAAAACCTGGCGGGCTGATTTTTAGCGGTTAACCACGAAGGAGGGAAGCAACGCTTTTCTTCTATATACGAGAAGGGCCGCGAAAGCGGCCCTTTGTAAATCAGTGCAGGACGGCGGTTAGCGCCCCGGCAACAATCAGACTCAGTACGATAACCGTAGTCACCACGGAAAACTTCAGATCGGTACTCATCGTAAGCTCCTTTTATTTCCCTACAAAGTGTATGTGGGGTGATTTTCCCACAATTAGCGATAAAAATCCTGCTGGATTTGCACAGATATCGGTTTTCCCTCTTCCACTTTGCCCCGGGATAAGCCAAAATCCTTCGCTAATTTACCGCGTATCGCCCGGCAACGCCCTCCTCCCGCTGTATGTCGCATCCCCGACAGGCCTGCAACCAACGTGTTGCCCCAGGAGTTAGCGAAGGCAAACGTTTAACACATGAGTTATCAGGAGTTTACGATATGGTCTGGAGTGACATCTAATGGCAACGATTAAGGACGTAGCGAAGCGCGCAAACGTTTCCACTACCACTGTGTCACATGTCATTAACAAGACCCGTTTTGTGGCGGAAGAGACACGCAACGCCGTCTGGGCAGCCATCAAAGAGCTGCACTATTCGCCTAGCGCCGTGGCTCGCAGCCTGAAGGTCAACCACACCAAATCCATCGGCCTGCTTGCCACCTCAAGCGAAGCCCCTTATTTTGCGGAAATTATTGAATCCGTTGAGAACAGCTGTTTCGCCAAGGGCTACACCCTGATTCTGGGCAACGCGCACAACAACTTTGAAAAGCAGCGCGCTTACCTGTCCATGATGGCGCAAAAACGCGTGGATGGGCTGCTGGTCATGTGTTCCGAATACCCTGAGACGCTGCTTTCAACCCTGGAAGAGTACCGCCATATTCCGATGGTGGTGATGGACTGGGGCGAAGCTCGTGCGGACTTTACCGATTCCGTGGTCGATAATGCCTTCCACGGCGGCTACCTTGCGGGCCGCTACCTGATTGAACGTGGCCATCGCGATATCGGTGCTATTCCGGGTCAGCTGGAGCGAAATACCGGCGGCGGCCGCCATGCAGGGTTCCTGAAGGCGCTTGAAGAAGCCAATATCAAAGTGCCGGATAACTGGGTGGTTCAGGGTGATTTCGAACCAGAGTCTGGTTATCGCGCCATGCAGCAACTGCTTAACCAGCCGCATCGCCCTACCGCCGTTTTCTGCGGCGGCGATATTATGGCGATGGGTGCAATTTGCGCCGCAGACGAAATGGGGCTGCGCGTGCCGCAGGACATTTCTATCATCGGCTACGACAACGTGCGCAACGCCCGCTATTTCTCTCCAGCGCTGACCACAATCCACCAGCCGAAAGAGCGTTTGGGCGAAACAGCGTTTAACATGCTGCTCGACCGCATCATTAATAAGCGCGAACAGTCGCAGACGATTGAAGTCCATCCTCGTCTGATTGAACGCCGCTCGGTGGCCGACGGCCCGTTCCGCGATTACCGCCGCTAAGCCTCTTCGGGGGCCGGGAATGTGTTACCCGGCTCCTGCAGCCACTCCTGATTCATCGTCTCACTGTCACCCAAATAGTCCAGCAGCCAGCTCAAAGCGGGCGAAGCATCATCCTGCCGCCAGGTTAAGCAGCAGGCCGCGTCCGGGAATGGATTCTCCAGCATCAGCTCTTTCCAGTCGCCCCTGACGAGCCACGGCTGGGCAATGTGCGTCGGCACCATACCAATGCATAATCCCGCCGTCAGGCAATCCGCCCCCGACGCCCAGTCCGGCACCACCACGCGGCGTTGGTTGTCCAGCAGCCAGGTAATGCGCTTGGGTAACGAACGGGATGTATCTTCCAGCACAAGGGATGGCCAGGGACGAATGTCATCATCCAGAATGATACCTTCCCGTTGCGCAAGCGGATGGTCAGCGGAAACCACGCAGCGCCAGCTTAGCGCCCCCATGTCCCGAAAAGCGTAACGCCCCCCGACCGGGATAGCCTGCGTGGCGCCAATCGCCGCCTCAACTCGCCCGTCGGCAAGCGCATCCCACACGCCGTTGAACACTTCCTGGGAAACCCTTAACTCGATATCCGGGAAATGACGATAAAAATCCAGCACCAGCTGGCGAGTACGCTCAGGTTTAACGATATTGTCTACCGCAATGGACAGGTGCCCACGCCAGCCGTTGGCTATCTGCTGGCACTGCTGGCGCGTTGCCATCATTTTTTTGATAACAGACCGACCTTCTTTGAGAAAAAACGCCCCGGCGGCGGTCAGTTCAACGTCCCGATGACGCCGTTCAAACAGCGGCACGGCCAGCCACTCTTCAAGCTGACGCACCGTGTAGCTGATGGCAGAAGGCACGCGATGCAGCTCCTGGGCTGCACCGCTAAAGCTGCCGTTTCGCGCCACGGCATCAACCACTTCCAGCGAATATTCAGACCACATATTTCTGCCTGCAAAAAATTTGAATGCAATTTGCAAATATTAGCGTTTCACAAGCGGTTTTGCACTCCGTAGACTCCTGCCCCGTTAACCTGCTATCAAAATCAAGAGTGAAATATGCAACCATCAAAGGGATTTCTTATCTGGCTTGCGGGGCTGAGCGTGCTGGGTTTCCTGGCCACCGACATGTACCTGCCCGCCTTTGCCGCCATTCAACAAGATCTGGGGACCACCGCCTCCGCCGTGAGTGCCAGCCTGAGCCTGTTCCTCGCCGGCTTTGCTTTTGCCCAGCTAATCTGGGGCCCGCTTTCCGACCGCTTCGGGCGTAAACCTGTGCTGTTGATTGGCCTGGCCATGTTTGCCGCCGGCTGTATCGGAATGCTTTGGGTGCAGGATGCCACCACGCTGCTGGTACTGCGCTTTATTCAGGCCGTGGGCGTTTGCTCAGCCGCCGTTAGCTGGCAGGCCCTGGTGACTGATTATTATCCCGCCAACCGCGCTGGCCGCATTTTTGCCACCATCATGCCGCTGGTCGGGCTTTCTCCGGCGCTGGCCCCGCTGCTCGGCAGTTGGCTGCTGAACCATTTTGAATGGCAGGCTATTTTTGCCGTGCTGTTCGCCGTCGCTTTGCTGCTGATGATCCCCACGCTGCGCCTCAAGCCCCGGACTCAGCACCACGGGCAAACCGAAGACAATAAAGTCAGCTTCTTCTCTTTATTACGTTCCCGCGTTTACGGTGGCAACGTGCTGATTTACGCCGCCTGTTCCGCCAGCTTTTTCGCCTGGCTTACCGGCTCGCCATTTATTCTGAATGAGATGGGCTACAGCCCCGCGGCGATTGGCCTGAGCTACATGCCGCAGACTGTCGCTTTCCTGGTTGGTGGCTATGGCTGCCGCAGCGCGCTGCAAAAGTGGAGTGGCAAACAGCTACTTCCGTGGCTGCTGGCGCTGTATACCCTGAGCGTGGTCGCCACCTGGGGCGTGGCGGTGAGCGGCCATGCTGATCTGACGCTGCTGCTTATTCCGTTCTGCGTGATGGCCGCGGCGAACGGCGCCATCTACCCTATCGTGGTGTCCTCGGCCCTGCTGCCTTTCCCGCAGGCAACCGGGAAAGCCGCAGCCCTGCAAAACACCCTGCAGCTTGGGCTTTGCTTCCTGGCAAGCTTAATGGTTTCCTGGCTGATCACTACGCCGCTGCTGACCACCACCAGCGTGATGCTGGCGACAGTCCTGCTTGCTGGTCTGGGCTATGCCCTTCAACACGTAGCCCAACGCGAAGCACCCAACAAGGGCCACAGCGAGCTGTCCCGCGCACAGTAACCTGCATGATAATGTGAATGTTGTGTGATTAGCTTGCTAACAATATTCCATTGAACCCTCAATTAAACGGGCTTATAGTAATTGCGGTTCTACGATAAGCCTTATCAATTTTATTTTGCGGAAGCCGGAGCGCTTCCGTTTTTCCATGGATGGCCTTTCAGTAAGGGAGAATCCCCCCTTTCTCTGTTCTACGTCGGATATCAGGCACGCGGAATTTTCCGTGAGAGTTCTCACAAGCCGGGAATAGCGTCTACGCTGTTTTAAGGTTCTGATCACAACAAGGTGATGGAGAAGCTATGAGTTCATCGTGTATAGAAGAAGTGAGCGTACGAGATAACGAATGGTATCGTATCGCAAATGAAATGCTGAGCCGGGCAGGTATCACCCTCAACGGCCCAAACCCCTTTGATATTCAGGTCAAAAACCCGAACTTTTTTAAACGCGTTCTGCAGGAAGGTTCTCTCGGCCTTGGCGAAAGCTATATGGACGGCTGGTGGGAATGCGAACGGCTGGATATCTTTTTCACTAAAGTCCTGCGTGCCGGGCTGGAAAACCAACTCCCCCACCATTTCAAAGATACCCTGCGCATTGCGGCGGCAAGACTGGTTAACCTGCAGTCTAAAAAACGCGCATGGATAGTCGGGAAAGAGCATTACGATCTTGGCAACGATCTGTTCAGCCGGATGCTGGACAAGCACATGCAATACTCCTGCGGTTACTGGAAAGACGCGACAAATCTCAGCGACGCTCAGGATGCCAAGCTCAAAATGATCTGCGAAAAGCTGCAGCTGAAACCCGGTATGAAGCTGCTGGATATCGGCTGCGGCTGGGGCGGTCTGGCCGAGTTTGCAGCACGCAACTATGGCGTATCCGTCTTTGGTGTGACTATCTCAGCAGAACAGCAAAAAATGGCGCAGGCGCGTTGCAAAGGCCTGGATGTCACCATCCTTTTACAGGACTACCGCGACCTGAACGAACAATTTGACCGCATTGTTTCCGTCGGCATGTTTGAGCACGTCGGGCCTAAAAATTATGCCACCTACTTTGACGTTGCCGACCGCAACCTCAAGCCGGACGGCATTTTCCTGCTACACACAATAGGTTCTAAAAAGACCGACAATAATGTCGATCCGTGGATCAATAAGTACATTTTCCCTAATGGCTGCCTGCCGTCGGTGCGGCAGATTGCCGAGGCCAGCGAACCGCATTTTGTGATGGAAGACTGGCACAACTTCGGCGCCGACTATGACAAAACGCTGATGGCCTGGCACGAGCGTTTTCTGGCAACCTGGTCAGAAATCGAAGGCAACTATTCTGAGCGCTTTAAAAGGATGTTTAGCTACTACCTGAATGCCTGCGCCGGCGCTTTCCGGGCGCGCGACATTCAGCTCTGGCAGGTTGTTTTCAGCCGGGGCATTGAGCACGGCCTGCGCGTACCCCGTTAAAACAGACCCGGTGAATGCCGGGTTTTCTTCTTTGCAATTGTCTCTCTTTGCGCACCAATGTGATTAACCTCACAGGTTTAGCCCTGCCTGCGCTTAGCGGCTTGATCTGCTTAACAGATATCATTTCCTGGGATGGAAACCGGTTTCATCAATCACAGACAATCTGGGCATTAGCCGCATCAATGATTGCCTGTCGGAGATGGCAGGTCAGACCGTGAGGACAACGATGAAATACGCATTTCCTGAGCATTTCTGGTGGGGCAGCGCAGCCTCCGGCCCACAAACCGAGGGCGAAGCGCTGAACTTTGGCAAATCTGAAACCATCTGGGACCGATGGTTCGCCGAGCAGCCTAACCGTTTCCACCACGGCGTCGGGCCGCAAAACACCTCAACTTTTTATCAGCGCTGGAAGCAAGACATCGCCCTGCTGAAAAAGCTCAATCACAATACTTTCCGCACCTCCATTTCCTGGGCTCGTCTGATTCCCGAGGGCACGGGTGAAGTCAACCCGCTGGCGGTTGAGTTCTATAACCAGGTGATTGACGAACTGTTGGCTCAGGGCATTAAGCCATTTATCAACCTGTACCACTTTGATATGCCCATGGTGATGCAGGAAAAAGGCGGCTGGGAAAGCCGTGAAGTGGTTGACGCCTACGCCGCCTACGCCAATACCTGTTTCGAGCTTTTCGGCGATCGCGTGAAGTACTGGTTTACCTTCAACGAGCCGGTTGTTCCGGTTGAATGCGGCTACCTCTATGACTACCACTACCCTAACGTGGTGGATTTCAACCGCGCGGTGACCGTCGCTTACCACACCATGCTTGCCCACGCTAAAGCGGTCAAGGCTTACCATGCCCGCAGCGATGACGGCCAGATTGGCATCATTCTCAACCTGACACCATCTTACCCTCGTTCGCAAAACCCGGCTGACGTAAAGGCCGCCAACCTGGCCGACCTGATGTTTAACCGCAGTTTCCTCGACCCGGCACTGCGCGGTGAATATCCTGCTGAGCTGGTCGCGTTCCTGAAAGAGCACGATAAACTTCCGGCCTGTCAGCCTGAGGACAAAGCCCTGCTCGCTGCGGGCGTCGTAGACTTACTGGGGATTAACTACTACCAGCCGCGCCGCATTAAGTGTCGCGACACGCTGGTTAACCCGGAAAGTCCGTTTATGCCGGAGTGGTTCTTTGAGTCCTACGAAATGCCGGGTCGCAAAATGAACCCTTATCGTGGCTGGGAAATCTACGAGCGCGGGATCTACGATATTCTCACCAATCTGCGTGAAAATTACGGCAACCCGGCCTGCTATATTTCAGAAAACGGCATGGGCGTCGAAAACGAACAGCGCTTTATCGACAACGGCCAAATCAACGATGATTACCGGATTGATTTCGTTCGTGACCACCTGAAGTGGCTGCATAAGGGCATCAGCGAGGGCAGCAACTGCCTTGGTTACCACATGTGGACATTTATCGATAACTGGTCGTGGTGCAACGCCTACAAAAACCGCTATGGCTTTGTGTCGCTGGATCTTAATACCCAGCAGCGCACGATTAAGAAAAGCGGCGAGTGGTTTATGAAAACTGCAGTCGAAAACGGGTTTAACGAAGAAGATTAATCCTGGTTAAGAACGAGAAACGGGGCCAGCTGGCCCCGTTTTTTATGGCTAAAGAATGTTTATTCGCTAGCGGGAATCGCCGCTGCTATTGCCGCTTCACGGCTAGCCAGCACGCGTTCAACGGTGTCGACAATTGCCTGGGTCTGCGGGTCAATTTCAATGTTCACGCGCTGCCCCAGTTTTTTAGCACCAAGCGTAGTGCGCTCCAGTGTTTCAGGGATCAGATGCACGCAAAAACGCGTAGCGGTCACCTCGCCCACCGTCAGGCTGATCCCGTCGATGCCCACATAACCTTTATAAAGGATATATTTCATCAGGGTCTTATCCTGAATCTTAAACCAGATTTGGCGGTTATTTTCTGAGGTCAGAATTTTTGAAATTTCGGCCGTGGTCATAATATGACCCGACATTAAATGTCCGCCGATTTCGTCATTAAATTTGGCAGCACGCTCAACGTTCACGCTGTCGCCCACGCTTAGCTCACCGAGGTTGGTGATGCGCAACGTCTCTTTCATCAAATCAAAGCTAACGTGATTGCCGTTGATTTCGGTTACGGTCAGGCAGCAGCCGTTATGCGCCACCGAAGCCCCGGTTTCGAGGTCTGGCAGCATTTCAGTCGGCATATCAATAACGTGGGTGCGGAAATTCGGTTTCTCATCGATGGAAACCAGGGTCGCCGTGCCCTGCACAATACCTGTAAACATCTAAAAACTCCTGGCAATTCGCAGACGGTAACGCTACCGCCATTAACAGACATTTTCGCACTTTAGCAGTTGGAAAATCAGCTTGCCAGTGCGGGGCGTGCGCTGGCTCTATTTTTGACTGGCGTATAAATAAACTCCCGCTACAATAGACTGGTTATTTCCCCAGTTCATCTTCTTGCTGCCTGTTTTGGCGGCTTTTTTAGTCTCTCATACATATAAAAATAATCAGGTGTAATCATGCAGAAGTACCTCATCGAAGCTCGCCAGCTCCTTGCCCTGGCGATACCTGTCATCATCGCGCAGGTCGCTCAAACTGCAATGGGATTCGTCGATACCGTGATGGCCGGCGGCTACAGCGCTACCGACATGGCCGCCGTGGCGATCGGCACCTCCATCTGGCTGCCCGCTATTCTGTTCGGCCACGGGCTGCTATTGGCCTTAACGCCAACCGTTGCGCAACTCAACGGTTCGGCGCGACGTGACCGCATTGCGCACCAGGTTCGCCAGGGGTTCTGGCTGGCTGGCATGGTTTCCGTGCTGGTGATGGTGGTGTTGTGGAACGCGGGCCATATCATTCACGCTATGCACAATATCGATCCTGAACTGGCGGATAAAGCCGTTCGATATCTCCGAGCGCTGCTGTGGGGGGCGCCAGGTTACCTGTTCTTCCAGGTAGGACGTAACCAGTGCGAAGGCCTGGCCAAAACCAAGCCAGGTATGGTGATGGGCTTTATCGGCCTGCTGGTCAATATTCCGGTCAACTACGTCTTCATTTATGGCCATTTCGGCATGCCCGAACTGGGCGGCGTGGGCTGCGGCGTGGCAACGGCGGCGGTATACTGGGTGATGTTCTTCAGCATGCTGTCTTACATCAAAAAAGCGCGTTCGATGCGCGACATCAAAAACCCGGAAGGTTTCAGCAAGCCGGACTGGGCGGTGGTCAAGCGCCTGAGTCAGCTCGGACTGCCGATTGCCCTGGCGTTGTTCTTTGAAGTTACGCTGTTTGCCGTTGTCGCCCTGCTGGTTTCCCCGCTGGGTATCACCGACGTTGCCGGGCACCAGATTGCCCTCAACTTCAGCTCGCTGATGTTTGTGCTGCCGCTCTCTTTAGGGGCCGCGGTGACTATTCGCGTCGGTTTCCGTCTTGGGCAGGGCTCAACCCTGGATGCACAAATCGCCGCCCGCACCGGGGTTGGCGTGGCCATTTGCCTGGCGATGTGCACCGCGTTGTTTACCGTTATTTTCCGGGAGCACATTGCTCTGCTGTACAACGACAATCCGGCAGTTGTCGCGCTGGCGGCGCATCTGATGCTGCTGGCAGCCATTTACCAGATATCCGACTCAATCCAGGTGATTGGCAGCGGCGTTCTGCGTGGCTACAAAGATACCCGCTCGATCTTCTTTATTACGTTCATCGCGTACTGGGTGCTGGGGCTGCCAGCCGGCTATATTCTGGGGCTAACCGACTGGGTCGTCGAACCGATGGGCCCGGCCGGGTTCTGGATCGGCTTTATTATCGGCCTGACTTCCGCCGCGGTCATGATGATGTTGCGTATGCGTTGGCTGCAGCGTCAGCCTTCCGTCACAATCCTGCAGCGCGCCGCTCGTTAATTAAACAACGGTAGCCGCATCCGCGGCTACTTTCTCTCCATTCTGCGCAGATGCTCGGCAATCGTGTGAAATCTGGAATAAAATTGCGAGTTTTCCCTTGCAAGCCCCGAGGTGTATCGCTAATATTCGTCCCCGCTGTCGCCAAGACAACAATGCGTTCATAGCTCAGTTGGTTAGAGCACCACCTTGACATGGTGGGGGTCGTTGGTTCGAGTCCAATTGAACGCACCATTTTCAAATATATCAGTGCGTCCGTAGCTCAGTTGGTTAGAGCACCACCTTGACATGGTGGGGGTCGGTGGTTCGAGTCCACTCGGACGCACCATATTTGCTAAAGCAGTTCCCTTCTTTAACCCGCTTTTCTTCAAGCTGATAAATTCCAAATTTCATTTTTACACGCAAGCCCGTAGCGCATGAAAACGTCATTTTTAGCGTTTTGAGCGTCCGCCGGTGTTTGGGGATGCGAAAACCCGAAAGGTTGCATATCATAAAGCGAGTCATTCACTAAACCACGACAGGTAACTTATGGAAATCGATCTCAATAATCTGGTGTTTTCCGGGTTAGATGAAGCCGAAGCGCGCAACGCCGAGCGCCAGGAAGACGCAGACAAAAAAGCTCAGGCCGTTGTGGCCGATGACGACTGCGGCGACGCCTGCAAAATCTGATAAAAAACCGGCTTACTCAGCCGGTTTTTTATGTTACGCCGTTCTTCTCACGGCAATACATTTCACTTCAACCAGCAGCCCCGGGCGAGCCAGTTCTGACACGCCGACGCAGGTCCAGGCACAGTGTCCCCGCGGAAACAGTTCGTCTTTCACCTCCCGAAAAACAGCCATGTGTTCTTCCATGTCTACGTGGTAAGTAGTCATTTCCACAACGTCTTCAAAGTTGCAGCCCGCGGCCTGAAGGACCAGACGCAGGTTTTCCCAGCAGGCCATAAACTGCGCCCTTGGGTCAGCTATCACCTGCAAATCAGGCGTGCGCCCAACCTGCCCGGCACAATAAACCGTGTTACCTACCACCACCGCAGGTGCATATCCCGCCCGTTCAGCAAGTACTTGCATGGAAGGCGGCATAATAATTTCTCTGTCTGACACGACTGTCTCTCCCCATTATTTAAAGGCTCGCAATTCACGCGCCTGCTGATGAATCATTTTTATCTCACCCGATGTTGACCGGGTTTAGCGCATCTTCGAAGAATCTTATCGCGTTTCGTAGCGCCTGGTCCGCCTCCGGCAATATCCCGGCAAACAAATGCCAGACGTGAAACATTTCCGGCCAAACTTCTAGAGTGGTACGAACCCGGCTCTCACTCATGTGGGATGCAAGGCGAATGGCGTCGCTCAGCATCACCTCGTTTTCACCAACCTGTATCAGCGTGGGAGAAAGGCCTTGTACATCGGCAAAAACCGGAGAAGCATCCGGATGTGTGGGCAGTTCTCCGGCAAGGAAACTTCGGGCCAGTTGGTTCAGGAAAGCTACGCTGCATAAAGGGTCCAGCCCATCCCGCACCGTTGCAGATACGCCGCTATGCGTTAAGTTAGCCCACGGTGAAATAGCTACTGCGGCGGCGGGTAATGCCAGGCCAGCATCGCGCGCTTTACGCATCAGCGTGACAACCATCGCCCCACCGGCAGAATCCCCCGAAATCATCAGCGAGCGCGGGTTTGTACCCTGCTCAAGCAAGGCTCGGTAGGCCTGAAAGACATCATCAATTGGCGTCGGGAAAGGAAACTCAGGCGCCTGACGATAATCTACCGCATATACTTTAGCCTTCAAGGCGCGAGCATAACGCCCGGTTAATCCCCGATAAGCGTCGACCCCACCGTGAACATAGCCTCCGCCATGAATATAAATCATCACCCGACCCTCAGTGACTTCCTCAGGCGTGACCAACATCGCACCAATACCGCCCAGGCTGGCATCGGCAAAGGTTACGCCCTCCACGGGAGGGAACAACTCATCCAGCTGCTTCACATAGTCAGCCCGAACTGCTTTCCAGTCAGCATCAGACTGGCCATATACCTTCTTCACAACCGGCCTGGCGGCTTTTATCCAGCCCCTAAGGGCTGCCTGTGCGTTATCAGGAAGCATTTATTTCTCCATTGTCTACTGTGATTAAACAAAAAAGATTATGCTTAATGATTTGACGAAAGAGGTTCGCCAATGTCACTCCGCACAGGCACTAAAAGCCATTCAGACCTCGATCTCGGTAGCCTGCGAGTTTTCGTGGCTATCGTGGAAAGCGGGAGCTTTGTCGCCGGAGGAAAGGCGCTGGGCTTAACCCGTTCCGCCGCAGGAAAAGCGATTGCACGCCTTGAAGCACAGCTGGAAACGCGGCTATTTCATCGTACGACGCGAAGCGTCGCCCTGACCCGCGATGGCTACGGTTTTTATGAACGCTGCGCACAGATTTTGCAGGATAGTGAAGAAGCAGAGGCGAGTGTCCGGCAGAATTTTTCCAGCCCCGGCGGAGTGCTTCGGCTCAGCGTCCCGGAAACGTGGGGCAAAGTAGTGCTTCTGCCTTTTCTGAAGCACTTCATGGCGGCCTACCCGAGACTGGATATTGAAGTCAATTTCACCGACCGCGTGGTGGACCTCGTCGCGGAGGGGTTCGATCTCAGCCTCCGACTGGGTGATTTACCGAAAGATTCGCAGCTTATTGCACGAACCGTGCAGCGCATTCGCCCTCATCTGTTTGCTTCCCCAGACTACCTGGCCAGTTCAGGTATACCAGGTTCGCCAGAAGATCTTCGCCTTCACCAGCGGCTGATTTACGGCCTGAGCCCTCAAACGACAAACTGGACGCTGTTCACGGCCAGCAATGAGAGCGTGTTGGTTGAAGGGCACAGCAGGATCCGCTTCGACAGCGGAGAGGCTATTTGCGCCGCCGCTGTTGCAGGCTTAGGCATCGCTTTCCTGCCAGCTTTTCTCGTTGCCCGGGATGTCGCAGAGGGCACTCTGGTGCCCGTACTGTCTGAATTAGGCGGCACACCATTGACCGTGAACGTGGTGTACCCTAATCGGAAACATCTGGCAGCCAAAGTGAGGTTGTTTATCGACAGCCTGGTGAAGCATATGGACCATTAACAACATCCCGATGAAATGATTTGGGAATGACAGGCCCTAATCCTGCGATCCTAACCCGGTGAATAACCCCAGCAGTTCCCGCGGCGCATCAGCCGCAAACCCCATGGCAAAATTCGCGGCAGACTCCTGCTGAAAACGAACGGTTCGTGCAGCCATTGCCTCCTGATATACCTTAAAAGCACCCTCCATGCTGGAAGGCTGGGAAATGATGGCATAGGCGAGATCGACGGCATCCGCCATCGCCAGATTCACGCCCTCCCCGGCAAAAGGTGACATAACATGCGCGGCATCACCAATCAGGGTCACATTTCCCGCTGCCTTCCAGAACTCCGCGGTAGGTAACACATAGATTGGCCTGGCAACCATCGGCCCCTCACTTTGCATTAACATCTCGCGATAGCATTCGCCCCAGTCACGGAAGTGTTCAGCCAATTCATCACGAGTAAAGGTTCTGCGCGATTGCGCTTCCGGTACGGGTATGGCGGCATAGGCTGAAACCTCGTCTCCAGGTTCACAGTGAGCCATGATGCCCCGGCCTTCGCTCAGAGCAAACAACGACCCCTTGCCCACCAGCGCTTTCACCGCAGGATATTGCTGGCTTACGTTCGGGTAACGCAGCTCAACAAAGGTTATTCCGGAATAAAGCGGTTGCTGTCCCGTTAACAAAGGCCTGACTTTCGACCACGCACCATCGGCACCTATCAGGGCATCACAAACATGCGTACTGCCGTTCTCTAGCCGGAGAAGAAAGCCTGTGCCCTGTCGTTCGACGGACCTTACCCGACTGTTCCAACGAATGATCCCCTTGGGCAACGCCTCTATCACTAGTTTGCGCAACGCGCCGCGGTCGACTTCCGGGCGGGAGCCATCACCTTCATCCTGATACAAGATATGGCCGTTTTTATCACGCATCAGAGTTGCATCCGCCCCCTCCAACACCAGAGCCATTGCGGCTTCATACATCCCCGCCGCTCGAAGTGCAGGTTTACCCGTGCCTTCGTTCAGATTGAGCATGCCACCCTGATGGCGTGAATCGAGAGAAGCATCAGCCTCGAGAATACAGACCGCAATACCCTGGCGGTGCAACATGTAAGCCAGCAGCGGCCCCGCTACACCAGCGCCAATAATGGTTATCATAAAAATGCCTCTGACTGTCGGAGAAGAAACGGTTTTATCAGCAGCCAGATTGAAACGCCAGCCAGAACAAGCATAAAAAGCTCAAACATTCACCGGACAGTTTCTACGGGGCTTGTCAACATCCCGATTGCCCGTCATAATGTTGTCACTTCTCACCAAAGAAGATAAAACAATAATCAATTCAGTCGGTTATCGTTTTATAAATCGTATTAAATGCGTTCATAGCTCAGTTGGTTAGAGCACCACCTTGACATGGTGGGGGTCGTTGGTTCGAGTCCAATTGAACGCACCATTTCTTTTTATTTTCATCATCTCTGAAAACGCTCAAACATCTGGCAACGCCCTGATAACAACTCGCTGTAAAACTGTGCACTCCGTCGCTGAATCAACGGTTTTGATTCCTTTTCCAGCCAGATTTATCTATACTACGCCCGTTCTTAACTTGAATGGTTTCAGCTCATTGGACTCCTTTTTTATACAACAACATCGTCTAACGCTTTCCCCTGCTGAACCACAAGCACACTTTCCTCTGCACGCTTTATTTCTGTCACCTATCCTTACCAGGTGCCACTTTCAACACCACAGTATTCTTTTAAGCTCCGGCAGCCCGGTCTCCCGGAACACGATTTCAACATTCCTCCTCAACTTATAGATAAGACTGTCATGAAAAAGACTAAAATCGTTTGCACCATCGGTCCAAAAACCGAATCCGAAGAGATGCTGTCTAAAATGCTCGACGCGGGCATGAACGTTATGCGTCTGAACTTCTCCCACGGTGACTATGCAGAACACGGCCAGCGCATCAAAAACCTGCGCAACGTCGTTGCTAAAACAGGTAAAAAAGCCGCTATCCTGCTGGACACCAAAGGGCCAGAAATCCGTACCATCAAGCTGGAAGGCGGTAACGACGTCTCCCTGAAAGCAGGCCAGACCTTTACCTTCACCACCGACAAATCCGTGGTTGGTAACAGCGAAATCGTCGCAGTGACCTACGAAGGCTTCACCAATGACCTGACCGTGGGCAACACCGTTCTGGTGGACGATGGCCTGATCGGCATGGAAGTCACCGCCATCGAAGGCAACAAAGTTATCTGTAAAGTGCTGAACAACGGCGACCTCGGTGAGAACAAAGGCGTTAACCTGCCGGGCGTGTCCATCGCGCTGCCAGCGCTGGCTGAGAAAGACAAACAGGATCTGATCTTCGGCTGCGAACAGGGCGTTGACTTCGTGGCAGCCTCCTTCATCCGTAAGCGTTCTGACGTGGTTGAAATTCGTGAGCACCTGAAAGCCCACGGCGGCGAGAGGATCCAGATCATCTCCAAGATCGAAAACCAGGAAGGCCTGAACAACTTCGACGAAATCCTCGAAGCTTCTGACGGCATCATGGTTGCTCGTGGCGACCTGGGCGTTGAAATCCCGGTGGAAGAAGTTATCTTCGCGCAGAAGATGATGATCGAGAAATGCGTTCGTGCACGTAAAGTGGTTATTACCGCAACCCAGATGCTCGACTCCATGATCAAAAACCCGCGCCCTACCCGCGCAGAAGCCGGTGACGTTGCTAACGCCATCATCGACGGCACCGACGCAGTGATGCTGTCCGGTGAGTCTGCAAAAGGTAAATACCCGCTGGAAGCTGTGACCATCATGGCAACTATCTGCGAGCGTACCGACCGCGTGATGACCAGCCGTCTGGACAACAGCAACGACAGCCGTAAACTGCGCATCACCGAAGCCGTTTGCCGTGGCGCCGTTGAAACCGCAGAAAAACTGGAAGCCCCGCTGATCGTGGTTGCCACCCAGGGCGGTAAATCCGCTAAAGCCGTGCGTAAATACTTCCCGAACGCGACTATTCTGGCGCTGACTACCAACGAAGTAACCGCGCGTCAGCTGGTGCTGAGCAAAGGCGTTGTCACCCAGATGGTGAAAGAAATTGCCTCCACCGACGACTTCTACCGCCTGGGTAAAGAAGTGGCGCTGGAAAGCGGCCTGGCTCGTAAAGGCGACATCGTGGTGATGGTTTCTGGTGCGCTGGTCCCAAGCGGCACCACTAACACCGCCTCGGTCCATGTTCTGTAATTGACTTGTTAACAAGTTTAATTAACAAAAAAGCGCCTTCGGGCGCTTTTTTTATATCACTTGCAGTCAGATCTTAATAAAAATGCAAATCGGATTTTACTATTTAAGCTTACTCTTAATTAAGATGAATCCGATGAAATTCCCCTGTTTTCTCTCTTTTTTTTAACTTTCCGGCTCCGTTCGGTGCTTCTTTGAGCGAACGATCAAATTTAGGGGTATTCCCGACAAAAAATTATTCTCATCACAAAAAACTTTGTGTAATACTTGTAACGCTACATGGAGATTAACTCAATCTAGAGGGTATTAATAATGAATCGTACTAAACTGGTACTGGGCGCGGTAATCCTGGCTTCTACTATGCTGGCAGGTTGTTCTTCTAACGCTAAAATCGATCAACTGTCTTCTGACGTTCAGACTCTGAACGCTAAAGTTGATCAGCTGAGCAACGACGTGAACGCAGTGCGTTCTGACGTTCAGGCTGCTAAAGACGACGCCGCTCGCGCTAACCAGCGTCTGGACAACCAGGCTCACTCTTACCGTAAGTAAGAGTCACTGGTATAAAATGGCGCACAATGTGCGCCATTTTTTTTGCCTGTCATTTATCCCCACCGGCTACTGTGTCGCGCTAGTCGCCTCTTCTGCATTTACCACGCCATTCCTCGCCGACTGAACCGCCATCGTTGCCGCAGGTGTTTGCCCCGCAGAGACCACAACGGGATACCCCGCACGCCTGTATAGCGCCTTCTCCACTAACGCTTTCTCCACGCCGCTACCGGCCCGGAACTCGCTAAAGCCCGCGGGAAGCACGTAAGGCATAGTCTGCGTGTTCTGCTGCTCATCCTGAGAAAGCGGCCGATGGACTTCGACGTAGCGAACGCCGTTTGGCTCAACGGAGAATTTCACCGGATCGTTAATCACCCGCACCGTCGTGCCAGTTTTCGTTTGCTCAAACAGGGCTTTGATGTCGGGGGCATTCATTCTGATACAACCGGAGCTGACGCGCAGCCCCACGCTGTCCGGCGCGCTGGTACCGTGAATCAAGTACTCGCCATTACCGTAGGCCAGCCGCATGGCGAATCTCCCCAGCGGGTTATTAGGCCCGGCAGGCACGACGGGCGGCAGCTTGATCCCTTTTTCCAGGGAGCGCTGGCGAATACCGGCGGTAGGTGTCCAGGTAGGGTTGGGGATCTTTTGCCCAATCCTGGTGGTCATCAGCGGCGTCTCCAGCCCCTGCAGACCAATACCAATCGGATAAACCTGCACAATGTTTTGTCCTGGCGGGAAGTAATACAGCCGCAGCTCGGCAAGATTCACCACAATCCCCTCGCGCGGCACGTCCGGCAGCAGCAGCTGGCTGGGGACGGTCAGCACCGTGCCGGGTTTAGGCACTGGCGCAATGGTGTTATTGGCCTCCAGCAGCAGCATCGCACCGGTGTCAAAACGCCGGGCAATAGCCTGCAGGTTACGATCGCCTTCCTGTACGGTATAAGTCTGGTTTTGGCCAATCAGGCGGCTGCCTTCCGGCGGTAAGGGATAATCCAGGGCTAAAGCGGGCTGAATGGCGCTCAGAGCGCCGGTAATGGCCAGTGTGAGTAAAGACGCGTATTTCATACTTTTTATTCCTGTAGTCGCGCTGGCGAGCGCCAGCAGGCTGAAAGACAAGCGAGGCAGAAAACCGCCTCGCAAAACAGGACCATAGGTATGATTAAGTTTAGCTAACTTAAATGAGATTGGTGGCTTGGTTGCGAATTGCGCGAATCATCGCTTCCAGCCCCTGAGAGCGGGACGGCGTCAGATGCTGTGCGAGCGCCATTTTTTCAAACCACGGGCGCACATCAAACGCCACGATATCCTGCGGCGTCATTTGCTGATAGAGAATAAATACGATAGCGATCAGCCCTTTAACGATAGCGGCATCGCTGTCACCCTCCAGCGTAATCACCCCATCGGGCTGCTGGTGCATGACTATCCATACCTGGCTCTGGCAGCCCTGAATAATATGTTCAGGCTTGTGCTGCTCCGCCGCCAGTTCCGGCAGGCGGCTGCCCAGTTCGATAATGTAGAGATACTTCTCTTCCCAGTTCGCACAGCGGCTGAAATTTTTTAGCAGTTTGTCTTTATCCGGCAGCGTGGCCATGACCGTCTCCGTTATCCTAACAGGCTGTGGATGCGCTGCAGGCCGGCGACCAGGCGATCCACTTCTTGTTCGGTATTGTACATGGCAAAGGAGGCGCGGCACATGGCCGGGACGCTGTAGAACGCCATCAGCGGCATGGCGCAATGGTGCCCGGTGCGAACCGCGATGCCGTAGTTGTCGAGGAAGCTGCCGACGTCATAGGCATGATGTTTCCCGAGATTAAACGCCAAAACACCACGGCGCTCTGCCGGGCCGTATACGGTGAGATCGGGCACGGCCTGCAGCGCGTGTTGAGCATAGCGCATCAGGTTGCGTTCATACTCGCCAATCGCCTCCATGCCCAGCCCTTCAACGTAGCTCAACGCTGCCCCAAGGCCGATAATGCCAGCCGTGTTTGGCGTCCCGGCTTCAAAGCGCCACGGGGCTGTGGCGTAAGTCGTCCCTGCAGTCAGGCTGACGGTAGCAATCATCGACCCTCCGCCTTCCCATGGCGGCATATCCTGCAGAATGCTTTCTTTCACATACAACACGCCAATCCCCGTTGGCCCGTATATCTTGTGCCCGGAGAAAAGATAAAAATCGCAGTCCAGCGCCGCCACATCCGTGACGTGGTGCATCACCGCTTGTGCGCCATCCACCAGCACTTTGACGCCCGCCTGATGCGCGGTAGCGATCATCTCCTTCACCGGGTTTTCGGTACCGAGCACGTTAGAAACGTGGGCAATCGCCAACAGTTTTGTGCGCTCGTCAATCAGCGTCGGGAAGACATCAAGCTGCAGCGTGCCGTCCTGGTTGAGCGGGATAACGCGCAGCTCCGCGCCGGTACGCTCACACAGCATCTGCCACGGCACGATGTTAGCGTGGTGTTCCATGGCGCTGATGATGATGTTATCCCCGGCCTGGACGTTGGCGCTGCCCCAGCTATTGGCCACGAGGTTTATCCCCTCGGTGGTGCCACGCACAAAGACAATCTCTTCCGGTTTTGCCGCGTTGATAAAGCGTGCCGCCTGACTGCGCACGTTTTCCATCAGGGTGGTTGCTTCTGCGCTCAGAGTATGAATGCCACGGTGCACTGCGGCATACCCATGGCGATAAAACTCAAGCTCGGCGTCAATCACCGCCTGTGGTTTCTGCGCGCTGGCGGCGCTGTCCAGATAGGCCAGCGGCTGGCCGTTGACCTCGCGGCTCAGAATCGGGAAATCAGCCCTGACCTGCTCTATTGAAAAACTCATGCCTCGCCCCCTGCAAAGCGCCGGGCGATACGTGCCAGCACCTGCTGTTTTAAGGCCTCGTCGCGAATACTTTCGGTAAGCTCTGCGGCAAAGGCGAAGATTATCATCTGCTGTGCAGCCTGTTCGCTGATACCACGGGAGCGCAGGTAGAACATCTGTTCGTCATCAATGCGCCCGATGGTTGCGCCATGGCTGCACTTCACGTCATCGGCGTAGATTTCCAGCTGTGGCTTGGTGTCCACCTCCGCCAGGCGGCCAAGCAACAGGTTATTGTTGGTCATCTGCCCGTCGGTTTTAATCGCGTGCTGAGCCACTTTGATCATGCCGTTAAACACCGCTCGGCCCTTATCACGCACGATGGTTTTATGCAGCTGGCGGCTGTTGCAGTAGCCCTTGTTGTGCTCAAGCCAGGTTCGGGTGTCGCACACCTCGTTATTTACCGGCAGCGCCAGACTGTTGATGTGCAGCTGGTTGTTCTCGCCGTTAAGCTGCGTGCTGGTGTTGTGGCGCAGCACTGCGGCCCCCAACAGGAAGCTGTGGCTGCTCACCGTCGAGTCCTGCTCAATCAGTAGATCGTTGTGCGCAAAGTGGTAGCTGGCGGCATTTTCAAACGCCAGCTTGTAGTGGCTAAGCTGCGCGTTGGCGGCCACTTCGGCGGTAAATCGTGCGCCGGTGAAATGCGCCGCCTCGTCAAGGCTGACGAAGTGCTCCATCACCGTGGCCTGAGCGCCCTGCTCAAGGATCAGGTGGTGACGGTAATGTGCCGTCGCCATCTCCTGCGCCTTGCTGCCGCGCGTGACGTGCATCAGCAACAGCGCTTTTTCAGGCTGCGTGTTAGGCGCCACGCGGATATGCGTCACGGTCTCCGCCAGGCTTTCCGTGAGGTGCAGGAACACTTCGCCCTGAACCGGCGCGGGCAGCGTCTGGCGGTTATCGTCGATACTTATCACAAAACCGCTGTCGGCGATGTCATCGCTCAGTTCGGCGCTGAAATGCCCGTCAACAAACACCAGCCGCAGCGCGTCTACAGGCAGGGCAAGCTCGTCACGCTGTTGCGCACTTAAAGGCGACTGAGGCGCAAAGACAAACTGGTTATTCAGCAACCCGTCGAGCGGCGTGTATTTCCAGTTTTCATGCTTGCGTGTCGGTAAACCCAGGCGCAACAGCTGCTGCATATGCTGCAGGGCCACCTGCGAGCGGCCCGTGCCCTGAGCTTCAAACAGATGATGCCACTGCTGGAGCGCGTTGCCGTTACTGCTGTTCGGTAAGCCAGCCATAACCCTGCTCCTCCAGTTGTTTCACCAGGCTGAAATCGCCAGATTTAACGATGCGCCCCTGATACAGCACGTGAACAAAGTCCGGCTTGATGTAGTCGAGGATACGCTGGTAGTGGGTGACCACGATAAATGAACGCTTGCCGTCACGCAGCGAGTTAACGCCTTCGGCCACAATCTTCAGGGCATCAATATCCAGCCCGGAGTCGGTTTCATCGAGAATGCACAGCTCCGGCTCCAGCACTGCCATTTGCAGAATGTCGTTACGCTTTTTCTCGCCGCCGGAGAAGCCGACGTTGACCGAGCGGGTGAGTAAATCTTCCGGCATTTGCAGCAGCTTGATTTTCTCTTCCATCAGATCCTGAAAATCAAAGCGATCCAGCGACTCGAGGCCCCGGTATTCCCGCACCGCATTCAGCGCGGTTTGCAGGAAGAACTGGTTGCTGACGCCGGGAATTTCCACCGGGTACTGGAAGGCCATAAAAATACCTTCGCCGGAGCGGTCTTCCGGCGACAGTTCCAGCAGGTCTTTGCCGTTGAACTGCACCGAGCCGCCGGTCACTTCGTAGTCTTCACGACCGGCAAGCGTGGCGGATAAGGTACTTTTCCCGGAGCCGTTTGGCCCCATGATGGCGTGAACTTCGCCCGGCTTCACTTCGAGGTTTAAGCCACGCAGGATCTCTTTATCCTCAACGCTGACCTGTAAATCTTTAATGCTTAACATAGTTTTCCCTTAATCCTTAACCGACGCTGTGTTCGAGGCTGATGGCTAATAATTTTTGTGCTTCCACCGCGAATTCGAGCGGTAACTCTGAGAACACGTCTTTGCAGAACCCGTTGACGATCATCGAGATGGCGTCATCTTCGCTGATGCCACGCTGCAGGCAATAGAACAGCTGATCTTCACCAATGCGCGACGTGGTGGCTTCGTGCTCCAGCTGCGCCGTGTTGTTGCGGCACTCCACGTACGGGAAAGTGTGCGCCCCGCTGTCGGGCCCGATCAACATCGAGTCGCACTGGGTGAAGTTACGAGCGTTGGTCGCTGTGGGCATGATTTTCACCAGGCCGCGGTAGCTGTTCTGGCTATGACCGGCGGAGATCCCTTTCGAGATGATCGTCGATTTGGTGTTCTTGCCGATGTGGATCATTTTGGTGCCGGTGTCCGCCTGCTGATGGCCGGAGGTCAGCGCCACGGAGAAGAACTCGCCGATGGAGTTGTCGCCACGCAGGATCACGCTCGGGTACTTCCAGGTGATGGCAGAGCCGGTTTCTGACTGTGTCCAGGACATCTTGCTGTTCTCACCTTCGCACAGGGCGCGCTTGGTGACGAAGTTCAGAATGCCGCCGGTGTTGTTGTCCCCCGGGAACCAGTTTTGCACCGTGGAGTACTTCACTTCCGCATCGCGGTGAATAATCACTTCCACTACGGCGGCGTGGAGCTGGTAGCTGTCGCGCACTGGTGCAGAACAGCCCTCGATGTAGCTCACATAGCTGCCTTCATCCGCCACTAAAATAGTGCGCTCGAACTGACCGGTTTTTTCCGCGTTGATACGGAAATAGGTGGACAGCTCCATCGGGCAGCGCACGCCTTTCGGGATGTAAATAAAGGTGCCGTCAGAGGCCACCGCGGCGTTAAGCGCGGCGAAGAAGTTATCGTTAGACGGCACCACGGTACCCAGGTATTTTTTGACCAGTTCCGGGTAGTCGTGAATCGCCTCGCCGAAGGAGCAGAAAATAATGCCCTGCTCGGAGAGTTTTTCGCGGTAAGTGGTTGCCACGGAAACTGAGTCAAAAATGGCGTCAACCGCCACTTCACTGCCTTCGCGCACCGGCACACCCAGTTGCTTAAACGCGTCTTCGACTTCGTTAGTCAGGAAGGCGTTTGGCGGCTGCTGAACCGCGCCGGGCTGGGACGCACAGGTGTCGTCGCAGCTCCCGCAGGATGGCGCAGAGTAATAGCTGTAATCCTGGTAATTCAGTTTGTCGTAATTCGCCTTCAGCCAGTGCGGCTCTTCCATTTTCAACCATGCATGGAAGGCGTTGAGACGAAACTCCAGCATCCATTCGGGCTCGTTACGACGGGCAGAGATTGCCCGAACCACCTCTTCATTTATGCCCTTCGCCAGCTGCTCGGTCTGCAGCTCGGTGAAAAAGCCCTCTTTATAATTGAGGTTGCCGGTCCAGGTTTTGACATCGTCAGTTGCTTCAGTATTACGAGACATAGTACCGCCTATACCCCAAAGCTTTCGCCGCAGCCGCACTCGTGCTGCGCTTTCGGGTTATTAAATTTAAAGATCTGATTCAGGCCTTCACGCACGTAATCCACTTCCGTGCCGTCGATAAAAGGCATGGCGGAGAGCGGCACCCACAGGCGCGCGCCGTCAAACTCATAGACCAGATCGTCCGGCTTCGGCTCGGTGACCGTGTCCAGCACGTAGCCAAAGCCAGCGCAGCCCGTCTGTTTGATACTCAGGCGGATGCCTTTAAGCTCGGGTTGTTTGGCGGCCAGATCGCGGATATGCGCGCTGGCGGCCGGGGTCAGGGTCAGCCCCTGCCAGGCAAAATCATTGGGATCAAAGGAACCGGTTTGCACATCCATTCTTCACCTCATCATTCTCTGCGCCCGAAGGCCGATACCCTTATGTTAATGATAACAATTATCAATACAACGTTATGAAAACAGGGGTATTCGCGAAACGCTGGTTTTTTGGGCGTCTTTACTAAGGATAGACCGTCATGAAACTCTTGCCGATGGCGAAAAGAGCTGTTTAAGCTACTGGTGTAAAAGGAAATATCAAAGATGAAAAACGCCTGAACCGGGCAAGACAAAAGATGTATAGAAAATATCTATTTATGTGATTGGAAGCGCACTGAATGCGAAATTAGCGCCATAAAGTACCAGTAATTTTCAGTTTTACGGGAACAAGAAGAGGTGCGGTCGCAGGGGGATTAAGGTATCTGTTCAGAAAAATCCGCCCCCTAGTTACCAGGGCATAAGGTTAACCAGGGGAACTGAGTTAGCTATGTTGAGCTGCATTACCACTCAAAGTTGACTGCCGCATTGTATGTCACGGCCTTGAAGTCTTCGGTATTGGTTGAAATCCCGGCCTTTGCGGCGACATTTTCATTGAACCGATACCCGCTACCAATGGCCATCGCGCTGGTAGATTCATACCCGCCTAGCGAGCCAGAAAGGTTGAATTTGCCAACGTTGTAGGGCTGGAAAAGCCCTGAGAGCGCCGCCTGGGAGGCAAACCCACGCTTCATTTTGTGATCCAGTTTATCCACGCGGTTACCGAGATGGTTAAGATCGCCATTAAGCTGGGTGATGGAGTCCTGGAACTGAGCATTGCTCCTGGCCTGACTCTGGTTAATGGTATTCTGCTGCGTATTCAGATTTGCCTGAGACTGGTTAATGGCCCCCTGCTGATTGTTCAGATTTGCCTGAGTCTGATTAATGGCCCCCTGCTGATTGTTCAGATTTGCCTGGGTCTGATTAATGGCCCCCTGCTGATTGTTGAGGTTAGCCTGGTTCGCATTAACCGTGGACTGCTGTTGATTCACCGCATTCTGCTGGCTATTTACGCTGTTCTGGTTCTCATTCCACTCGGCCTGCTTGACGTTGGTGGCATTCTGCCGATCGTTGAGCATTTTTTGTTGGTCATTGACTGTCTGCTGTTTTTGAATGCTTTCATTCAGCGCTGAATCAATGGTATCAACGTTATTTTTAATATCACCGAAATTTCCATTGGTTTTATCAGCATCAGCATGGGAGTTACTGGAAGTCACGTCTGATGACCAGTCCCCCCATTCAAGAGCAGAGACAGACTGGGTGACTAATAATCCAGAAACAAGAAAGGCCAACAAAGACTTATTATTCATTAAAATTACTCCATTATTATAATTAAACCATTACTGTGCGGAGAAATTATTCATAAATAGAATTAACAAGGCAACACAGAAATAATGATAAAAATAGCCTGAAGTGAATATTCTTAGCCATAAAAAATAAAATTAACCCATTGTTTTTAAAACAATAAAAACAAAAAAATAACAAATTAGACATAAACAAACACATCAAAAACCACCAGACTTTCAGAATTCACCTCGGGCAAAAGTGGTAAAAAATCGATAACAAAAATCAGATTTGGCAATAAGAGAAAACCATACACATACCAAAAAAAAACAAGATAAACAGATGAGATGAAGATCAGTTAGCTTTTATTGACGACTCTCATTACCTTCCATCGCTTTAACGTCGAATTTCCCGCAGCCTGTATGCGACAGGCTAACCCTCTGCCCTGAGATAAGAATGGCGTGAAAATATTCCGATTTATCGACTATCCTCCTGTTAAGAAAAAAGGAGCTTGTCCAATGCTGAAAATGATTATGGTCACCGCCCGCGATCGCGTGAGGCTGCAGGAAATTATCGGCGTTTTCCTTCGCTATGGATTGCAGGACATTGTGCGTTTGCTGGGCCTGGCCTCGCTGCATGACAAAATACGTGGCGGCAGCCAACACGATGCTTTACCGATGCCGCAGCGCCTGTGCGCGGCGCTGGAAGAACTGGGCCCGACGTTCGTTAAGCTCGGGCAAATCCTCTCAACCCGTAGCGACCTGCTTGACCCCGCATGGACGGAAGCGCTTAGCCAGTTGAATTCGAGCGCCAGCCCTCTGCCCTGGCCAAAGCTCGAGCCCTTCGTCGTGGCGACGCTTGGGGCTTCGCCTGCGGAGGTTTTCGCTACCTTTGATGAAACCCCGCTGGCCAGTGGCTCGATAGCACAAATTCACCGGGCCACGCTGAAAAATGGCGACGAGGTTATCGTCAAAATTCAGCGCCCCGGGATTGAAACAACCCTCAAGGCCGACCTGCGTTTACTCCGTTACCTCGCGGAAAGTCTGGAGCAGCAGAGCGCGGGGCTGGCTCGCTTTCAGCCGGTGATGCTGGTGCGTTATCTGGAAAACGCCCTGAATCAGGAACTGGATTTTTGCCATGAAGCAGCCAACGGGGAAAAGATTTATCAGTTTTTCGCTGACAACGAAGACGTCGTCATCCCCAGGATTTATTGGGACTGGTGCCACCCTACGCTGATGGTACAGGCATTTTTGCCCGGCGTGGCGCCGGTTGACAGCCAGCAGCTTGCCGCCGCCGGGTTTGATGGCCCCTTGTTGGCGCGTAAAGGCGCGACAGCGTTTATCAATATGCTCTTTGACCTGCGGACTTACCACGCAGATCCGCATCCCGGCAACGTCATGGCCCTGGCGGGCAACCGGGTCGGCTTCATTGATTTCGGCATGGTGGGAAGCCTGAGCCAGGCGCGACGCGACGAGCTGTTGTCGCTGATTTATGCCATCAGCGAGCGTGATGCCAGCGGGATTGTCGATGCCCTCATCGCCTGGAGTGGCCAGGAGACAGTAGATCTTACCGAACTGGAACTTGCAGCCAGCTATTTTCTGCAAAAACAGGGCAATCTCCCGCTACAGCTTGGAAAAGCGCTGACCGATATGCTTTCCACCGTCCGGGAATTCCAGCTGTCGCTGCCGCCGGATTTGGTTTTATTGTTTAAGGCGTTGATCACCGCGGACGGCGTATTGCTGAGAATGGATCCGCAGTTCGACATTATTCGCATTCTTCGCCCGGTGATTAAGCAGGAGCTGTTAAAACGCTATACCCGCCTCGGAAGCCGCAGACGCCTGCTTAAACTCGGCAATCAGCTTCTTGAGGGAGGTGATTCGCTGCCGCAGACCCTACGTCTGGTGATGCAAAGGCTTCGTCACGGTAAGCTGCACGCGGACATTAACGTAGAGAATATTAACCAGCTCGGAAAGTCGCTGGAGCGAGCGGCCTCTACTCTGGCGCTCGCCCTTGTTTTAGCCGCCCTGACAATCGCGATAGCTCCATGGCTGCTCGGGTTGAACTGGACGCTGTTTGGCATCCCATTTTTCCCTGTACTTGGCTTGTTGTGTGCTATTGCGGGAAGCGCATGGCTGGTTATTCGGTTGTTAAGGCGATGAGATTTACGACATCGGAGCCAGGTTCCGATGTCGTAAAAAATTAGTGCACAGAATGCTGCAGCACCGGATAGGTAAACAGCAATAAATGGGTCATATTCAGCCCGACATGAAACGCCACGGCAACCCACAGCCGCCCGCTCCACATCCACGCCAGGCCGTAAATAAGCCCCGCCAGTGCGGCAAAAACAATCAGCAGCGGGCCACCGGCGAAATGCAGCGCGCCGAATATCGCGGCTGAAATAATCAGCGCCACAACCGGGTGCATAAAGCCGGATAAACGCTGCTGGAGATACCCCCGGAAGAGCGCTTCCTCCGCCAGCGAAACAAAGAAAATATTTGCGAACAGGAACGGCGGCAGCCACTGCGGGAAATGAGGTTCAATCTTTAAGCCACCCAAAGCTACCGCCAATAGCAACAGCCCTGGGATCAAAGCAATCAGCAAGTTCCACCAGAGCTTAGCGGGCTGATATTTCGGCTCGCTGACGAACAGCGACTTCATCATCACCAGCAAAATAAAGGGCACCAGCGCTTTGTCGAAGTTGTAATACATGGAAAACCGCGCGCTTTGCGGCCCGGCGGTCACCGAGTCCAGCACCTTTGGATTATGGAAACCGGGGATAACATGGATGGTCAGCGCTACTGCGGCGGCGACCAGCAAAAATTCAAGCACATAGCGCACGGGCTTTCTGTTTGCGGCTTTTAAATAAGCGACGGCAAGAGCGGTGATTATCGCCAGTGAAGCCAGTGCTCGCCAGTCGAGTACGCCGTCAACGGCACCCCATACCACGGTCACCAGTAATAATCCGAGGGAAATTTTTTTATTAAATTGTAAAACCAGTAAGGCGGCTGCCAGCAATATCCACATCATTTTTCCTTAAGCCTGAAAACATCATGAGGCAGGTTTTTTAACAAAATGGGTGGTGGATATATAGTTTTTTAAAGAAATAATCACAAATTAAAACAATCCCACGTCCCCGAGGGCTGAACGTGGGAATATTTTAGCCGTTGCTTTACACCACCGCCGTAGTCAGGCGGGAGGTACAGCACAGCTGGTCTTGCTGATCGTAGATATCAATTTGCCACACCTGATGACGACGCCCCGCGTGCACCGCGCGACAAACGCCCCGCACCACGCCTTCTCGCGCCGAGCGGATATGGTTGGCGTTCACTTCCAGCCCAACCACCTTCTGGTCGCCTTCGGTGCACAGGTAGCCTGCTACGGAACCCAGCGTTTCCGCCAGCACCACCGACGCGCCGCCGTGCAGCAGGCCAAACGGCTGCCGGGTGCGCTCATCCACCGGCATGGTGGCCTCAATTTCGTTGTCGTCAAAACGCGTAAATTCAATGCCTACATGGCCGACCATATTGTTCGCGCCCATTTTATTGAGCGCGGCAAGCGTGGCTTCACGTCGCCAAATCATCCGATAATCTCCAGAAGAGCCTGTAATGGATGCCGTACGCCGTTGCCCTCAACGCGCTTGACCTGGCTGCGGCAGGAGTAGCCGGTTGCCAGACAGCGGTTGCGCG
Source organism: Enterobacter sp. Ap-867 (assembly GCF_011752855.1). Classification (NCBI taxonomy): domain Bacteria; kingdom Pseudomonadati; phylum Pseudomonadota; class Gammaproteobacteria; order Enterobacterales; family Enterobacteriaceae; genus Enterobacter; species Enterobacter sp. Ap-867. The sequence continues at coordinate 17,445 of NZ_VWWS01000004.1, read as the reverse complement.
GCAGGCGCTGCATCGCCTGATGCCAGGAGAGTTCATAGATGCCCAATGAATTGGCGAGATTTTTCACCTCGTGACCGTAAGTGCCAGCCATGCCGCAGCAGCCAACGCTCACGCTCTCGAGCTTCGCGCCAAAACGAGCAAAAATACCGGCCCACTGATTCGGTGTCGCCGGCAACGCCGTTACTTCGGTACAGTGGCCAAAGAGGTACCATGCTTCCCCTCCCGCGCCCTGCACTTCCCGTTCTTTCAGCGCAGTCTGGAGCCATTCGTGCACCAGCTGCACCTGAAAATCACCGCGCTCTTCGCCTAATGTCTGTTTATATTCATCGCGGTAGCACAGGACCAGCGCCGGATCGACGCCGACCATCGGCATACCCAGTTTCGCAATGCGGTTCAGGAACTCAGACGTTTTACTCGCCGTGCGCGCAAAACGCTGCAGGAACCCTTTAATATGCTGAGCCTTACCGTTCGGTGAGAACGGCAGCACCACAGGTTCAAAGCCTAGCTTATCTGCAAGCTTAATAAAATCAGCCACCACCTGAGCATCGTAATAGCTGGTGAACGGGTCCTGCACCACCAGCACGGTTTTGGCGCGCTGCTCATCTGAGTAATGCTCCAGCTCTTCCAGCGTGACGTTGGCTGAGCGGTGCCCGACCAACTGCTGCTGCAGCGTCGGCGTGGACAGCATAGGCAGGTCAACCATACCGATGTGCCTGCGGGACAAACTCTGGACCCACGGCTGGCTCATAAAGAAGTTGAAGGTTTTTGGCGCGCGCGCCATCAGCGGCGCGTAGCTCTCCACGGAGGCCACAACGTGATCGCGCAGCGGGCGCAGATAGCGCGTGTGGTAAAGCTGCAGGAAGCGAGAGCGGAACTCCGGCACGTCGATTTTAATCGGGCATTGGGTCGAGCAGGCTTTACAGGCCAGGCAGCCGGACATCGCCTCTTTCACTTCGTGGGAAAAATCGTACTCGCCCTTGCTGGCGTGCCACGAGTTGCGGGTACGCTCGATAAGGCCTCGCAGGCTGGCGCGCTGCTCCGGCAGCTGTTTCTCAAGCTGCAGCGGGTCAACGCCTCGCTCGGCCAGCAGCCGCAGCCATTCACGGGTCAGCGTGGCTCGCCCTTTCGGGGAGTGGATACGGTTGCTGGAGATTTTCATCGACGGGCACATCGGGCTTTTCACGTCGAAGTTAAAGCACAGGCCATTGCCGTTGCACTCCATCGCGCCGCGCCAGGAGGTGCGTACCGCAATCGGGATTTGTCGGTCAAACGTCCCGCGCTTAACGGCATCGACCTGCATCATCGGGTCGTCCACGCCGAGCGGCGGGCAAATCTTCCCGGGGTTCAGCCGGTTAGCCGGGTCAAACACGGCTTTAATCCGGCGCAGTTCTTCATACAGCGTTTCACCGAAGAAGGCCGGGCTGTACTCGGCGCGGAACCCTTTGCCATGTTCGCCCCACAGCAGACCGCCGTATTTTGCCGTCAGCGCCACCACGTCGTCGGAGATGCTTTTCATCAGCATTTCCTGCTGCGGATCGCACATATCCAGCGCAGGGCGAACGTGCAACACGCCTGCATCAACGTGACCAAACATCCCGTAGCTCAGGTTGTGGCTATCCAGCAGAGCGCGGAATTCAACAATGTAGTCCGCCAGATGCTGCGGCGGCACGCAGGTGTCTTCGGCAAACGGAATCGGTTTAGCCTGGCCTTTGGCGTTCCCCAGCAGGCCAACGGCTTTTTTCCGCATGCCGTAGATTTTTTCGATACCGGCCAGCTCGTCACAAACCTGCCAGCCAATCACCCCGCCCTCGCCTGCGGCTATTAGCGCATCGAGGCGAGCACATAGCTCAGTGACCTGGCCGTCGATCAGTGCCTGGTCGTCCCCGGCAAACTCAACGATGTTCAGCCCAAGCATCTCTTTGTTCGGCACGTCGGTGATCAATTCGCTGACCGAGTGCCAGACGATATCTTCCCGCGCCAGATTCAGGACTTTGGAGTCGACGGTTTCCACCGACAGCGCCCGAGCATCCACCATAAAGGGCGCATTACGCAGGGCTGAATCGAAGGAGTCATACTTGACGTTCACCAGCCGGCGCACTTTCGGCAAGCGGGTGATATCCAGCTTCGCCTCGGTGATAAAGGCCAGCGTCCCCTCGGAGCCGGTAAGAATGCGGGTTAAATCGAACTTGCTTAGATCGTCATTAAAGACGTGGCGCAGGTCATAGCCGGTAAGAAAGCGGTTTAGTTTGGGGAATTTATCGATAATCAGCTCACGCTGCTCGCGGCAGCGTTCAAGCACGGTGCGGTAGATTTTACCGCTCGATGTCTCTTCGCGGCCCAGCTCTTCGGCAAGCCCGGTTGCCATCTGGTGCGTGTCCAGAATTTCACCGTCCATCAGCACGGCGCGCACGCCCAGCACATGATCGGAGGTTTTACCGTACACCAGCGATCCCTGCCCGGAGGCATCGGTATTAATCATTCCTCCCAGCGTGGCACGGTTACTGGTCGACAATTCCGGGGCAAAGAAGTAGCCGTGCGGCTTCAGGAACTGGTTGAGCTGGTCTTTAATCACGCCGGCTTCGACCCGCACCCAACCTTGTTCCGGGTTGATTTCGATAATGCGATTCATGTAGCGGGACATGTCCACCACGATGCCGCCGTTCAGCGACTGCCCGTTGGTGCCGGTGCCGCCGCCGCGCGGGGTAAACACCAGGGATTTAAAGCGCTCTTCGGAGGCCACGCGGGTAATCAGCGTGACGTCGGCGGTTGAACGAGGGAAAAGCACCGCATCCGGCAGCAGTTGGTAAATACTGTTGTCGGTCGCCATGGTCAGGCGGTCTGCGTAGCTAGTGGCGGTATCGCCGGTAAAGCCCTGTTGCTCCAGTGATGCTAAATAGCTGAGCACCAGCTGAACGACGCCAGGTGCCTGAGAAATTTGTGGGATCATTGACGGGTCGACCCTGTGTTGCTTAGTAAGAGTTATCGTTTGCGTGTCTGTTTTGTTTTTATCATATTCCATCGCGATTTGCGGCTGTTATTTCAGATAACGCGATGCGAAATGCACCTGTCAAAAATCGAGGAAATACATCATCATTAAATTATCGCCATGCGAATTTAGCGCGGGTGCATTTTATTGAGGTGATTCTTCCTATGATCAAAGTCAGTCAGCCAAAGGATCTGCTGCAGATCCTGCTGTCCGTGCTGTTTATTTCGGTGATGATTCTTGCCTGTCTGTGGATAGTGCGCCCGTTTGTTTTGGGCTTCGCCTGGGCCGGAACCATCGTCATTGCGACCTGGCCGCTGCTCATCAAATTGCAAAAGCTGCTGTGGGGCAAACGCTCCCTTGCGGTGCTGGTGATGACGCTGCTCCTGCTGATGCTGTTTGTCATCCCGGTCGCGATGTTAGTGAACAGCCTGGTGGACAACAGCGGCCCGGTGATTAACTGGGCGACCAAAGGGCACATGGCGCTGCCCGCCTTCGAATGGCTGCACAGCGTCCCACTTATTGGCGATAAACTTTACAGCGGCTGGAACACGCTGGTGAGCAGCGGCGGCAGCGCGATTATGGAAAAGATCCGGCCCTATATCGGCACGACGACCAGTTGGTTCCTTGGTCAGGCCGTACACATAGGTACTCTGCTGGTACATCTCGGCCTGATGCTGCTGTTCAGCGTGCTGCTGTATGCCAAAGGTGAGACGCTGGGGAACGGCATTCGTCATTTCGCCTTCCGCCTCGCGGACAAACGCGGTGATGCTGCCGTACTGCTGGCCGGCCAGGCAATTCGCGCCGTAGCGCTGGGCGTGGTTGTCACCGCGCTAGCACAGGGTGTACTGGGCGGTATTGGCCTGGCGGTGTCCGGCATTCCTTACGCCGCGCTGCTTACGGTGCTGATGGTGCTTAGCTGCCTGATTCAGCTTGGCCCGCTGGTGATTCTGGTGCCCGCCATTATCTGGCTGTACTGGAGCGGCGATACCACCTGGGGGACGGTGCTGTTGGTATGGAGTTGTGTCGTTGGCACCATGGATAACGTGATTCGCCCGGTGCTTATTCGCATGGGCGCGGACTTGCCGATGATTCTGATTCTTTCCGGCGTGATCGGCGGCTTGATTGCCTTCGGGATGATTGGCCTGTTTATCGGCCCGGTGCTGCTGGCGGTTTCTTATCGCCTGATTTCGGTCTGGATGCACGAGGCGCCTGCCCCACAGGACGATCCACAAGAGGTGGTCGAACTGCTTGAGGAGCAGCAGACGCTGAATGTGAAGCAATAAGGATGCGGAGGGTTTGAGGAGTTCCTGTTCGCTCAAACCCTCTATGCGATAACAGCTAAGTTTCCGTTCACATCCTCTACATCTCCACAGGAACTTTTTTAACGACAGAATAGCTTGCGCCTAAAGCAGTGACTTAACGCAAATGGTTAATAAATCTAATCAATAACGCATTTTCCCTTCGCTATTCCGGCCATTGAAGCCCCCATTCCGGGCTATGCTGCCTCAAGTTATTTACCTTCTGTTAACGATTGAGACGAATCTGAGTGACGCCACTTAGTGAGATGCCTACTATTTAACTCACGGTTATGAATCAACACGTTGATTTATAAACATCGAAATCCCCTGAGTGAAACAACGAATTGCTGTGTGTAGTCTTTGCCCATCTTGATGATGGGCTTTTTTTTATTCTGATTTCGCAAAGTGATTGATAAGCGCCCCATGCAGAACCAACGGGGCAACGGTCAGGTGGCTCTGTCCTTCTACCAGCGTAAAATCAACCCGGGTCGGGGCGTTAGCTATCAGGGCATTAGCCATTTCGCGGTTCCCGTCTACCATCGCTCGCTGCCCACGATGTTTTAATAGCGTGGCGCGCTTCTCTTCCGACAGCCTGGCCTCCTGCGGCTGCAGCGACTGTTCATAACTTCCCACGGAGAGCGATAGCTGAGCATTTCCCTTATCAGGCCGCCAGTTTTGCGCCATTCGCAGCAGATAGCGATCGTTCCACCACACCGATGGGCTTGAGGCGTAATAATGCTGGAAAGCGCCCGGCGAGGTCATAAACAGCCAGGTGGTGAACAGGCCGCCATAGGAGTGCCCAAAAAGCGCCTGCCGCTGCGGATTGATTTTCCACTGCTTTTCGACCCAGGGCCGGAGTTCGGCGTCAATAAACCGCCAGAATTTCTGCGCCTCGCCGGGGGCGCCTGGCGGATAAGTGCCCCCTGCCGGATTCGGCTCCAGCACCACTTTTTCTACCGCAGGTCGATAATCCCGCTCCCGGCGGCTGTTTTCCGGGTAGTCAATCGCCACCACCACGCCTGGCGTCAACGGGCAACGCTCACAGGTCAGGCGCTGCATCAGCGACACCGCGCCGGGGAAGACGGACTCACCGTCCAGAAGGTAAATCACCGGCCAGCCTTCTGAAGGCGCTTCGCCTTCAGGCCAGGAAACCATAATTTTATACTCACCGTTTTCCGGCGAATGCAGACTGTGTACCAGCGTATTCGCCAGCGTGTAGGGCTTATCCTCGATGACCGCTGCCCCCGAGGGAGCAGCGAGTGCGATAAGCGCCATAAGCAGATAGCGCAAAAGTTCTCCTTACCAGCGATAGCTGACGGTGGCGGTTAAGGTACGGCCAATGCCGTAGAAACAGGCTGAATCCGACGCGCAGGACGCCACGTATTTTGTGTCCGACAGATTATTGACGTTGAACTGCAGGGCGGCCCCTTTTAAATCAGGGCTCACTTCTCCCAGCTCGTAACGCAGCATGGCGTCATAGAGATCCACGGCCGCCACTTTAAAGGTATTTTTCGCATCGCCATAGCTGGTCCCGATGTAGCGAACCCCGACACCTGCCGTCAGGTTTTTCAGCAGGCCTTCAGGAATAGTGTAACTGCCCCACGCCGAGGCCATATGTGTTGGAACACGCGCGGGCGTTTTTCCTTCGGTGCCCGCCACGGTGGTGCTCACGGTTTCCGCATCCGTCCAGGTGTAAGAGCCTATCAGGTTGAGGCTGTTAAACAGCGTGGAATGCACCTCCGCCTCCAGCCCTTTAGAACGGATTTCACCGGCGTTTTCAAACCAACCCAGCGCGCTGTTGTAGGTCCCAACGTTTGTCTGGCGGAGATCGAACACCGCCAGCGTCATGAAGGTCTCTTTCAGCGGCTGATACTTCAGGCCCACTTCGGTCTGCTTGCCCAGGCTTGGGTCGAACGGCGCAGCGCCTGGCGCACGGTTGGTCTGCAGATTGGGCTCAAACGAGGTGCTGTAGCTGATATACGGCGACAGGCCAAAATCAAAGGCGTAAAGCAGCCCCGTACGCCAGGTGAACTTGCTGTCATTCTGCTGCGTCGTTTTACTTTTTAACCTGTCCGTCGTGCGCACTTCGGCCCAATCATAACGCCCGGAAAGCAGCAGTTGCCAGTTGTTCCAGCTGAGCTGATCCTGCAGGTACACGCCCGTCTGGTCGAGATTCTGCTGGTCGTCGTTCACCGCGCTGAAGGTGCTTTCGTCCACATTGAGGCCATATACCGGATTCGGCCAGTACAGATCGTATTTCGCCCCGGTGCCGCGGCTGAGCTGCTGCCGGTCATGGTTAGACTTGTAATCCAGGCCGCCTAACAGCGTATGCCCCAGCGCGCCGGTATCAAACTGCGCCTCAAGCTGGTTATCCACGCCAAACTCATCGGTATCACGCGTTTCTCGCTGCGCACGGCGCGAAAGTAGCGTCTCGCTTTTTGAGGTGGAATACACGAGGTAACGGTACTTCTGTTTGATGCTGGCGTAACGGGCGTTCTGGCGGAAGGTGAAGATATCGTTGAAGCTGTGCTCGAACTCATAGCCCACCATCGTTTGCTCGCGCCACGACTGGTCGTAATTGGGATCGCTAACGTTAAAGTCCAGCGGGATATACCCCGCCGTGGTTTCCGTCACCAGGCCTGCGGCAGGCAGGAAGTTACGATAGCCCGCCTTCGGGTCTTTCTGGTAGCTGGTCAGTAAAGTAAAACGAGTCTGCTCGTTGGGATACCAGGTCAGCGCCGGCGCAATCGCCAGGCGCTGCTCTTTGTAATCGGCCACCTGGCTGTGCTGCGTGCGTGCGATGCCGTTCAGGCGATAAAGCACCCGATTATCGTCGCTTAGCGAGCCGCCAAAATCAAAAGCCCCCTCGGCCAGATGCTGGTTGCCTGAGCGGAACTGCACTTCATGTATCGCTTCCCTTGTCGGCCGCTTGCTGGTCATGCTGATAAGCCCGCCGGGGTTCACCTGGCCGAACAACACGGATGCCGGGCCACGCACCAGCTCCACGCGCTCAAGCAGCCACGGGTCAAACGTCCCGGTCTGGGAAGACGCTGTTGCGCCGTAGCTCAGTCCGTCAAGATATTTTGGGACATAGCTGAAGCCGCGCACAAACACCTCATCGTTGCGGTTCGAACTGCCCCGATACTCCGTCAGTACCCCGGCCGAATAGCGCAAAGCCTGCGACACGGAGGTAACATCCTGCGCGTTCATTTGGTCGCGGGTAATCACCGAAACCGACTGCGGCGTTTGGAGCAAATCAGCCGCGGTTTTCGTTGCAGACAGCGTTTTGGTAGCCACCATCCCCTTCAGCGGCGCAGAAGGATCCTCGCTAACGGAGCCGGTGACAACCAGAGTTTCCTCGCTGCCCTGCCGCTCCTGCGCCTGAACGCTGTTTCCCATCCCCAGGGCACTGAATCCCATCAGCCAAAGGCCGCAGGTTACCTTATTATTTTTAAAGTGCATGACCGTAACATCCCATGTGATTAGGTGAATTAAGTTCGCCTTTCTCTCCTGTTACGTTTTGTCGTAAAACGCAACGACTCGCAATGTTATTGCAAATCAATCTCATTTGCATTAGCGTGTGTGCACTTTTTTATCAGGAATGATAAACACGATGAGAGCCGCGTGGAGCGCATTAATGTTGGGACTTTGTTCAGCGTCGGCGGTGGCCGCGACCTGTACTTTTACCGGCAGCCAGGGTGAGCAGGATGGGAAGTTCGACGCCAGCGGCGAAATCTGCTTTGCCCTTCCGGCGCTGGGTGAAAATTACGCCAACGTCCGGTTGAGCGGCGTAACCGACGCCAGCCTGGTGGACAGCAAAGGCAGGCTCTGGCGTTCGCTGGTGGAAAATGGGCCGGTGGATGGCCAGCACAATCCGCTTTTTGCCCTGCCCGTCGGTCAGCCTTCTACGCTGGTGCTTCGCGGTGAGCCCGGCAGGCGCTGGCTGTTTCGCTGGCAGATCCGTGAAACCGTGCCGCTCAAGCGTAACGACGAACAATCCCCGGAAAGCCCGGCACTGCTGGCGCTTGAGCAGGCTCTGAGCCACGGCGCAAGTACGGAAGCTTTCTGGCAGGAAAGGCGCGAGCAGGGCACGCCGCTGGTCGAGCCCATCGATGCCAGCCGCAAACGCGTGACGTTCCTGTGGCGAGGCGCACAGGGCAACGTGTTCGTGCTCGGTTCACCGGCCGGTGACCATGACCCGATGTTCCGCCTCGGGCAGTCCGACGTCTGGTATCGCAGCTATGTGGTACCGGCTGATACGCTAATGCAGTACAAACTTGCCCCCGACGTTCCCCTTGTGGAAGGCACCGCGCGCGACCAGCGCCGGGCGATTCTGGTGTCGGCCCAGACTGACCCGCTTAACCCGCAATTCAGCCCCGCAGGCAAAGGCGACCGCTGGAATCGTTTCTCACTTTTAGACCTGACCACCCACCGCTATTTTACCCCGCAGGCAACCGCCGAGCCGATTAGGCAGGGCTCCCTGGTTCGCTATCAGGTAGAAAGCAAAAAGCTGGCTAACCGGCGGGAAGTGGCCGTCTACCGGCCACGCGGGGGGCAGCCCGCCCGCTGGACGCTAATGCTGTTCGATGGCCGTATGTACCAGGACCGTTATCATCTCGCCAATGTGCTGGACGGCCTGATAGCCCGTCATGCCCTGCCGCCGGTTAACGCCGTGTTTATCGACAGCCTCGACGGCGAGCGACGGGAAAAAGAGCTGCCGCCCAATCCCGATTTCGCCGATTTTATGGCCGAAGAGCTGGTGCCGTGGCTGCGCCGTCAGGGCATCACCACTCCGGCACAAAAAACCATCGTGGCAGGCTCCAGTTACGGCGGTCTGGCATCGTCCTGGGTGGCGCTTCGCCATCCCGAAGCGTTTGGCAACGTGCTGAGTTTGTCCGGCTCTTACTGGTGGGCACCCGAGGGCGAAGCGCCGGGCTGGCTTACCCGTCAGTATCAGGCATCCCCGCGCTTGCCGGTGCGATTTTGGCTGCAGGCGGGACGCTTTGAAAGCAAAGGCGCAGACGGCGGTATTTACCGTAATACGCAACAGCTTGAAGCCGTGCTGCGTGAAAAGGGCTACGAGGTGAGCTTTAACCCCTGGTCGAGTGGGCATGATTATGCGGCGTGGTGCGAGGCCATTATTACCGGCATGAAGGAATTGATTAAGCGGGGATAAGTGTCGGCCCGGTGGCCTGCCCCGCATAAGGCAGGCAGGCTCCGGGCCGGATCCCCTCTCTTTATTGCAGAGAAGGGTTGAACGTTACTTATTCAGTTCAGCAAGGCTGAGCCAGGTTTGCACCACGGTGTCCGGGTTCAGGGACAGGCTGTCAATCCCCTCTTCCATCAGCCAGGCGGCAAAGTCTTCGTGATCGGACGGCCCCTGCCCACAGATCCCGACGTATTTACCCTGTTTCTTCGCCGCTTTAATCGCCATCGACAGCAGCGCTTTCACCGCGTCGTTACGCTCGTCAAACAGTTCAGACACCACACCAGAGTCGCGATCCAGGCCCAGCGCAAGCTGCGTCATGTCGTTCGAGCCAATGGAGAAGCCGTCAAAGTATTGCAGGAACTCGTCCGCCAGCAGGGCGTTGGACGGGATCTCGCACATCATGATGATCTTCAGCCCGTTCTCACCGCGCTTCAGGCCCTGACGTTCCAGTTCCTCAACCACCGCTTTTGCCTGGGCAACGGTACGCACAAACGGCACCATCACTTCGACGTTGGTCAGGCCCATTTCATTACGCACGCGCTTCATGGCCGCGCATTCCAGCGCGAAGCAGTCGCGGAAGCTGTCTGCCACGTAGCGACCTGCCCCACGGAAGCCCAGCATTGGGTTCTCTTCTTCCGGCTCATAACGCTCGCCGCCCACCAGGTTGGCGTATTCGTTAGATTTGAAGTCAGACAGACGTACAATCACGCGCTTCGGCCAGAACGCCGCACCTAAAGTCGCGATCCCTTCGGTCAGGCGACCCACGTAGAACTCAACCGGATCGTCATAACCTTTCATCATCGTGCGGATTTCCGCCTGCAGCGCGGGCTCCTGCTGGTCGAACTCCAGCAGCGCGCGCGGGTGCACGCCAATCATGCGGTTGATGATAAATTCCAGACGCGCCAGGCCAACGCCTTCGTTCGGCAGGCAGGCGAAGTCAAACGCACGATCCGGGTTGCCAACGTTCATCATGATCTTCAGCGGCAGATCCGGCATGGCATCAACCGTGGAGCTTTTCACGGTGAAGTCGAGGATCTCCGCGTAAACGTAGCCGGTGTCGCCTTCGGCGCAGGAAACGGTCACGTTCTGGCCGTCTTTCATGCGCTCGGTGGCATCGCCACAGCCCACAACGGCTGGAATACCAAGCTCACGTGCGATGATGGCCGCGTGGCAGGTACGCCCGCCGCGGTTGGTGACAATCGCCGCCGCTTTTTTCATGATCGGTTCCCAGTCCGGGTCGGTCATGTCAGTGACCAGCACGTCGCCCGGCTGGATGCGGTTCATTTCGCTGATGTCGTGGATCACTTTTACCGGACCCGCGCCGATGCGGTGACCAATCGCGCGGCCTTCCGCCACGATCTGCCCCTGCGCGTGCAGCTGGTAGCGTTCCATCACCTGGCCCTGAGAACGCACGGTTTCCGGGCGAGCCTGAACGATGAACAGCTTGCCGGTATGGCCGTCTTTAGCCCACTCGATGTCCATCGGGCGGCCATAATGTTTTTCGATTTGTACCGCCTGCTTAGCCAGTTCCTGAATCTCTTCCTGGGTAATACAGAAGCGGTCGCGATCGGCTTCCGGCACGTCTTCAATCCGCACCTGCTTGCCGTGTTCCTGCGTTGGAGCGTAGACCATGCGAATTTTTTTCGAACCCATGGTGCGGCGAACGATGGCCGGATTACCCGCCTCAAGCGTTGGCTTGTGCACGTAGAATTCATCCGGGTTTACGGCGCCCTGCACAACCATTTCACCCAGGCCCCACGCGGCGGTAATAAACACCACCTGATCGAAACCGGATTCGGTATCAATGGAGAACATCACCCCGGAAGAAGCGAGGTCGGAGCGCACCATACGCTGAACGCCAGCGGAGAGCGCCACGCCGCGGTGGTCGTAGCCTTGATGCACGCGGTAGGAGATTGCACGGTCGTTAAACAGCGAGGCAAAAACGTGTTTCACCGCCACCAGCACGGCATCATAGCCCTGCACGTTGAGGAAAGTTTCTTGTTGCCCGGCAAAGGAAGCGTCCGGCATGTCTTCCGCAGTGGCCGAAGAACGCACCGCAAAAGAGGCCTCGGCATCATCGGAGGAGAGCGTTTGGTACGCTTCACGAATGGCATGCTCCAGCTCAGGCTGGAAAGGCGTGTCAATAATCCACTGGCGAATCTGCGCCCCGGCTTTTGCCAGTTCGCTCACATCGTCAATGTCGGTTTTATCCAGCAGCTCGTAGATACGCTGGTTCACGCCGCTCTGGTCGAGAAACAGGTTAAACGCCTCGGCGGTGGTCGCAAAACCGTTCGGGACGGAAACGCCCATACCCGAAAGATTGGTAATCATTTCACCCAGGGAGGCATTTTTGCCTCCGACCCTGTCTACATCATTCATGCCAAGTTGGTTATACCAAAGCACCAGCGGTGACGAGCCGTTATTGGACATCGAAACAATCCTTTTTTAAATGAATGGGTACAAGAAACACCAGACTTCGTATTTAGCTTTGCATATTCTTAGGGGGGAATGAAACCAGTGAATCGTTCAAGCAAAATAAAATATGACGTTTTCGGATAGATCCGCTCATTTCATAAACCATTGATTATCATATAATCCTCACAGTTTAGATGGGTATAGTATTGATTTGAATATATTTAAGATGGTTTATTAAATTTAAAAACGCTATTTCACTTTTTAAATTAAGATTAGCGCTACTCGGAATCCCTTGTTTTACTTTATGCTTTAGGGAAACCGGTTCCCCGCTCAGGAATAAAAATGGATAATTTAGTCGATCGTCAGGTATTTTGTATTTCCGATGGCACCGCGATTACCGCAGAGGTACTTGGTCACGCGGTCATGTCACAATTCCCGGTATCTATCAACAGTATTACGCTGCCGTTTGTTGAAAATGAAAGCCGCGCAAAAGCGGTAAAAGAGCAGATTGACGCTATTTACCAACAAACCGGGGTGCGTCCGCTGGTGTTTTATTCCATCGTGCTGCCCAATATCCGCGACATCATTATGCAGAGCGAAGGTTTCTGTCAGGACATCGTGCAAACCCTGGTTGCGCCGCTGCAGCAGGAGCTAAAACTCGACCCGACTCCCGTCGCCCACCGAACGCACGGCCTTAACCCCGGTAACCTGACGAAATACGACGCCCGTATTGCCGCCATTGATTACACGCTGGCGCACGACGACGGGATTTCGATGCGCAATCTCGATCAGGCGCAGGTCATTTTGCTGGGCGTATCCCGCTGTGGAAAAACGCCGACCAGCCTGTACCTCGCGATGCAGTTTGGCATTCGCGCCGCGAACTACCCTTTTATTGCCGATGACATGGACAACATTCAGCTCCCGGCCGTGCTTAAACCGCTGCAGCACAAGCTTTTTGGTCTGACCATTAACCCTGAACGCCTGGCCGCCATTCGTGAAGAACGGCGTGAAAACAGCCGCTATGCCTCTCTCCGCCAGTGCCGTCTGGAGGTCGCCGAAGTGGAAGCTCTGTTCCGTAAAAATCAGATCCGCTACCTCAACAGCACCAACTATTCTGTTGAAGAGATGGCGACCAAAATTCTCGACATTATGGGGCTGAATCGCCGCATGTACTAAGAAACTAGTACAAAAGATCGAGCGTGTATGCTAGGGTGTACAGACTGCGGTGGGGCAATCCTTTCGCCAAAGCCGGCCGGATGTTGAAATCGGTCAGCTTTGGTTTATTGTGATCCCCATCACTTCCCGGTAAATCTGCCGCAGAGAAGACAAAATTTCTGAGACACCCAATGAACAAAACAGATGAATTGCGAACCGCGCGCATCGACAGCCTGGTGACACCGGCTGAGCTAACCGAGCGCTTCCCGGTTTCCGCCGAGGTTGCCCAGCACGTCACCGCCGCCCGCCGCCGGATCGAAAAGATCCTCACCGGTGAAGATAAGCGCCTGCTGGTTATCGTCGGCCCCTGCTCGATCCACGATCTTGACGCCGCGATGGACTATGCTCGCCGCCTCAAAACGCTGCGTGAAAAACATCAGGATCGTCTTGAGATCGTGATGCGTACCTACTTCGAAAAACCCCGCACCGTCGTCGGCTGGAAAGGGTTAATTTCCGATCCTGATCTGAACGGCAGCTACCGCATTAATTACGGCCTCGAACAGGCGCGCCGCCTGCTGCTGCAGGTCAACGAGCTGGGTGTCCCTACCGCGACCGAATTTCTGGATATGGTGACCGGGCAGTATATCGCCGACCTGATTAGCTGGGGCGCCATTGGCGCGCGCACGACCGAAAGCCAGATCCACCGTGAAATGGCGTCCGCACTCTCCTGTCCGGTTGGCTTTAAAAATGGTACAGATGGCAATACCCGCATTGCGGTGGATGCCATCCGCGCCGCGCGTGCCAGCCATATGTTCCTCTCCCCGGATAAACAGGGGCAGATGACGATTTACCAGACCAGCGGCAACCCTTACGGCCATATTATTATGCGCGGCGGCAAGCAGCCGAATTATCACGCAGAAGACATTGCCGCCGCCTGCGACACGCTGGGCGCGTTTGACTTGCCTGAACATCTGGTGATTGATTTCAGCCACGGCAACTGCCAGAAGCAGCACCGCCGTCAGTTGGATGTTTGCGAAGATGTTTGCACGCAAATTCGCAACGGCTCGAGGGCGATTGCCGGGATCATGGCGGAAAGCTTCCTGAAAGAAGGGACGCAGCAAATCGTTGCTGGCAAGCCCCTGACTTACGGGCAGTCGATCACCGATCCTTGCCTTAACTGGGAAGATACGGAAACGCTGGTCGCGATGCTGGCGCAGGCCACTGACCGACGCTTCTGATAGTTTCCACCGGCGGGCACTTGATAACCCGCCGGATATCATAGCATTACGCCTCGCGACAACTCGCCCGCAAAGAAATTCCCTGATTCACACAATTCTTACAAATAATGCTTGCTGCTGATTCGGCTTTTTCTGATAATGATTCTCATTGTTACACTGATTGTCATTTGTAAACAGAGTGAAGCGTATGGACAAACCATTCACCCCCGCCCGCCCACAGCCCGCGACAGAACCTCGCCAGGTTGACAGCAAAACGCTGCTCGGTGCCGATGGCCGCGTTGTTATCGTCCATGAAGGACAGCAATATCTGTTACGCCAGACTCAGGCCGGGAAGCTGATCCTGACCAAATAAATTAAACAAACCGTTCCCCACACCCTAACGGGGAAATTAGCCAGCCACCCAGGTCATACCCAGGCAGCCAGCGCTTTCGATATTCCTTAGGAGAGTTGCGCTATGCCTTGCACCAACACAGCAGGTTTTCGTCTGTCTGTACTCACGTTAGCCGTATTTACCGCCCTGCCCGCTTTCGCAAAAGACGATCAAATGACCGTGGTTGCCACCGGTAACCAACGCAGCACTTTCGAAGCCCCAATGATGGTGAGCGTTATCGATGCGAATTCGCCAGAGAGCCAGACGTCCACGTCAGCCGCTGACATGCTGCGCAAAGTTCCGGGGATCACCATCGACGGCACCGGGCGCACCAACGGCCAGGACATCAACATGCGCGGTTACGACCGCCGTGGTGTACTTACCCTGGTAGACGGCATTCGTCAGGGCACCGACACCGGCCACCTGAACAGTACGTTCCTCGATCCCGCGCTGATTAAGCGTATTGAAGTGGTACGTGGTCCGGCGGCTCTGCTGTACGGCAGCGGCGCGCTGGGCGGTGTTATTTCCTATGAAACCGCAGACGCCGCCGATCTTCTATTTGACGGGCAAAACAGCGGCTTCCGCGTCTTCAGCACCGGCGGTACCGGCGACCACAGCATCGGCATGGGCGCCAGTGCCTTTGGCCGTACCGATAACCTGGATGGCGTCGTCGCCTGGTCCAGCCGCGATCGCGGTAACCTGCGCCAGAGCAACGGTGAAACCGCGCCTAATGACGAAAACATCGGCAACCTGCTGACCAAAGGCACCTGGTATATCGATTCGGCTCAGTCGCTGTCCGGCTCCCTGCGCTACTACAATAACAACGCGCAGGAACCGAAAAACCCGCAGACGCCGGATGCCTCAGCCTCCAGCAACCCGATGACCAATCGCTCCACCATTCAGCGCGACGCGCAGCTGAAATACCACCTCAATCCGCAGGATAACGACTGGCTGAACGCGACCGCGACGGCCTACTGGTCCGAAGCTCGTATCAACGCCGAAACCCCTAATCAGGGGGGTGAATTCCGTAAACAGACGACCAAAGGCGGTAAGCTCGAAAACCGCAGCCGTCTGTTTAGCGACAGCTTCGCGGCTAACCTGCTGACCTACGGCAGCGAATATTATCGTCAGGAGCAGGCTCCTGGTGGCCTGACGACCGGTTTCCCACAGGCGAAAATCAACTTTGGTTCCGGCTGGCTGCAGGATGAAATCACCCTGCGCGACCTGCCGATTTCTATCCTGGCCGGGACGCGTTATGACAACTACAGCGGCAGCAGTCAGGGTTATAAAGACGTGGATGCCGACAAGTGGTCATCACGCGGGGCGGTTTCTGTCACCCCAACCGACTGGCTGATGCTGTTTGGTTCCTATGCGCAGGCGTTCCGTGCGCCGACCATGGGCGAGATGTACAACGACTCCAAGCACTTCTCTATCGGCACTCGCTACACCAACTATTGGGTACCAAACCCGAACCTGCGCCCGGAAACCAACGAAACGCAGGAATACGGCTTCGGTCTGCGCTTCGACAATCTGGCCATGGCTAACGACGGCCTGGAATTCAAAGCCAGCTACTTCGACACCAAAGCGAAAGATTACATCTCTACCACCGTGGACTTCGCCAAAGCGACCACCATGTCCTACAACGTGCCAAAAGCAAAAATTTGGGGCTGGGACGTCAACGCGAAGTACACCGCCGATCTGTTCAGCCTGGATACCGCCTATAACCGTACCCGCGGTAAAGATGAAGATACCGGCGAGTACATCTCCAGCCTGAACCCGGACACCGTCACCACCACCCTGGACATCCCTGTGTCACACAGCGGCTTCTCCGTGGGCTGGGTCGGCACCTTCGCCGAGCGTTCCACCCATATCAGCAGCTCCTATGCACAGCAGCCGGGCTATGCGGTCAGCGATTTTTATGTCAGCTACAAAGGGCAGCAGCAGCTGCGCGGTTTAACCACCACGCTGGTGTTTGGCAACGCCTTCGATAAAGAGTACTGGTCACCGCAGGGTCTCCCGCAGGATGGCCGTAACGGTAAAATTTTCGTGAGCTATCAATGGTAAAGGAGTTATTCATGAGTCAGCGTTACGACAGCTGGATCCAGCTTAAGCAAGAACACCCGAAAAAATATGCCCGGGATATCGCCAAACTGATGCACATCAGCGAGGCGGAACTGACCCATGCCCGCGTCGGGCACGACGCATGGCGCCTGAATGGCGATGTGAAAGAGATCTTCGCCGCGCTGGAAGCCGTGGGGGAAACAAAGTGCATCTGCCGCAACGAATATGCCGTTCACGAGCAGGTAGGCCGCTTTGAGAACCAGCACCTTAACGGCCACGCCGGGCTGGTACTGAATCCTCGTGCGCTGGATCTGCGTTTGTTCCTGAACCAGTGGGCGAGCGTGTTCCACGTCCGGGAAGAGACCGCTCGCGGCGAACGCCAGAGCATTCAATTCTTTGACCATCAGGGTGATGCGCTGCTGAAGGTATACACCACCGACAACACCGATGTTGAAGCCTGGAGCCAGGTGCTGACCCGTTTCATCCACACCGACAATCCGGCGCTGGCGATCAAAGCCGTTGAAGAAGCGGTAATGACGCCTACGGTCGAGGCCGACAAGGTGGACGCAGAATGGCGCGCGATGACGGATGTACACCAGTTCTTCCAGCTGCTTAAACGCCATCAGCTGACTCGCCAGCAGGCTTTCCGCCTGGTGAAAAACGATCTGGCCTGTCGCGTAGATAACGAAGCGCTGTCCCAACTTTTTTTTTTC
>NZ_VWWS01000003.1:0-326896 GCF_011752855.1 Enterobacter sp. Ap-867 | reverse complement strand
ATTTTCGTCGGCAACCGCGGCTGCGTGCAGATCTTCACCGGTGAAATCCGCAAAGTGGTCCCGATGGAAAACTGGGTCAACGTGTTCAACCCGGAATTCACCCTGCACCTGATGGGCGACACCATCGCCGAAAGCTGGGTAACCCGCAAACCAACCGCCGACGGCCACGTGACCAGCCTCGAGCTGTTTGCCGCCGACGGCACGCAAATTGCCCAGCTGTACGGCCAGCGTACTGAAGGCCAGCCGGAGCAGGAGCAGTGGCGTCTGCAAATTGAAGCCCTGATCGGCAAAGGGTTAGCGGCATGAAACGCCTGCTGCTCGCCATCCTCGCCCTGCCATTGATGGCAGGTGCGGCCGAGCGCGTGGTAACCATCGGTGGCGACGTCACCGAGATTGCCTGGGCTCTGGGTGCGGGTCAGGATGTGGTGGCTCGTGATAGCACGAGCCTTCATCCCGATGCCGTGAAAAAACTGCCGGATGTGGGCTACCTGCGCCAGCTTAATGCCGAGGGTATTCTAGCCATGCGCCCGACGCTGGTACTGGCCAGCGCTCAGGCTCAGCCATCCATGGCGCTGAAGCAGGTTGAGGCCAGCAAAGTGAAAGTGGTTACCGTTCCGGCGGAAAATAACCTCGAGAGCATTGATGCCAAAGTGGCTGCCGTGGCTACCGCGCTGGGTAAAACAGCCGAAGGCGACAAGCTGCGCAAAACGCTTCACGACCAGCTAGCGGCGATCCCGGCCAAACCGCTGGGCAAAAAAGTGCTGTTCATTATGAGCCACGGCGGCATGACCGCCATGGCTGCCGGGCAGGAAACCGCCGCGGATGCCGCGATTCACGCCGCCGGACTGGACAATGCCATGCAGGGCTTCAAGCGCTACCAGCCGCTGTCTCAGGAAGGCGTGATCGCCAGCAAACCTGACCTGATCCTGGTCACCACCGATGGGGTGAAAACCCTCGGCGGAGAAGCCAAAGTCTGGGCATTGCCAGGGCTTGCGCAAACGCCAGCCGGGAAAAATAAACAGCTGATGGTCGTCGATGACATGGCGCTGCTCGGCTTTGGCATTGATACCCCGCAGACGATCCTCGCCCTGCGCAAAAAAGCGGAGCAACTGCCGTGATACGCCGACCTTTGCCTCACCATGCCCTGTGTTTGATGGGGCTGGTTTTGCTGGCAATGGCGCTTATTGCCGCTAACCTCGGCGCCATGCGGCTGTCTGTGGCCGTGCTGTGGCAGACGCATGACGACACGCTGCGTGACATCTGGCTCAACATCCGTCTGCCGAGGGTGCTGCTGGCGGCGCTGATCGGCGGCGCGCTGGCGCTGTCGGGCTGCGTGATGCAGGGGTTGTTCCGTAACCCGCTTGCCGATCCGGGACTGCTTGGGATCAGCAGCGGGGCCGCGCTGGCGGTGGGGCTGTCGATTGTTATGCCGCTGGCTCTGCCGGCGGTTTTAGCGCTTTATGCCCCTATGCTGGCAGCGTTTGTAGGCAGCCTGGCGGTGACGCTGGCGATTTTCCTGCTTAGCCGGAAAGGCACCAACAGTTTGTCTCGCCTGCTGCTGGTGGGCATCGCCATCAATGCGCTGTGCGGCGCGGCGGTTGGCGTGCTGTCGTGGATAAGCAACGACACTCAGCTGCGCCAGCTTTCTCTGTGGGGCATGGGGAGCCTGGGCCAGGCACAATGGTCCACGCTGCTCGCCACCGCGTCGCTTATTCTTCCTGCAAGCCTGGGCATCTGGCTGCTTTCAAAGCGCCTGAATTTGCTCCAGCTTGGTGATGAGGAAGCGCATTACCTGGGCGTGGATGTCAAAACAACCCAGCGGCATTTGCTGATCCTGAGCGCATTGTTGGTTGCTGCGGCGGTAGCCATCAGCGGCGTGATCGGCTTCGTTGGTCTGGTGGTTCCGCATCTGGTGCGCATGTGGCTTGGGTCCGATCATCGCTGGCTGGTGCCCGGCTCCGTGCTGGCCGGTGCCATGCTGCTGTTGGTGGCCGATACGCTGGCGAGAACGATTGTCGCGCCAGCAGAAATGCCTGTAGGCCTGTTGACCAGCCTGATAGGCGGCCCCTGGTTCCTGGCGATGATCTTTCGCAGCAAGGAGAGCGCGAGATGAATGAAGTTTTGTCCACGCACGATATTTCGCTGAAGCTGGGCCACCGTTATCTGATTGATAACGTCAATGTCAGCCTGAAGCCGGGTGAAGTTGTGGCGCTGATTGGCCCAAACGGCGCGGGCAAATCCACGCTGTTGCGGCTGTTAACCGGGTTTCAACAGCCTGACAGCGGGCACGTTGCGCTGGCAGGCCAGGATTTGAATCAGTGGTCCAACGAAGCGCTGTCCCGCAAACGCGCGGTGATGCGCCAGCAAAGCAGCATGGCGTTTAGCTGGACGGTAGAAGACGTGATCGCCATGGGCCGTGCACCGTGGCCGCAGGCGTCAACGGCCGGCGTCGTGGCGGAAGTCATGGCGCTGACCGGGTGCGACTCTCTGAGCGGCAGAGATTTTTGTCGTCTGTCAGGCGGCGAGCAACAGCGGGTGCAGCTTGCCCGGGCGCTGGCGCAGCTTTGGTGCGACGGGCAGCCTCACGGCTGGCTGTTTCTGGACGAGCCTACGTCGGCGCTGGATCTCTACCACCAGCAGCATGTGCTGCGCCTGCTGCGTCGCCTGGCGCAAATGGGGACGTTATCGGTCTGCGTTGTGCTGCACGATTTGAATCTGGCGGCACTCTGGGCCGACCGTATCGTGCTGTTACATAAAGGCAGGCTGGTGGCAAACGGAACGCCTGATGAAGTGCTGGAAGAGCAAACGTTGCAGCGCTGGTATCAGGCCGATCTGCGGGTGTTCCGACATCCGGAACACCCGGTTCCTCAGGTAGGCCTGCGCCAGTGATCAGCTTGAACAGCTGACTTCCAGCCGTTTTCCCCAGTCAGGTGGGCGCTGCGTCATATCGTCCTCACGATCGGAGAACGGCTGGAGCAGCGCCTCGTGGAGTTTAGCCAGTTCACGAGTATCGCCCTTTTCGGCAGCTTCGATTGCCCGCTGTGCCAGCCAGTTGCGTAAGACCAGCGCCGGGTTCACCGCCTGCATTTTCTGCTGGCGTTCGGCATCACTCACCTGCTCCGCCTGAAGCCGCTCACGATAGCGCCCAAACCAGGCATCAAAACTTGCCCTGTCGATAAATTCATCCCGCAGCGGCGACGCCGCGCTGAGCTGCTCCGTCACGCTCAGCATCCGGAAGGTACGCGTGTAATCGCTGCCTTCTTTGCTCATCAGGGCGAAGAGCTCACTCAGGATTAGGTTATCGGCCTGCTGTTCGGTGAAAAGCCCCAGTTTGGCACGCATCCGCTGGCCAAAAGCACGCATAATTGCCGGCTGGTAGCCATCCAGAATCGCGTTCAGCTTCTCGGCCGTAATAAACGGCGACAGCGTCTGCGCCAGGCGCTGCAGGTTCCACAGCCCTACCGCCGGCTGGTTGTCGAAGGCATACCGGCCCTGGTAGTCGGAATGGTTACAGATAAATTCAGGCTGATAGTCGTCGAGGAAGCCATACGGGCCGTAGTCCATGGTCAGGCCAAGAATCGACATGTTGTCGGTGTTCATTACCCCGTGGGCAAAGCCCACCGTTTGCCAGCTGGCAATGAGCGCGGCGGTACGCGCCACCACGTCGGTAAACCACAGCTCATAGCGTTCTTCAAGCCCCTGCAGATGCGGCCAGTGGTGACGAATGGCGTAATCGGCAAGCTGCTGCACTTTTTCCGGCTCGCGGCGATAGTAGAAATGCTCAAAATGCCCAAAACGCAGATGGCTTTCGGACACCCGCAGCAGCATTGCCCCCTGCTCAACCGTTTCACGCTGTACCGGCGTATCGCTGGTGACTATAGTTAACGCTCGCGTCGTCGGAATGCCTAAAGCATGCATGGCTTCGCTGGCGAGAAATTCGCGAACAGTGGAGCGCAGCACGGCCCGGCCATCGCCCATGCGAGAGTACGGCGTCAAGCCTGCGCCTTTGAGATGCCAGTCAACCTTGCGTCCGTCCGCCAGCTGCTGCTCTCCCAGTAAAATACCGCGCCCGTCCCCCAGTTGCCCTGCCCAGACGCCGAACTGGTGCCCGCTATAAACCTGGGCGAGCGGCTGCATGCCGGGCAGCAGCGTTTCGCAACTCCAGATCCCCTGCTGTGGTGCAGCAAAAAACGAGGCGTTAATCCCCAGATCGTCTGCCAGCGGCTGGCTGTGATAAAGCAGCCGGGCGTTTTTCAGCGGCGTGGGGGTTAATTCGCTGTAGAACCCCGGCAGCTCATCGTGCCAGGTATTCAGAAAAGCTAAAGTATTGGTCATGGTTCCTCCGCCCGACAGTGTAGCCCCAGTAATGCATTTTAAACACAGTCGAGCAGCAGGGGCTTTAGTGAACCAGACCTTCATGAGGGGGGAAAAGTGAGGCCAGTCCTTCCGGCGGCACCAGCGGCCAGAGTTTGCCCTGCATCGCGGCAAAGCCTAAACCCTGCACTTTACGTCGCGCGCTGGCGGTATCTATCCCGGCAATCAACAATGCCTGACAAAACGGCGAAACCTGTCCAAGAATGGCAAGCATAAAGGGCGAGAAAGTGCGGCCAGGAAGCTGTTTCTGAACAAAAAATCGGTCCATGATCACATGCCGGAACAGACCATCAAAAATAGATTTTGTGGTGGCATTGCCTGCACCAAAGTCAGCCAAACCGAGTGGGAAACGTTCAGCCAGCCAGGCCAGTCTTAAATTCGTTTTACCGCTATTTAAATCAGGAAAGCTTTCGCTAATCATTAATTCAATAAACGGCAAAGCCTTTAGCCGGATATATAAATCCTGGTTGTTAATTAGCGCATCAACAATAGTTTCATTAATATGAACCCAGACAACAAGGTACCGGGTGATAAAGAAATGCTGATGTTCTTCTATTTGCGTTAATTTTTCTCTAAACAGTTCGAGATGCTGTTCCGGCGCAAGATGAGGAATTAACAATTCGGTTGGAATACGAACCGGCGCGTCGGCACCCACGAAGTTAGCAACGATTTCGACGCCCAAAATGCTATCGTCCGGCCTGACGGCGGGGCGATAGTAGAGGTGAGAACAATAAACACTATCAAGTGAAACAATCATTTTGCCAGCCCTGTGGATTTCTGGTTGGACGGCAGAGAGATACAGCGCCAATCCGAAAATAGTCGGATAGCTGCTATCGCTGTGAATTTCACACTCATCCCTGAAACGTTTAAGCTTTATGTTTTAATAACTTTTAGCTTATCCTGGATATCCGTACATAGCCAGTTTTTAACGTAAATTCCGAACGGAATCACGAGCAATGATGCAAGGTAAAAAAGATTCATTCTCACAATGCTCATTCAGTAATTTACGCGTGGCAAAGCGGGCCATGTCGCCTATTGGGAAATAAACGCTGGTTAGCGCCGGGCGGACAAATGCCGCACGATCGCCACTGTCATAACAAATAAGGGATATATCCAGAGGAATGCGTAAGCCCCGCTCGGTAATGGCCAGCATCGCCCCGACGGCCATCTCTTCGTTACAGCAATAAAGGGCGCTGATTTTATATTCATCCAGCAAGGCCGAGGTTTGCCGATAGCCGCTGGGCATATCGTACTCGCCTTCCACCACCGCCACCGGGGTAATGCCCTGCTCTTCCATGGCATCGAGAAAGCCCTGGCGTCGTAAGAGGCTGGAGGCGCGCTGGGTCGGGCCATGCAGGCAGGCGATTGCCAGGTGGCCGGCATCCAGCAAATAGCGGGTGGCCATGTGGCTGGCAAGACGATGATCGAAGACCACGCAGCGCGGGCTTAATGCGGGCACGTCTCTGTCGAGGATGATAAACCGGTTACCTCGTTCCGCCAGTTGAAGCAGCGTTTCGTCCGCGATGGCACGGACATGGAGAATCAAGCCATCACAGCGCAGATTGTAGAGTCGCTGAATGGCATTGCGCTCGTTCTCTTCTACGCCACGCCCCTGCGTCACCAGCAGTTGCTTGCCGTGGGATTCAGCTTCACTTTGCACCGTATCCATCAGCGTCCCGAAGAACCCCCCAGTGTATGACGTGGTTACCAGACCAATGGAATGGCTCTGGCTGGACGCCAGCGCTCTGGCTGCAGGATTGGGGGAATAGCCCAGTTCAGCAATCGCGGCCTCCACTTTAACGCGGGTTTGCGATTTAACCTTAGTGTCGCCATTCACCACGCGGGATACGGTGGCGCGGGAGACGCCGGCGTGGGCAGCAACATCTTCGAGGGTGACCATGACACAATCCTTAGCGGGAAAAGCACAATGCATCCCGATATTACCTGATATTGCCAATACCGTTGACGTTGCCCGCAGATTTGCGGGAACGGTCACGATTTTCAGTCAAGAAAAAACAGGAAAGGCTATATGCGGCGGGCTTGCCAGAATTTTTTACGCCAGTAGACGTTGTCCAGAGAGGAACGCATAACGCCGCGACTGGTAGACGCGTGAATAAAGGTGTTGTCGGTGTCATAAATGCCGACATGCAGGCCGCTTTCGCCCGAGCCGGTTTTGAAGAACACCAGATCGCCAGGCAGCAGGTCGTCTTTATCGATTTTTGTGCCGATTTCTGCCTGCTCGCTGGTCATGCGCGGTAGCATCAGATCGAACCTGTCGCGGAAGGTCATCAGCACGAAGCCCGAACAGTCCACGCCGCGTCGACTCATGCCACCGTAGGTGTACGGCGTGCCGTGCCAGCTGCGGAGCTGATCGTTTAGCTGAGCGATAACGGTGATGGAATCGGAAAGCCTGGCGTTCGGATGAGGGGCATTATGACTACACCCCACCAACACTATGCATGCCACTGCAATAAGCCACAAACGCATTTTCAGACAACTCCCGGTCTTGCTGTTTCCAGTAATTTAGCCTGTCGCCCGGAATTATTGCAAGCTTTCCACGATGTTATAACGGGCTTATCAGCATACTGTGCCCTTCGATACGCAAGAGTCGGAACGGCATTTGGTAAGCTGCGGCTAAATTTTTCGGCGTCAGCACTTCATCCTTCGGCCCCTGAGCGATCATTTTTCCCTCACGCAAGAGCCACACTTTATGGGCATGACGCAGGCTATGGTTCAAATCATGGCTGCTCATCACTACCGCAATACCCGTCTCACAAAACGTAAGCAAAAGGCGATCTAATGCGGCCTGCTGGGCGACATCAAGGCTGTTCATCGGCTCATCCAGCAGCAAGAGCTGCCCTTCGGGATTGGCCGAGGGATCAATCTGCAGCAGCACGGCGGCAAGGCGAACACGCTGCCATTCACCGCCGGAAAGCTGGTTGACCGACCGGGTCAGTTTGTCTGAGAGCCATAGCGACGCCGCCAGACGCAGCATTGCCGCTTCGGACTCAGGCGAGGATTGATGTAGCTGCAGGTAATGCCAGACGGGCATTGCAAAAGGAGGAAGCTGCTGCTGGCTTAGCCAGGCACGATGTCGGGATAGCCCGGCAGGCAACCAGTCGTCAAGCGGCTGCTGATTAAACAGAAGGCTGCCTTGCCCGGCGCTTAACCCTGCCATTCGCGCGAGCAGCGTGCTCTTGCCTGCCCCGTTCGGCCCGACAAGATGGATAAGTTCTCCGGGCTCCACCGCCGCAGATATTGGCCCAACCCGGCCCGCGACGGTGACGCCTGTCAGCTGCAGCAGGGACAACTTATTTAGCCAACGCCTGTTTAATGGCGTCCAGCACCACAGGATCTTCCGGCGTCATGTCCGGAGAGAAACGCTGAATCACTTTGCCATCACGGCCAATCAGGAATTTTTCGAAATTCCACAGGATGTCGTCAGGGTAAAGCGGGCCACGCCCTTTGCTGCTCATTCGCTCCAGAAAACCGCTGCCTTCCGGGGCAACGGCTGCCGGGCGCGCATCAATCAGCTTCTGATAAAACGGATGTCGGTGCTCGCCGTTGACATCGATTTTGCTAAACAGCGGGAACGTCACGCCGTAGGTAGTGCTGCAGAAGGTTTTAATTTCTTCGCTGCTGCCAGGCTCTTGCCCCAGGAACTGATTACATGGGAAACCAAGCACGCTGAACCCCTGAGCTTCAAAGTCTTTTTGCAGGTTTTCCAGTTGCTCATACTGCGGCGTCAGGCCGCACCTGGAAGCGACGTTCACCACCAGCAGCACTTTTCCCTGCCAGCTCTCCAGCGTGGTGTTTTCGCCGTCAATGGTGGTGACTTCGGTATTCAGAACATTGCTTTGCATATCATCCCCTTCCTCTGTGAGCCGAATTAACGTCCGGCTTTCAATAATAGCCAGATAAACACCGGCGCGCCGAGCGTAGCGGTGACCACGCCAATGGGCAGCTCGGCAGAACTTAGCGCAAGCCTTGCCACCACATCCGCGCCGGTTAAGATCGCGGCCCCAGCCAGCGCACTGGCAGGCAGCAAAACGCGATGATCGGTTAACCCCGCGAGTCGCAGCATGTGCGGGATCACCAGACCGACAAATCCAATCGCGCCAGCAAGCGCCACGCTGACGCCAACCAGCCAGCCGGTAGCCACAACCAAAATATTGCGCCACAGCCAGACGGAAAGCCCCAACTGCCGGGCTGAGTTTTCTCCGAGCGCCATCAGGTTGAGCGGCGCATGCTGTCGGCACAGCCAGACCACCACCGGCAGCAGCGTCACCATCAGCCAGCCCTGACGCCAGTCCACGCCGCCAAAGCCGCCCATCATCCAGTACATCAGCTGGCGCAGGTCGAGGCTTGAGCTAAAGTAGACCGCCCAGGTCATCAGGGCACTACAAATAATGCCGAGGGCGACACCTGCCAGTAATAGACGACTGGTGGAGAGATGACGACGGGAAAAACGTAACAGAATAAAAGTGATCGCTAAGGCACCGAGAATGGCGCACAGCCCCAGCACCCAGCCCGGCAGCATCCCCTGCCCGAGCAACAGGGCAACAACCAGCGCAACTCCGGCGCCGTTGGAGACGCCAAGTAAACCGGGTTCGGCCAGCGGATTTTCAAACAGCGACTGCATAATCGTGCCGGTCACGGCCAGAGCCGCCCCCACCAGCAGGACGGCCAACGTTCGCGGCAGGCGGATTTGCCAGATAAAGAGCCGGGCCTCATCATTCCACCAGGAAAGAGGGGAAAACCAGACATCCCCGGCACACAGGCTCAAGGCCAGCATCGTCGCCGTGGCAAAGACCAGGGCCACTAGCCAGCGTCGCTCAAACCTGCGTTGTCTGGTTACAAAATTCAGCATTCCGTAAAGGCTCCCCCTGCCCCGTTTATGCGCCTGATTTTACGGGGAGTTCGCCGAAGAGAACAAGCAAAGAAAAGGCCTTAATACCGCACCTGTCCCGAATTACTTTTCTACTGGCCGTTTACGAGTGAACTGCTGCTCCAGCATTGAGCTTCCCCACTGCTCGCCCTGCCATTCCCTGGTTAGCTTGAATCCCATCGACTCATAAAGATGGCGAGCGGCATTCAGTCCGCTAAAAGTCCACAGCTGCACGGCGGAAAAACCATACTCATCGCAAAAGCGCATGGCCTCACGTAAAAGCGCTCGCCCGATACCGCTGCCACGGCACTCATCGTCGAGAATAAACCAGCGTAAATGGGCTTCGTGATTGCCCAGATCCTCACCATCGATGGATACAGAGCCCACTATTTTGCCGTTGTGGAGCACCACCCAGATGCGGTTACACGGGCGATCCAGCCGCCCTGAAAACTCCGCCAGCCCGGCGGCGACCTTCCCTTCAAAAAAATAGCCGAAGTTATAGTGCTTTGAGTAATAGTTAGCGTGCATTTCCGCCACGCGGCCAATTACGCCCGGCTGGTATCCCGTCATTATCTCGAAGTTTTTTTTTCCCTCCTCGCCCGTCAACTCACCACGACAGGCTTTCAGCGCCTGAGCATAGTTAGACAGGCCAGCAGCCACTGATTGCTGCGCCGGAGCATTCAGGTGCGCCAGAGCCTTCTCTACCCGCATTCTGCCGTATCTGTGGATTTCCCTGACCGTTTGTTTACCCTGGGCGGTCAAACGGAGTCGCCTGGCTCTGGCGTCTTCGTCTGAAACGCTCTCGAACAGCTCTCCCGCCTTGCGCAGTTTGCCTATCATTCGGCTGACGCTCGACTTCTCCAGACCAAGAATCTGGACCAGATCGGCCGCAGTGACGTTCTCCCGTGAATCAATTTCAAGCAAAGCATGAACCGCAGAAGCAGAGTAGTTCGTGGCGGCAAGCGTTGAGTTGAGAAAACCAAGCTCGCGTACAACCTGGCGCGATGAGGCGCGTATAGATTCGATTAGGGTGCTGTCAGACATGATCGATACCGTTGAAATATGGTTGTACAATACAACCATTTGGCAGAAATGTTTGTCAAGCACATGTCGTTAAGCAACAGGACTTAAAAGCAAAAGAAAAAGGCCGCGAATGCGGCCTTTTTTGTTAACTCAGGTTACTCGTCTTTTGGCGACGCGTTTTCAACCCGACTTTTTAGCTTCTGACCAGGTCGGAAGGTCACCACACGGCGCGCCGTAATGGGAATATCTTCACCGGTCTTCGGGTTGCGCCCGGGACGTTGGTTTTTATCGCGTAAGTCAAAATTACCAAAGCCCGAGAGTTTAACCTGCTCACCGTTTTCCAGAGCGCGACGGATCTCTTCGAAAAACAGCTCTACCAGCTCTTTGGCATCTCGTTTGCTAAGCCCAAGCTTATCAAACAGATATTCTGACATTTCAGCTTTTGTAAGCGCCATACGTTCAATCCCTCAATGATGCCTGGAATCGCTCTTTTAATGCCTCTACACATTTTGCAACGGTAGCGGCCATCTCCTCTTCTTCGAGTGTACGGCCCGTATCCTGAAGGATAAGGCTTATGGCCAGGCTCTTGTAGCCATCGGCTACGCCCTTGCCACGGTACACGTCAAATAAGTTTACGCCAACTACCTGATTTGCGCCAACTTTCTTACACTCGGCCAAAACATCTGCTGCCGGGACGTTTTCAGCCACCACAACAGCGATATCGCGGCGGTTTGCCGGGAAGCGGGAAACGTCCTGCGCCTCAGGCACCACGCGGTCTGCGAGCTTGCTCCACAGCACCTCAAACACCACCGTGCGGCCGTTAAGGTCCAGTTTACGCTCCAGTTCCGGGTGAACAACACCAATGAAACCAATGCATTCACCTGCTAAATAAATGGCAGCACTTTGCCCAGGATGCAAGGCCGGATTTGCCTGCGCTCTGAATTCGATGTCTGAAAGTTTACCGGTCAGGGCCAGAACGGACTCCAGATCGCCTTTCAGATCATAGAAGTCAACGGTGTTGCGCGCCAGATCCCAGTGTTCTTCATAGCGGTTGCCGCAGATAGCCCCCGCCAGCATAAGATCCTGACGAATCCCAAGGTCTGCCTGAGTATCAGGCACAAAGCGCAGGCCGGACTCGAAAATACGCACGCGGCTTTGCTGGCGATTCTGGTTATAAACCACGGTTGTCAGCAGGCCACTCCACAGCGACAGGCGCATAGCGGACATGTCGGTAGAGATCGGATTAGGAAGAATCAGATTTTCTTCGCCAGGGTGCAAAAGCTGCTGAATTTTCGGGTCGACGAAGCTGTAGGTAATGACTTCCTGGTAACCTTTGTCCACCAGCATGGTTTTCACACGCTTCAGAGAAAGGTCGGCTTCGCGATGGGTGCCCATCACCAGACCTGCCTGTACCGGGCTGTTTGGAATACTGTTGTAGCCGTAAACGCGGGCCACTTCTTCCACCAGGTCTTCTTCAATTTCCATATCGAAACGCCAGCTCGGCGCCACGGCAGTCCACTGCGCCTGACCTTCGGTCACTTCGCAGCCCAGACGACGCAGAATGTCGCTAACCTGAGCATCTTCGATGTGGTGACCAATCAGACGGTCCAGTTTGCTGCGACGGAGCGTGATCGTAGCGCGCTTAGGCAGGTGCGCTTCGCTTGTGACATCGATAACCGGGCCAGCTTCACCGCCACAGATATCCACCAGCAGGCGAGTCGCTCGCGCCATCGCTTTATACTGCAGCGCAGGATCGACGCCGCGCTCATAGCGGTGGGAAGCATCGGTATGCAGACCATGGCGGCGCGCACGACCGGTGATAGACAGCGGGCTGAAGAAGGCACATTCCAGCAGTACGTTCTGGGTTTCGTCGTTTACGCCTGAATGCCCGCCGCCGAAGATACCGCCCATGGCCAGCGCTTTATTGTGATCGGCAATAACCAGGGTGTCGGCATTGAGCTTCGCTTCGCTGCCGTCCAGCAGGACCAGGGTTTCGCCCTCTTCCGCCATACGCACCACGATCCCGCCTTCAATACGGTTCAGGTCGAAGGCGTGCATCGGCTGACCAAGCTCCAGCAGCACATAGTTGGTCACGTCAACCACCGCATCAATGGAACGAATACCGCAGCGACGCAGCTTCTCTTTCATCCACAGCGGCGTGGGTGCCTTAACGTTGATGCCTTTCACAACGCGGCCCAGGTAACGCGGGCAAGCTTCTGCGGCGTCTACGCGAATAGGCAGCGTGTCATTGATAGTCGCAGCCACGGCGGTAATTTCTGGCTCAACCAGAGGCAGCTTGTTCACCACCGCCACGTCGCGAGCTACGCCGATAATACCGAGGCAGTCGGCACGGTTTGGCGTGACGCTGATTTCAATGGTGTTGTCGTCCAGCTTCAGGTATTCGCGGATGTCAGTGCCGATTGGCGCGTCCGCTGGCAGCTCGATAATGCCATTATGATCGTCGGAAATACCCAGCTCGGAGAAGGAGCACAGCATCCCTTCGGACGGCTCACCGCGCAGTTTGGCCGCTTTGATCTTGAAATCGCCCGGCAGCACGGCGCCAACAGTCGCCACGGCAACTTTAAGACCCTGACGGCAGTTTGGTGCGCCGCAGACGATATCCAGCAGGCGATCGCCACCGACGTTAATTTTTGTTACGCGCAGTTTGTCGGCGTTTGGATGCTGACCGCACTCGACCACTTCCCCGACCACAACGCCGTGAAAAGCCCCTGCTACGGCATCGACACCGTCAACTTCAAGCCCGGCCATAGTTATCTGGCTGGAAAGTTCGTCACTGCTGTTGGCTGGGTTTACCCATTCGCGTAACCAGAGTTCACTGAATTTCATTGGATATCCCGCCTTTATTTGAACTGTTTGAGGAAACGTAAATCATTTTCGAAGAATGCACGCAGATCGGTCACGCCGTAGCGCAGCATGGTCAGACGCTCCATGCCCATACCGAAGGCGAAGCCGGAGTAAACTTCCGGATCGATACCTACGTTACGCAGCACGTTCGGGTGCACCATGCCGCAGCCCAGTACTTCCAGCCACTTGCCGTTTTTACCCATCACGTCCACTTCAGCGGACGGCTCGGTGAACGGGAAGTAGGACGGGCGGAAGCGAATCTGCAGGTCTTCTTCAAAGAAGTTATTCAGGAAATCGTGCAGCGTTCCCTTCAGGTTGGTGAAGTTGATGTTGGTGTCAACGATCAGGCCTTCCATCTGGTGGAACATCGGGGTGTGGGTCTGATCGTAGTCGTTACGGTAGACGCGGCCCGGGGCAATAATACGAATTGGCGGCTGCTTGTCTTTCATGGTGCGGATCTGCACACCAGAAGTCTGGGTACGCAGCAGACGGGTCGCGTCAAACCAGAAAGTATCGTGGTCCGCGCGCGCCGGGTGGTGCCCTGGAATATTCAGCGCATCGAAGTTGTGGTAGTCATCTTCGATTTCAGGGCCAGTTGCTACGGTGAACCCCAGCTCGCCGAAGAAGCTTTCGATACGATCGATGGTGCGGGTTACCGGGTGCAGGCCACCGTTTTCAATCCGACGACCAGGCAGAGAAACGTCAATCGTTTCTGCAGCCAGACGTTCGTTCAGTGCGGCGCTTTCGAGTGCAGCTTTGCGGGCGTTCAGGGCTTCCTGAACCTGCTCTTTAGCTTCGTTAATCACCGCGCCCGCAGCCGGACGTTCTTCCGGTGGCAGTTCACGCAGGGTGGTCATTTGAAGGGTCAGATGCCCCTTCTTCCCCAAATATTCGACGCGTACATTATCTAACGCGGCAACATCCTGGGCATCGTTTATGGCTGCTTTGGCACTGGCAACCAGCTCTGCGAGATGTGGCATGGTATTCCTCTTATGCCGGCAAACTGCCGGGGTAGTTGGTCTGATTCGAAAACGAAACGCAAAAAAAAAGCCTCCGTACAGGAGGCTTTCGGCGCTGTTTTTCGTTTCTTTTCTTACGCGCAAAGCCCCCTGAATCAGGCGCTAAAGTAAAAAAAGAAGCGGAAAATAGCAGCATTCATGCTTGCAGTTACCTTGTTTTGACAAATTTCGCTTTGGCTATTGAACGAGCTACGGCGTTGAAAGTCAATAAATTGATTGTGTTATGCCCTAATAATTCGATTTGTAGTAAGGCGACAAGCTCGATTATCCCCGGGAGCTTACTTAAGTAAGTGACTGGGGTCAGCAAGTGCAGTTAACGCAGCTACAGATTGAAGTATGACGGGGATAAATTAAAAGAGGGAGCAAGCTCCCTCTTATAACTGGCTTATGCCAGAGCTGCTTTCGCTTTCTCAACCAGGGCAGTGAATGCCACTTTGTCGAATACGGCGATGTCAGCCAGGATCTTACGGTCGATTTCAACAGAGGCTTTTTTCAGGCCGTTGATGAATTTGCTGTAAGAGATACCGTTCTGACGAGCTGCAGCGTTGATACGTGCAATCCACAGCTGGCGGAACTGACGTTTACGTTGACGACGGTCGCGGTAAGCGTACTGACCAGCTTTGATAACAGCCTGGAAGGCAACGCGGTATACGCGAGAACGCGCACCGTAGTAGCCTTTAGCTTGTTTGAGGATTTTTTTGTGACGAGCACGTGCGATTACACCACGTTTTACGCGAGCCATTTAGCTCTCCTGTTTCTATTCTGAATTAATTAAAAAAAGTTTACTTATGCGTACGGCAGGCAAGCGACAACCAGGCCCAGATCCCCTTTGGAGACCATGCCTTTCGGACGCAGATGACGTTTACGTTTGGTAGACTTTTTAGTCAGAATGTGACGCAGGTTAGCGTGCTTACGCTTAAAACCGCCAGAAGCAGTCTTTTTGAAGCGCTTAGCGGCGCCGCGTACTGTTTTGATCTTTGGCATTTCAATTTCCACTTCGCATTGTTAATAAAACGAACCAGTAGGCGAACAAAACCCGCGAGGCCTAAGCCCCGCGGTCTGTTACTTGATGGCCTTACTGTTTCTTCTTCGGAGCAAGCACCATGATCATCTGGCGGCCTTCGATCTTCGTTGGGAAGGATTCGACCACTGCCAGTTCACTCAAATCGTCACGGACGCGGTTAAGCACTTCCATACCAATCTGTTGGTGTGCCATTTCACGCCCACGGAAACGCAGGGTGATTTTGGCTTTGTCTCCGTCTTCCAGAAAGCGAACCAGGCTGCGGAGTTTTACCTGATAGTCGCCATCATCGGTACCAGGTCGGAATTTAATTTCCTTAACCTGAATAACTTTTTGCTTCTTCTTCTGTTCCTTAGAAGATTTGCTTTTCTCGTAGAGGAACTTGCCGTAGTCCATGATGCGGCAAACAGGCGGCTCGGCGTTTGGACTGATTTCTACTAAATCAACCCCAGCCTCTTCGGCTTTTTCTAAAGCTTCATTCAGACTGACAATACCAATCTGCTCGCCATCAATACCGGTCAGACGAACCTCAGTGGCACGAATCTCTCTGTTAATGCGATTAGGACGCGCCGGTTGAACTCTTTTTCCGCCTTTAATACTTTATTCCTCCAGTTGATGAAGATTGCGGCTGCGAATTTCTTGCTGCAGCTTTTCAATCAATTCGTTGACGTCCATGCTCCCCAGGTCTTTGCCGCGGCGGGTACGAACGGCAACTTTGCCTGCTTCGACCTCTTTATCGCCACAAACCAGCATATAAGGGACACGACGTAACGTGTGTTCACGGATTTTAAAGCCTATCTTCTCATTTCTCAAGTCTGCTTTTACGCGAATGCCCGCATTTTGGAGTTTACGAGTCAATTCGTTAACGTATTCTGCCTGGCCATCGGTGATATTCATCACCACCGCCTGCACCGGAGCAAGCCAGGTTGGGAAGAAACCAGCAAACTCTTCGGTCAGAATACCGATAAAGCGTTCCATTGAACCTAAAATGGCGCGGTGAATCATTACCGGCACCAAACGCTCGTTATTTTCGCCAATATAGGAGGCGTTCAAGCGGGTTGGCAGGGAGAAGTCAAGCTGGACGGTACCGCACTGCCAGGCACGATCCAGGCAGTCATACAGCGTGAACTCAATTTTCGGGCCGTAGAATGCACCTTCACCCGGCTGATAGTCAAACGGGATATTGTTTTCCTGCAATGCAACAGCCAGATCCGCTTCCGCGCGATCCCACATTTCGTCACTGCCGATGCGTTTTTCCGGACGGGTAGACAGTTTCACCACGATTTTCTCGAAACCGAAGGTGCTGTACATGTCGTAGACCATGCGGATACAGCTGTTTACTTCATCGCGAACCTGCTCTTCAGTACAGAAGATGTGGGCGTCGTCCTGAGTAAAGCCGCGAACACGCATCAGGCCATGCAGCGCGCCCGAAGGCTCATTGCGGTGGCAGCTACCAAATTCCGCCATACGCAGCGGCAGGTCGCGGTAGGACTTCAGGCCCTGGTTGAAGATCTGCACGTGGCCCGGGCAGTTCATCGGTTTGATGCAGTATTCACGGTTCTCGGAAGAGGTGGTGAACATCGCGTCTTTGTAGTTGTCCCAGTGGCCCGTTTTTTCCCACAGAACGCGGTCCATCATGAACGGACCTTTCACTTCCTGGTACTGGTACTCTTTCAGCTTGGAACGGACGAACACTTCCAGCTCGCGGAAAATCGTCCAGCCGTCGTTATGCCAGAACACCATACCCGGCGCTTCTTCCTGCATATGGTACAGGTCAAGCTGCTTGCCGATTTTGCGGTGATCGCGCTTGGACGCTTCTTCCAGACGCTGCAGATAAGCGTTCAGCTGCTTTTTGTCCGCCCAGGCGGTGCCGTAGATACGCTGCAGCATCTTGTTGTTGCTGTCACCGCGCCAGTATGCGCCGGAGGTTTTCTGCAGCTTGAAGTGATGGCAGAAACGCATGTTTGGCACATGTGGCCCGCGGCACATATCCACGTATTCTTCATGATGATACAAACCTGGTTTGTCATCATGGCTGATATTTTCATCAAGAATGGCAACTTTGTAGTTTTCGCCGCGGTTGACGAAAGTCTCACGTGCTTCCTGCCAGCTCACCTTTTTCTTGATAACGTCGTAATCTTTCTCGGCCAGCTCGTGCATACGCTTCTCGAGCAGCTCAAGATCTTCCTGCGTCAGGGTGTGGTCCAGATCAACGTCGTAGTAGAAACCGTTGTCGATAACCGGGCCGATCGCCATTTTAGTGTGCGGCCACAGCTGCTTGATGGCATGACCGAGCAGGTGAGCACAAGAGTGGCGAAGAATTTCCAGACCCGCTTCGTCTTTAGCGGTGATAATGGCGAGCTTCGCGTCGTTTTCGATAATATCGGAAGCATCAACCAGTTCACCGTCTACGCGGCCAGCGATACACGCTTTGGCAAGACCTGGACCGATGTCCAGCGCAACGTCCATTGGGCTAACGGGTTTGTCGTAATGGCGTTGGCTGCCATCAGGAAGAGTAATAACAGGCATGTTAAGTCCTTATCTGCAGTGGTGACCCACACGAAAGATCACATACAGTAGAGAAATTGGATTTAGAACAACTCGTTGCGTAACCATTTGACCAACAATCGCCGAATTGGTACGCAGTCTGGTGTACAAATGAAAATGGCATCACTGCCATCTCACCTGAATCGCAGATGGTAACACTAACAGGAAGGGGAATACATCCCTTGTTGCCGTGAACGAGCTTGATAAATAGGGCCGTCGCCCACCCTTTTCAAGGCGCGTTATGCCGCTTTGTCTTTCTCTTCCACCAGCACCAGCGGGCATTTTTTTACCTTACAAGCCTGGGAGTAAGCCAGGTCGCACACCGCACAAAGGTCTCTCAGTTCCGACTCATATTCGTATTCCATAAAATAGCGAAAAGTCCCACCGCCGGACTCAGTGCGCCAGAATCGCTGCGGCTCCAGAATTTCATCAAGCTGCCTGAAGGTCAGGGCTGAAGGGTTATGAAACCCCACTCGTACGCGATAGATAGTCATGCACGATTATTCTCAGGGCGCGATGCGTTTTGCCAGGTGGTTTTGGTTCTCAAAAGGATAGGAAAAAACGAAGAGTGGGCGCACGAGGAAAAAACAAAGCCGGATATTGTCCGGCTTCTTAATCTTACATTTTATACCCGAGCGTAATTTGCGTACGTCTGTCGGTATGGTTTGGTGCAGTAGACGGCGGATCGGAGTTCCAGGTCACGTTATAGCCTACTTTCAGGCCAAAGTGCTCACTGATAGCCACATCCAGCGCCGTTTCGGAGTTCACCGTGGTGTCGTCACTGCCCAGCACGGACACGCCCTGAATAAACTTAGCGTTGTCGGTCAGCTGCCAGTTATAAGTCGCAGACGCATAGCCCAGCGCCTGAGTCTCGTTTTTACCATCGGTAAATTCGTCATAACGCACACCTGGACCGAATTCCACACGCAGACTGTGAACTGGACCGTTCAGCAACTGGCGACCATAACCCGCAGTGAAGACATCGCGCGCATGGTAGCCGTTGTATCGGTCAGTCAACCAGCTGGCCTGACCAAACAGATAGTCATAGTCAGTCATGTTGTAACGACCACGCCCACCCGCTGAGTATTTCTCGGAAGAGCGCACATCGTTGGAAGAGGTGTTGCTGGCGGTACCCCAAATTGACCAGGCGGTAGCCGTATTGTACCAGGTCATATTGGTGTTAGCAGTCAAGTTAGAACTTTTGGTATTGCCTGCCTGCGCAAGATAGCCTGCATTCAGATTACCTTCGAAGGGTTTCTTCGCGGTAGTCGGGTCATCCATGACAGTAAATACTGAGTCATCTGCCACTGCGAAATGGCTAAAGAACGCTCCACCGGTGAGTAAAAGCGCAACCGGCACTGTCTTTAAAAGCTTCATTTATTAATCCGTACAACACAAAAAAGAAACCATTAAGGTTCCGGAATCTTTCCTCGGGATCAAATCGAAGCCGCCCCGGAAAGGTTACAAATTATAAAAACTCCGCAATAACATAGCAATGGATTCTTGTTTCATTTTTTGTATAAGAGAGCTCTTAAAATATCTTTATTTTCATAAGGATACGAAGGTTATGGTTTTTGGATAATCATTCGATAAATCATGATTTTAATTAACATTTCACTTCCCGCTTCGGTGCTACGCTTTAGGACAATGGCTAAAAAAGGAGGAGACATGACCGCTATTTTTACACTCACCCTCGCCCCTTCCCTCGACAGCGCCACCGTCACGGCGCAAATCTATCCTGAAGGGAAACTTCGCTGCACCTCGCCCATCTTTGAACCCGGCGGCGGCGGTATAAACGTTGCCCGTGCCATTGTCCATTTGGGGGGACACGCCACGGCGATATTTCCGGTTGGCGGCGCGACTGGCCAGCACCTTCGCGATCTGCTGCTTGAAGAGCATGTCACCGTGGACACCGTGGAAGCGAAAGACTGGACTCGCCAGAACCTGCACGTACATACCGAATCTACCGGCGAACAATATCGATTCGTTATGCCTGGAGCCGCCCTGACGGAGGATGAATTCCTGCACCTGGAACAAAAAGCCCTTGCCCTTCATTCCGGCGATATTCTGGCGATCAGCGGGAGCCTGCCGCCGGGCGTTGATCTCAAAAAGCTCTGCCGCCTGGTAAAAATGGCTCAGGAGAAAGGCATACGCTGCATCGTGGACAGCTCAGGAGAGGCACTGAAAGCCACACTCGCGTTAGGAAACATCGAACTGGTGAAGCCAAACCAAAAAGAGCTGAGCGCCTTAGTCCAGCGCGAACTTACGCAGCCGGACGATGTGCGAGCCGCCGCGCAGCACCTTGTCGACAGCGGCCAGGCAAAACGCGTCGTGGTTTCTCTGGGAGCCCAGGGAGCCCTGGCGGTTGATACACAAGAGTGTGTGCACGTTGTGCCACCGCCGGTCAAAAGCCAAAGCACCGTCGGCGCCGGAGACAGCATGGTTGGCGCCATGACGATCAAGCTTGCGGAAAACGCGCCTCTGCTGGATATCGTTCGCTATGGCGTGGCTGCCGGCAGTGCCGCTACGCTGAACAAAGGCACCCGCCTCTGCTCGCTGGAAAATACGCAGAAGATCTACGCCTGGCTACGAGGCTAACGTTTCGTTGCAGAATAAACGGGCTGCCTCCGGGCGAGAATATCGCCATTCCGGCAGCATGAACTATGCTAAAACCTTCAGGATAACAACGGGGTGACTATGAGCGAAGTTGAACGCTATCTGATAACGGTGCAATTTGAAGAGCAAAGCCTGGCCGACATCAACGAGCTGAACAACCAGCTCACGCGCGGCGGTTTTACCCTCACGCTCACCGATGATCAAGGCAAAATTCACGAACTTGGCCCGGGCAGCTTCGGGCTAATCAGTCCGCTTGATGAACAAGAAGTTGCAGCGTTGGCCAGAGGGCTGGGAAGCGTAGCGCTTGGCACGGAGCCTGACGTCGTCGTTACCCGCTGGGAAGCCTGGCAGAAACAAAAGTAAGTACTGGCCGGGGTTGTGCGTCAGCGCGTGTTTTTGCCCGGCAAACGGCGATAAGCTATTGATTGCAGTGTCTACCAGCCAACCTGGGGAGAAAAGTCATGTGGCAAGCCATCCGTCATTTGTTAAGCGAGCAGTTAGGCGAAGCAGAGATTGAACAGCGCACTGAGCTACCCGGCGGCGAAATTCACGCGGCATGGCATATTCGTTATGCGGGCCACGAGATTTTCGTCAAGTGTGACGAACGCGAAATGCTGCCCATCTTCACGGCAGAAGCCGATCAGCTAGAGCTCCTGTCGCGCAGTAAAACCGTCAGAGTACCCAAGGCCTGGGCGCTCGGCAGCGACAGAGATTACAGCTTCTTGCTGCTGGAGTATCTGCCTTCTAAACCCCTCGATGCCCATAACGCGTTTCTCCTCGGTCAGCAGTTGGCCCGGCTTCATCAATGGAGCGACCAGCCGCAGTTCGGTCTGGACTTCGACAACGATCTCTCCACCACCCCGCAGCCCAACGCCTGGCAGCGACGCTGGTCGACCTTCTTTGCCGAGCAGCGCATTGGCTGGCAGTTGGAAATGGCGGCGGAAAAAGGCATCGACTATGGCGATATTGATTTGATCGTTGATTTTGTCCAGCAGGCGCTGGCCTCGCATCAGCCTCAGCCTTCCCTGTTGCACGGCGATCTCTGGTCGGGCAACTGCGCCCTCGGGCCTGACGGGCCCTTTATTTACGACCCCGCCTGCTATTGGGGTGACCGGGAATGCGACCTGGCCATGCTGCCGCTGCACAACGACCAGCCGCCGCAAATTTACGACGGCTATCAGTCCGTCTCTCCTCTTCCGGCGGGCTTCCTCGACCGCCAACCCATTTACCAACTTTATACCCTGCTTAACCGGGCGATTCTGTTCGGCGGGCAGCACCTGGTGACGGCGCAAAAAGCGCTGGAGAAAGTATTAGCGGCGTAAAAAGCAGGCCGCGCCTGAACGGCGTGGCCCGTTATTTTATAAAAAGCCGAGCAGCTTGAAGAAGAAATAGCCCACCACGATGACAATCACCGGCAGGACATAAAGCGGAAAAATCTGCAGTAAGATCGTGTGATGTGGCACAACCACTTTTGCATCGAGCTGCGCTTTGCTGAGTCCCTCCGGCCCTTTGGCCTGTTCAAGAATCAGCTGATCCTGCACGCCCTCGCGCAGGAATTTTGCCTGACGGCTCATGCGGGCCCCGGAGTCCTGCAGCGCCAGACCGATAAAAATCAGCGCAAATATTAGCCAGAAGAAGACGTTCACCTGGCCGTTAAAATCCGGCAGCGGCGAGTTGTACCAGAAGAGATTCAGGAACGGCGTATTGAACCGCATCATCTCAATCATCACGTGGGCGAAATCCATCATTACCGCGTCAATGCCCGGCTGTTTTTCGCTGTGCTGATACATAAATTTCAGGATGGAAATTACCGTCGACAGAAGCGCCGGGATAAAAATAATCCAGCCCGCCACGCGCTTTAAAATCGCAATGCGTCCAGCTTGTTGATACGTCATGTACTCCCCTTTATTAGGACGTAACGTTATACGCTCAAAGTCTACCCTGTGTGGCGTTATTTCGCCTGAGCTTTGCGGGCTAAATTCGCAAAAGCGGTAGCTTCGAGCTTTGTTTCCGGCTAAAGATACACAAACATTTTATTTTGACGAACAGAAAGGAGTCATTTTATGGCCGAAACGCGCCAAATCCTCGCAGCAATTTTTGATATGGATGGGCTGCTGATAGATTCCGAACCGCTTTGGGATCGTGCGGAGCTGGACGTGCTGGAGAGCATCGGCGTCGATATTACGCGTCGTCACGAACTGCCCGACACGCTGGGATTACGCATCGACCTGGTGGTTGAACTTTGGTATTCACGCCAGCCGTGGACCGGACCATCCCGTGAGGAAGTGACCGCGCGCGTTATCGAACGTGCTATTGCGTTGGTTGAGGAACAGCGCCCGCTGCTGCCTGGCGTTATTGAAGCGGTAAAGCTTTGCAAAACGCTGGGCCTGAAGGTTGGCCTGGCCTCTGCGTCTCCGCTGCACATGCTGGAAAAGGTGCTTGAAATGTTCGACCTGCGCCAGGACTTCGACGCTATTGCCTCCGCCGAACATCTGCCTTACAGCAAGCCGCATCCACAAGTGTATCTCGATGCGGCCGCGAAGCTGGGGATCGATCCGCTCTCCTGCGTGACGCTCGAAGACTCCGTCAACGGTATGATTGCCACCAAAGCAGCGCGGATGCGCTCCATTGTGGTGCCTGCCGAGGAGAACTTTGCGGACCCACGCTGGTGCCTGGCGGACGTCAAACTTCCTTCTCTGGTTCAGTTAACGGAAACAAGCCTGAAAGGCTAAACCTGTCGGGCGGCTCAGGCCGCCCATCTTCCTGACAAAATGTTACACCGTCACCTCTTCCGAATACTGTACAAAAACCCTATACTGGATGAATCGACAGTTTCTTCATTCAGGTTGTATCATGACGGCGGAAGGCCACCTGCTCTTTTCTATTGCCTGCGCAGTTTTTGCCAAAAACGCCGAACTGACGCCCGTCCTCGCCCAGGGTGACTGGTGGCATATTGTGCCGTCCGCGATTCTGACCTGCCTGTTGCCGGATATTGACCACCCAAAATCCTTTCTGGGCCAGCGGCTAAGCTGGATCTCAAAACCGGTGGCGCGAATGTGCGGCCACCGGGGGTTTACCCATAGCCTGTTTGTGGTGTTCGCCGGGCTGGCACTGTTTTACCTCAAGGTACCGGAAAGCTGGGTCATTCCGGCCGATGCGCTGCAGGGTATGGTGCTGGGTTACCTCAGCCATATCCTTGCCGACATGCTAACGCCTGCCGGGGTGCCGCTATTGTGGCCGTGCCGCTGGCGTTTCCGTTTCCCCATCGTTCGCCCACAAAAAGGCAATCAGCTCGAGCGCGCCCTGTGCATGGCGCTGTTTGGTTTTGCGGTTTGGATGCCCCAGGGCCTGCCCGAAAACGGTGCAGTACGCTGGTCTTCGCAGATGATAAATTCGCTGCAAACCACCTTTGATAGCTTTATAACTCACCAGTCTGAGCGTTAAACAGCCAATATCATTCATTTGGTAATAATCAATTCCTTTTGAATATAAACCAACGCCCTGCCATCTGTTACGCTTTGCAACATAACGGTCGCCCCTGCGCGGCCGCGTGACAATAAATCAGGAGATACGGGGATGAATTTTCCACTGGTAGCGAACATTGTGGTGTTCGTTGTATTGCTATTGCTGCTGGCGCAAACTCGCCACAAGCAATGGAGCCTTGCCAAAAAAGTGCTGGCAGGTCTGGTACTGGGCGTGATCTTTGGCCTGGCGCTGCACACCATTTATGGTTCCGACAGCGTGGTGCTGAAAGATTCCATTCAGTGGTTTAATGTTGTCGGTAACGGCTATGTGCAGCTGCTGCAGATGATTGTTATGCCGCTGGTCTTCGCCTCAATTCTGAGTGCCGTCGCCAAACTGCATAATGCATCTTCGCTGGGGAAAATTAGCGTTCTGTCTATCGGTACACTGCTGTTTACCACGCTGATTGCCGCGCTGGTCGGGGTGCTGGTCACCAATCTGTTTGGCCTGACCGCTGAAGGCCTGGTGCAGGGCAATGCAGAAAACGCTCGTCTGGCGGCGATTCAATCCAACTACATTGGTAAAGTGGCTGACCTGACCGTCCCGCAGCTGATCCTCTCCTTCGTGCCGAAAAACCCGTTTGCTGACCTGACCGGTGCCAGCCCGACGTCTATCATCAGCGTGGTGATTTTTGCCGCCTTCCTGGGCGTCGCAGCGCTGAAGCTGCTGAAAGATGATGCCCCTAAAGGTGAGCGCGTACTGGTGGCTATCGACACCCTGCAAAGCTGGGTCATGAAGCTGGTTCGCCTGGTCATGCAGCTGACGCCATACGGCGTGCTGGCGCTAATGACCAAAGTAGTGGCGGGCTCAAACCTGCAGGACATCATCAAGCTGGGCAGCTTCGTGGTGGCGTCTTACCTTGGCCTGGCAATTATGTTTGGCGTTCACGCCGTTCTGCTGGCTTTCAACGGCGTTAGCCCGGTGAAATACTTCCGCAAAGTCTGGCCGGTGCTGACATTCGCGTTCACCAGCCGCTCCAGCGCGGCGAGTATCCCGCTGAACGTGGAAGCGCAAACCCGCCGTCTTGGCGTGCCAGAATCAATTGCCAGCTTCTCCGCCTCCTTCGGTGCAACCATCGGCCAAAACGGCTGTGCAGGTCTCTACCCGGCGATGCTTGCCGTGATGGTGGCTCCGACCGTAGGGATTAACCCGCTGGATCCTGTCTGGATTGCGACGCTGGTAGGGATTGTGACCGTTAGCTCCGCAGGCGTAGCCGGCGTGGGCGGTGGTGCAACCTTCGCCGCGCTGATTGTGCTGCCCGCGATGGGGCTGCCGGTCACGCTGGTCGCGCTGCTGATTTCCGTTGAACCGCTGATTGATATGGGCCGT
Source organism: Enterobacter sp. Ap-867 (assembly GCF_011752855.1). Classification (NCBI taxonomy): domain Bacteria; kingdom Pseudomonadati; phylum Pseudomonadota; class Gammaproteobacteria; order Enterobacterales; family Enterobacteriaceae; genus Enterobacter; species Enterobacter sp. Ap-867. The sequence continues at coordinate 301,692 of NZ_VWWS01000003.1, read as the reverse complement.
ACCGCCCTGAACGTTAGCGGGTCGATGACCGCCGGGACCATTACCAGCCAGTTGATGAAGCAGACCGACAAAGAGATTCTGAACAGCGACGATGAAGTGGAATTAGCCCACCGTTAATCTGAACTGAAAAACAAAAGGCCGCTGGTGATAGCGGCCTTTTTTTATACTTCGTTTTCCTGCCGAACCTGTTTCGCCCAGCGCTGTGCCGACTCGGGCAAAGTAAACGGCGGCGACTGGCGGAAGGCATCACCCAGTAAAACAAACGCTACATACTGCCCGCGCAGCAGATAGACATCTTTAAACCCGTCTACTCGCCACGCATGAGAAGGCGGAGCTGGCTCCACGCGGGGCGTGTAGGTAATGATTGGGCGTGTATTCGGTTGGCGCAGTGGTTTCATAGGCAACGGGATTGGAACTGAATTAGTGAACAACCTCACCATGATAGCGGATCTCACCCTTCCTCGTCGCCCCCTCTTCTCTGTCTCCGCCCGTAAGGCAAAAAAAAGCCCGGCGCAGAGACTGCAGCCGGGTCCTTTTCGGCGTGCTAGCTTAGGCTTTAGGTGCCTGCGGATCGGTGTCGTATTCAGCGCAGGTCTGGTAGCCCGAATTCATCACGCGACCGGTGTCATCCAGCGCGACAAAATAGGTTTCAGCTTTACCGTTACGCTGGCCCAGAATATAGGTCTGGCAGGTCCCTTTGGCGTGGATCATGGTGATTTCGGAAGACGGTTTACCCGCAATCTGCTGTACCTGGGCACGGGTCATGCCTTTTTTCACATCTTTCACTACCGGCTCAGTCACCAGATCTTTGGTGCGATCGTAAGCGGTACACCCTGCCAGCATAGTCATTACCGCTGCCGCGCCTAAAAATCCTGCAAATTTATTATTCATAATTATCCTCATCAATGAATGTATTGATCCTGCGTGTTAGATAAGCCTGGAATATAAAAGAACATTTTTCAACTCGTTACCCTTAATGCGTGAAAATTCGGACAATAAGAGTATTCATAAGGATCCTGTCTGGTTTGCAGAAAAACTCGCCGTCTGCAGGCCGGGTAAGCCTTTGAGCCTTGTCGTTTTCAGCGCAACAGGGTAAGTTTTAGGACAGTTAAATTTTGCGGCCTGCGCGTTGCGGGTACAGCTTATTGGAGGGGTTAAATGGCTCTGCAACAAGAGATTATTCAGGCACTGGGCGTCAAGCCACAGATCGACGCCAGCGAAGAGATCCGCGTCAGCGTTGATTTTCTGAAAACGTACCTTAAAACCTACCCGTTTATTAAATCTCTGGTGCTGGGGATAAGCGGCGGCCAGGACTCCACTCTGGCAGGCAAACTCTGCCAGCTAGCTATCAGCGAACTGCGTGAAGAAAGCGGCGACGACAGCTATCAGTTTATCGCCGTGCGCTTGCCGTTTGGCGTACAGGCCGACGAGCAGGATTGCCAGGATGCCATTGCGTTTATCCAGCCGGATCGCGTGTTAACGGTGAACATCAAGGGCGCCGTGCTTGCCAGCGAGCAGGCTCTGCGCGAAGCGGGAATCGAGCTGAGCGATTTTGTTCGTGGCAATGAAAAAGCCCGCGAGCGCATGAAGGCGCAGTACAGCATCGCCGGGATGACCAAAGGCGTCGTCGTGGGGACGGACCATGCCGCGGAAGCCGTAACCGGATTCTTCACCAAGTATGGCGACGGCGGCACCGACATTAATCCTCTTTTCCGCCTCAACAAACGCCAGGGCAAACTGCTGCTGAAAACGCTCGGCTGCCCGGAACATTTGTACCTGAAGGCCCCGACAGCCGATCTCGAAGACGATCGCCCTTCTCTGCCGGATGAAGCGGCCCTCGGCGTAACCTACGTGCAAATTGACGATTATCTGGAAGGCAAAACCGTACCGGCTGAAACCGCAAAAATCATCGAAGGCTGGTATCTGAAAACGGAACACAAACGCCGTCCGCCGATTACCGTGTTTGATGATTTCTGGAAAAAATAGTCAGAAACAACTTTGCATTAGCATTTTTCAGGGCGGCGTAGTGCCGCCTTTTTTACAGGATGGACATGGACACCTCTTCGCAACGCGCCACGCTTATCGGCCTTATCGCAATCCTGCTCTGGAGTACCTCCGTTGGCCTGTTGCGCAGCATCAGCGAGCACTTTGGCGCAGTCGGCGGCGCGGCCCTGCTCTACACCGTCAGCGCGCTGTGTCTTTGCCTCGTCCGAGGTTTGCCCAAAATACGCGAACTCCCACCCCGTTATCTCTGGGTTGGCGGGCTGCTCTTTGTGGGCTATGAAATAAGCCTGGCGCTTTCAATTGGCCTGGCGCACACCCGCGCTCAGTCCCTGGAACTGGGGATGATCAATTATCTCTGGCCCTGCCTGACCGTCTTTTTCGCCCTGTTTATTAACGGCCAGCGCAGCAATTTATGGCTGTGGCCTGGGCTCGCGCTTTCCCTGGCGGGGATTGTGCAGGTAATGAAAGGAGACGGCGACTGGTCGCCTCTCGTGATGTGGCACAACATTCTCGATAACCCACTGGCCTACGGCCTGGCTTTTGCCGCCGCCATCATCTGGGCGCTCTACTGCAACCTGACTCGCCGCTGGAGCGAAGGTAAAAGCGGCGTCAGCCTGTTTTTCTGCGCCACCGCGCTGGTGCTGTGGATTAAGTTCGCCTTTGTGGCACATCCAACAATGCATTTCACGCTATCCGGTACGGCGCAGCTGTTATTTATGGGGATTTCTACCGCCGTCGCCTATTCAGCCTGGAATGTTGGTATCCAGCGGGGAAACATGACGCTGCTTGCCACGGCTTCCTACTTCACGCCGGTATTATCGGCCCTGCTCGCCACGCTGTGGCTGGGTCTGCATCCCGGCTTTGCTTTTTGGCAAGGTGTACTGATGGTTGTAGGCGGCTCTCTGCTTTGCTGGCTTGCCACGCGGCACTATGGTTAAGGGCGATTCCCTCTTCACCTTCACGACTGCTATACTGGTGAAATAAACAGTACCCAGGAGTCCGATGTGGTCAGGCGTGCAAATACGTCGCGGTTAGAGTTTGAAGCCGCGGCGGTCTATGAATATCCGGAGCATCTCAGGCCATGGCTTGATGACCTGCCCAAAAAACCCGGCGTCTATGTTTTTCACGGTGAAAGCGACGTTATGCCGTTGTATATCGGCAAAAGTGTCAATATCCGCACGCGCGTGATGTCCCATTTTCGTACGCCTGATGAAGCCGCACTCTTGAGGCAGTCTCGCCGTATTACCTTTATCCGCACTGCCGGCGAACTCGGAGCGCTACTGCTCGAAGCGCAAATGATCAAAGAGCAACAGCCTTTGTTCAACAAACGCCTGCGTCGTAACCGCCAGCTTTGTTCCCTGTCTCTTCAGGGGGACACACCGCAGGTTGTATATGCCAAAGATGTCGATTTCTCCCGCCAGCCGGGCCTGTATGGGTTGTACGCTAACCGCCGGGCCGCGCTGCAAACGCTGCAAGGGCTGGCCGATGAGCATCGCCTCTGTTACGGCCTGCTGGGCCTGGAATCACTGAGTAAGGGCCGGGCCTGTTTTCGCTCAGCGCTCAAACGCTGCGCCGGAGCCTGTTGCGGGAAAGAGACTCAGGCCGAGCATCATGCCCGCCTGGTTCAGGCTCTCGAACAGGTTCGCCTGATTTGCTGGCCATGGAAAAACGCCGTCGCCATCGTGGAACGCAGCCCGGAGATGACCGAGTATCACCTGATCGATCACTGGTTTTATCTTGGGTCCGTGCAGCAGTTAAATGACGTAACAACCCGCCGCCAGCCGCCGGAGGGCTTTGATAACGACGGCTACAAGATCCTTTGCAAGCTGATGCTGAGCGGGGAATATGAGGTGATAGAACTGGAGTAGACTCCCCCCAAGAGAGGAGTCTAAAAGTGCTAAGCCGCCGACGAAGGCAGAAGTTTGGTGATAGCTTCCGGCCAGCCGTCGCTGCAGCCCCAGAGACGCATTTGCTCGATATCCGGTGCCAGCAGGCGGTCCTTTTCCAGAAATGCCACGCGTTCGCGAATATCCCCGCAGACGTTTTCAAGCAGGGGTGAGCTGCGCAACGGCCGGTGAAACTCGATGCCCTGAGCGGCCGCCATAGCCTCAATCCCAACCACTGCCGCAGTGTTAAAGCACATAGATCCCAGACGGCGAGCCGCATAGGTCGCCATCGAAACATGGTCTTCCTGATTCGCAGACGTTGGCAGACTGTCGACGCTACCCGGATGAGCGAGCGATTTATTCTCCGAGGCCAGTGCCGCAGCGGTGACCTGCGCAATCATAAAGCCGGAGTTAATCCCGCCCTCTTTCACGAGGAACGGCGGCAGGCCGGACAGACCGGTATCCAGCAGCAGCGCCAGGCGACGTTCCGAAATTGCGCCAATTTCCGCCACCGCTAACGCGATAATATCGGCGGCAAAGGCAACGGGCTCTGCGTGGAAGTTGCCGCCTGAAATCACTTCTCCGGTGTCGCTGAACACCAGCGGGTTGTCCGAGGCGGCGTTGGCCTCAATCTGCAGAACACGCGCCGCATGGCGCAGGTTATCCAGACACGCGCCCATAACCTGCGGCACGCAGCGAATGGAATAAGGATCCTGCACGCGGCCACAGTGGACGTGAGAATCAACGATTTTACTGTCGGCAAGCAGTGCAGTGACCGCCGCAGCCACATCAATTTGTCCCGCCTGGCCGCGAGCCTGGTGGATACGCGCGTCGAATGGTTTCACTGAGCCTTTGATAGCCTCCAGCGACAAGGCCCCCGCCACCAGCCCGGCAGCAAACACCTTCTCGCCCTCAAACAACCCTCGCAGCGCAAGCGCCGTCGAAACCTGGGTCCCGTTCAGCAGCGCCAGGCCCTCTTTTGGCCCCAGTACCAGCGGCTTTACGCCTGCCAGCTTCAAACCTTCACCGGCAGGGATCTGTTCGCCGTTCACCCTGACATTCCCTTCCCCGAGCAACATCAGCGACAGATGCGCCAGCGGGGCCAGGTCACCGGATGCCCCCACCGAGCCTTTCTCCGGGATCACCGGCATTACGCCCGAGTTAAACAGCGCAATCAGGCTATCAATCACCAGCAGACGAACGCCGGAATGCCCGCGTGACAGGCTGATAATTTTACTGGCCATCACCAGTCGGACAACATCATCCGGCAGAGCTTCGCCCAGCCCCACGCTGTGAGAAAGCACCAGATTACGCTGAAGTTCAGCCAGATGATCGGTGGCGATGGTGGTTTGTGCCAGCTTGCCAAAACCGGTGTTAATACCGTAAACCACGTCGCCGTGGGCAACAATCGCTTCTACCGTGCCGAGCGCACGCTCAACGGCGGCAACCGCCCCGGGGTCAAGTCTGAGCAGCACGTTTCCATGGTAGATCTCGCGCAGAGTGGCCAGTGAAACGGAACCTGGAGTGAGACTGCATAGCTTCTTTTGCGTTGACATGTCAGCATCCTGTTTGCATCGGGTTTTTGTCTATATTTGTATATACAACTTAACTAATAAACCAAATAATCCGCCAGCGGGTCATAGGACTTTTTTATCGATCGGTGAGCCGGATCGCGCTTGTGAAATTTTTCCAGCACGGGATGCTGCCGGGCGTTTACAGGCAGAGGAAATGAAGAACAAAACCGCAGTTGCACAGCAGCTTCTGAGGATATTCATCAGGAAGAAAGAGCATTGCCCGGCCAGTTTTCCGGGCATTCGGTCTACAAATAGGTAATTTCGCTGAACAGCAGTTGCCCTTCGTTTTTTAACAGCCGCAGCGTGTGGCTGCCCTCCTGCCACCAGGCGCCCTGGTCCGGTGAAAGCAGCTTATCTTCCAGCTGCCATTCCCCGCTCAGGACATAAACAACGCCGCCTCGGGTACCAAAAGTGGTAAAGGTTCTGTCCGCCACCCGCACCTGGGCCCGGCATCGGTCCCGGCGAGTCATCACGTTAAAGTCCATCGACATGCCGCGAGTCAGCTCGGCTTTTACGGGCTGCTCACCGGCAAAAGTAAAAGGCTGATGGCGCTTGAGCGTATGCCTGAACGCCTTTCCGCCGTCGAGAACGACCTCGCTCCCCTCCAGCAGAGTCATTACCCGGTCAACCTGCGGAAAGACCGGAAACTCGCCGTTGTGGGCCAAAGAGGCGATACTGGCACGCCAGTTGAAATCTCGCGTCGCGGGTGGAAAACAGCATATTTCTCGCGTTTCCCCGGCGCCGTTGCGCCAGAGGTTAACCGGCACCTTTCGTATATCAAAGAATTCCATCACCACTCCTGAGGACGCACGGCATCCGTGTGCCCTGGCATTTGCTCTTTAAATTGAGCGACCCCAAAGGAAGAGCTCCCCCGGCGGCCTGCTCATCAGTTCTCTGTTTTGTTCGTCAGATCTGTGCCTGACGCCAGTGTTATCGGCAGCCGTGGCCGGTTGCTGTAGCCCTGGTTCTATTTTTGTGACAATGATTTAGCGGCTTTTTTATCGGGAAGCAAAGTAAATTTATCGCCCTCAATACCGGTCGGTAAAATCTGCGGAGTGAACTGCAATTTTGAATGTAAGCTGCTGAAATTGAGTGTTTAAAATGGCTTATCCCGTCAGCGTGATTATTGCCGGGCGGTATTATTTGAGTCGAGCGAAGGGGAAAGAGTGGAGTGGCATGATTAAACGAGAAAACCGCCGATCCTGTTCACAGCGTACCTCGCTATTGTGAACAGGACCGGCGGTCTTAATTTAGTCGCTCAGACTTACTGAGCAGCTGGCATTTTACCTTCATGCGCAGGGCGTTCTGTCAGACGCTTCTCAAAATTCGCATTAAACTGTTTTTTCTGATCCGGGGTCAGAATATTGTAGATTTTGTTCTGGGTTTGCAGATGCGCCAGCATGCGCGCTTTGTTCTGCTCGGCCATTTTATCAATCTGCGCCTGGGCTTTAGCCTGGTCGAAGCTGTCGCTGGCAATCACGTCGTGCATGGCGCGGCGTTCGTCAACGGATGGGCGCTGCATCTTGCCGTGCTGTTCTTTCATAATGTCTTTAATTTGCTGTTTCTGCGCATCGGTCAGGTTCAGGTCTTTAAACATCATGTCGTGCATCGGGCCGCGCATCATTTTATGGTGCATCATCGGAGCATCGGTTTGTGGGGCCGCAGCCGGGGTGGCGTCTGCAGCATGCGCCAGGTTAGCGGCACCCAGAGCCAGGGTAGAAGCGACGAACAGTGCAGTTAATTTACGCATATTTTTAACCTTCTCTTTTCATTAAATTGACGGCTCGCTTAAAACGACGATGCCGTGTTGACGAGAATGAGTTTACGAGTCTTATCGTCAAGGAGACGGTGGCATCCGTAAATCATTGAAAGGGTATAAAACAAGAATGCATCAATTATGAAGAAAATAAGGGTTAAGGCGAGGAATAGTGCAACTAAATATAACAAATAACTGATTATAAAGACAATATGGAAAGTGTACAGCAATCAACCTAACGAATAAACCCTGTACCCAGGAATTATCCGCAAATAAATTAACAATACGAAATGATTAAGCAGCTCAATTATTCAGAGCTGCTTAAAGTTTAAATTTCCTCCAGCATCAGCCCCGCTCTCAGCCCCAGCGCCACATCCGGGTTGGGGAATAAAACGTACTCTTTTTCGCCGGCAACGACATAACGCTTCTCACCATCTTCAGCCAGCAGGGTGCCCTTCGAAAACTCGGTAAAGTTCTGCGTTTGGCCGGACATGTGCAGCACAAATTTCTCCGACTGTCGGGTGATTTGCTGAGCGACACGGTAACGCTGCGGTTCTATCTCCATGACCGGCGGCTCTGCCCCGCTTAACAACGCTGAGATTGCTTCTTTAGTTATCGCGAACTGACCAAGATCGTTCTGCTCAAACGGCCTGGCTTTTCCCAGCTCGAGCGTGCAGCTCAGCGCCCCAAAATGCTCGCTGCTGAAATGACTAAAGGTGCCACCGGGCTTTTGATGAAACACCAGCGCCTGCAGCCCGGCGCAGCCCAGCCAGGTTAAAAAGTTCTCGCTATAAGGCAGCGGCCTCGCAGGAAGCACGCCAAACCGGGGGTGATAAGAGCCACGAATAGCGGTATGCATATCCAGATGCCAGCGGGTTTGCTCCTCACTTCGCGACCAGAATTGCTCGAGGGCATGTTCAAGCCTGGCCGCACGTTGGGTTTCTACGCTTTCAGGAAACTGCTGCCAGCGCCCGCCAAACATACGGTTCATGTCGCTATGGGTATAACGCTTATCCGCGCGCAGCGCCGCTGGGTTACCCAGAATAATCATCGTGCGCCACTGCAGCGGAAGCTGCCCCGCGATCAAGCCGTTGGTCAACTGGCCAAGGATCTCCACCGGGGCGGTTTCGTTGCCGTGAATCCCGGCCGATATGACCAGCGCTTTCCCTGCCGCCTCACGCGGCGTCAACGTCAGAATACCTTCATCCCACCAACGCCAGCTGAGATAAGCATTCTCCCCGGAGGTTTGTTCAGGCGCCTTGCCGGCCAGCGTCTGCGCCAGAAAATCAATCATTATTTCTCCCCTATTGCTGGAACGTATACACGGAACCTAAATCCAGAATGTGCGTCAGTTCATCCAGCGCTTCACGCCCCTCGCGCAACAGCTGCGGATCGGCTAAATCAGCCTGGGTTAAACGGTCGCGATACCAGCGATCAACCCAGCCATTGAGCGTCATAAACAGCGTGTCGTTCATCATCACCGCCGGATTAACGGCTTTAAGCTCCTCGTCCGTCAGTACCACTCTCAGGCGTAAACAGGCCGGGCCACCGCCGTTAGCCATGCTTTCGCGCAGATCAAACACCTGCAGCTCACGGACAGGGTTATCCGCCTCCAGCAGTTGGTTAAGGTAGCGCCAGACGCCTGGATGCTGGCGAGACTCTTCCGGCAGCACGAGCGTCATGCCGCCGTCGGCGCGACTCAACAGCTGGCTGTTAAACAGATAGGTCGAAACCGCATCCGCCACCGAAACCAAATCGTCCGGGACTTCCAGGGCCGTAAAGCCCGGGACTTTTTCGCGCAGGCGCTGATAAAGCCCCGGCTGATCCACAAACGCATGCTGGTGGCAGAACAGCACCTCGCGGTTAGAAACTGCAATAACGTCGTTGTGAAAAACGCCCTGGTCGATCACCGCCGGGTTTTGCTGAGCGAAGATAACCTGCTCAGAACGTACCTGATTCAAACGTGCCACGGCCTGGCTGGCCTCCAGCGTCTGACGAGCGGGATACCGCGCCGGTGCCTGCCCGCTTTTCGAGTCTTCGCGACCATAAACAAACAGCTGCACGCCCGGCTCGCCATACTCGCCGCCTAAACGGTTATGGTTGGCGGCACCTTCGTCACCAAACATCGCCACCTGCGGCAGCGCGCCGTGCACGGCAAAACACCCGGTATCCCGGAACATCGCCCGCAGCACGCTTTCCGTCGTCGGTGCTTCGCTGGCACGGTGGAACTTATTGTTCAGGTTGGCGACGGTGAGATGCACTTTACCGTCCAGCGTATCGGCTGACGGTGATACCGTCGCCGCGTTGGCCACCCACATCGAAGAGGCCGAACTGGCGGCGGACAGCAGCTGCGGAGCTTGCCGAGCTGCACGCTCAACAACCTGCTCGTCGCTGCCGCTAAAGCCTATCTGACGCAGCACGCCAATATTCGGACGCTCCTGTGGGGCAATCACGCCCTGCGGATAACCCGCGTCCGCCAGCGCTTTCATTTTCAGTAGCCCCTGCTTCGCCGCCAGCTTCGGGTTAGACACGCGAAACTGGTGCTTCGTCGAGGCTTCATTGCCGAACGACAGCCCGGCGTAATGGTGGGTCAGCCCCACCAGTCCGTCGAAGTTGGCCTCACGTGCTTTCTTCATGGCTGCTCCTCGCGGCTAAAATCTAGCCCTGGACTCAGGGTTGGTGGCAACGCGAAGCTTGTACTTTCCAACGAGGCCATCGGCCAGGCGCAGTAATCCGCAGCATACCAGGCGCTGGCGCGGTGGTTACCTGAAGCGCCCACGCCGCCGAATGGCGCAGTGCTGGCGGCCCCGGTCAGCGGTTTATTCCAGTTCACGATCCCGGCTCTGGCTTCCAGTAAAAGCTGGTCAAACTGTTCGCGGGACGGTGAAATCAGCCCGCTCGCCAGGCCGTAGCGTGTGTCGTTCGCCATCCGAATCGCGTCGTCAAAGCTGTCATAGCGGTAAATCGCCAGCAGCGGGCCAAACACTTCTTCATCCGGCACGTCGGCCACGCCGCTAAGCTCAACGATGCCCGGCGTCAGTAAAGAGGTGCCTGGACGAATCATTTTTGGTTCAAGCAGCGGTTTACCGCCGCGGGCTACGTGAGCCTGAAACGCGGTCAGCACCCTTTCAGCCGCCTGCACCGAAATCAATCCGCCAATAAACGGTTGTGGCATAGCGTCCCATTCCCCCGGCTGCAAACGGGCAGAGACTTCAACCAGGCGACGAATAAATGTATCCCCCTGCTCACCCTGTTTCACCAGCAGACGGCGGGCGCAGGTGCAGCGCTGCCCGGCGGTGATAAACGCCGACTGGATAGCCACGTGAACGGCGCCGTCGATATCCCGCGGATCTTCGACGATCAGCGGGTTGTTCCCGCCCATTTCCAGGGCAAGGATCTTCTCCGGTTGCCCGGCAAACTGCCGGTGAAGGTGGTAGCCGGTGCCCGCGCTGCCGGTAAACAGGAGCCCATCAAGTTCCGACTGATTAGACAGCGCCTCGCCGGTTTCGCGTCCCCCCTGCACCAGGTTCAGCACGCCAGCCGGAATACCGGCCTCCTCCCACAACTTCATCACCTGTTCACCGATACGCGGCGTTAGCTCGCTCGGCTTAAACACCAGGGTGTTGCCGGCCAGCAGTCCCGGCACGATATGGCCGTTGGGCAAATGTCCAGGGAAATTGTAAGGGCCAAAGACTGCCAGCACGCCGTGAGGGTGATGGCGTAAAGTCGCCGCCCCGTCCGGCATCGCGGTGTGCGTTTCGCCCGTTCTGGTGTGGTAAGACTTGATGGAAATGGCAATTTTATTAACCATCGCGGTCACTTCGGTGGCCGCTTCCCAGCGAGGTTTGCCGGTTTCCTGCGCAATTGTTTCAGCGAGTGCAGTTTTATTCGTCTCAAGCAGGCCGGCAAAACGCTCCACAATCTCCTGGCGTTCTGCAAACGGGCGTTTCGCCCAGGCGGGAAACGACGCACGAGCCGCACGGCAGGCTTCTTCTACCTGCGTTTTATCCGCCACCAGCCCTTCCCACAGCTGCGAGCCGCTGACAGGGTTATGTTTTAACAGCGCTTCGCCGCGGCCCGGCACCCATTGTCCGTTGATCCAGTTAGTCATACTTTTTTCTCCTCAGGGCACAGGCGCACCACGCGCACGATGTCGCCGCTGGCGCACTTCAGCGCATCGGCGGTGGCGGCATCAATAACCAGTTTCTCGCCATTGGGATCGGCTTTGATCAGCATCACGCGGAACTGGTGGTAATTTTCGTTGGCGACCAGACAAACGGGCAGTTCGTCGGTAGCAGGCTGGCCGACAGCGACGGTTTGCAGGCGGCTCTTGCGGATCGCCCGCACGCGGTCGATATCGCACTCCAGCGTAGGACCACCGTCGAAGATGTCGACATAGTTACGATAGCGGAATCCTTCGGCTTCAAGCACGGTGCGCGCTGGTGCCGTTTGCGGATGCACCTGGCCGATAACCGCCTGAGCCTCTTTGGAAAGGAAGTCGGTATAAATCGGGTGTTTTGGCATCAGCTCGGCAATAAAAGCTTTCTGCCCGGTGCCACACAAGTAGTCGGCGCGAGCGAACTCCATAGAGAAGAAGCGATTCCCAAGGCTTTCCCAGAACGGTGAATGCCCGTGTTCATCGATTACCCCGCGCATCTCGGCAACCACTTTGTCGTTGAAGCGTTCGCGGAAGGCGGCCATAAACAGAAAACGAGACTTGGATAACAGATACCCGTTGCCCTCTTTACGCCAGGCCGGGTCGAGGAACAGCGTGCAAAGCTCGCTCGCTCCGGTGTGGTCGTGGGTGAGAAAAAGCGTCGGCAGTGCGTTATAGATATTCAACTCTTTGGAGGCATGAACCAGCGTCCCGACCCGGTAGTTGTACCAGGGGTCGTTAAGGCCCACGGCCACCTCAATGGCGCAAATCCCCACCATCTGGCCGCTGCTGGTATCTTCCAGCACAAAAACATAGCCCTGATCGCCCTTCGGCAGCCCGCCCTGCCAGGTCTGCAGCGAGCGTTCGATTCGGTCGGCCAGCGTTTTTTCGTCGGCGGGGAGCGAGGTCAGCCCGCCGCCGGTTTTCCCGGCAAGCTTAAGCAACCCCGGCAGATCGCCTCGTTCAATCGGGCGGATTACCATCATGATGAAACTCCCGCGAGGAAGCGTTCGCAGGCACGCTCGAAGCGATCCAGGCCCAGCTGAACTTCTGCTTCGCTGACGATGAGCGCAGGGGCAAAACGCAGCACGTTAGCCCCGGCGATCAGCATCATCAGGCCTTCCTGCGCGGCAGCCTGCAGAATAAGTTTCGCTTTACCGGCATGTTCAGGGCGCAGGGCACAGCCGATCAGCAGCCCTAAGCCGCGTACTTCGCTGAACAGCTGGTGCTTCTGGTTAATGTGGTTCAGGCGCTCAACAAACCAGTCATGGCGCTGTTTCACGCCGTTGAGCACCTCCGGCGTATTAATGATTTCCAGCACGCGTCCGGCCACAGCAGAGGCCAGCGGGTTGCCGCCGTAGGTGGTGCCATGGGTGCCCACCACCATCACTTTGGCAAAGCGATCGGTGGTCAGCAGCGCGCCGATCGGGAAGCCGCCGCCCAGCGCTTTGGCCGTCGAGAGTACGTCCGGCGTCACGCCATAATGCATATAGGCATACAGCGAGCCGGTGCGGCCCACGCCGGTTTGTACTTCGTCAAAAATCAGTACGGCGTTGTGTTTGTCGCAAAGTTCGCGCAGCCCCTGAAGGAACTCTGGCGTCGCTGGAACGACCCCGCCTTCACCCTGCATAGGCTCGACGATCACCGCACAGGTTTCGTCGTTAATCAGCTCACGGGCAGACTGTAAATCGTTAAATACCGCGTGGTTAATCTGCGGCGGCAGCGGCGCAAAGTCCTGAGAATAAGCGGGCTGACCACCGGCCGTGACGGTAAACAGCGTGCGGCCATGGAACGCGTTCTTGAACGCTACGATGCCGCTTTTCTGTGCGCCAAAATTATCATGGGCATACTTACGCGCCAGCTTCAGCGCCGCCTCGTTGGCCTCGGCCCCTGAGTTACAGAAGAACACTTTCTCCGCAAAGGTAGCGTCGATGAGCTGCTTCGCCAGCTTCAATACCGGCTCATTGGTGTAGCCATTGCCGGTGTGCCAGAATTTTGCCGCCTGCTCCTCCAGCGCTTTGCGCATTTCAGGGTGAGCATGTCCCAGGGCGTTAACCGCGATGCCACCGGCAAAGTCGATGTAGTCTTTTCCCTGCTGATCCCACAGGGTGGAACCCTCGCCACGAACCGGAATAAAAGGCGCAGGGGCATAAACCGGCATCATCCATTCGTCGAAATGTTGGCGTGTAATTGACTGCGACATAGTGACCCCTCACGGTAAACAAAAAGTTTATTAAATGTTAAATAATTGAGTGTTTGCGCTGTAAATGTAGATTGCAGGCATCGTGCCAGCCAGCGATAAAAATGCATAAACCGGAGGGGTAAACGAAAAATCAATAACTTAAAAACACTCACTATTCATATAAAATGAATAAAAAGTGCATAGTTTTAACGTGCCGCCTGATTTTCGACACGAAAACAAGAAATATTATGCAGTGGTAAAATATAATGCTGGAATTGTGATCGCCTTCGGGATTTGCCTGCCGTTTTCGCCCCATTTTTGCGCATCGAGATCAATTTTGGTGCAAATGTTGCTTTATTTTTGTCCGCCAGACGCGCCTATGGCAACGATTAGCTTCAGCGCAGCAACCTGCGCCGTTTTCTGCTACCATCCTGCAACAATTAACCTGACAACCTGGCAGCGACTATGAAATTTGTCTCTTTTAATATCAACGGCCTGCGCGCCCGTCCTCATCAGCTTGAAGCCATCGTGGAACAGCATCAGCCGGACGTTATTGGTCTGCAGGAAACCAAAGTGCACGACGATATGTTCCCGCTGGAAGACGTTGAGAAACTCGGCTATCACGTGTTTTATCATGGCCAGAAAGGTCATTACGGCGTGGCGCTGCTGACCAAAGAGAAGCCGATTTCGGTGCGAAAAGGCTTCCCGACCGACGACGAAGACGCCCAGCGGCGCATTATCATGGCGGAAATCCCGTCTGAATTTGGCAACCTGACGGTGATCAACGGCTACTTCCCGCAGGGCGAAAGCCGCGATCATGAAACCAAATTCCCGGCCAAGACTAAGTTTTACCAGGATCTGCAGGACTTCCTGCAGGGTGAACTGCGCCCGGAAAATCCGGTGCTGATCATGGGGGATATGAATATCAGCCCGACGGATCTCGACATCGGGATCGGTGAAGATAGCCGCAAGCGCTGGTTGCGCACCGGGAAATGCTCGTTCCTGCCGGAAGAGCGTGAGTGGATGGCTCGCCTGCTCGGCTGGGGCCTGGTGGATACTTACCGCCACGCTAACCCGGAAGCACAGGACAAATTCTCTTGGTTTGACTACCGTTCAAAAGGCTTCGACGATAACCGTGGCCTGCGTATAGATCTGCTATTGGCAAGCCAGGGGCTGGCGCCGCACTGCGTGGCAACCGGGATCGACTACGACATTCGCGGCATGGAAAAACCGTCCGACCACGCCCCTGTTTGGGCGCAGTTTAAGCGGTAAGGGAAATACTGAAGGTAGACACATCTTCAGACAAGGATAGCGAGATGCCGTTTTTCCCCCTGACGAGGCGCGAACAGAATGCGTAAAATCCTGTTTTTGCTGCTGGCCACGCTGGTCATCTCGCTGTTAATCCTGCTGCCGCCGGGCACCCTTAGCCTGGCGACGCTGCAGAAATATCACGCTCAGCTTAGTCTCTGGCACGCCGAACGCCCGGCGCTGGTGATGAGCGCCTTCTTCCTTGGTTATTTCCTGATTTCCGCCCTTTCCATCCCCGGCACGCGCATTATGACCCTGATGGGCGGCGCGCTGTTTGGGCTGGTCGAAGGCACCGTACTGGTTGCTACGGCGGCAGCCAGCGGCGCAACCGTGGCGATGTTGCTGAGCCGTTATTTCTTGCATGACTGGGTACAGCGGCGCTTTGCCACCACCATGGCAAAGATCAACGAGGGCATTAAGCACAATATTACACACTGCCTGTTTGCCCTTCGCCTGGTGCCGGTTCTGCCCTTTTCCATCATCAACCTGCTGATGGGCCTGACGCCGATTTCCGCCGTTCGCTTCGCGATAGTGACGCTGCTTGGCCTGCTGCCGTCTATCGTGCTGTACATCAGCACCGGCCGCCAGCTTAGCCAGGTAGAAAGCCTGCGGGACATTATTTCCCCCACCATGCTGCTGTTATTGGCGCTGATTGGCCTGCTGCCGCTCCTGTCTCACTGGCTGATAAAAAGAACCCGCTTAAAAAGTTAAACGCCCCCGGCTATCGAAGGCGTTTTGTCGTTACCCTTGTGAAAGCAGCGTCACGTCAACATTGCCGCTAATCGCACGCGAGTACGGGCAAGTGGCGTGGGCGGTCGCGAGCAAAGTTTCCCGCTGGGCCTCGCTCAGCCCAGGCAGCCTGACGTGAAGCGTCACCGCCAGCGCAAACTGGCTGTCGTTATCGACTTTTCCCAGCGAAACACTGGCGTCCACGGCGGTTTCCTCCGGAATGCGGATAGCCAATTTTTTCCCCGCCAGCCCAATCGCCCCCATAAAGCAGGCGGAATAACCGACGGCAAAAAGCTGTTCTGGATTCGTCCCCGGCTTGCCGGATCCCGGCGTGCTGAGCTGCACGTCCAGGCTGCCGTCGTCCGAACGCCCGTGCCCGCTGCGAGCGCCAACGGTAGTGGTATGGGCGGTATAAAGCACTTTCTCGAGTTTGCTGGACATCGTGATTCCTCAATCGTGGGTAAGAAGAGCCGCCATTTAACTACCGCTATGTATCTGCCATATGTTCTCCGCCAGGCCAAAATGTATAAGTCTGTATCCGCTTCATGACCTGGCTCAAGCTCGCTGTCACGCTCCCTCCGCTATACTCCCCGCCTTTACTGCAGCGGTACGGTATGACGATGGATAAACAAAAGAGAAGAGGTAGATGTGCGTAAGAGTCTCTTTGCGCTGCTGGTCATCATGGCGGGGTTGTTTTGGTATCTGCTTCCTCCGGGCACAATAAGCCTGTCGGCACTTCAGCACTCTCAGATAGCGTTTGCGCACTGGCATGCGCAGCACCCAATATTGGCGATTGTGATTTTTTTGGGCTGCTACTTTCTCACCGCCACCTTTTCCATTCCCGGTGCCACCCTGCTCACGCTGCTGGGCGGCGCTATCTTTGGTGTGGTGCAGGGCACCGTGCTGGTTGCCCTGGCGGCCACTGCAGGTGCGACCGTCGCCATGTTAATCAGCCGTTACCTGCTGCGGGACTGGGTGCAGCGCCGTTTCTCGCGCATGATGGAAAAAGTGAACCAGGGCATACGGCGCGACGGCGGCCATTATCTCTTTGCCCTGCGGCTCGCGCCGGTCTTCCCTTTTGTGCTGGTGAATTTATTAATGGGCCTGACGCCAATGGGCGTCGTTCGCTATGCCGCGATCAGCCTGCTCGGCATGCTGCCTGCCATCGTGGTCTACATTAACACCGGCAGGCAGCTGAGCCAGCTACAAAGCCTGGGCGATATTCTCTCCCCCGGTATGATGCTGGTGTTTGCCCTGCTAGGGCTATTGCCGCTGGCCGCGCGCTGGCTGGCCAGACGAACAGCCCCATAACACGCTGAGGACTTTCTCTTGCAACGCTTAATATCTGGCATACGGGCGCTGATGGTTGCCCTGACGATGATCGGCTTTAGCGCCGTCGCCCAACCTCAGTCCTGGCAGAATATTCGCCAGCAGGCCAACGGCCAGACGGTTTATTTCAACGCCTGGGGCGGCGATCCTGCCGTTAACGGCTATCTGGACTGGGTCAGCCGTGAGGTAAAAACGCATTACGGCGTGACGCTTAAAGTTGTGAAGCTGGCGGACGCGGCCGATGCGGTGAGGCGCATTCAAAGCGAAGCGACTGCGGGCAGAAAAACCAACGGATCGGTAGATCTGCTTTGGGTCAACGGTGAAAATTTTAGCGTGCTCAAGCAGGCAGGATTGCTCAGCGAAAACTGGGCCGAAAATCTGCCAAACTGGCGATATGTTGACGTGAAAAAACCTGTGCGGGAAGATTTCTCGGTACCGGTTGACGGGGCAGAAGCGCCCTGGGGAAGCGCCCAGCTGATGTTCATCGGCGATAAGAAACGCACGCCGACCTTCCCACAAAATGCAGAACAACTGTTGGCCTTCGCCAAAGCCCATCCCGGCAAGCTCAGCTACCCTCGCCCGCCGGATTTTACCGGCACGGCGTTCCTTGAACAGCTTTTGATTGTCTTGACCGAAAAACCGGCCGCGCTGAAAACGGCCCCGGATCCCGGCACCTTCGAGCAAGTCACCGCCCCGCTCTGGCGTTACCTTGACCAGCTTCATCCGTTCCTCTGGCAAAAAGGAAAAACGTTCCCGCCGACGCCGGCGCGCATGGATCGTATGCTGGCCGACGGCGAGCTGCTGCTGTCAGTGACCTTCAACCCGGCGCACGTCGACAATCTGATCTCTCGCCGCCAGCTCCAGCCGTCGGCAGAATCCTTTGGCTTTAGCGCCGGTATGCTGGGCAACGTGCATTTCGTCGCTATTCCGGCGAACAGCAGCGCCAAAGCCGGAGCGCAGATCGTGGCCAATTTCCTGATGTCCCCGGAAGCACAAATCCGCAAAGCCGATCCGGCTGTCTGGGGCGATGCGAGCGTGCTGAGCAGCAACGCACTGCCGCCACCGCACAAAGCACAGCTTGAGGATCTGGTGCCCAAAAGCCAGCATCCGGTTCCTTTCCTGGCAGAACCTCACGCCGCCTGGGTTAACGCGCTGGAGCAGGCCTGGCTTCAGCGTTACGGGTCGCGATGAGCCGCGGCTTTACGCTTGCCGGAGCACTGGCGGCGGGCCTGGTGTTTGTGCCGGTGCTGCCGGGGTTTGCGCTGATAGTGCCGCCATTGTTACAAAGTGAAACCTGGCTTGCCGTCTGGCAGGACTCACAGTGGCCGGAAGCCTTAATGACCACGCTGGTTTCAACCACTCTCAGCGTGGGCGGTGCGCTGCTGTTGACGTTAATCCTTCTCTGCACCCTGTATCCCGGCGAGCGCTGGCAGCGCTATCTTCAGCGCCTGCCGCTGCTGCTGGCGCTGCCACACGTCGCCCTTGCCAGCGGCTTTTTCTTCCTGTTTTCGGCCAGCGGCTGGCTGGCGCGCCTTTTCAACCTTTCTCTGCCGCCGGATAACTACGGCTTTACCCTCGGCCTCATGCTGGCGCTAAAAGAAGCCTGGTTCTTGCTATGGTTCTCAGCCGCACAGCTACAAAGCGAACAGCTGAGCCAGCAGATAACGTTTGCCAGAACGCTCGGCTACGGCGAGCTACAATCCCGTCTCTACGTGCTTGTGCCACAGCTCTTGCCGCGCCTGGGCTGGGCTTTAGTGGCGGTGACGGCATACAGCCTTTCGGTCGTGGATGCCGCGCTTATTCTTGGCCCCGCTAACCCGCCCACTTTTGCCGTGCTGGCCTGGCAATGGTTAACGGACAGCGATATTTCTCGGCAGGACATGGGCCTGGCGGCCTCCTGCGTGCTGCTGCTTTTGCTCGGCGGTTTTATGGTTTTCGGGCGGTTAGCGTGGGAAGCATTTAAACTGCGAATCGGGCGTTTTTCAGGCAAGCGATGTGCCCTGAATCTTACCTCAGCAGGCACTGTGGCCAGCGCTTCACTTTCTCTGTTCGGCTTTATGGCTCTCGCCATGCTTGTCATCTGGTCCTTCGCTGAAGGCTGGTTCTATCCGGCGCGCTGGCCTGAAAGTTTAACGCTTAGCGGTTGGCAGCAGGCTGAACTGGTGCCGGTCTGGACAAGTTTTGTGGCCGGGCTTATCAGCGCTTTGATCGCGCCAGTCGTGACAATATTGTGGCTAAAGGGCTGCCCGCGCCGGTACGATCGCTGGCTGTATCTGCCGCTGCTGCTGCCTGCGCTGCCGCTGGCCGCCGGGCAGTATCAACTCCTGCTCAGGCTGAACATGGAAGGAAGCTGGGCCGCGCTTATCTGGAGCCATTTGCTGTGGGTCGTGCCTTATACGCTGTTGATTCTGGCCCCAGCCTGGCAGCGGATTGACGCTCGTCTGGTGCTGACAGCGCAAACTTTCGGCTGGTCGCCGGGGAAAATTCTCTGCCTTATCCAGATCCCATTGCTTGTCCGGCCTTTACTGGCGGCGCTGGCCGTCGGTTTTTCGGTCAGCATCGCGCAATATTTGCCTACGCTTTATGCCGGGGCAGGCCGGTTTGCCACCGTCACAACGGAAGCCGTGGCGCTCAGCAGCGGCGGCGATCCACAGCAGTTTGCAATCCAGGCCCTGCTGCAAATGCTGCTGCCGCTGGCCGTATTTATCGCCACAATCTCAGCCAGCCGCCTGGCTGGCACCCACAGAAAAGGATTGCGCTAATGCTCAGCGTGCGAAATTGCTCCCTCTCTCGCAATGGCGAACCACTGCTGGCGAGTATCAGCTTTGACGTTGCGCCGGGTGAGATTGTTACGCTGATGGGCCCGTCTGGCGTGGGTAAATCGACGTTTCTGAACTGGATGATCGGCGATTTAGCCCCGGAGTTTAGCGCCCAGGGCACGCTGCGGCTTAACCAGCGCAGCCTGACTTATTTGCCCGTTGAACAGCGCCGCATCGGCATTTTGTTCCAGGATGCGCTGCTATTCCCTCACCTTAACGTTGGGCAAAATCTGTTGATGGCGATTCCCGCCTCCGTCGCTGGGCGCTCGCTGCGGCAGCGTGTTGTTTCGGAGGTCCTGGAAAGCGCCGGGCTGGCAAACTATGCCCGCAGAGATCCGGCCACGCTCTCCGGCGGGGAACGAGCGCGCGTCAGCGTCCTGCGCGCCCTGCTGGCCGAACCCGAAGCTTTGCTGCTGGATGAGCCCTTTTCCCGGCTCGACCTGCCGCTGCGCCAGGGCTTTCGGGAATTTGTCTGGCAAAAAGCCCAACTGCTCAAACTGCCGGTCGTGCTGGTTACTCACGATGAGCAGGATGCGCCGACCCACGGCCAGATTATCCGGCTTTAGCCCATCGAACATGAGGTATCGCAAAGAAGCCAGCGCCAGCGAGGACTAAACTTTCGGCTCTTTTGCTATCCTTCAGGTTATTAGATGAAACGTGTTTCTCAGCTAACCACCGCCCTGCTGCTTGCCGGGCTGCCCCAGGTCACTTTTGCCACCTCGGTACCCACTGAAATGAACCTCTCCAGCGTAAAAGCCGTAAACGGTGCCGTGATTGATACTCGGCCGAGCGCGTTTTACAACGGCTGGCCGCAAACCTTAAACGGCAACGGCGGCCATGAACCCACAGCCTTGAATCTTTCGGCCTCCTGGCTTGCGCTAATGAGCGATGAGCAGCTTTCAACGTGGGCTAAGCAGCATCAGTTGAGCAAAACCGGATTGATGGCGCTGTATGGTAGCGACGCTCAGGCCGTGAAAACTCGCTTAGAAAAGCTGGGGTTTACGCAGATTGCAATGCTGACCGACGCCCTGCAGGATCCTTCCCGCCTGCAAAAGCTGGCGCATTTTGAGCAGCTGGTGTACCCGCAATGGATCCATGATTTACAGAATAAAAAACCGGTCACCGCAGCGCCTGCCGGGGAGTGGAAAGTGATTGAAGCGGGCTGGGGCGCGCCGAAAAAATATCTGCTCAGCCATATTCCCGGCGCGGGCTACATCAACACCGAAGAGGTGGAGAGCGAGCCGCTGTGGAACAAAGTGTCCGACGACAAGCTGAAAACCATGCTGGCGAAGCACGGCATCCGGCACGATACGACCGTCATTTTGTATGGGCGTGATGTCTACGCGGCGGCGCGCGTGGCGGCGATCATGCTGTACGCCGGCGTGAAAGACGTCCGTCTCCTGGACGGAGGCTGGACGACGTGGAGCGCAGCGGATCTGCCCGTTGAACGTGGCCTGCCCAGCCAGCCAACACCAGCCCCCGACTTCGGTGCCCCGATTCCCGGCCAGCCTCAGCTGATGCTGGACATGGAACAGGCGCGCGCGCTGCTGCACCGCAAAGATGCTTCTCTGGTCAGCATTCGTTCCTGGCCGGAATTTATCGGCACCACCAGCGGGTACAGCTACATCAAGCCCAAAGGCGAGATTGCGGGCGCCCGCTGGGGCCACGCGGGCTCTGACTCCACGCATATGGAAGACTTCCATAATCCGGACGGTACCATGCGGGCAGGGGACGACATCGCCGCGATGTGGAAAAACTGGAATATCTCGCCGGATCAGCAGGTTGCTTTTTACTGCGGAACCGGATGGCGCGCTTCCGAAACGCTGATGTACGCGCGGGCAATGGGCTGGAAGAACGTTGGCTTGTATGACGGCGGCTGGTACGAATGGAGCGCTGACCCTAAAAATCCTGTCGTGAGCGGCGAGCGTAAACCGAACTGATGCCGACTTGAGGACTTCCCCCCCTCACCCTAATCCTCTCCCCCACGGGGCTAGGGTGAGGGGGTTAATCTGCGGAGTCATCCAGTCGTTTTAACGTCTTATACCCGCCCCAGATGCGGTTGAGCGTGGTAAGCCAGCAAAGCCCGCCGAAGATCCACGCCTGCCAGGCAAAACCGTCCGGGAACAGGCAGCCAAGCACAAACAGCAGGAGAGTTTCGGTACCTTCCGTCAGTCCCCCCAGATAATAAAACGATTTATGGGCGTAGCCTGGATTCGCGATATCGTGCTTCTGCGCCAGGACAGCAAACGCCAGGAAGCTGCTGCCGGTACCGATGAACGAGAACAGCAGCCACGCGCCTGCGAGAGCATTTTGCGCCGGGTCCGCGAGAATAAAGCCAAACGGCACAAGGGCATAAAAAAGAAAATCCAGCGTAATATCGAGGAAGCCACCGGCATCGGTTAGCCCTCTGCGTCTCGCCAGCGCGCCGTCCAGGCCATCAAACAGCCGGTTAAAGATAATGGCAACCAGCGCCGGGACATACCATTGCAGTGCCAGAAAAGGCAAAGTGAGCCCGCCAATCGCGAATCCTGCCAGCGTCAACCTGTCCGGCGTGATAGCGGGCTTATCAAGCACGGCCGCCAGGCGATTAAGCACGGGTTTGATACGCGGGTGAAGGTAGCTGTCGAACATCTAGCGTTTTCCCTTCGTCGGGCATAACCCCTGGGAGGGAATATCCAGTGCGGCGTTAAAGCGAGCCGAAAGGTTCTGGAAGGCAATCAGCGCGGTGAGTTCGGTCCCCGCCTGGTCGTTGAAATGCTGCTTGAGCCTGTTTTTTAACTCGTCGGTCACCTGTGGCGGCGTGGCGGTCATCGCTTCGGCGTAGGCCAATGCGACCCGCTCTTTCTCACTAAATATCGACTCATTTTGCCAGTTGGCCACCGCCAGCACCTTATCCATCGACTGACTACGCTCTGCAAGACGCAGGCTGTTAGCGTCGATACAAAATTCACAGCTGCACAGCTGCGATACCCGGGTCATCACCAGCGAACGAATCACCGGGTCGATTTTTGCCCGGCGTCTTTCCAGAAAGCCGACAAACAGCGCCACCAGCCAGAATAAATACGGCAGTCGCCCCCACCAGCGGGTCGGGTTCAGCACCGCACCAAAATTTTTCTCCTGCATCGCCACAATCGGGCGCAGGCTTTTGGGCAGCGTTTTAAGGGGGGCAATCCAGGGCTCGCTTTTCGTTTCCATCATTCAGTTACTCTTTTGCTGGCATCTCAGGACGAGTATTATGCCACGCCAGCCCCACGGAAAATTGACACCCATGCTAAAAAACCTTGATGTTGTCGCGGCTATTATCGAGCACGAAGGCAAAATTCTGCTCGCCCGTCGCCCTGAAAATGGCGATCAGCCCGGCCTGTGGGAATTTCCAGGTGGGAAAGTAGAAAGGGGAGAAACGCAGCCTGAAGCGCTCGCGCGGGAACTACTGGAAGAGCTGGGAATTACGGCACAAATTAGCGGCTACGTGGCCAGCCATCAGCGCGAAGTGAGCGGGAGAATGATTCATCTGCACGCCTGGCATGTTGAGGCCTTTAGCGGCAAACCCATCGCCCATTGCCACAGCGAGCTGGTCTGGTGTGAACCGCCGGAGGCGCTTGGCTATGCCCTCGCCCCGGCGGATGTCCCACTGTTGAAGGCGTTTATGGCTTCACGCGGCGCCAGACCAGCGGATTAGTCCCTAAGACTTTGTCATCACGCTGGCATTGCAGCAAAATGCCTTCCGTCTTCACCACCGCCCCTTCAGAATAGTTTTTATTTTCATAAATACAGCACTGGTTGCAGGGCGGCGTCTGCGGCTGATTGCTGTTGGTGAACACTTCCGGCGGGATCACCACGTCAACGTCAGGCTGACGGGACTGCACCGCCATCGCTGGCAGACTCATCATTAGCCCCACGACGGCGGCGAGCAGGCTTTTTACTGGCATCATCACTTCCCTCTTTTTTGACCCAACGTTTTGCTTTTTTTCCGTCATCCTGGGCTTTGATACCCTTAAATGCGTGCCGCACCGGCGTGGTTCGCGCCTGATGAATCAGCTCATAAAGCGTTTGCACCAGCGGCTGCATAAAGTCCTGATAGCGGCACTGCTTTTCGCTGATTTGCGTCAGCGTTGATTCCCAGTGCGCGGTCATGTCTGGCCTGGCGGCCAGCTCCGGCAGCGAGTGGATCAGCGCCCGCCCGGCCTCCGTAGAATGAATATAGCGCCCTTTCTTGACCAGAAAAGCGCGTTTGAATAACAGTTCGATGATCCCGGCTCGCGTCGCCTCGGTGCCTAATCCGTCCGTGGCGCGCAGGATCTTTTTCAGATCTTTGTCCTGCACAAAGCGCGCAATCCCGGTCATCGCGGACAATAATGTCGCATCGGTAAAGTGGCGCGGCGGCTGAGTTTGCCGTTCAACCACTTCGCCATGCTCGCACAGCAGTTCGTCCCCTTTCGCCACCACCGGCAGCGGCGTGCCGTCGTTCTCTTCATCGCGCTCTTTATTGCCCAGCAGCGCCCGCCAGCCCGCTTCGGCAAGGAAACGCGCTTTAGCGATAAATTTGCCTCCGGCGATATCCAGATCGATGGTGCATTTACGGAATACGGCGTCGGCACAGAACTGCATTAAGTATTGACGGGCTATCAGGCCATAAACTTTAGCCTCATTTTCACTTAATGAGATTGCAGAGCTGCGGGCCGTGGGAATAATCGCGTGGTGGGCATCCACTTTTTTATCGTCCCAGCAGCGGTTACGCAGATCGGCATCCACCGCGGGCTGCGGCAGTAAATCCGGCTGATGCACGCTGATGGCGTTCATCACCGCATGCCGCCCGGCGAAGTGCTCTTCGGGCAGATAGCGGCAATCGGAACGCGGATAGGTGATCAGTTTGTGGGTTTCGTACAGCTTCTGGCAAATATCCAGCACGTTCTGGGCGCTCAGCCCAAAGCGTTTCGCCGCCTCGATTTGCAGGCTGGAGAGCGAAAACGGCAGCGGCGCGGTTTCCGATTCCCGTTTATCTTTATAAGCGGTGACCAGCGCCGGGTGGCCGTTGATACGCGCGACGACGTGCTCCGCCAGCTTGCGGTTCAGCAGGCGGCCTTCTTCGTCCTGATGGGGTTCGCAGGATTCGCTCGGCTGCCACACCGCCACAAAACGCTCGTCCGCTGGCGTCACGATGTGGGCTTTTACTTCGTAATAATCTTTGGCGACAAAGTTTTCAATCTCTTCATCACGGCGCACGACCAGACCCAGCACCGGCGTCTGGACGCGGCCCACAGACAGTACGCCCTGGTAGCCCGCATTGCGCCCGAGAATGGTGTAGGCGCGGGTCATGTTAATCCCGTACAGCCAGTCAGCACGGGCGCGGGCCAGCGCCGAAACGCAAAGCGGAATAAATTCGCTGTTGGCGCGCAGGCGGGAAATCGCCCGCTCCACGGCCTGCGGGTTAAGGTCGTTGATCAGGCAGCGCTGCACCTGCTGGCGCTTTTCCGGGGCAAGCTGGAGATAGTCCAGCACTTCATCCACCAGCAACTGCCCTTCGCGATCGGGGTCACCCGCGTGAACTACTTCGGTTGCCTGAGCCAGCAGCTTTTTAATCGCGTTGAGCTGTTTAGTCACGGAGGGGCGAGGCTGGAGCTGCCACTTTTCCGGCACAATGGGCAAGTCAGCGAGGTTCCAGCGGGCATATCGCCCGTCGTAGGCGTCCGGCTGCGCCTGCTCCAGCAGGTGGCCAATGCACCAGGTCACCACCTGGCCATTGCCGCATTCAATAAACCCATCGCCGCGACGATGGGGCTTGGGCAGCACGTCGGCAATGGCTCGCGCAAGGCTTGGTTTTTCCGCAATAAACAGCCGCATGAATTAACGGATCTCGATCATTGGGCGGCCAGCGCGGGCCTCTTTCAATTCACCGATGGCGCTGAGCTTAATGCCGTTCCGCTCGGCAGCCGCAAAGACTTCGGCTTCGGCATCCGCACGAACCGCCAGCAGCAGGCCGCCGGAAGTTTGCGGGTCGCACAGCAGATTGCGCCAGGCCTCCGGCATCTCGCCGACAAGCTGGCCGTAGCTGGCAAAGTTGCGGGAGGTGCCGCCAGGCACGCAGCCCTGCTCGATGTAGCTTTCCACACCCGGTAATTTTGGCACGCATTCAAACCAGACATCAGCTTGAACGCCCGCGCCTTCGCACATTTCGCTCAGGTGGCCCAGCAGGCCAAAACCAGTCACGTCCGTCATCGCGGTCACGCCCGCAATATCGGCAAACTCCGCGCCGACTTTGTTCAGCTGGCACATCGTCTCTGCCGCCAGGCCTTTGTGCTCTGGCAGCAGCAGGGATTTTTTCTCGGCGGTGGTCAACACGCCAATGCCCAGCGGTTTGGTCAGGTACAGCTTGCAGCCTGCTTCAGCAGAGCTGTTTTTCTTCACTCGCTCGGTGGGCACAACGCCGGTCACCGCGAGGCCAAAAATCGGTTCAGGCGCGTCAATCGAGTGGCCGCCGGCCAGAGAAATCCCCGCCTGCTGGCAGACAAAACGCCCGCCTTCGATAACCTCACGAGCAATTTCGGGCGCCAGCGTATTAATCGGCCAGCCGAGAATAGCGATCGCCATAATCGGTTTCCCGCCCATGGCGTAGATGTCGCTGATGGCGTTGGTCGCCGCGATACGGCCAAAGTCGAAGGGATCGTCCACGATCGGCATGAAGAAGTCGGTGGTACTGATGATACCGGTGCCGTTGCCCAGGTCGTAAACCGCCGCATCGTCGCGGGTTTCGTTCCCCACCAGCAGATTAGGATCGACAAACTTCGCCTGCTCGCTGTGCAGGATGGTTTCCAGCACCTTCGGGGAAATTTTGCAGCCGCATCCTGCGCCGTGGCTGTACTGGGTCAAACGAACGGTTTGCTTCATGGACTTTTCCTTTCTTCGCCAAATTCTGTACCCAATATGGTAGCGCTCAAACGCCCTGGTGGTAAGTCTGGCAGTCCTAATTCGCGTGCCGTTGCTCACTAAGCAGGCAAAGCGGAAGTTTTTTGAAGCCAGGCCGCATTTTGCCGATGCGCTCTTTTACTCAAATATGACAGTAATGTTACAACCATCGAGGCAACTATCTGGACAACCCACGCATGTAAGGAATAACAATGAAAAAACGCGTATTAGCCTTCTGTATTGCCGGCCTGTTCTCCTCTGCGGCCTTTGCCCTTGCCCCTCCGGGAAATGACGCCACCACCAAGCCCGATCTCTATTACCTGACCAACGCCCAGGCCATTGACAGCCTGGCGCTGCTGCCGCCGCCGCCTGAAATCGGCAGCATTGCGTTTCTGAACGATCAGGCGATGTATGAGAAGGGCCGCCTGCTGCGCGCCACCGAACGCGGCAAGCTGGCCGAAGAAGATGCCAACCTGAGCGGTGGCGGCGTGGCTAACGCTTTCTCCGGCGCGTTTGGCTCGCCAATTACCGAAAAAGATGCGCCGGAACTGCACAAGCTGCTGACCAACATGATTGAGGACGCCGGTGACCTCGCCACGCGCGGTGCAAAAGAAAAGTACATGCGCATCCGCCCGTTTGCCTTCTACGGTGTGCCAACCTGTAACACCAAAGAGCAGGATAAGCTGTCGAAAAATGGCTCTTATCCGTCCGGGCATACCTCAATTGGCTGGGCTACCGCGCTGGTGCTGGCGGAAATCAACCCGCAGCGCCAGAACGAGATCCTGAAACGCGGGTTTGATCTGGGGCAAAGCCGGGTGATTTGCGGTTACCACTGGCAGAGCGATATTGATGCCGCTCGCGTCGTGGGATCTGCCGTAGTGGCCACGCTGCATACCAACGCCGCCTTCCAGCAGCAACTGCAGAAAGCGAAAGACGAGTTTGCGAAACAGCAGAAGAAATAAGAAATGGAACCTGCCGGGTCAGCGCCCGGCAGGATAATGTCCAATCAGAAGCGAGAAACGAACGCAGAAGTATCCGGGGTGCTGATGGTCGTCGACGCTTTCAACTGCGGCGTGCCGAGGTAGAGGAAGCCCACCACTTTGTCCTGCTCGCGGCCACCCAGTCCTTCGCGCACCAAATCATTTTCAGTCCACGCGCCGCTGCGCCAGATACCGTTAAAGCCCTGGGCCACCGCCGCCATTTGCATCGCCATCACCGCACAGCCTGCGGAAACCACCTGCTCCCACACCGGCACTTTATGGTTAGTCTCGCAATGCGCGACCACAGCAATGATTTGCGGGGCGCGGAACGGCGATGTACGCGCCTTTTCAACGCTTTTTTCATCCATGCCGGCCGCAAGGGCTGCTTTCTCTAAAAGCTGAGCAAAGCGCTCGCGCCCTTCCCCTTCAATAACAATGAAGCGCCACGGCTGGAGCGTACCGTGGTCCGGCGCGCGCATCCCGGCACGCAGAATATTTTCCAGCACTTCACCCGCCGGAGCCGGCTCGGCCAGACGGGAGGCGCTACGGCGGTTAATCAAAAGTTCAAGTGCATCCATTTAAAAGCCCCTTACTGACAGGAAATGACTGGCAAAGCGTGGAGGTTGCCCCAGTCCGTTAAATGATTTTCATTCACAAAATTAACACAGCCGTAGTTTTTGTTACAGCGCCGCCCCGATTTCCTGCTGACATTTCCTCGCCCTCTCTTTAGGATAGCCTTTACTTTCGCCGCTTTAGCCAGCTTCATTGCGGCGTGCGGGTAATACCCCTGTTGAAGGTTATGGAGAAAACATGCGCACCATTGGGCGATTTATTAGCGGCTTTTTTAAGTGGACCTGGCGTCTGCTTAATTTTATTCGGGAATTTATTCTCAACTTGTTCCTTATCCTGCTGATCCTGGTCGGAGTCGGCATCTGGATGCAGGTAAAAAGCACGCCTGCAGAACCTGCGCGCGGGGCGCTGCTGCTGGATATCACCGGCGTGGTGGTAGACAAACCGTCGGTCAGCAATAAGCTGGGCGTGATTGGCCGCCAGCTGGTGGGCGCCAGCTCTGACCGTCTGCAGGAGAATTCCCTGTTCGACATCGTCGACGCCATTCGTCAGGCGAAAGATGACCGCAATATCACCGGCATCGTGCTTGACCTGAAAGATTTCGCCGGGGCCGACCAGCCGTCAATGCAGTACATCGGTAAAGCGCTGCGCGAGTTCCGCGACGGCGGCAAGCCGGTTTATGCCATGGGCGACAGCTATAACCAGAGTCAGTACTACCTGGCAAGCTTTGCCAATAAAATCTGGCTCTCACCGCAGGGCATGGTTGACCTGCACGGGTTTGCCACCAACGCGCTGTATTACAAAACCCTGCTGGATAAGCTGAAGGTCTCGACCCACGTCTTCCGCGTCGGCACTTACAAATCAGCGGTTGAGCCGTATATCCGCGACGATATGTCCCCTGCCGCGCGCGACGCGGACAGCCGCTGGATTGGTGAGCTGTGGCAAAACTACCTGAACACCATCGCGGCCAACCGCCAGATCACCGCTCAGCAGGCTTTCCCTGGCGCTCAGGCGCTGCTGGATAACCTGCAAAAACTGGGTGGCGACACCGCAAAATATGCCCTGGACAATAAACTCGTGGACGAGCTGGCGAGCAGTGCTGCTGTAGACAAAGCACTGGTGAAGCAGTTCGGCTGGAGCAAAGCCAACAAAGACTTTAGCTACACCAGTATTTACGACTACACCGTGAAAAAACCGTCTGAGCAAGGCGATGCCATCGCGGTGATCTTCGCCAACGGCGCGATTATGGACGGGGAAGAAACCCCGGGCCAGGTCGGCGGCGATACTACGGCCATGCAGATCCGTGAAGCGCGTCTGGATCCGAAGGTGAAAGCCATCGTCTTCCGCGTGAACAGCCCTGGCGGCAGCGTCACTGCGTCCGAAACCATCCGTGAAGAGCTTGTGGCTGCGCGTGAAGCCGGGAAGCCAATTGTGGTTTCCATGGGCGGCATGGCGGCATCCGGCGGGTACTGGATCTCCACCCCGGCGAACTACATCATCGCCAACTCAAGCACGCTGACCGGCTCGATTGGTATTTTCGGTGTCATCAACACCGTAGAAAACACCCTCGATGCGATTGGTGTGCATACCGACGGCGTATCAACGTCGCCGCTGGCCGACGTGGCCGTGACCAAGAAACTGCCGCCTGAAGTACAGCAGATGATGCAGCTCAGCATCGATAACGGCTACAAGCGCTTTATTGGCCTGGTGGCGACGTCCCGTAAGAAAACGCCGGAGCAAATCGATCAGATTGCTCAGGGCCACGTCTGGACCGGGGAAGATGCCAAAGCCAACGGCCTGGTGGACAGCCTGGGTGACTTTGACGACGCCGTGGCCAAAGCCGCCGAGCTGGCGAAGCTGAAAAGCTGGCACCTGGCGTTCTGGCAGGATGACGCGACCTTCACCGACATGGTCTTTAACGCCATGACCGGCTCGGTACGCGCCGCGCTGCCGCAGGCCATTCAGGCTTACCTGCCAGCGCCACTGGCGGATGCCGCGCTGGCGGTCAAGGCCCAGAATGACAAATTCGGCACCATGAACGATCCGCAAAACCGTTACGCCTTCTGCCTCACCTGCGGCGATGTGCGTTAATTTACTCAAATGAATCAAAGCCCGGTTAAACCGGGCTTTTTTTTTCCGTCATCCTCTCTATACTCTGCCGCAAATATCGAAAGCCTCGAGCAAAACTATGCCAAAGAAATCTATCTACGTTGCCTACACCGGCGGTACTATCGGGATGCAGCGTTCTGAACACGGCTACATTCCTGTTTCCGGCCATCTTCAGCGCCAGCTGGCGATGATGCCTGAATTCCACCGCCCGGAAATGCCGGACTTCACGATCCACGAATACGATCCGCTGATGGACTCTTCGGACATGACGCCTGAAGACTGGCAGCACATCGCCGACGACATCAAAGCCCACTACGACGAGTATGACGGCTTCGTGATCCTCCACGGCACGGACACAATGGCGTTTACCGCCTCGGCGCTCTCGTTCATGCTGGAGAACCTCAGCAAGCCGGTGATCGTCACGGGTTCACAGATCCCGCTGGCGGAGCTGCGTTCTGACGGGCAAATCAACCTGCTTAATTCGCTGTACGTGGCGGCCAACTACCCGATCAACGAAGTGACGCTGTTCTTCAACAATCGTCTCTATCGCGGGAACCGCACCACCAAAGCCCATGCCGACGGCTTTGATGCCTTTGCTTCACCTAACCTTGCGCCGCTGCTGGAAGCCGGGATCCACATCCGCAAGCTGAATACGCCGCCGGCCCCGCACGGCGAAGGCGAACTGATTGTCCACCCGATCACGCCGCAGCCGATTGGCGTGGTCACCATCTATCCAGGCATTTCTGCCGACGTCGTGGGCAACTTCCTGCGTCAGCCGGTCAAGGCGCTGATCCTGCGTTCTTACGGCGTGGGTAATGCCCCGCAGCAGGGCGCGTTCATTAAAGAGTTGCAGGAAGCTAGCGCGCGCGGCATCGTGGTGGTTAACCTCACGCAGTGTATGTCCGGCAAAGTGAACATGGGCGGCTATGCTACCGGCAACGCGCTGGCGCAGGCGGGCGTTATCAGCGGCTTTGATATGACGGTGGAAGCGACGTTAACCAAGCTTCACTATCTGCTGAGCCAGGGTCTGGATGCCCAGGCGATCCGTGATGCCATGTCGTGCAACCTGCGTGGTGAACTCACCCCCGACGAATAAGGAACGCCAATGGCGCGACGTGCTTTGCTGTTGATTGATTTGCAGAACGATTTTTGTGCCGGTGGCACGCTCGCGGTTCCGGAAGGTGACAGCACCGTTGAGGTCGCTAACCAGCTTATCGAACTGTTTAACGCCCGCGGTGAAAACGTGGTTGCCACTCAAGACTGGCACCCGGCAAAGCACGGAAGTTTCGCCAGTACGCAAGGCACTGAATCTTTTTCTGAGGGCATGCTCGACGGCCTGGCGCAAACCTGGTGGCCCGATCACTGCATTCAGAACAGCGAAGGGGCGAAACTTCACCCGCTGCTGAAGGCTTCCGGCGTCCATAAGATCGTCTATAAAGGCCAAAATCCGGCTATCGACAGCTACAGCGCGTTTTTCGATAACGGCCACCGGCAGCAAACCGAGCTGGATGCCTGGCTGCGCGAGCACGACATCAGCAGCCTGGTGGTGTTGGGGCTGGCAACGGATTTCTGCGTGAAATTTACCGTGCTTGACGCGCTGGAGCTGGGTTATGAAGTGATAGTCATCACCGATGGCTGTCGCGGCGTGAACCTGCGGCCCCAGAGCAGCCTGGAGGCATTCCAGGAGATGGCGGTTGAAGGCGCCACGCTAATGACCTTCGCCGATTTTACCTGCCAATAATCGTAGGGGCGGCCCCCCGCCCCACACTTTTGTATCGATTCCGCTCACAATCTACGCTTTTTTTGCTCGCCCTAGCCTGGGAGCGCTCTCATAATCATATTCAGTGAATTTATTCAGCATGTTAGCTGATTTCGCTTTCCGCCGTTTTCGTCTGTTAAGCGTGGCCGGGGAGCTTTTATGTTGTGCCCGTCAAAGAGGAATCATTATGTCATTCACACGTAAAATGTTACCGCTGGTGGCCGCGGTGACGCTCGCCTGCAGCGGCGTTGCGCAGGCTGAATCTTTGCTTTCCGTGGGTTACTTCAACGGCGGCGGCGACGTCACTGCCGGTCCCGGGGGGGATATCAATAAGCTTGATGTTCGCCAGATTACCCACCTCAATTACTCCTTTGGCCTGATTTATAACGACGAGAAAGGCGAAACCAACGAAGCGCTGAAAGATTCGTCAAAACTGCATCAAATCTATCTTTCCCCAAAAGTTGTCTCCGACCTTGAAACCCTGCCGGCACTGCGGAAACAGAATCCACAGCTGAAAATCTTGCTGTCCGTTGGTGGGTGGGGGGCTCGCGGTTTCTCTGCCGCAGCAGCAACGCCTGAAAACCGCGCGGTGTTTATCCGCTCGGTGCAGGAAGTGATGGACAAATATGGCCTGGATGGGATCGACCTCGACTGGGAGTTCCCGGTAAATGGCGCCTGGGGCCTGGTGGATAAGCTGGACGCCGACCGGGATAATTTCACAGCCCTGCTGAAAGAGTTGCGTAAAGCCGTGGGCGACAAAAAACTGGTTACCATTGCCGTCGGGGCCAATGCCGAAAGCCCGAAAAGCTGGGTTGATGTGAAAGCCATTGCGCCGGTGCTGAACTACATCAACCTGATGACCTACGACATGGCATACGGTACGCAGTACTTCAACTCGAATCTCTATGATTCGAAAAAGTGGCCGACCGTGGCCGAAGCCGACAAGTACAGCGCTGATTTCGTAGTAAATAACTATCTCGCAGCCGGGCTGAAACCAGCGCAGATGAACCTCGGCATCGGCTTCTATGGCCGCGTACCTAAGCGCGCCGTAGAGCCGGGCATTGACTGGTCAAAACCAGACGCGCAGAAAAACCCGGTCACACAGCCCTACTTCGGCGAGCGTGAGCTGGAGCTGTTTAAAACCGCGCTGGGCGTGGATCTGACGAAAGACACTTACGTCAAATACAACGACCTGGTGAAGAAAATGCTGAACGACCCGCAGAAGCGCTTCACCGAAGAGTGGGATGACGACGCGAAGGTGCCGTACCTGACGCTGAAGTCTGCTGAAGGTAAACCGCTGTTTGCCATTTCCTATGAGAATCCGCGCTCGGTGAAAATCAAAGCCGAGTACATCAAGGAGAAGGGGCTGGGCGGCGCGATGTTCTGGGAATACGGCGCGGATGACAACAACCAGTTGGCGAAACAGCTCGCCGAGTCGCTGGGCATCGATCACGCTAAATAGCGGTTGACGCAGAAAAACGAAGGGAGACCAGTGAGTCTCCCTTTTGTTTACTGCAGCTTCATCGTTACAAACGGCGCAGGCTCGATGCCAAACTCCGCTTTCAGCTGCTGTTTGCTCTTCATCACCATCTGGCCATTGGTGTCGATAGTCATGTGCTGCGCCTCCGTGTTGTGGCGCGCCTGCCACAGCATCACCAGCTGGAGGCTGTTGTCTTTTTGCTCCTGGGTCAGCGCCACGCCATCAGGCCACTTTCCCAGCTCGACCGCGGTCGCCAGGCGCTGATAAATCTCCGGCGTCATCACGCTCAACATCTCATCCAGATTGCTCATTGGGCACCCCGTCGCAGAATAATTAGCTGAATCGATTCTTCAACCCTCAACCTGCTCACCATTTTGCCCGTCGGTGAAGCTCAGCGAGGCCGAGTTAACGCAATACCGCTCCCCGGTCGGCTGCGGGCCATCCGGGAACACATGGCCCAGGTGCGCGTCGCAGCTGCCGCAGCGGATTTCAACGCGTTCCATGCCGTGGGAATTATCGGTCAGATAGCGGATGGCATCGGGGCTGACAGGCTCGTAGAAGCTTGGCCAGCCGCAGCCTGAGTCGTATTTTGTTTCCGAAAGAAACAGCGGGGCCTCACACACCAGGCAGTGATAAATCCCGTCACGCTTATTATGCAGTAAACGCCCTGAATACGGCGGTTCAGTGCCGTGCTTCTGGGTCACGTAGTATTGCATTTCGCTGAGGTTTTTCTTATTTGAATCAGGGGGTAATTGATTAGACATAGGTGTACATCTCGGTCAGTTCAATTGGGACAGCTCACGGCCCCATTCTAACAAAAAATTAACAACACCGTGCTGCTTTTTGTTCTAAACTTAGCCCTGAAATTCTGGCACGGCACAAAGCGTGACGTGAATCACATTATTGTTGGGACTGGCGTTTAAAATCCCCCGCATCGTCCCCATTTGGATTTAAGCCCAAAAGGAAGCGTGAGGCGTTCAGTCGTACAAACCCTGGTCACAGGATTGATTTGTCGCAATGATTGACACGATTCCGCTTGACGCTGCGTAAGGTTTTTGTAATTTTACAGCCAACCTTTTATTCACTAAAAAATAGCTGGTGGAATACTATGACTATCAAAGTAGGTATCAACGGTTTTGGTCGTATCGGCCGTATCGTTTTCCGTGCTGCTCAGGAACGTTCTGACATCGAAATCGTTGCAATCAACGACCTGTTAGACGCTGACTATATGGCTTACATGCTGAAGTACGACTCAACTCACGGTCGTTTCAACGGTACTGTAGAAGTTAAAGACGGCAACCTGGTTGTTAACGGTAAAACTATCCGTGTTACCGCAGAACGTGACCCGGCTAACCTGAAGTGGAACGAAGTGAACGTTGACGTTGTTGCTGAAGCAACAGGTCTGTTCCTGACTGACGAAACCGCACGTAAGCACATCACTGCTGGCGCGAAAAAAGTTGTTCTGACTGGTCCTTCCAAAGACAACACCCCAATGTTCGTTCGCGGTGCTAACTTCGAAAAATACGCAGGCCAGGACATCGTTTCCAACGCATCCTGCACCACCAACTGCCTGGCTCCACTGGCTAAAGTTATCAACGACAACTTCGGTATCGTTGAAGGCCTGATGACTACCGTTCACGCTACCACCGCAACTCAGA
The DNA here is from genome assembly GCF_011752855.1 of Enterobacter sp. Ap-867. Classification (NCBI taxonomy): domain Bacteria; kingdom Pseudomonadati; phylum Pseudomonadota; class Gammaproteobacteria; order Enterobacterales; family Enterobacteriaceae; genus Enterobacter; species Enterobacter sp. Ap-867. Next base: position 266,490 of record NZ_VWWS01000003.1, on the reverse strand, counting down.
AAACCGTTGATGGCCCGTCCCACAAAGACTGGCGCGGCGGCCGCGGCGCAGCTCAGAACATCATCCCTTCTTCTACCGGTGCTGCTAAAGCTGTAGGCGTTGTACTGCCAGAGCTGAAAGGCAAACTGACTGGTATGGCGTTCCGCGTTCCTACCCCTAACGTGTCCGTTGTTGACCTGACCGTTCGTCTGGAAAAAGCTGCTTCTTACGAAGAAATTAAGAAAGCAATCAAAGCTGCTTCCGAAGGCGCAATGAAAGGCGTTCTGGGCTACACCGAAGATGACGTAGTGTCTACCGACTTCAACGGCGAAGTACTGACTTCCGTGTTCGATGCTAAAGCTGGTATCGCACTGAACGACAACTTTGTGAAACTGGTTTCCTGGTACGACAACGAAACTGGCTACTCCAACAAAGTACTGGATCTGATCGCTCACATCTCCAAATAAGTTGAGATGAGAACCTGATCCTAAAGGGCGACTTCGGTCGCTCTTTTTTTTGCCTCAAATCACCAGGACTAAGGAAAAAAGAAATGATTAATAAAATTTTTGCACTTCCGGTCGTCGAACAAATTACCCCTGTGCTTACCCGCCGCGTAAACGATGAGCTGGACGTCATCGTCGTTGATCACCCACAGGTTCGGGCATCTTTCGCACTTCAGGGCGCACACCTGCTCTCCTGGCAGCCTGCCGGTGAAGATGAGGTGCTGTGGCTGAGCGACATCACCCCGTTCCATAAAGGCAAAGCGCTGCGCGGCGGTGTGCCTATTTGCTGGCCGTGGTTTGGTCCGGCGGAGCAGCCAGGCCTGCCGGCGCACGGTTTTGCCCGCAACCAGCCGTGGACGCTGAGCGCGCACAATGAAGACGCCAACGGCGTGGTGCTGACCTTTGAGCTGCATAACAATGCCGAGACGCTGAAGCTGTGGCCGCATGAATTCACGCTGTATGCCCGCTTCAAGCTGGGCAAAACCTGTGAAATCGAGCTGGAAGCACACGGTGAGTTCGAAACTACCTCTGCCCTGCACACCTACTTCAACGTCGGCGATATCGCAGATGTGAAGGTCAGCGGCCTGGGTAATCCGTATATCGATAAAGTGCTGAATGAAGCTCCGGGCCAGTTGACCGACGGCGTACAAACCTTCCCTGACCGCACCGATCGTCTTTATCTGGAGCCGGAAGAGTGCAGCGTCATTCATGATGCCAGCCAGTTGAAGCGCATCCTGAACGTGGTTCATCACCATCATTACAACGTGGTGGGCTGGAACCCAGGCCCGGCGCTGTCCGTTTCGATGGGCGATATGCCGGACGACGGCTACAAAACCTTCGTCTGCGTAGAAACCGCCTGCGCATCTAAAAAACAGAAAGCCAGCGCGGAAAAACCGACCCGTCTGAGCCAGACCATCAGCGTGGCGAAGAAAGGCTAAGCGACTTTCACCAGCTTAGGGCAAAGGCCGTCAACCTCTGCCCCATTAAAAAGCAAACGGGGCGCAAGCGCCCCGTTTTAGTGCACTGATTGCACCTATTAGAAGCTGTAGTTCACGCCCGTCAGCAGCACACCAGTCCAGTTGCTGTCGACCATTGGGCTGTCGGTCACTTCTTTGGACAAACGCATGTAGCGGCCCATACCGAACACGTTCCAGTCGGCGTTCAGCTTATAGTTGACGGACAGCTCAACGTACGGTGACCAGCTGTTACCCGCGTCGTACTCGTTCAGGCCGCTGCGGTTGGACTCCTTGCCGCTCACGCCGTAGTAGTAGTCGTTTTGATTCTTGCTGTCCCACACGACACCAATCCCCGGCGTGACCGTCAGGCTATCCGCGTTGTAGCGGTACAGCCAGGCGGTATCCCAGGTGATGCCGTTGCTGTTGTTCAGGATATCCCCGGCCAGCACGGTACGCAGGAAGCCATAGTCGGTGTTATGCACCCAGGACAGGCCCGCCATCACGGTAGAATGGCGGTAGTCCAGCGCGCGCATGCTGTCGTAATTGCTGTCTTTCGGCCTGAAATGCAGCGGCGAATAATAGGCGGTGACGGACAGCTTATCGGCCTGGTCATTCCACAAGTAGTAACCCGCGTTAAACCCGCGGAAGTAGAAATTGTCACCTTCATAGCCCAGCAGAGGCGCCGGATAGACGCGGTTCTGGTCACCTTTGTAAGGGTTTGGCGAAACCAGCGCCCCCGCACCGATAGACCATGGGCCCTCTGCGTGCGCAGCGGTAACGGAAGAGGCTAACAGTACGCCTAATGCGAGAATTTTGAATTTGGTCACAATCCTTTCAGTCCTTTAATCAAATAATCAGCGCAGGAAGTGTAACCGCCCTTGGCTCCCATCCCAAATAATTTACTTAGTCACAACCTTCAACCAACTTTTTAGCTTCCCGCAATCAGATGACGGCGGATTTTCAGCTTTATGTCAGCCAGATGAAAGCAAACACTGTCGCTTATCTCAAATACGAAATTTTTAGGATGAGTTATTGATATGTCATTGAAATTGAGCGTTGGCCGTATGCAAGTTTTGCAAATGCCATCTACGCTTTATTTTAGGAAGGTGAAACGCTGAGACGGCGGCGTGAGCGCCCGGTATCAACCTGGCACAAGGGTTGCTGTTCATTTAGCAGACGTCTTCCGGGGAGCCTCTATTACACATACCAACGGCTCTTTAACCTGTGCTAAAAACGAAAGGACGGCATGCCATGAATATATTCGATCACTATCGCCAGCGCTATGAAGCTGCCAAGGACGAAGAGTTCACACTGCAGGAATTTCTTGCTATCTGTAAACAAGATCGCAGTGCCTACGCGAATGCGGCAGAACGGCTATTGACGGCCATTGGTGAGCCAGTGATGGTAGACACTGCCACAGAGCCACGGCTGTCCCGTCTCTTTTCAAACCGGGTGGTTGCCCGTTACCCGGCGTTTGAAGAGTTTTATGGCATGGAAGAGGCTATCGAACAGATCGTGGCCTACCTGAAACACGCGGCTCAGGGGTTGGAAGAGAAGAAACAAATTCTCTATCTGCTGGGGCCGGTGGGCGGCGGTAAATCTTCCCTGGCCGAGCGCCTGAAAGCATTGATGCAGCGCGTGCCTATTTACGTGCTGAGCGCCAACGGCGAACGTAGCCCGGTCAACGACCATCCGCTGTGCCTGTTTAACCCACAGGAAGACGCCTCCATTCTGGAAAAAGAATATGGCATCCCTAACCGCTACCTCGGCACCATCATGTCGCCGTGGGCAGCCAAACGCCTGAGCGAATTTGGCGGCGACATCACCAAATTCCGCGTGGTGAAAGTCTGGCCGTCCATTCTGGCGCAGATTGCGATTGCCAAAACCGAACCCGGCGATGAGAACAACCAGGATATCTCTGCGCTGGTCGGTAAAGTGGATATCCGCAAACTGGAACACCACGCGCAAAACGACCCGGATGCTTACGGCTACTCCGGGGCGCTGTGCCGGGCCAACCAGGGCATCATGGAATTTGTGGAGATGTTTAAAGCGCCCATCAAGGTGCTTCACCCGCTGCTGACCGCCACTCAGGAAGGCAACTACAACGGCACGGAAGGCATCTCTGCCCTGCCGTTCAACGGGATTATTCTTGCGCACTCGAACGAATCCGAGTGGGTCACCTTCCGCAATAACAAAAACAACGAGGCGTTCCTTGACCGCGTGTACATCGTCAAGGTGCCTTACTGCCTGCGCATCTCGGAAGAGATCAAAATCTACGAGAAACTGCTCAACCACAGCGAACTGTCCCACGCGCCTTGCGCCCCGGGCACCCTGGAAACGCTTTCTCGCTTCTCTATCCTGTCGCGCCTGAAAGAGCCGGAAAACTCCAGCATCTACTCGAAAATGCGCGTCTATGACGGGGAAAGTCTGAAAGACACCGATCCGAAAGCCAAGTCCTACCAGGAATATCGGGACTACGCCGGGGTCGATGAAGGCATGAACGGGCTCTCGACGCGCTTCGCCTTTAAAATCCTCTCCCGCGTGTTCAACTTTGACCACGTTGAAGTGGCAGCGAACCCGGTGCACCTGTTCTATGTGCTGGAACAGCAAATCGAACGCGAGCAGTTCCCGCAGGATCAGGCAGAGAAATACCTGGAATACCTCAAAGGCTACCTGATTCCGAAATATGCGGAATTTATCGGCAAGGAGATCCAGACCGCCTATCTCGAATCTTACTCAGAGTACGGACAGAACATTTTTGACCGGTATGTCACCTACGCTGATTTCTGGATTCAGGATCAGGAGTACCGCGACCCGGATACCGGCCAGCTGTTTGACCGGGAATCCCTGAACGCGGAGCTGGAGAAAATTGAAAAACCGGCCGGGATCAGCAACCCGAAAGATTTCCGCAATGAAATCGTCAACTTCGTGCTGCGTGCCCGGGCCAATAATAACGGTCGTAACCCAAACTGGACCAGCTACGAGAAGCTGCGCACGGTTATCGAGAAGAAAATGTTCTCGAACACCGAAGAGCTGCTGCCCGTTATCTCGTTCAACGCCAAAACCTCCACCGACGAGCAGAAGAAACACGATGATTTTGTCGATCGGATGATGGAGAAAGGCTACACCCGCAAGCAGGTTCGCCTGCTGTGTGAATGGTATCTGCGGGTCCGTAAGTCTTCTTAAGGGAGTTTCATGCAGGTCACGCCGGGCGGCGTGGCCTGTTTGCGCACCTGGCATAAGCAGTTGGGGGAACTATGGCCTACTTCATAGACAGGCGGCTTAACGGCAAAAACAAGAGCGCGGTCAACCGCCAGCGCTTCTTGCGCCGCTATAAGGCGCAGATCAAACAGTCGATTTCCGGGGCCATCAACAAGCGTTCGGTGACCGACGTGGACAGCGGCGAATCCGTGTCCATCCCCATTGAGGATATCAACGAACCGATGTTTCATCAGGGTCGCGGTGGCCTGCGCCACCGCGTCCATCCCGGCAACGACCACTTTGTACAAAACGACCGCATTGAGCGCCCGCAGGGCGGAGGTGGCGGCGGTGGAAGCGGCCAGGGTCAGGCGAGCCAGGACGGCGAAGGCCAGGATGAATTCGTGTTCCAGATCTCCAAAGATGAATATCTCGACTTACTGTTCGAGGATCTGGCGCTGCCGAACCTGAAACGTAACCAGCACCGGCAGATCACCGAATTTAAATCCCATCGCGCAGGTTTCACCTCTAACGGCGTCCCGGCCAATATCAGCGTTGTTCGCTCGCTGCAAAACTCGCTGGCTCGCCGTACGGCAATGAGCGCGGGTAAACGCCGTTTGCTACACGAACTCGAAGAGACCCTAGACACCGTCAGCCGCAGCGAACCCGCTCAGCTGCTGGAAGAGGAACGCCTGCGCAAAGAGATTGCAGAGCTGCGGGAAAAAATTGCCCGCGTGCCGTTTATCGACACCTTCGATCTCCGCTACAAGAATTACGAGAAACGCCCGGAACCTTCCAGCCAGGCGGTGATGTTCTGCCTGATGGACGTCTCCGGTTCGATGGACCAGGCGACAAAAGACATGGCCAAGCGCTTTTATATCCTGCTCTATCTGTTCCTGAGCCGGACCTATAAAAACGTGGAGGTGGTTTATATTCGCCACCATACCCAGGCGAAGGAGGTGGACGAACACGAGTTCTTCTACTCACAGGAAACCGGTGGGACCATTGTTTCCAGTGCCCTGAAGCTGATGGATGAAGTCGTGCAGGAGCGCTACGATCCGGCGCAGTGGAACATCTACGCCGCGCAGGCCTCGGACGGCGACAACTGGGCAGACGATTCGCCGCTGTGCCATGAGATCCTGGCGAAAAAACTGCTGCCGGTGGTGCGTTACTACAGCTACATCGAAATCACCCGCCGGGCGCACCAGACCCTGTGGCGCGAATACGAAAATCTGCAGGCCACTTTCGAGAACTTCGCGATGCAGCATATCCGCGATCAGGATGATATTTATCCTGTGTTCCGGGAACTGTTCCAAAAACAGACTTCAGACTCTCATAGCTAGTTAAAAATCAGTAAGTTGCACGATGAAAACCTGTTGCCAAACGGATTCAGTTGGCAACAGGTTCATGCATTCAGTGCCTTCAAAGAAATCGCCCGACACTCAAAAAGTCATGTTCAAGCGGCTTCCTATTTAACCGCAGCGTTTCCCCCGTCAGCAAACAAGGCTGAACCAGCCACAAAACTCGACATATTACTCGCCAGAAACAGTGCCGCGCTGGCTATCTCCTCCGGCTGTGCCAGACGTTTCAACGCATGCAGCCCCGCAGCCCAGGCTTTCTGATGCTCATCACCAGCCATTCGGGTTTCCGTTCCTCCAGGCAGTAAGGCATTGGCACGGATGCCTTGTCCGGCATAATCTGCGGTAAGCCCCTTCACCAGCCCCATCAGCCCGGCCTTAGCTGCCGCATATGCGGCCATTCCCGGCAGACCTACGCTGGTACCGACGAAACTGGAGATAAAAATAAGAGAACCCCCACCTCGTTTGAGCATCAACGGGATCTGGCTCCGGGCACCGAAATAACCCGCTGTCAGGTTAACGGTCAGCGTATGCTGCCATTCGTCAGGGGTGATCTCTGCCAGTGGACGGATAGTGCCCGTTGTACCGGCATTATTGACCGCAATATCGATACCGCCGAATGCATCAGCAGCCAGGGCGGCGATTGAAGCATGCGTTTGCTCCTCGCCTGCGTCCCCGACAAAAATCCTGACATCACTGCCAACGGAACGAAGCTCCGCCGCCAGCGCATCCAGCGGTGCCTGACTCCTCGCATTCAGAATCAACGAAGCGCCATGCTGAGCAAACAAAATAGCAACAGCCCGTCCAATACCTTCCGAGGCGCCAGTAATCACAGCGACTTTACCTTCAAGTAATTTCATCACTTTCCCCATTTCATTAATGAGATTCCGAAACTCATTTTGAATCTTTCTGTTCATTTTCTTGATGCGTGTCGCCGTTTGATTTCAGCGGCTTATCCGTAAGCCTATGTCCAGGCTATGCCATAAAAACTCTGTTTCTTGCTTTTTAATTAACTTATTGATGGATAAACGCGTTATGGCGGGCCCGGCAAAACCGGATAGGGTGCGCGAAATGACAAGCCTTCAACATTTGGAGAAGGCGTTTTGGATGTTTTTAAGGCTATCCCACGTTGAAAGGTGTACCTGAAACGAATCATCGGTTTGCAGCGGATAAGGAAAAGCTTAAAGCCGGCGCTTCACCGGCTTTTTATCCCTGAGAGAAAAGAAAACGGGGGAATAACCTGAATCAGGCTGACGCCTGCTTATTGATGGAGCTCAATGTCGTATCCCCACTGTTTCCAGTGAAGCAGCTGTTCCTGCTGGGCTGTCGATAACGTCTTTCCCACCCATAGGAAAATATGTTGCCCGGGGAAAAGCTCCGGACGCAACGTATCCACCGGCTCGGCAAATACGTTCACGGTCAGGCCTCTGCGGGACAGGCGCCACGCCTCCAGCCATAACGCAGCCCGATCGTCCGTCTGCCAGCCAATCAGCAGGATGTCGCCCAAACTTTGGTTCTGCGCCGCCGCCAGGCTCTGGGCACAATGGCAGATCAACGCGCCATCCAGCAGGCTGCGCATCAACAAAGCCGTGGATTCATCCTGGCTAAGTTTTTGCCTCACGGGCAGCAAAAGGTTATCAATCAGTAAGTCTGCGCTGTGCTCCCGGCTGAGAGAAGTAATCTTCTCACGCAGCTTTCCAGGATTAACTTTCCTGACCAGAAGCATCATTTCTTCTTGCAGCGTTACCCACAGCTGCTCTTCCGGCACGTGGCTGCGCTCCAGCAGGGCTTTCACTTTGCCTACGGAAACGCCTTTGCTCATCCAGTATTTGATTTCTTCGATGCGCTGAATATCCGCATCATCGAACTGGCGATGCCCCCCCTCGCTACGCTGGGGCTTCAGCAAGCCGTAGCGGCGCTGCCAGGCTCGCAGGGTGACCGGGTTGATACCACATCGCTCTGCTACATCACCGATAGTGTAATAGGCCATAGTGTCCCTCCCCGTACACAGATCCCACGTCTCCATTGAAACATCACTCAATCTGTTCAATGTGTACAATTTTTTTACGAGTTGTACAAGTGAAATCTGATGCCTTTGAGGCACGACACGCGGCAGATATCACAACTCTGCTTTACGCTCCGGCCAGGCAATACGGAAAGCGCCGTGCCCGCAGGGTTTAGCAAACAAACTTCCCTGGAAGTGAGAAATACCGGCCGCCTCGAGCCACATCCACTCTTCCGGTTGCTCAATACCCGTGGCTGAAACCGCAATTTCAAGGGAGGCGCAGCATTTGATTATGGCCTGGATAATCGCCTGCTGTGGCCCACTTTTATGAATGCCCCGAATCAGCGACTGGTTAATTTTCAGCCTTTCAGGTTGAAACTGTGCCAGCAGCTGTAGCCCAGCAAAGCCGACGCCAAAATCATCAATCGCAAGCTTGATACCGGCCGATTTAAGCTGCCTGATAGCGTCGGTAAACGCATCCATCTGCGGCATGATTTCGCTTTCGGTAAACTCAATAACCACCTGCTCGGGAACAAGCCCGTTCGCCTCAATATCCGCCAGCAGTTGTTCCACGGCGTCAGGAATCATGACCAGCGTCATCGGCAGCAGATTGATGCATAGCGTTTGCACGCCAATATTAGCGGCGCATGCTGCGGTGAAAGCGGCCTTCGCGTTCAGCAGTTCAGCCAGGTAAACATCGCCCCCTTCCTCTGGCGCTGAATTAGCTTCCGTGGCTAACACCTCTACTGCCGCGACAGTACGAGCCATTGGGTCGACAATCGGTTGAAAAACTATCTTTTTATGCAGCGTTTGTGGACTTGATGCCGAATGAGTCGGCGCATCGAGAATAAATTCCCACGCATCACCCGGAGGGATCTCAAAATAGTTCTCTTTTTCCGTCGATTCGATGAAGGTCCGGAAAAAACTCAAGGCCCGGTCATCGTAAGCCAGTTGATATCGGCTAGTCCCTTTTTCCAGAACGACCTGCAAGACATCGTTTTTATCGTGCTCTCTTAAATCAAAAAGCTCCATGCCCACTCGCCCAAAGCGGCGGGCCGGGGCGTAATCACAGAGCAATTCAACAATGTTGTGATGGCGATCGTCTTTACAAATAGCGTGATAAACCTTCTGCACGCTCTCTTCCGGGCCTTCCAAGAGTTGAAAGAAATGTCTGCCGTTGAATAGCAGGATCCCCGTCACATTAGCGTCAATATTTTTTGCATTTGCCGCGGAGACCATCGCCTCCAAAACCTCAAACGGCGTGCTGGCGTGGATGTGGCTTCGGTAAATAACTGTCGTGAGCATGGCGGGTTCCAGCGAAAGGTTAAGGGAGTAACTTAACAGATCCCCGTCCTGACGTCGCCACATACTCAACAAAGTCTAAACAACTTAACAACATGGAATGTTTTGCTCGCCATTTACCTTTAGTCAAAATGTACAATTTTACGTATCGATAAGTTAAAAAATTTAAATCATAACCAATTGATAAATAAAGATTAGCATTTTTAGTCAAAAAATAACAGGCAAACTAATACACCTTCGTGTACAGTTTTTATAGCAATTGCATAACTTAGTTAACATCTTGCAACGTGTGAATTTACAGGAGCAACTTATGCGACAGGACACTTTTATACCAGGTCAGAACAGCGTAGAAAATGACATTGCGCGCTATTTTAGCCGCGTTGCGCCGCCGTCTCAGCAGGAAACAATGGGGCAAATTGTGCTCGAAATTCTCAGCGATGGCCGCAATCTGAACAGAAAAGCGATCTGTACCAAATTGCTCTCTCGACTCGATCGCGTTTCTGAACCGGAAGAAGAAAAGCACTATCAGGCCCTGTTGGGCATGCTTTTTACTCGCTAGCGAATAACCAGCCCGGAGTTCAATCAGAGTAATGCGTACGCTCCCTGGTGGGAGAGTCACCTTGAAGTATAAATGCTGAATTTTCCTCATTCTCAGACTCCGGCAAATGACTTCATGCCAGCGGTATTTACCCCCGGCGAAGGAATCAGGAGTAACGAAGTGAAGAGAAGCGACGATGAACAATTAACGGACGAGATTATCGGCGAAGCAGCGCTGTCGTTACTGAACAGCAACAGCGCAATTAATACCCGCGCTTTAGTTGCCAGGTTAGAAGCGATGTTTATATCGGAGCAAGAAGTACGGCGACGTAACGCGCTACAGAAAATTATCGCTGAAATCGAGGGGAATATTTCCCAGAGTCTGACAGGAAAGACAGAAAAAAAAGCGCTTTCAGGCGCAGTTAAGACTCAACGGCTTAACGAAAAAAATGTCCACTAGCGGCCCATGGCCAACAACTGAAAAACGGTGAATGACTATGACACAGCTAATTTCTAATCCCTCTGCAATGCATACCGGAATCGTAGACCACGCATTATCCGACTTTATAATAAGCACAGCAGACCGACACGCAGAGGAAAATGCTGCCATCAGTCAGGCCGTCACCGCCATTCTGGCTGCCAATAAGAGCGTTTCCAATAAAGCGATTATTATCTGGCTGGTTGACGCCCTGGAAACGACTCAAGACGTCGTCATGTGCGACGTTTATCGCAATGCTTTAGAGATTGTTGTGGGCCATACCGTGGACGATATTTAAGGCCTGCGCAAACAATTAAGGCCGGCCAGAACCGGCCTTTATTGTTTCTGAATTACAGCGTTTTCTTCATAAAATATCGGCTGGTGCCTTCGGGTAAACAGTCAATTTTGCCAAATGCCTCCCAGCCATGCTTGCGGTAGAAGTCCGGAGCCTGGAAACTGATGGTATATAAAAAACCAGCCACACAGCCGCGCCTGCGCCCTTCTGTTTCAAACGTCCTCAGGATCTCGCTGCCTAATCCATGCGCTCTTAACTCAGGCGGTAAATAAAACAGATCGATAAACAGTACACCGAGGGACGAACGCCCCAACATCCCACCAACAACTTTCCCACTCTCGGAACTGCGAACCACAACCGCCAGCGGCTGGCGATCGTTTATCCCACTCATCGCATCGTTAAACTCACCGAGCCCCGCTTCGATGGGCAGCGAATACTCCTCGCTGATTTGATCAGAAATTTCTAGTTTGAAACCCGACATCGCATACCTCACTGACATTGCCCCTTATCACCCTACCAGTTCTTGCGTTGAGCCTGGCCGACAACACTGTATATATTTACAGACCGTAAAAACAAGAGTCTAAAATGATGAAAAGAGAACGCTATCGGCTTTCCGTCGCCGTATTTGTTGTCCTGCGCCGCAGAGACGAAATTTGTCTCATCCGCAGAGCGAACACCGGCTGGATGGACGGCTTCTATAGCCTGCCCGCAGGCAGTCTTGAAAGCGGTGAAACGCTGCTTAATGCCGCAGCCAGAGAAGCCCACGAAGAGACGGGGGTGATCATTGAGACCGAAGCCCTCAGGCCAGTTCACTTGATGCACGTTAAAACCGAAGATCGTTCGTGGATGGGCCACTTCTTTCTCTGTTCAGACTGGCAGCGCGAGCCTTATATCGCCGAGCCGAATAAGCATTCTGATCTGCTATGGGTAAATATCAGGCAGTTGCCGGAGAACATCGTGCCCTATGTTAAACAAGCCATCAGCGCTATTATCAACGGCGAGATTTATTCCGAATACGGCTGGCTAAGCTAAGCGAACGTAGAGCGCCATACATGCTGGGCCTGTGGCAACCAGGCCGGCAAGTTAGCCTGATACCACTCAAGATACCGGGTTAACATTTGCGGGTGTCTGTGGGAAAGAAGATTCAGCACTTCTACCACCAGCCAGGCTTTAGCCAAAAGCACATGACGTGTCAGGCGTGACTTCGACCACTGAGGTGCCACTTGTTGATATCGCGCTACCATGAGGTGAATACTGGCCGGTTCCCCCATTCCTTTAATCAGAGGTGCCAAATCTATCGCCGGGCTCCCACGGCCAAAGCGCTCCCAGTCAAATAAAACCAACTCTCCCCCGGCTCGGCGTCCCCAGTTTCCGGCATTTGAATCCCCCGAAACCCATTGCTGCGGCTCGAAAAGCACATCACTTTGAGCTTTGAAATAATGCAAAACTGCTTCGAGCTCCGGGGGCAATTTCAGCAGGCTTAATGCCAACGCCATTTGCTCATCCCTCCACTGATGCCGCCTGAATGTCCCTGAGGGTTTCATCTGGCAATGATGGAGCAACGCCAGCTTTTCATACAAATCGGGGTCGGCAGTCAGCGTTTCCAGTGAACAAGGCTGCGGGATAAATTCGATGATCAGCCGTCGTGCCTGGCGGTTAAGGGAATAAACGTCGGGAATGCCAGGTCCCTCCGCCCTAAACACGGAGGCATGGTGCTGATAAAAATCGAGTTCAACTTCGGAAGCATCTCGCTTTTCAACAGCAGGTTTTCCCTGAAAAACGCATTCACGCACGAGGGCATTTCCCATCTGCGTCAGTACATTATTAGCCATCTTTTGCCCGAATTTTTGCATGTCAGATAACTATTATCGCGATAGGATGAAAATTCAAAGCAGAGACTTAGAAAGACGACAAGAGGCAGTGCAATGACATCCCACGCAAAAGGCGAAGACGTCCATCAGCAACTTATCGATTTACTCGAGCAACAGCAGGCCCGCTACCGTGTGGTAAAACATGTCGCGGCGGGGAAATGTGAAGAAGTCTCGGCAATCCGCGGCACCGAACTTGGCCAGGGCGCAAAAGCGCTGGTCTGCAAAGTCAAAGGCAACGGCGTCAAGCTGCACGTGCTGGCGATTCTGGCGGCGGACAAACAGGCGGATCTGAGCCTGCTGGCGCAGCATCTGGGCGGCCTGAAAGCGTCGCTGGCAAGCCCGGCGGAAGTGGATGAGTTAACGCGATGTGTGTTTGGCGCTATTCCGCCGTTCAGCTTTCACGCTCAGCTCCGGCTGGTGGCCGACCCGTCTATTTTCGAGCGTTTTTCAGAAATTGCCTTCAATGCAGGGTTGCTGGAAAAGTCAGTGGTGATGGATACGCAGGATTATTTGCGCATTGCGCGCCCGGAGCTGGTCAATTTTCACCGCCCCGAATAGCTACCCGAGGCGTTCGAGATAAAGGACAGACAGCACCAATACCGAAGCGATCCCGAGGAACGCGGCAGTGATGCAAATCGTGTCGAATAACGCTGGATCGCCCATCCTTTTCTCCCGCAAGCCATTGCTCGCTGTCATATCGTTCAATTATTGACCACAAAAATGACAGAATGATGAACGGCCACAGAATCACTGTCGGCCATTCGCCACAACAATAAAAGTTAAAAACCTCTTATTTGGCAAGGATATATCATGATTTTTGACCCCACACTTTTGATCCTTCTGGCGCTGGCGGGATTAGGTTTTGTCAGCCATAACACCACCGTCGCGGTTTCCATCCTCGTGCTGATTATTGTGCGCGTCACCCCGCTGAACACCTTTTTTCCGTGGATTGAGAAACAGGGCCTGACGGTGGGGATCATTATTCTGACTATCGGCGTGATGGCCCCGATAGCCAGCGGCACCCTGCCCGCCAGCAACCTGATCCACTCTTTCACCCACTGGAAATCGCTGGTGGCGATTGTCGTCGGGATTGCGGTTTCATGGCTCGGCGGGCGCGGCGTGACGCTGATGGGCAGTCAGCCAGGCCTGGTAGGCGGTCTGCTGGTTGGCACCGTCCTTGGCGTCGCCCTGTTCCGTGGCGTGCCGGTCGGGCCGCTGATCGCCGCCGGGCTGGTTTCCCTTATTGTGGGTAAGCAGTAGCCTCCTGCCGCTGCCAGCGGTGAATGCGCCAGGCCAGCGCGCTGCACAGCAGGTAATAAACCAGACCGGTAAAGATAAAAATGGCCGCCGGGTAAATTTGTACCCGGCTGTTAACCTGCCCGGCCACGGTTGTCAGCTCCGGTACGTTGACGATAAACGCCAGCGACGTGTCTTTGATGAGCGAGATAAACAGCCCTGCAAACGACGGTAAAGCGTTGCGCAGCGCCTGAGGCAACAGCACTAACCTCAGCGTTTGCCATGGCGTAAACCCGCCGGCAATTGCCGCCTCATTTTGCCCCTTCGCCAGCGCATTCAGCGCCGCCAGCGTGGTGTACATCACCGCCGCAGACGTAAACCAGGCCAGCGCCAGCGTGACGGTTAACGGCCCCGGTAAATCACGCCCGGTAATGGCGGGCAGCAGGAAATAGAGCCAGAAGATAACAAAAATCAGCGGAATGCCGCGGATCAAATCGGCCCAAATGAAAAGTACCCGCCGCACAATACCGCCGTAGCGCCAGGCGACACAGGCCAGCAATAACCCCAGCCCCAGGGCAAGCACGCCAGCGCCCACGGCCATCATCAGCGTTAGCAACACGCCGCCCGGCTCGCCCTGAGCCATTTTTCCCCACAGCAAATAATCGAGGTTGTCCGTAATAACCGAAATGTTAGCGATCATGCTGTACCTCCGGTTTACGTAACCCGCGTTTCCCTGGCGCAAAGAGTGTAAATAGCCCGCTCATCGCCAACCCCAGCAGCAGATAAAGCACCGTGCCTGCGGCAAAAGCGCCCAACGCATGGGCGTTGTAGCTTTCGATACGGCGCACCTGGCTGGTGAGCTCGGCAAAGCCGATGCCCGTGGCCAGCGAGGAGAGCTTCATCAGGTTGAGATATTGCCCGACCACCGGCTGCCAGGCGTTAACCACGCCCTGGGGCAGCAGCACGGTGCGAAAAAGCTGCCACTCAGAGAAGCCCTGAGAAAGTGCAGCTTCGGTTTGCCCCTTCGGCACCGCCTGCAACCCGCTGCGGATCTCCTCCACCAAAAATGCCGAGGTGAAAACCCCTAGCCCCCACGCCGCGCAGAGAAACTCCGGCGTCAGCCACCAGACGCCGCCGGGCAGCTGGGACCAGCTGTGATCGTCATTAATAAAGCCGCGCCAGCTCTGCGGCAGCGCGTTCCACGCCGCGAAATACCAGAAAAGCAGCTGTACCAGCAAAGGCGTATTGCGAAAAATGGAGATCCAGCTTGCCGTGAAATAGCGTCCCGCCCGGCCACCGGCGAGCCGAAGCCCCAGCAACAACACGGCAAACAACGTCGCAATGATTATCCCGGCTAACGTCACCCACGCGGTGGTCAGCAAACCGGAGATCAGCCAGGCTCGCGGTGCTCCACTTAACACCCCCGCCCAGTCAAAGTAGCTGTTCATGATTCGGCCCCGGCATGTAGCGGGTCGAGTACCTTTTGCAGGAAACGACGGGCGCGGGGATGCTGCGGCGAGCGGAAAAACTGCGCCGGGGCCGCCTGCTCGAGAATGGCTCCGCCGTCAATGAACACCACTCGGTCGGCGATTTCACGCGCGAACTGCATCTCATGCGTGACCACAATCATGGTAATGCCGCTGTGGGCGAGATCCTTCATCACCTGCAGAACTTCACCGATCATCTCCGGGTCGAGGGCCGAAGTCGGTTCGTCAAACAGGATAATTTGCGGCGATGACGCCAGCGCCCTGGCAATCGCCACGCGCTGCTGCTGCCCGCCTGAAAGCTGCGCCGGATAGTGCTGCGCTTTGTCTGCGAGGCCGACTCGGGCCAACAGCGCCAGAGCCTGCTCATGCGCTGCCTCACGCTTCCAGCCGTGAACGTGGGTTAGCGACAGCGTAATGTTCTGCTCAGCCGTCAGGTGGGCGTAAAGGTTAAACTGCTGAAACACAAACCCGATTCGGCTTCGCAGGCGGCGCAGCGTCCTGTTATTCAGCGCTCGGGTGGATTTGCCATCGATAAAGATATCGCCATCGCTGAGGGTTTCGAGCTGGTTGATGAGCCGTATCAGCGTCGATTTCCCCGAACCGGACGGGCCGCAAATCGCCACTACTTCTCCGGCCGCGATAGTCAGGTCTATCTCGCGCAAGACGGATGTTTCACCATAATTTTTACTCGCTTTGCGAAATTCAACGCTGGCGGACTGCAGATGCAAAAAATCCGCAGCCGAAGCTGCGGACAAAAGAGGCGGTCGTTTAAACATATTATTTGGCTACAATTTTAAAGCTGCGCGGCTGCGGGGTTTTGCTGTCGGGGCCAAACCAGGCGCTGTAGATTTGCTCTGCCTTGCCACTTTGTTCCAGCTTCACCAGCTCGTCGTTAACCGCTTTTAAAAGGGCAGGTTCCCCTTTCTTCACGCCAACGCCAATCTCTTCCTTGCTCAGCAAGTCCGGCAGAATTTTAAACTTCGCCTTATCCGGCGCTTCGGCCAGCAGCCCGGCAAGAATAGTGCTGTCCTGAGTGATCGCCTGGACGTTACCGTTGCGCAGCGCGGTAAAAGCCAGCGGGATATCATCATAAGAAAGCACTCGAATTGACGGGAAACGCTGCACCAGCGCCTGTTCTCCGGTGGTGCCTTTCACCGCACCCACGCGCCCTTTCGCGTAATCCTCAAGCTTATCCGGCCCGGAAGCCGGGACCAGGAACTGCTGCCCGGTCACAAAATAAGGGGTAGAGAAATCTACCACCTGGGCGCGTTCCGGCGTAATGGTGATATCCGCCACGATAAGGTCGACCTTACCGGACTGCAGGAGCGGAATACGGTTCGCCGGGTTGGTGGCCACCAGCTCAAGCTTAACGCCCAGAGATTTAGCCAGTGCTTTCGCGAAATCAACGTCATAGCCCACGATATCGTGTGTTTTAGCATCTACAGAGCCAAAAGGTGGATTTGCGTCAAAAGTGGCCACTTTAACCACCCCCGCTTTTTGAATATCCGCCAGCTGGTCTGCGTGAACCGCGGCGGAGGCCAGGCCGGACAGGGCCAGAACCAAAGCAGAGAGCGTTAATTTACGTTGCGCTGTTGTGTGTGAAGTTGTGTACGTTAAAGCCTTTACCTGTGCCATTGATTTTCCTTGTTATCCCGTCTGTGAGCGAGCTATGCCTTTACGCTCGCACAAGCGCCTTTCCCTCGCCAATGCTTAATCCTGCATTGCATATGCAGAAAACATATTAGTTAATTCTACGTTAAATCTTTTACTTATAGATTTAACAAATAATTGAGTTAAGTGATTATTTTAAAAATAAAAAATTGGCGATTTATGGCATAAATTTGTGACTCACCCGCTAGTTTTCAGATCTGGTGAAAAAGTTTCCCTTCTCCTGGGCCGATAAGCTTTTCAAATAATAGGAGAGGCAAAATGAAATCACTGGCTCACAATTTGTTGCTATTAATTTGCTGTTCGATTTTGATGTCCGCCCTGGTTACCGCCATTTCACTCTACGGCAGCCACCGAAGCGCCCAAAGCACCGAAAGCGGCCTGCTGGCAAAGGATTTGATGTCTGACATCAAGCCCGCACCGATTTACCTGATTGAACTGCGGCTGGTGCTTTCGCGCGTGGTGGAAGGCACGCTGAGCGTCGATCAGGCCGATGCCGAAATTAAGCGCCTCAGCGCGCAATGGCACCAGCGCGTTGATTACTGGAAGGCCGCCCTGCCACCTGAGCTGCAGCAGAATCTGCTCGGGGAACAATACCAGGCCGGGATGGCAATGATCAAAGATGCCAATGACCTGGTGGAGCTTATTCGTTCGGGCGCCCCGACGCCGCTGTTTGAAAAGCTGAAAGCGGCCGATAAAGACTTTTTCGCCCACCAGAAAGGCATTGAATCCTTCGTTAAAGCCTCCGCCGAGTATGCCGATAACGCGGTAGAAAAAGCCCAACACAGCAGCATTAACTCCACGCAATGGCAGCTGATCGGTTCCGGTGCCGCCGTGTTGCTGCTGCTGGTTGTCGGCTGGTGGGTTCACCGCACGATTTTCCGCTCACTGGGTGGCGAGCCAAGTGAAGTGGCCGAGATTGCCAACGCCGTGGCCTGCGGAGATCTCACCCGAGAAGTGAAAGTGCGCGACGGCGACAGAAGCAGCGTCATGGCCGCGATGGAAACCATGTGCCAGCAGCTCACCATGGTCATCCATCTGGTGCACGAAAGCAGCAACCAGATATCCACCCGCTCCGGCGAGATTGCCAGCGGCAATATTGACCTGGCTTCTCGCACCGAAGAACAGGCCAGCGCGCTGGAGCAAACGGCGTCGTCGATGGAAGAGATGACCGCCACGGTGAAGCAAAACGCAGAGAATGCCCAAAGCGCCAGCCAGTTGGCCAATACCGCCTCGAGAAGCGCGGAACAGGGCGGCGCGGTAGTGGCCCAGGTCGTGGAAACCATGGACGGCATTTCAAGCTCCGCCAACAAAATCACCGATATCATCGGCGTTATCGACAGCATCGCCTTCCAGACCAACATCCTGGCGCTGAACGCGGCGGTAGAAGCCGCCAGAGCCGGTGACCAGGGGCGCGGTTTTGCGGTTGTTGCCGGCGAAGTGCGCAGCCTGGCCCAGCGCAGCGCCAGTGCGGCCAAAGAAATTAAAGAGTTAATTGAAGACTCGGTGAATCAGGTCGCCAGCGGCAGCAGACTGGTAAACGAAGCGGGCAAGACCATCAACACCGTGGTGCAGGACGTGAAGCGCGTCGCTGCGCTGATGGTGGAGATTACCCACGCCAGCGATGAGCAAAGCAGCGGCATTGAGCAGGTCAGCACGGCCATCAGCCAGATGGATGTCACCACCCAGCAAAACGCGGCGATGGTGAATCAGGCCTCCGAGGCGGCCGAATCGCTGCTGGCGCAGACCTATGAGCTGAATACCGCCGTGTCCCAGTTTAAGCTGGCTAGTCTGTAAAATCGTCCCCGCCCAGGGTGCTTAAATAACGCCCTGGCGTGGTGCCGAGCGCCTTTTTAAACATGGTAATAAACGCCGTGGTGGAGTCATACCCCAGAGACTCCGCCACGTTTTGCACGGTCATCCCGCTTATCAAATACCGCAGCGCCACGATGAGCTGCATCTGCTGCCGCCAGCGCAGAAAACTCAGCCCCGTTTCTTTCCCCACCAGCCGGGCCAGATTACGCTCGCTCATCGCCATGTCGTCCGCCCACTGGGCCAGCGTTTTCTTCTCCTTCAGATTTTTCGCCATGCTGTCCGCCATCGCACGTATTTTGGGGTGTGAGGAGATCGGTAGCTGGAGCTGTTCCACCGGCTGATTAGGTAGCTCATCAAACAGCACCTGCACCAGCCGTTGAATGGGCGCACACTCGAGATGTTCATGGGGAACGTTGGACAGACGCAGGATCAGTTCCCGCACCAGCGGCGAGATCTTCAGCGTGCAGCATTCCTGCGGCATGGCGACCGCCTCCGGTTCAATAAACAAAAAGCAGAGCCGCGCGTCCGCCGTCACCCGGTTGCTGTGTGGCATTTTCCCCGGCACCCAAACCGCATACTGCGGCGGCACCATCCACATCGAGTTGGTGACTTCGCTGGTGATACCGCCGTGGAGCGCCAGGATCAGCTGTCCTTTTCGATGGGTGTGGATGGGCTTTTCGTTATAGGTTTGCGCGGCGCGAATGCGAAACGCCAGCGCGGGCGTCACGATGCTGTCCGGGTCAAACCCTTCGAGATCCAGGTCACGTTCCATAGCATGTCCGAATTTAGCGATAATCTGTCATTTTAGCTTGATTCGTAAAAAGGCAGAAGCGTGTATCTTTGCTTTACCGTTTTTCAGGACACAGACACATGACTTCCACGACTTCAGCGAGCAAAAAGAGCCGCGCTCTGCTTCTGCTCGGCATTCTGATGATTGCCACCACCCTGCGCGTCACCTTTACCGGCGCGGCACCGCTGCTGGATATGGTGCGCGATGCACTTGCGCTGTCCACCGCGCAGATCGGGATTTTAACCACCCTGCCCCTGCTGGCCTTTGCGGTTGTTTCCCCGCTTGCCGCCGGGATCGCCCGCCGCTTTGGTACCGAGCGCAGCCTGTTTGGTGCGTTGCTGATCATCTGCGCCGGGATTGCTTTGCGCTCCGCCGGCCACACCGCGCTGCTGTATATCGGCACGGCTATCATCGGCTGCGGGATCGCCATGGGCAACGTGCTGCTGCCCAGCCTGCTTAAGCGCGACTTCCCCGGCCAGGTCGCCAAACTCACCGGTGCTTACTCGCTCACGATGGGCGTGGCCGCCGCGCTGGGCTCGGTGATGGTGGTGCCGATTGCCCTGCACGGCTTCGGCTGGTCCGGCGCCATGCTGTCGCTGATGATCTTCCCGCTGCTGGCGCTGATTGTCTGGCTGCCGCAGCTTGGCAGCAGCACGGTAATGAATCTGTCCGGCAACCCGGCGCTGCACAGCCGCGGCATCTGGTCTTCGCCGCTGGCCTGGCAGGTCACCCTGTATCTGGGGATTAACTCGCTGGTCTATTACGTGATTATCGGCTGGCTGCCTTCCATTCTGATCAGCCACGGCTACAACGAAGCCGAGGCCGGGTCGATACACGGTATTTTGCAGCTCGCCACCGCCATTCCGGGATTGTTTGTCGGCCTGATCCTGAGCCGCCTGAAAGACCAGCGCGGAATTGCCGCTCTGATGGCGCTGCTGTGGTGTCTGGCGACGCTCGGCCTGTGGCTGCTGCCGGCCTTCTCCATCTTCTGGGTGTCGCTCGGCGGCTTTGGCTCCGGCGCGGCGATGATTCTGGGGCTCTCTTTCATTGGGATGCGCACCGGTTCCGCACATCAGGCGGCGGCGCTGTCCGGCATGGCTCAGTGCGTAGGCTATCTTCTGGCCGCCTTCGGCCCGCCGGTGATGGGGAAGATTCATGACATAACCGGCAGCTGGGCGATCCCTTTATTAGGTTGCGCGCTACTTTCGGTCGTCATGGGCGTCTTTGGGGCTTATGCTGGACGCCAGAAAGAGATTGGCGCGGCGGAGAAAGCCGCGGCCTGAACAGACCCCCAAGGAGGATCGAATGGCATCATCGGCACCGCAGAACATTTTCGACGACCCGGTATTTTTTGAAAATTACCGTCAGTTACGGGAGCAAGACTCTGGCCTTAACGGGCTGCTGGAGATCCCCGAGCTTTACTCCCTGCTGCCCGCGCTGGATGGCCTGAAGATCCTCGACCTGGGCTGCGGCTTTGGCGACTTTGCCCGCTTCGCCCGCGCCCACGGGGCGGCAAGCGTGACGGGTTTTGATATCTCGGAAAAGATGCTCGCCCAGGCGCGAGCCGCAACCCAGGACACAAACATCAGCTACCACAATTTACCGCTGGAGCAATTCTCGCCGGAGGGTGAAACCTGGGATCTGGCGATTTCGTCGCTGGCGCTGCACTACCTCGAAGATTTCGCCCGCCTGAGCAACGCTATCTTTGCTGCGTTAAAACCCGGCGGGCAGTTTATCTTCTCCGTGGAACACCCAATGTGCACCGCCTTCCCGGTAGGCTGGCAACCCTATAAAGAAGAGGTTATCTGGCCGGTGAACCACTATCACCAGCAAGGCTTACGCCACACCAGCTGGTTCGTGGAGGATGTACAAAAGTACCACCGCACTACGGAAACCTATGTCAATACCCTGCTCGACAGCGGCTTCGCCCTCACCCGAATGCTGGAAACCAAACCGACGGCAGAAACCCTGACACAGCATCCACGTCTGGCAAAAGAGATGCGCCGTCCGGCCTTTTTGATTCTTCGGGCGACTAAGCCTCGGTAAAGATAAGGTCTATGATGCGATTTAAGCAGGAGCCAGGGCATCGCTTTATATCCGACGGTGACTTCAACCGCATGTCGCTTCTGTTTTCTTACCCTCACCCTAACCCTCTCCCTGAAAGGGAGAGGGAATAGATAAAGCTACCTGGGAGCACTTTCCCCGACATATGTTTTCTCCCTCTCCCTTTGGGAGAGGGTCGGGGTGAGGGCTGTTACCCGCGCCCCTAAACCCCGAATTTATCTCTCCGCGGCGGCCAGGAACGCCTCAACCAAAGGGGATGGTCTGCCTTTCAGCGCGTTACGTTCGTGCTGGAACAGCGTTGCCACAAAGAACGGATGCCCCTGAAGTTCAACCGCACGAATCTCGCCCTGCTTATCCCAGCCGGTCGGCTTCAGGGGGTCACCGGCAAGGGCGGTGGCAAACAGCTCCGCAATGCCGTAGTTGCAGTGGTAGCCCTCTTCAATTTCCGTCTTGCCATAGGCACGCCCGGCGATGGAGTCTGCCAGCAGCGAGATGCTGTCTGAAACCTCCACCAGCGAGCAGCTCAGGCGGCCAATCACCAGTCGCCCTTCGCTCGCGGTTTCCGCATGGCCTGCATCTTCCCAGCCGAGCACGTTACGCGCATACTCCACCACCGCATACTGGAACCCGGCGCAGGTACCGAGGAAAGGCACGCCGTTTTCTCGCGCATAGCGAACGGCAAGGTAAGCGGCATCTTCATTCAGATAAGGGCTGGAAGGTACGCACCAGATGGCGTCATAGCCCACCAGATCTTCAGGGCTGGTCACTTCCAGCGAGGAGACCCAGTCATAATCCGCGCTGACGCCAAGCGCGGCGGCCGCATTATCTAACGCCTGAGGAATGGCCTGGTGTGCAATCACCGCCGGGTTATAATCGCCGACAAGCGCAATACGTAAAGTGGATTTCAACTGTGTGTCTGACATGCTTTGGTTGGCCTTATGTTTGAGGGAAGAGAACAACATAAGGAATGATAGAGTAGGCGTTTTACTTTGCGCTGGCAACCGCAAAAATTGGCAGTCTTTCACCGCTTTCCACCCGGACAAACAATGTAGTAACGTGTCGAGTTCACTTCATCGAAGAAAAAAATGAAAGCAAAAATACTGGTTAGCGCCTGTCTGATGGGGTTTCAGGTCCGCTATGATGGTCGCGAAAAATCACAAACTGGCGCAGCCCTCGCCCGACTGCAGGCCGAAGGCCGCCTGGTTATCCACTGTCCTGAACTCGCCGCCGGGCTGCCAACACCTCGCCTCCCCGCAGAGCTTAGTGGAGGCAGCGGTGAAGCCGCTTTACTCGGACATGCCGCCATTCTGGAAAGCGACGGCGCAGACGTCACCGAACCTTATCTTCTTGCCGCCTGGCTCGCGCTTCAAACCGCCCGGGAGAATAACTGCCTGTTTGCTATTCTTACTGACGGCAGCCCGACCTGCGGCAGTCAGAAGATTTACGATGGCCACTTTGCAGGCAAAACAATCCCGGGTCAGGGCGTCGCGGCAGCACTGTTGCGCCAGCACGGCATCGAAGTCTTTGCGGACCATCAGGTCCCACTCTTGCTGAGCAGGCTTGAGGCCGTCGATAAGGAGAGAGCATGATCCGCTGTAAACGAGTCTATGCAGCCCCGGCTGAAGATGATGGCTACCGCGTGCTGGTGGACAGACTGTGGCCAAGAGGAATGAAAAAAATCGACCTGCACTACGATGAATGGCCGAAGGAACTGGCGCCCTCGAACGAGCTACGCCAAGCCTTTCACAGCGAAACTATCGACTTTGCCGCCTTCAGCAAGCTCTACAGGCAAGAGCTTAGGCAACATCAGAACGCAGCCCAGGCGCTTGCGCGACACGGCGAACACGGCACGCTGACATTGCTCTATGGCGCAAAAAATACCGACCAGAACCATGCGCTAGTGCTGGCCGACTTTTTACGTCACTGCCGGGATCAATAGCTGAGATGGAGCTCGTCTTCCTGTGGGGAAAAATCTTTGTCCAGCGGCATTAAATGCTCGGCACGCACGAAGGCGTAGCCCTGGCGGCCATCAAAGGCGATAACCTCGCCGGTCACCAGCCAAAGCGGATAGTTTGCCTCCGGCGGAAGCTGTGTTACCACGCCTGTCACCGGATTAACAAAGCGCTCCCCCGGCTGACACAGCCCGAACAGTTCTACCGCTTTACCAATATTCACCCGCCCAGCGGCAGTACGAGCGCCGATGATCATCGCCAGGCTGCCCGGTTTTAATTGAAACATTGCTGCTCCCCTCACTTTTTCGCCGCGAGATCAGAACATTCCTGGCGCAAAAAGTAAACGGCATGGCTACCCGTAACTAAGGTTTTTCTTAAATTATTTTGCGAGCCTGTCCGACAGCGCCGCCAGGAACAGCCTCAACGCGGCGGGCAGGTAGCTTCGGCTCCGATAGATACCGTAGATCCCCATCGATCGCGGCGGATAAGCTTCAAGCACTTTGACCAGCTCCCCGCTCTCGAACCGCGGCTTAGCATCCTGAACCGGCAGCATCGCAATCCCCACGCCGTCCGCGACCGCATCCATCAGCACCACGGAGTCATTGGCACTGAAGTTACCGCTTACCTCCACGTTCAGCGGCTCACCGTTTTCATCCACCATTTGCCAGATGTTGCGCAGGAAATAGCTATATTGCAGGCAATTGTGGTGCGCGAGATCGCCCGGCGTGCGCGGCATCCCCCTTTGCTCAATGTAGGACGGCGAGGCATAAAGCCGGGAGTCACATTCCCCCAGGCGGCGGGCGATAATATTGGGATCGAGATCGTTGGTGATGCGAATAGCCAGATCGATACGCTCCTCAATCATATTCACCGCCTGGCTGCTGACGTGCAGCTCCACCCTCACGTCCGGGTAGTCGCGCAGGAAGTCAGACAAGAAAGGCACAATGTAATACCGGGCGCCAAACTGGGAACAGGCCACCCGCAGAGTCCCCGAAGGCAAATCCTGCTGCTTCTGCGCCGCAATACTTTCCGCTACCTCGTTGAGCGCCCGGGTTTGCTGCAGCACCCGCTCACCGGTCGGCGTTAGCGTCAGTTTGCGGGAGGAGCGATGCAGCAGCCGCTCTCCCGCCCAGTGCTCCATTTGCTCCAGATAGCGGCTCACCATCGGCCGGGACATATTTAACGCCCGCGCCGCGGCGCTCAGGCTGCCCAGTTCACAAATGCGGGTATAGACTTTTGCAGCAATGATTCTGTCCATTCTTTCGCCCATCTGTTCGATTTATGAAACTTATCTTACCTGAATAAGGCCATTACGATTCACAAAATGCAATTTACACTGTTTCTCATTCCCAAGCGGGCCCATTGATTCAGTTAATCAGGATAGAAAAAGATGAAGACACAGACCCTGGCCGCGGCCACCCTTTTGTTCTCCACGGCAAGCTTTGCCGCCCCGCTGACGCTGGACGTCTACAACCCGCAGGACAAAGGCGTCTTCCCGGTCACCTCTACGCTGATCAGCGGCCCAACGGAAGCCACGTTGATTGATGCCCAGTTCAGCGTTAAAGACGGCGAGGCGCTGGTGAAAATGATTCAACACAGCGGCAAAAAGCTGACCCGCGTGCTTATCACCGCCGGTGACCCGGATTATTACTTTGGCCTGGAGCCCATTGTTAAAGCGTACCCGCAGGTAAAAATTGAAGCCACGCCGCTGGTCGTCAACCATATCAACCAAACCAAAGCAGAGAAGCTCAAATACTGGGGCCCAATCCTGAAAGATGGCGCGCCAAAAGAAGTCTTCGTGCCGCAGGTGACGCACGAGACAACCTTCACCGTCGACGGTGAAAAAATTGAGCTGCGCCAGCCCGCTTCTCACGCTGCATATCTGTGGATCCCGGCCAACAAAACGATTCTTGGCGGCGTAGGTGTCAGCTCCGGTATTCACGTCTGGACCGCCGATTCCCAGACAAAAGCTGCCCGTCAGGAATGGCGCGATGTGCTGGATGAAATGGCGGCCCTGAAGCCAAAACGCGTGATCCCGGGCCACTACATTGGTGAAGTCAAACCAGGCGCGGCCCCGGTGGTCTTTACCGGCGACTATTTAGCCGACTTTGAGCTGGCGCTGAAGAAAGGCAAAAGCGCTCCGGTCATCGCGGAAATGAAGCAAAAATATCCGGGCCTGGCCGATGAAAGCTCGCTGGAGATGAGCGCCAAAGTGAATACCGGCGAAATGAAGTGGTGATTCGCTAAACGTAAAAAGGGAGCAAAAGCTCCCTTTACTACGATCAGCAAACTAAAAAGGGAGCCTGCGCTCCCTTTTTATTATTTGAAGTCGACCTTCATCAGCTCGGGAATAGAATAATCCCGGGTGGTTTCCACGCAACGGCTGATGTAATCCACAAAGCGCGGCGGTGGAGACATGCCTAAATCCAGCAGCTTCTCGTTAGAGAAACGCACGTTCAGCATAGAGAACTCCCCGTACAGACGCATCGCACGCAGCATTAAGCGCTCATTGCACGGCCCGTAAATGGATTTGAAGCTTCTGCGGCTTTTCACCAGCTCGCTGTAATCCACCTGCTCGTAATTGGAGAAGATCGGCGTCTGGTTCAGCGCGCTGGACATCGCTTCATCGATGTCAGCAAAGCGGATGCTGCTCACGTCCCCGGCGGAGATGTGGTAGATCTTCTCTTTCAGCGAGTCGCTCTTCGCCAGCAGCAGCAGCGCTTCTGCGCAATAGTCCACCGGAATAACGTCGATTTTGTCATCCAGGGAACACATAAATTTCCCGAGCATCAGCACCATGCGGAAGACCCAGAAGATGCTGCTGGACGGGCGACAGCCCTGCTCGCTGTGGCCGACCACGATGGATGGACGAGCGATAACCAGCGGCAGCTGCGGGAACTGCTCGGACATCATACGTTCGATGGTGGACTTAGACCAGGTGTACTGCACCAGGTGCTCTTCTTCCGGCTTGCTCGACATGCTTTCCGTTACCAGCGTGCCCGCATCCGGTACACAGGACATTGCGGTGCCGACGTGCAGGAAACGCTGCAGGCCCTTCACCTGGGACATGCGGCGAGCAAACTGCAGCGTGCCTTCCACATTAACTTTCCAGATCAGCGCATTCTCGCCAAACGACGCCACCGCGGCGCAGTTAATAACGTGCGTGACGCTGGACAGTCTTTCATCATCCAGAAAATGTTCAGGCTCGGCTAAGTCACCCAGCAATATATTTTCCGGGTTAATTTGTGCCAGCTGTGCTTCAGTACAGCCAAAATTAGCAAGGTTATTTCTGATTCTGGCCACGCCCTCCTGAGGAGAGTTCGCTCGTACCAATAGTAATACGGTATTGAAAGAAGATTCAGAGAGGGATCGGGCTAAAACCGCGCCGCCCAGGAAACCTGTCGCACCGGTAATCAAAAGTTGACTCATTATTATAACCTCAGGAGTGAAAACACGAGCATAGTAAAATGGCAAAAATAAACGTTTCCTCAATAAAGCGGATTACCTTTACATAATGCCCAGTACTTTCGTGTAACGGTTTGTACATCCTTGTTTTAAAAGAAAAATAAAAATAAAAAATTAATTTCAGGCGCAATTATTTTGACTATTTATTGATGTCGGTAATATTAAGAAAACCTTAATAAACGATAAACAGAACCGTTATTTCTGGGTAATCAGGAACTCTTTTTAATTTACAGGAAATAAAAAGCCCACAACAGTGGGCTGGAGGTGAGTTGCCAAAGCAGTCATTTTTTCTCGGGCGCAGGCGTCGCAGCAATGGCCCAACAGGTCAATCCCGGGTCTGAACCCAGAACGCGTGAATCAGGCCGGGGAAGTAGCCCAGCAGGGTGAGGATGATATTGAGGATGAAGGCCCAGCCAAAACCTTTGCCGATAAGCACACCCAACGGTGGCAGGATAATTGTGAAAACAACGCGCCAAAACCCCATATAAACTCCTGATAAATTAGATTAGTCCATACTAAAAAAACACCTTGCACTTAAAGCGTAGACGAATCTCAGAGGTTTGTTCAGAGTGATAATTCTGGAAAATTTAGTTTCATAACTCAATGTTGAAAAAAATATCATGCGGCACTTGCCAACCATAACAACTCAGGATAATTTCTTGCCTTCGGTAGCTCGATGAACCCTCATTCCGCTATCGAAATATGCCTATATTTCTCCTCCACTGGAGGGGCCGGAACCACTCAAAAAACGATCCGGTCGATCACCAATTATATTAATGATGATAGCCTTATGGTGACCCGGCGTTTGCCGGGTTTTTTCGATTATATTCCTGCGAATAATGCAATCAATGCCAATGCCGCAGGCGCTGCCTGCACGTAAAGTATTTTTTTACTGGCTGTTAAACCACCAAATAAACCAGCAATCAGAACGCAAATAAGGAAAAACAGTTTAAATTCATAGCCGCTGCTCGCCGCCAGGAGTCCATAAAGCAATCCCGCTGC
Source organism: Enterobacter sp. Ap-867 (assembly GCF_011752855.1). Taxonomy (NCBI): domain Bacteria; kingdom Pseudomonadati; phylum Pseudomonadota; class Gammaproteobacteria; order Enterobacterales; family Enterobacteriaceae; genus Enterobacter; species Enterobacter sp. Ap-867. The sequence continues at coordinate 238,529 of NZ_VWWS01000003.1, read as the reverse complement.
TAAAAAACCGTTGTACAACCCCTGATTGGCCGCCAGAGTTTTCGACTGTTGAGCAAACTCAGAAGACAACCCAAAAGCCTTTCGCCCCGCCGGTTTATCCCAAAGCACCATTTCCAGCACCAGAATATAAAGGTGAATCACGGCCACCAGGCCGATAAGAATATTGGCAATCATAGGCAATTCCTGAAAGGGTTATTTTGTCGCCAGGCACCGGTTACACTTCATAGCCCAGCGCCTCGATCACGTGTTCCATCGCTTCGCTGGTCAGCGGGGAACGTTTGATTTTATGGTTAGCCAGCATGGTTCTGACCACCCCTGCAATCACGATATGTTTAGGTTCCTGCCCAAGATCGCGCATCTCCAGCACCACCTTACCCACCACGCGGCACATCTCCTGGTACAGCGCTTCATCTTTAGCTTTTTTATCCATCTCGCCTCCGGCTTATCTGTTTGATCTTACAGTAGCATTTAACGCCATCGACGACTAAAAATAGCAAAACAATTTTTACGCTTTTTGGAACAGTTCACGTTACGGGCTCTCTTCCTGTGGGATGCGTTCCACCAGCATAAACTCTTCAAAAATTAAGGGCATCTCTTCAGAAAACTCACCAGTTCTTTCAAAAAATATCTGATGCTCTCGCCGCCAGTACGAGAGGCTTAAGTCCCCTTCCCCCTCCTTACGGGCCTGCTCTGCACTGACCTGTGAAAATTTAAGAGTCGTTAAAGACCGCGTCTGGATAACACAAACCGGGTCACCGCTGCCGTTAAGAATAATGCTATATCCGCCGGGTACGGGAGCCTCTTCCCCATTCTCATAGGCAGATACCGCAGAACATGTCGCTGTTTTGCGGCCCTTCAAAACTAAATCCACCAGCTCGTCGGCCAGCTCAGGCGAATCGCCAAATGCCCATACCTGCGCATTGGGATATTTTTTCTGGTATTCAGTCAGTCGCGTAGACATGAAGTATTCTCCCTCTCCTTTTGGGATTGAAATACAGGCGAAGCCATCAGAATGGAGCATCAACCCAGTGTTAGCTGCATTTTAAACAATATATTTGAAGGAATGGCCCGGCAGGGCATCATCGAAAAACGGGTGTGGACGGGGTAATTTACCAGAGCTGTGACGGAAAACAGGAGATATTTCTGTTTGATGATAAAGATGGGTTCACACAGTATCTTTTTTTCAGCGCATTGTCGGTAAGTGACTCAACGATGAGAGCCATCTGGCTCTCACTTTTTAAATTAACAGCGAGTTTAATCCCATTTAAACGTCACGCCAGCCCGGGCGGTACTGTTGCTGTTATCGCGATCGTATTTAGAATAAGGATCGGACAGCAGCTTTTGGTCACCTTTATCAAGCTTGCCGTACATATTTTGAGGTTTCTTTTCTTCGTTACTCACACACACATTCCCGTAGCAGCCCGGGTCTTGTTCCGCCTCGGTCCAGACGAGTTCCGAAGCAGGCTTGTTCGCGGCATAGGCGTGGGCGGTTAACAACATAGCGCAGATGATAAGCGTCTTATTCATAAACAATCCCTTTTATGATAATGATAATCAACTGCAATTTTAACATCTTCATGTCACTTGAAGACAATCAGTTTAAAACTGAAGATTATTAGCCAAAGCAGTATAAAAATAGCGTACTAATAGAGGGCCCTGAACACACGTTTACCCCAGGATCAGGACATCAACCGCCCTCTGCACCGCTACGTCATCCAGGCCACTGGCATACAGCTTATGTATCATGTCGGCTATCGACTCCCGCGATAGCGCCTCTTTACGCGCCAGCAGTTGCACGACAGCCGCCCCGATCACCTGCAACGTTTCAGGATGAAGCTCCTCGGAGACGTGCTTGTCCTTGTCCATACTCACTCCATAAATGAAATTCCCTGTCTTTCTAAACTAGCACAAGAGAACTCAGACAAAACTGGGATCTTTTCCTAATCCCCCGCCCTTTTGCGACGTCGGCAAATAACTCATTGATACAACTCTGTAACATTTCGCGGATTTTTTATGTCTGAATTTTACAAGAGGAAAAATGCCCCCTAAATACTGGCCTGTTCAACAGGCCCGGTAGCGATTATCATTAATAAATATAGGGGCACGCCAGGGGAAAGTATGCTGCACTTTGATGTCTTTGGTAGACGTTTGGGCGTAAAGAAAGTCAGTGAACAATGGCTGCTTTATCGCGTTGATCCTAACGAGGGCAAATATTCCCGGATTTATGATGTGGTTATCCCGGGATGGCTAACGGAAGATGAACTCCCCGGCTGGCTCGGAGATATTTACCATGAAGCGGCGAGTGAAAAGCATCCGGATGTGCGGCGTACAGATAGCTGAAATTGGTCCAGGAAGGATACATTTAGCCGGAACACAAGCCGAAGAAAAAATTATATAAATACTCGCTTGTTTCCAGCCCAACATAACAGAAAAATAACATAATCCTTAAACTTCGGCTAAACAGCAATATTTCTAACTATTTGTCTTTGCCAAAGATGATTAACAACCTACTGGTAATGTGATTAAATAACACTCCGAGTTATGCATGCGGTTAAGGTCTTCAAATGAATTTTAAAATACATGACAAACTTATTGAGGAGGCAGAGTCAGCTCAAGGACTGCTTTACAGAATGATTACCGCTTATGTCTGCGGTGCGACAGCAATAATCCTGATTTTAACATTGACAATGGGTAGCGTCAGCAGACTTAACTTTTATTTCTTTATCAATGCTTGCACCATTTCCCTGCTAACATGGTTCATCAGAAAATCCTTTCATATTAAATCAGAAGAAAAATACATAGCGTCGTTCAGAATTGCGTTATTCCTTCTTTTAAACTCAAGCTTAGCCTCGCTGACTGGTGGAGTGGAAATTTTAGATCGCGATACGACCTCTTTAATAGCAGCAGTGCTTTATGCACCAGCCATGTTTATTATTGTTCTTTCCTTCAAGAGATTTATTAAGTATATTAATAATAATTATAAAGCTGCGATAGATCTTTCATTAACTGACGAACTTACAGGATTACCCAATAGAAGACATCTTAATATGAAGCTAAGGGAGCTTGATGCTAAATATGGCACACTGTGTATTATCGACATTGATCACTTCAAAAAAATAAATGATTCTTACGGGCATGATTTTGGCGACATAACGCTTAAAAATATCGGCTTACAGCTGAGTCACTTCCTCTCAAAGGATATATTCATCTCACGATCAGGCGGCGAGGAATTTGCTGTAATTATTTTTAATAACATGGCTGCTGAAGCCGTTATCAATGAAATAAAAGACTCAGTTTCATGCAAAGATGGTAACGGAGAGACTATAACTCTCAGCATTGGTGCTGCCGTTAAACAGATGAACAGCTCTTCATCGTATGCTCTGGCCGCAGCGGATAAAGCATTATATAGGGCCAAGAGAAGCGGCAGAGATCGTATAGTTTATGCATAATGAGCCACAAGTCGCAGAAATTTTCTGGCAAACCATGAAAACGTTATCAAATAGTCGATCCGACAACAGTATTGAGAATACGCTGCAGCTATGAACGAGAAAGAGAGATTATGTGTTTAGAGGCTCATTGATTCCTGCGGCTTTTCAAGCTTAACTTATATGATTCAATTCCTGATGCATAAAATCAATCAGCGCTCTTATTTTACCGGGCAAATAGCGCCGATCGGAATAAAGAGCGAACAGCTGTAATGGGGCTGCCGAGTGTTCGAACTCAATTTCGATTAACCGGCCGTCGTCAATCCATGGCTGGCAGGCTTGCTTCGCCAGAATGGCAAACCCGACACCTGCTACCGCCGCTCGCCCTGCCATCTCTCCGCTGTTGACCCGATACTGACCTTTCACCTTGATAGTCTCGAATCCTCCCTTTTTATTGACGAACTGCCAGGGCGCGCCTTTCAGCGCACTGACCGTTGTGATACAGGGTAATTCTTCAAATTGCTGTATGCGTTCGGGCGTACCATAGCGCTGAATGAGGGCCGGGGCTGCAACAACCGTACAAGGGATAGTCAACAGGTGGCGGGCAATGTAGTCACTGTCATCCAACTTGCCGCGGCTAACAATGATAGCTAAATCCAGATCGTCGCGCAGAGATTCCAACCCGGACAAATTTGTGACACAGCTGATTTCCAGGTCCGGGTGTCGGCAGGCGAAGTCGGCAATAACAGCCCCCAGCAATGCAGGCCCCAGTTCATTAGGAATACACAGGCGCAATGGGCCTTTGAGTTGCACTTGCCGCAAAGTTAATTCTGTCTCAGTTTGCTCGAGCGCCTCCACTAAGGGCTTCGCTCGGGTATAAAGCAAATGTCCCGCCTGAGTGAGTTTCATATGCCGGGTGCTGCGCTCAATGAGCTGCATATTCAGTTTGTCTTCTAACTGAGAGATACAGCGGCTCACGTTGGATGTCGGCATCTCAAGCACTTTTGATGCCCCAACAAAACTTTCTTTTTCAACCACGGCAATGAACACTTTCAGGGTATTAAAATCAAGCGCCGGACGCATCAACTATCCCATAAATGATAATAATAAGTGCCATTTTTACCACCTAATCACCAGTATTGATAGCCGTTAAACTCAGGCATCTTTCACTCACAGGTGCCTGCTATGCCACCGGTTACACAGACATTTAACGATAAATCCCTTATGCGGATAGCGCTTATCATGGCTTTTATCCAGTTCACTAACGCGCTGGAATACATGATGTTCAACCCTGTTTTTGCTTTTATGGCTGCTGATTTCTCTGTTCCCGTCTCATTCTCCGGCTATGTTTCCGGGATGTATACGTTCGGGGCCGTCCTGTCGGGCATTATTGCCTTTTACTGGATCGGCCGTTTCAACAAGAAACGTTTTTTAATCGCCAATATGGCGCTGCTGGGCCTGCTGACGTTTTTGACTACGTTCACCGCCAGTTTTAACCTTCTGCTGGCATTGCGATTCTGTGCGGGCCTGGTGGGAGGGACGACAATGGGAGTGGGGATTAGCATATTGATCAATCACGCCCCGGCTAACTTGCGCGGAAAAATGCTGGCCACGGTGATTGCTTCATATTCGGTAGTAAGCATTGCAGGCATGCCCACGATATTATTTCTGTGTACTCATTATGGCTGGCATCCCGCTTTGTGGTTAATCAGTACCCTGTGTTTATTAGCCTTGCCACTTATTGTCTCCTTTATCCCTCGGGATCAGGTCTGCTGCGACACGCCCCCCGCTCTCCCTCTCGATAGAAATACTCTCCTGTTCGCTTCGGGTAATGCGCTGGTGCAGTTTAGCCCGATGCTGGTCATCCCGGTTCTGGTGCCATTAATGACCCGGCTGTTGGGTGCTTCACTGGAGCAGTTGTCCTGGCTGTTCTTCGCCGGAGGCATTGCCGGGTACCTGTCTAGCAAAATGACTGGCGCATTAACTTCTCGTTTTTCTGCTTCGAGTCTGGCTACTGGCGCAACCCTCATTTTTATACTGAGTTTGCTAATTCCCGCTCTGGGCTATCCGCATTCGGCGTTATTTATTATTTTATTTCTCGGAGCATCATACAGCCGCCTGGTTTCATCCTCGGCGCTTACCATTCAGTTTCCAGATAACGGGCAACGGGCGGGATTCGCATCCCTGCAGACATCAATCATGTATCTGATGACTACTGCCGCATTTTTCCTGTCAGCCTTTCTCTTACCCACTGATGAAATAGCGCCCCAGAATATTAATATGTTGCTGGTGCTATGTGCCATTTCCGCATCAGGGTTTCCAATTCTCGTTATTATTCTGCAAAAGAAACTGGATAAACGGACGATTCAGGCTGAGCGCCTTATGAGTGATTAGATTAGCGGCTGATTGTTTGCGATGCGGACGGGCGTGAACCAGACGGACTCCGCAATGTGAAACGCGGGCGTTCCTTCTCTAGAATGAATGTCTGCGCCTCCACTCATCAACGACATCACCCAAATTTTTGGGCATGCCATTACGTATCCATGCCATAAATTCACGATCAAACCGAAAATGCGGCCCACACTCACCGATCATGAAACGGCGAACGTTTTGTGTATTTTTGTAGTTTTTATCCACTACAGTCGAGCGTGTTAATACCGCACTGTGCCAGTCGATGTTGACTTATTTACTCCTGTAATAAGCAGCCGATAGTGGCGTTAAACTTAGCACATTGGCGCTTAAATGCTGCGCCAGAGATGCACCGGGCCTCGTAAGAGGCGTCAACATAATGAACATCCACGGCATCTCCATCTGTGGTGTCAGGTTTAACAAACCGACATTGCTCCCTGCCCGTTGTATCTAATACCGTGGTCTGGTCGCTGGATGTCATTTGACAGACAGAAATTGGCAATTTTATAATCGGCCCACTTTCACGTCTCTTTAGAGGTATTCGTCCAATGCGCAATTAATGCCCACCGTCATCTTTGACGGCCTTTATGCAGTTTCCCTCGGGGCTGTTTTGGTGCATTAATTTCAGGGTTATCGCATGACGAATTCTATTCTTACGCTCGATCGCGTTTCTTTTGTATTGCCTGATGGGAAACGCCTTTTCTCAGATCTCACTGAACAATTTGACCACCGACATACTGCTCTGGTCGGTAGAAATGGCGTGGGTAAAAGCCTGCTGGCTAAAATTCTTTCAGGCCAGGTGGCGCCGACTTCCGGCCAGTGTAGTTGCTCAGGTCGTGTCAGATATCTGGCGCAGCATCTGACACCGCACCATTATCATAGCGTGGCGATGCTTGCGGGAGTCGACAGCCAGTTAGCCGCGCTGGATCGCATTGAAGCAGGCAGCACCGACCCGGCTTATTTTGACCTTGTGGGTGATAATTGGGACCTTCGCCAGCGGCTGCAGGCGCAGTTAGAGTCCGCGGGATTGGGTTACCTTTCGCCGGGTTCAGCGGTCAATCAGCTGAGTGGCGGAGAAGCCATGCGGGTAGCACTGATCGGCGCGATGCTATCTGAGGCAGATTTTCTTATCCTTGATGAGCCTACCAACCATCTGGATGCCGCCAGCCGACTGACGCTGATGCGGCAGTTGCACCAATGGCCCCGTGGTCTTTTACTCATCAGTCATGACCGGACGTTGCTGCAGCAGATGGAGCGAATGGTCGAACTATCGTCGCTCGGTTTACGCAGCTACGGCGGCAACTATGATTTTTACCAGCAAATGAAAGCGCAGGAGACTGCCTCCGCCACGCAAAACCTGGTGCGCCTCAAAACCGAGCGTAAGCGCGAAGAGCAGGCGCTGCGTGAACAACGCGAACGACTTGAAAAACGCGGATCCCGGGGTACCCGGCAGGGTAAGAATGCGAATCAGGCAAAAATATTGCTGGGCCGTCAAAAAGGCCGGAGTGAGACTTCAGCAGGAAAACGGATAAAGCAGCAAACCCAGGCGCGGGCGTTGCTCAGCCAGCAGGTGCAGCAAGCCATAAAGCAAATTGAGGTATCTACGCACATCGCCATGCACATCACCTCTACATTCGGGGCATTACCGCAGAAGGTCGCCACCCTTGACGAGGTCGTATTACCTTTTGTTCCTGCTTCTTTTCGCGAGATAACGCTGACCATTAACGGCGGGCAACGGATCGGTGTTGTCGGTTCCAACGGATGCGGTAAATCAACATTATTAAAAACCTTAGCGTGTCTGTTGCCGCCGGTGTCTGGTCATCGTGAGGTCTGGGCTAAAGCGGCTTATCTTGACCAGCAGATGTCCATTCTGGATCGGCAAAAAACGGCACTTGAGCAACTTCTGGCGGTGAATTCTCAGGTGGGGGAATCCCAACTGCGTATGCAACTTGCCCAGCTTGGACTGGATGCATCTCGTGTGTCATTACCCTGCGGCGAACTTAGCGGCGGGGAACAACTCAAAGCTGCGCTGGCAATGCTAATTTATGCTGACTCGCCCGCCAGCTTTTTATTGCTCGATGAACCGAGTAATCATCTGGATATTGTATCCCTGCATACGCTGGAATCTTTCCTCAATCAGTATCAGGGCACCCTGATGGTGGTGTCACACGATGAGGTGTTTCTCAGCCAGATTGAGCTAACACACTGGCTGGTTGCGGGAGATAAGGGTTGGGAATTATCCCCCTGTTAGCAGGTTGAATGATCTTATGGCTCATGCAATTTCAAACAGAATCTAGTGACATACCGATTTAGGCCGCATAAGCAAAAGTGAGCAATATCTACTCCTGGCACTTGGCGGACGAGCCAATGAAGCTGAAGGTCCGGTGTGAGCGAGGAGCAGACATTAGTTTTATACTGATAACATCAAGTGATTGTAACATGTTACAATCATAATCTAGTGTGGATATGCATAATTCATTATTTTGAATATTGATTCATAGTTGGCATTTTTACTTATCGGTTTAATAAAAGGATTTTATAATATGAATTTACAGCTAAATGAGAAACTGGGTGTTTTGTTAAATGATGTTTGTGATGATGGACCGGGTGTCGTTCTCATGGCCAGATTTGATGACGGCAATGAGTATTATCTGGGGCGTGGTAAGGCTGATATTGAAAAAGGTATTGATGTTAGTAAAAAAACGGTATTTAACATCGCCTCACTTTCAAAACAATTTACTGCTTTTTGCATTCACTTATTAGAAAGCGAAGGTCGAATTTCTTTAAATGATACTATAAAAAAATTCATACCAGAACTTCCTGAGTATGCAAGTTTTATAAAAATAGATAATCTAGTTCACCATACAAGTGGATTAAGGGACTACATAGATATAGCGGAAGAAAGGGGTGTTTCACTATCTGGGAACTTGTCTCCAACAGAAAGTTTGAAAGATGTCTGCGATTGCAGCAAGCCAGATTTCATCGCAGGGAGTAAGTTCGCTTACTCTAATACGAATTATTTTCTTCTTTCTATTTTAATAGAGAGGGTTACAGGACAGAAAATATCTCAATTTGCGCGTGATATGATTTTCACACCCCTCAATATGAATGATACTTTTTATAACGAATCGTACCCTATCGAAATAGAAACAGCTAAAGGATATAGCCCTTCTGAGTTGACAGGGTGTTATGATCATAATGAAAGTTTATGGACACAAACTGGCGATGGGGCTATTTACTCTACTGCAGAAGACTTGATGAAATGGGGTGGGAATTTCTCAAGTATTAAATCAGGAAATAGCAAGATAATAGACATGATTTCTGAGCCTTTCGATGAACTAATGGCTGATGTTAATTCTAGGGTTGCGAGTTATCAGGCTTATGGCTCTGGTTTATTTATTCAGCATGATTTTAAAGAAAAAAGCCTGCTGCACTCAGGAAGTTGGATAGGCTACGCTTCATTTTTCGTTAGACACGTTAATTCAAAGTTAACAGTAGTTGTACTTTCAAATAGAGATGATTTTAACGCTGGGAAAGCCGCTTATCATGCATCGGAATTGCTACTCAATATAGACCTGAATGACTATGATTCTCAAAGTGACTTTGGATATTAACTAACTTTTTCTGAACACCATCATAACGTCCGCACCTGGCACAGAGCGGACGTTAATCCTTCACGCTATAAAACCACAGTAAATATATTGCTCTCAGCTGAGGTAAATCACTCTCCCGGCGCACTCACCGTCCTTGAAATCCATAATGACCAGGGCGTCACGATCCTCTGGCGCCTGAGCAATAAGTTCACCTTTTGCATTCCATGCGGCGCTTTTCCCGACTGGCTTCCAACCGCCTGAGTTGCCGCAGTAATTGGCCATTAGCGTAGGCATTGCGTAAAATTTGGCGTAGCTTTTAAGCACATCGGTATCTTTCTCATAGCCGCCCGCGCTCAAAACTGAATTAATATAAATCTCAGCGCCTATCTGCACCGTTTGTTCTACATGCCTCGGCTGCCCGGCGTCTGCGCATATAGCCACACCGACGTTAAACGTGCGGGCCGTAATAACACACGCCGCTGTGCCGGATGAAAAGTAATCAGACTCTCCGGGGTGAAGATACATTTTTCGATAATAAGAAATTGGCTGCCCGGCAGAAATGACACATGCGCCAATGGCCGGTTTATTATCCTGCACATACAAAGGTGCCCCCGCCACAATGGTCATCTCATGGCGGTCGGCCAATGCCTGAAGCGGCTGGAGGCAGGACTCATCGATGAGAGCCAATTTTCCAGCTAGCTCAGGCTCATAACCCGTTAAAGAAAGCTCCGGAAAAATGATCAGGTTTACATCTGCCGAGGCGGCCAAAGTAATCAGCAATTCGTGACAGCGCATATTCTCTTCAATATTGCCGCGAACCGGAGCAAACTGTCCCGCGGCAATGCTTAACCTTTCCCGAATACCGTTCATACTTATCCCCGCAATTTTTTTACAATCATCGGCTAAAATCTTAAAACAAACACCTTGCCTCATATTCAGGCAGCCCCAAGGTTCTTTTGGCGCAGGGGGTTGTAACCATCATCCAAAACCGAACAATAAAAAACGGGAACCCTAAGGCTCCCGTTGTCACATCACCAGCGGCGCTGATTACATGTGTTTAATGATAGCGTCGCCAAACTCTGAACATTTCAGCAGCTTAGCGCCATCCATCAGACGCTCGAAGTCATAAGTTACGGTCTTAGCTTCGATAGCGCCTTCCATACCTTTAACGATCAGGTCTGCCGCTTCGAACCATTCCATATGACGCAGCAGCAGATCCAGCCTTCTTCTATAACTTTTTGTTTTAAAACAATAAAAATGCTTTTCCTCTCTTAATTCCTCATTTTTGGTAGTAATTATAAGCTATTGTTTTTGTATAATAATCTTAGAGTTTTGATAACCAGATTCCCCACCTTCGTATGTCAAAAAGCGAGTGACGATCTTTGCCGCTTTATGCCTGTTCACTATTCTTAACACGAGTTATATAGGTAAAGCACAAGTTTTCTACCCTCAGAAAAACTTCTATGCTCCTGGGCCGCATGCGAATGCTGCTCCATTCGATATGGATAATCGACCATAGTACTCTCCTTTTCTGACCAAGATAATAAGGTGCTTAAATGTTCTTAGAACTGATATCTCTCATCATGAAGAGCATGGTTTTTATGTAGTAAACTCATTGATTTTTTTTGAGATTTGAAGAATAATTTCTTTTTATATTACAATTTGAGATTATCATTTATGACAATTGATAAGTTTATCGCTCTTAGTGCTGCTGTAGCTGCATGTATATCTGCAATAGCCGCATTGATAGTTATTCGTCAATCTAATATTCAGAGAAAACTTTCTTATAAGCCGCAAATATTGCTTAAACCCCAGTTCTTCGAATATAAATTCAGCAACACGAGTCACAATATTTTCAACAAAATCAATTTTAGAGATGATTCAGAAAATAACTCCCATAAGAAGAATATTGCTGTAAACATAGGTTTGGGCGCAGCATTAGAAATAAAAGTAGAATGGATATACGACTCTACCAAGATGATAAACAATATAAATGAAAATTTAAAAAAACTATGCAAACCATTTTACTTAGTTAAAGATAAATTTGGCATTTCGCTTGAAAGAACAGATGGGAGCGATGGCGGCTCTTGGCATCGTGACCTCAAGCAGGATGATATTGACTACATACTATCTAGTAGCCAAAACCCTTCACCATCGGAGATACTGATTCCTTTTCATTTTATCTCATTGATTTGCTGCAATATAATCTACGCTCATAGTGCAGGTGAAATTCTAGATAAGTCATCAAATAAACTAGAGGTAATAATTTATTATAAGGATATAGGTGGTGAAAAGCACACAGCACATTACATAGCTGATGTTAGCTTAACTATGTTTTCTCAAGGCAATGATAATACTTTAGCTACAGGTAGTTTAATATTCAAAAAGAAACAGGAAATGAGCATGGCCGAGGATAAAATTAAAAAAATACGTGAAATGCGCTCTAAAATCAGTGAGGAAAAGGAAATAAATTACTTCAGCGAGCTATGAAAATTAAAATATGGATTACAACCCAGCCAGAAATCATATAGGAATTATACCAGCCCGTGAATTTAATATCAATTTAAGCTTACCATCTCTACCATTGAGCGTAGATAGATACACTCACGAGCCGACCAAATCAACATTTAAAACCAGCATCTTACGGCTGGTTTTTTTATGTCTTATTTTTGTCTGGGGAAGCGTTGGGGAGAAATGGGGGAATTACTGCCGACACATAGCAACATTATTTAACCCGCGGCAAATCCACATATCTCGTTGTGTAGTGCGGCGAAAGCATTTCTCTCTTCATCTTCCATGCCTGCTGGACGCCCTGCCCGGCAAAGTACAACGTCCCTCTTCCATCTTTGGCATTGAGATGATCCAGCACCGTCATCAGCTGTTCGCTGTTGGGCTTGGGCGCGTTATCGTCGAACAGGTTTAACTGGGCCACTCCCTGACTGAAAAAATCCCCCAGCATGATCCCTGCTTTCTGGAAACGATGGCCATCCTGCCAGATAGCATCCAGACACCGGCAGGCTGCCGCGATAATATCCCGCGTATCCTGCGTCGGTGTTAATAACTTCACCGATGCATGATTGCCGTAATACCGTTCGTTAACTGCGAACGGACTCGTTTTCACGAACGCTGACACATAGCGGCAATACTGATGCTCACCGCGCAGCTTTTCTGCCCCACGCGCGGCGTAACTGCAAATGGCCTGGCGCATCTGCGCGTACTCCGTTACGCGCTCTCCGAAGGAACGGGAACACACTATCTCCTGCTTTGTTGGCGCAAACTCCTCGAGGCCCAGACAAGGTTCACCGCGTAGCTCCCGAACGGTACGCTCGAGCACGACATTGAAGTGCTTCCGGACAAAACGAATATCGGTATCCGCAAGCTGAAGAACCGTCTTAATGCCCATGGCTTCCAGCTTTTTTGATATACGCCGACCGACGCCCCAAACCTCGCTAACCGGCAGCGCAGCCATCAGCTTCCGCTGCCTGTCCTTGTTAGACAAATCAACCACGCCTCCAGTCTGCTTTTGCCATTGCTTCGCGGCATGATTAGCCAACTTGGCGAGGGTTTTGGTTTGCGCTATGCCGACGCCGACCGTCATCCGTGTACGCTGCAAAACTGCTGCACGAATCTCCCTTCCGAAGTCGGTTAAATCCCGACAGTTGCTGACGCCGGCCAGGTCGCAGAAAGCCTCATCGATGGAGTAAATCTCGCAGCGAGGGGACATATCTTCTAACGTGGTCATCACGCGGTTACTCATATCAGCATATAGCTCATAGTTGCTGCTGAAGCACACCACACAGTAGCGCTGGAACAAATCCCGTTGCTTGAAATACGGTTCTCCCATTTTGATGCCGAGCACCTTTGCTTCCGCGCTCCGGGCAATCACACAACCGTCGTTATTCGACAGCACAACGACGGGTTTGCCCCGCAGATCCGGCCTGAATACTGTCTCGCACGAAGCGTAAAAAGAATTAACATCCACTAGAGCAAACATCTACGGCTCACATGCACGGGTTATCATCAAACTCATCGGTTCGCGCATCGTTAATGATGTACGTCACGACGCCGAACACATCCACACTTTCTCCATCTTCCCCGTAATGCTCCCGCGTACCTGTATCAATACGCTCCAGGCATTTTCTGGGATAGAGGCGCAGGCGCCGCAGCTGGAATCCTCCCTCCAGCTCGCAGACAAGAATTGAACCATCGCATGCGGTCACCGAGTTATCGATAACGAGCAATGCTCCTTTCACGATCCCTGCCTGCAAATATGTTTCCATAGCCCGCATGAAGTAGGTCGCCGCGGGATGGCTGATCAACTGCCGATCGAGAGAAATCCGGCTTTCGGCGTAGTCAGCAGCTGGAGATGGGAACGCCATAAAACCCCCAAAAAATACTGTTCATACATACAGTATATTTTGGAATTTTTGGGAATCAACAGTAGAAAAGTGACGTTTGGCTAAGGGTCTGGTAGGAGGGAGAATTTATTTTTTCGCTAACAGGGCTTCGAGTTCTTCTATCCGGGCACCCTGTCGCTTTACGGTCTCAGCAAGCTCATTGAAACCGTTAACCAGAAGCGCCACCACGCCGTTATAGTTAACGCCCAGCATCTTCTCGGGGCCAAACTCATAGACCGCCTCAGGCAACACCGGATTTACGTCCTGCGCGATTAACCCGGCCTCCTCTTGGTAGAATGATTGATCATTCTCAATGAGGGTATCGCGCTTAAAATAAGTGTAACCCTTGAGCGCGGCGATCTTCTCGCTGGCCGACTCAATCGGCTTGAGGTTGGCTTTCATGCGCAGATCTGAGCTGCTAACCCATTGGCCAACAGCCCCGCCAACCATGTTGAATTTCCAGGACGCGCTACCTACAAACAGACCGAGAATGTGGTTGTTATTGGAAGAAATCACCGAGGACATGCACGAACCCCAATCATTCCCCCATTTCACCGTTTTGAAAATCGTTGAGGCAGTATCAAGCGACTGATGTTCTATGATGTGACCCGCGGCCTTGTTGCGCCAATCATCCCAAAGCCCACCCTCTACTTTTGAGGTCGTCATGGCACCAGATGCGCCGGTTATTACGTCAGCAATAACTATTCTGGCGGTATCTGGCAGACTTGAAAATGTTAACTGTTTTTGTAGTAGGATGTTATCTAAACCAGATAGCATCCCTTCCTCATTAAATTGCAGGTATCGATTCTTATTCCCGTTGTTAGCATGAATTGTAACCACCGATTTGCCGGTGACTATTTCGTGATAAACCCTGCCGTAAGATATTACAGTGCCGTTTGCATTAACCCTTCGCATTTGCAAGATGCCAGAGTTCGGGATCGTGTCTGAGGCGTCAAGATTTACACCGCCAAATGTTGGGGCATGATTTTTACCCAATTCCAGATTATCTCGCGCCCCTGCAGCTGTAGTCGCGCCGGTTCCACCTGCGTAGATATCAATCGCTTTATTAGTACCGTTTCTGTCCTGGATCGCGAAAAGGCCACTATTGCCAACGACAATACGGTATTGACCGCCAGGGGAGTATAGGAACGAGTAATCAACGCCGCCGCCAGTATTGACGAGGTTCTGATAATATTTGAGCGATGGCCCTGTGTACTGTTTGCCGTCTGGAAGATTTACCGTAATGTTGCCAGCACCGGTATAAAGCTGAAGCCAGTTGTCGCTTTCAAGGTTCATAAGGCGAAGCGCTTTGAGTTGCTGGACGCCTAATTGATACGGGATAGCCGTCACGGCATTTAACGGTACTGCATCCCAGGCCAAATTTGCAGTGGTTGGACCGTAGAAAATCTCGGTTAGCGTTAATGCCGTAGGTGATTGAATAGCACCTATCGTAACTGAGTACGACATGCCACCAATCACGACAACCATGAAATCGCCAACCCGGTTTTGTGTACCAAACGCAGTGCCGCTCCCGGTGACTGCTGCAGATCCATTCGTCAGCGTAAGTGTACCTTGAGCCATATTCTCCTCCATTAAAAAGGGGCCAGTGGCCCCATTAAATTAGTTATGCGAATGAACCTGAACCGCGTGAGATTGTTGCCGTTGCACCAAGGATGTCCGTAGGTGCAAGACCGAAGGCGTAACACAATATTTGAAGCACAACAGATCTGGCTGTCACACCCTGCACTGCAAATCTGACAGGGAAATGTAAAGCCGTTGCCGTGTTGTTGTTAAATTGGTACGTGTATGACTGGCTGCCGATAACAAGTGTTACCCTGGCGTAATTCGTTGTAGAGCCTGGATTAATTTTGATCACGGCATCGATGCAGATCGACTTCGGTAGTCCATCGGCTGACGAGCTGTCATTATAAGTCATGCCTGTATAGAGGTACGCGCCTGCAGTATTCGGTTGCTGAGGTGGAAATACGCCCATATTAGCAACATCACCAATGAAGCTACGTGCCTGAACTGTGCCGGTAAATACACCATCTGTAGCATTAATGGTCCCCGTAAAAGAACCACTTTTGGCTTCAACGTGCCCGCGTACTGTGACGTCGTTGAATACCGCGTAACCGCTTTTTGTGATTGCCCAACCCTTCGTATTTCCATCCCATGTTGTCGACCATAAATCCCCGACCATCAGATTTTTTATGGTTCCTTCCTGAATCATCGCGCTATTTATAAACACCTGACCGTTAACAACCGAGAACGGTGAATACTGAGCGCCATTGGGCCCGGATAACATCACGAACTGGTTAGCGTTGATGGCTACACGGGTAATAATCCCGGCCCCGTTCGCTATGGTCGCAACAGAAAGACCCGCGTCGTAATACTGGCCGTTAAACTCGACACCAGTTTTAAGCGTATAAATTGCTGTAGCCTGGTCGGCCTTCGCATAAGCGGTGTATTTCTGATCAATAGCTGATTGCTGGTCTGCAAACTTCGCTGATACCTGCTGTTGATACTGCGAGAACGCCTGCTCGGAATTACTCTGGGCTTGCTCTATTGTCAGTATCCGGGCCGACTGGCCCTTAAACGTAGCTTCGACAACACGAGTGTACTGAGCAAATGCTTCTTGGTCGTCAGCGCGCGTAGTCCATATTTCCGCGATCTGGGCTCTCGCTTCACCGTGCTGCCGGTTTTGCTGCCGCACAATGTCGCCGCTCTTCAGTGCCTCTTCTAATTGCGCCTGCAGGCCGAAGTCAATTTTATCGGTGAGCTGCTTACCGTCATCAGCAGTCAGGAAACCATCAGCGATATCTTTCAGATAATCATCAGCATTATCGTTCGCCATCCCCCTGATCCAGTCTGTCCAGCCTGACTCATTCCCGCTTTTATCAACCAGCTGCGCACGGTAATAGAAAACCTGTCCGGCCCGAAGTCCCATTTGCGTATAAGTCGCCTGGGGATATGGAACATCGGTGAGCAGTATTGGATCTGAAAAATCATTATGTGGCGTGTACTGAATTTCAGTTTTCAGCGTGTCGCCGGTATTCGCCGGGAACCCCCACACCAGACTGATACCCCAGTTAATTGGCGTGGCCGTGAAGCCTACTGGCTTCGGCGGGTTGCCTATTTTGCCGGTCAGCGTTTTTTCTTCTGAGTAACCCCACCCACTGGAAATTTCTGCAGCGTTGATAGCGCGCACACGCACCAGGTAGCGGCCAGCGTAAATCCCCGGCACATCAAACGATGTGGTAGAACTACGAGGCACGTTAACCCAGTTTCCATCGTTTCGGCGCCATTGCGCCTCATAGGAAATTGCGTTGGGTGCCTGGTCCCAGCTGCAGCGCATCGTTTCAACACTGATGCCTTGCTGCACGACGGAGAAAGAGCTGATAACGATATTGGCCGGCGCCGTCTGGTTGCCCGGCGGGATAACGCTTATCGGGCGATCGTCAATCAGCGCACCGGTATCAATACGGGCATATTTATCCGGATCGTAATGCGCGCCGGAGATCGTAAACGTGTTGTCGTTATTGTCGGACAGGCTGACCACACGATACTGCTGTGTGTAGAGTTCATCGGATTCAACAACCCAGACAGACTCCGCCTGCGGCACTTCGCTGTAGGCTGTGGTTACCGTAACCACCCGATCGTTTACGGCCTGAATAGTCCGTGCCTGTGACGCACCGGATGGCAGGTTGAGAATCAGACGACCGCCAGCGGCAATATCCGGTTTTCGATCAAGAGTAATAACGCGACCGTTCACGGTACTAATGCGGCCGCCGGTCACCTTCCCGGACAGCATCTCATCAGCAACCGCGATGATGTAACCGGGCTGCGGTATCATGCCGTCGAGCCCGACGGAAAATGTCACCACCCGGTCTTTGTTATTCGTCAGGATGCCCCAGCGCCCTTTC
The DNA here is from genome assembly GCF_011752855.1 of Enterobacter sp. Ap-867. Lineage (NCBI taxonomy): Bacteria > Pseudomonadati > Pseudomonadota > Gammaproteobacteria > Enterobacterales > Enterobacteriaceae > Enterobacter > Enterobacter sp. Ap-867. The sequence goes on along the minus strand of NZ_VWWS01000003.1, from coordinate 220,782 downwards.
CTGTTCGCTTCGCTCTGCCGGGTACAGCCGATTGCTGTCAGCTCGAGCTGGTTAAAGCCGTAGCGCGCGACCAGCGCCTGCTCAAACACGGGCTCCATAGCATCAGCATAAGCATTCGCCGGATCGGACCACGAAACCAGCGCCGTGGTATAACGGGTTTTTGTCGTGCTGCTCGAGTAATTGAACTCGCCATTAAGGACGTTGGCGCGAGTGTAGCTGTAGTCGATATCCCTCGGCATATCCGCCAGGGCGACAATCTGGTTTCCGCCCCAGTAGGTCATCCCTCGAAATATGGCTGCAAAATCACGCAGAACGGTGTATGCGTCGTTCCTGTCCTGGACATAAACGTCACAGGTATAGCGCGGTTCGGTACCGCTGCCACCTTTCCCATCCGGTACCATCTGGTCGCAATACTGGGCAACCTGATAAAGCGTCCATTTATCGATGTTAGCTGCGGTGAGTCGCTGCCCCAGGCCAAAGCGATCGGTAATAACGATATCGTAAAAAATCCAGGCCGGGTTGTTCGTCCATGCCCATTTAAAACCGCCCGTCCAGGTCCCACTATAAGTCCGGCCAATCGGATCATAATTATCCGGTACGCGGACAATGCGCATCATTGGCTCGCATGAAACCTGAGGAATACTGCCGTTGAATTGGCTGGAATCAAACTCGACATACAGCAAAGCGGTGTTTGGGTAACGCAGCTTTGCATCAATAACTTCGGTGTAGCTCTGCAGCGTCATTGTGTCGCCGATCTTGGCGCTATTGGCATCCGCAGTAATTTTACGCAGGCGTACTGTCCAGATGCTGCCAGTTTGCGGAAAATCAATGCGGTGGCTGCGCTCATAGCCTGACGTAGTTTTGCCGGTAACCGCAGTGTTAACGACCGGCTGCCAGGTCCCGCCATCGGTCTGAAGCTCGATGATGTAGTTGATGGAGTACCCAACCAGATCACCGTTGTCCTGCTGGTTAAACAATGACGGCCATTTCAGGCGCAGGCGAATTGCTGAAAGTTGGCCGTTGGTGAAAGTATGCGTCCACGCGGTAGCGCTTGAAACTGTGGTGCCGACGCTGATCTCGTTCTCGGTACCCGGCATGCCCTGGATATACGTTTGCGCCTGATTACCCGGGCGAAACTCCCACGCTACACCACTGAAGTTTTGCGAGCCGTCGGCATTTTCAAGCGGTGTGCCGTCCAGAAAAATGCTCTTACCGTCCAGGCCACCAGCAAACTCACCCTCCCCCAGCGCCAGCAATAGTTTTGCTTTGGCGACGGACTGGAGATCATCAGGTTGCTCAACAGGTGTACGCGGGGAGGAGCCACCGCCCTTATTCCCTTTGATAAGCGTTGCAGTTGTCATATTGCGCCCATAAAAAAAGCCACCCTGAGGTGGCCTGATGGAAAGAGAGATTAGTTATTGCTGATCTTCGACGTAAATCCCTGCTGAGATAATTGCCCCGCCAATGCGGCGTTTGCCGTACCCCAACGGAACCGGGTATCCCTGAGCTGCAGTATTGGTCACTCCGCCAAATGCGTAGGAGGCTTTGTTGTCAGCGCCTTGTTTACTGGCCAGCCCGGTTGGCTGTGGGGAAAGCATTTGCACAATACCTCCAATTGCCACAACCGCCCCGACTTTAAAGATAAGATCACTGGCACCAATGGCAGCGCCCCACGGGGCAAATGCCGCCGCAGCAACCAGCGCTACACCTATTATGGTTTGAAGCAACCCGGCTTTCTTGCTGCCTATGATGACGGGAACAATGCGAATAACCTCTGATGTTACCGGGAATTCCAAATCATCCTGCCCGATATTCTTTTTCCCTTTGAAGACCGCATAAGTTAGCCCGCGACGATTGCTGGTTATCATGAATTTTTCGAATCCAGGAATGGTCGCTGCGAGAGACCGCGTTGCCTCATGCACTGTACTTATTAAGCGCTGATGGATTTTCCCAAATGTTTTACCAAGGATTCCACCAAGTTCTATTTGCGTCATTACCTCTTTCATAAAAGCTCCAAATAAAAAAGCCCACCAAAGTGGGCATCTTAGATAACCTTAAGTACGGGTTATTTATTTTTTAATGAAGTTAAATATTGTTACTCATTTGCTGATTGAAGAAAAATTATAAGGCTCTTAGCATCTGCGCAAGTTTCATAATTATCGGGTTTAACATTTGCAGTGCAATTTTCCGTATAAAATCCGCTATTTGTCATTGCAAAATTAGCAGCTAGTAAAACCACCTTCCGGCAAGTGCTGTAATTAGCATCCTTTTTACAAGCACTGTCGACGGCTTTATTCATCGTTTCTATCGAATTATGATTTTCCGCATTTGCATAAAAAGACATAAGCACAGCAAATGCCAGCAGTAACTTCTTCACATCTCTATCCCCATAGATATAAGTTTGGAGTAATCCTAGCACTGTCAGCCCTAGAGATCATTCCTTTGGTTCCCCCCTGTCTAGAGATTGCAACTCATTCCAAATAATCAACTTTTCACATACAACCAATAGTGAGTCGGTTCTGGCTGGCTAAAGCTAAAGAAAAGTATTGTACCTTAGTATCTTCATCGTCCGTTCCTGCCAGTAGCCGCCATAAGGCACACGCTGGCTCAAATGCCCGTATAGGTGGTGCAGCAATATATTGCCCTCAAGCAAGATCCCGGCGTGGTTCCACTTATTGGCCTGCACCTGCATGATCAGCATGTCGCCAGGCTGCGGCGGCCCGGTAAACTCCCGGAAGCCACATTCATACCAGCAATCCTCATAGAAGTTCTCCGGGTACTCATCCTCCCACCAGGGGTAATCAACGCGGTAATCAGTCAGCTCAATGCCGTGAGTTTGCCGGAAGTAACTCATCACCAGGCCCCAGCAGTCAAAGTGACCAAGCACAAAGGGGCGTTCGAGCAAGGGAAGTTCGCCGCGCGGCTGTATTGTTCGAAGGTCACCCTCTGGCCAGCTGACAATATGCCAGGGCAGCAGCGTGGCGTCGCACTGTGCTTTGTCCAGTTCGCTCGGCTGCGTTGTAGCATCCGGGTGACTATGCACGATGCCGATCACCGATCCCCAATCCTCAGCAGCGGCATAATCCTCCGGCGACAGGTGAAAATGCTCAGTCGGTTCGGCTGCCAGATTGCGGCACGGGAAATAACGCTCAACCCGGCTTTTCTGTGCCACGACGCCACAGCACTCTCTCGGATATTCGGCGGCCGCATGAGCCATGATGGCATTAATCGTTTTATCGCGCATCTCAGCTCCTGATTAGCGAAGTTCCCGGGAACCCGCCAAACGGCAGAGCCTCGTTTTCGCCAAATCGCAGCTTGCAGCCACGCAATGTGCCGCTGCACTTATCAAGAGACGGATCGCCGACCGAGTTGTTTTTATCGTCGAAATAGCGCGTCCCGGCATAATCACACCCGTCGCCGGACCGGTATTTGCCTCTGATGCACCAGGTACAAAGCGAATGCAACTGGCGCGTTGGAATCATCAGCCCCTGCAGGTCCATCGGGCTGCTCAGCGTAAACTCAACAGAGTGGTTGTTCTCCGCGCTTTTGCTGTCGATGTACCAGACCTGCAGTTTTTCCTGAGTAGGATCGGCTGACGGGTTTCCCGCGGGGAAGTTAGCGGCATCCAGATACTGCGCTAACGTGTCATGGATCATGACTTTTGCCTGCAATAAATCATCATAAGCCAGGCAAAGTGCAGTAATGGAGCCATCAAGGTTTGCAACGGTAAGTTTCGGCTGTGCGTCCGTCCCATCCGTTGAAAGCTCTATGCCCTCTATCTGGCATGGCCACGCCGAGTATTTCTCCCCCTGCCACCAGATAGCTTTAGCCGTTAACTTTGACTCATCGCCGCCGGCGGCTTCAATTTCTTCAGAAGTATGAGGGAGGGTGTACGCGTGGAAGCGCAAAACATCGCTCACGCCAAACGCGGTACCGTCCACTTCAAAAAGCCGGACGGTATTTCCCGGCTCCAGTTTTTGATAATCACTGTTTAAGGACATCACATTCCCCCGGCAGAAAAGCTCTGCTCAAATGTCACGGATATCGTTGCCTGCGTTTTACCGTTCGGCACCAGTTTTATCGAGTCGGGCGCCGCACGATATAAGCCTTTCTCACCGTGCGGCGGTGTCCAGATAAATGACCGGGTGCAGTGCTGACGGCAAAAGTCCCTGATGGCCTTCGCCGTCGCCAGCGGCCCACGGTAGGAGTATGGAAATTTAATTTTTTCCGAGTTAATGCCATCCTCAGAAACCTGGCTGTAACCGTCGCCGAACTGAATCTTCCGGATTGTCCTGTTGTATTCAGTCGCCGGCTGGCTGGCGATTTGTGTCGGCCAGGTGAATGTATCGATTGCCATAGGCCACCTTTAGCGGGATTTCATTGCGTTGAAGATTAAGCCTCCTGGACGGATGGCCTTAACGAGGTTGTTCTGGCAGAACTGATCGAGCATTTTCATCATCGCCTGATTCATAGCATCGCTGCCGCCTGAAGTCTGGGATGTGGCTGTGCCGTCGCTCTGCAGAATGATTGTGTTATGGAAGACCGGGCTTCCACCACCAGCATTCCCGGCCACGACGCCGAGCTTGCCGTTAGCGCCACGTCGTAGAGGCAAGATGGCTTCCGGGCCGGCTTCTCCCATTACGCCGCCGCCTTTGGCAAACGCAAAGAATGTTGGCCTGTCCACAATGCTTCCGCTGTATGCACTCAGGGAAGATGAGTTGTAAACGCCACCATTGGCATTAAACTCAAGGCCAAAGAAGTTCGATGCCCCTTTAACCCCGTTCACCAGTGACATTTTGACTAAAATTTCTGCCAGCATGCTCAGGATAGATTTGGTGAAATCCTTAAAACTGGCTCCGCTTCTCGTCAGGAAAGACGTCAATTGTGAAGAGGCACCATCCAGGACAGCGGCACCCACGTTCTTCATTTGCTCATAGCTGTTCGTAGCCGCATCAGAGTAATCAGCCCAACTTTTTTCCACTCCGGCCTTCCAGTTACCGCGCAACTGATCCTCTGCTGCATAGTAATCTTTGGCTGCCTTGAGCTGCTGCTGATAACCCGCATCCTGCAGAGTGCCGCCAGCGTTAAGCCACCCGCTGCGAAGCTGGGCAAAGGTAGACTCACGCCCCGCCATCCGGTCGCTCATCGTCGCGCTGTTGGCCAACGCAGATTGTTTCTCGGCCATTTGCGTAACATATTTCGACGCGGTATCCATCCGCTTATTGAGTTGCTCCTGCGCAACAATCTGATCACCGAGAATTGCTTTCTGGTTTGCAAGCTGAAGGACCTGCTTCTTGCTAGCAAGGAGTGACTTTTCCTGATTTGATAAGCTTTTTTTACCTTCTAAAACGGTAAACTGCGCTTCCGCCGTCCATAGTTCTTTGCGCTGCTGGCTGATGCTGTCCGTGACACTTTTGTGCTGTTTCAGGACTTCAAGCTGTGACTGCAACGCAAGCAGGTCGCGCTGGTTGTTATCCTCCGCCCGATCCCCTGCAGGAGTCACATACCCTTTGGCTTTCGGCGTTTTGGGGTCCTTATAGAGCTTCTCAATACCGGCGCGAGCTGTCGCTATTTCCTCCGGCGTCCAGAGTCGAACCCTTTTATCCTCTGCCAGGGTCTGCGTTGCTTTAGCGGCTTTGGCATTATCCGCAATGGCTTTGTTCAGGTCCTTCTGTGCCAGCGCGCGTTTCTCGGCCTGGGTAGTACCGGCATCCAGATATTTGTTGAACGATACTTGTGCATCAATACCGTCTTTATTGATCTGGTTGAACTCAGCCTTTTTCTGGTTGCTTTCTTCCTGCTGCTTAATGGACAACTGGAGAGGGGCGATCTGCGCCTTTAAAGAAGCAATCGCAGCTAACTGAGCCTTTCGACGAGAATCGTATTCCTGATCCTGGGAGCTGGTATCGTAACTGTACCCGTATCCCATTCGCTGACGCTCAGGCAGCAGATTTTTCTCAAGATCAGAGAGTTGCTGCTGCATCTGGCTAAGCATTTGCTGCGGCGCTGCCGGACGCCCAATATTCAGCAGCTCGTCCCACATACCCTTAAAGGCGTTACGGGTCGCCAAAGCTGCGCGCTCGACAAGCCCCAGGTTATCCAGAATCTGCTGGCTGCGCTGCTGCTCCGCGCGGCTATAGGCATCTGCGGCCGCCTGCCCTGCAGCTTCTTTATCGCCGCGGCGCTCGAGCGAGGAAATGTACTGGAACTGAGCTGCGGTAAGGTAATGCATCTGCGCATTCAGCTCAGCGGAGCCCTTCGTTGGCGCGTCGTAAAGCTTCTGGAAATTCTTGATCGTCTCATCAACCGATTTCCCTGTGGCCTCCTGCATCGCCACGGCGGCGCGGGTAATACTCTCGATCTGATAGCCTTTAAAGCTGCCACTCCCCACGACCTGCGCCAGCACGGCAGCGCTGGTTGCCTGCGAGCCGTGAGTCCCTGCAATTGATTTCGCCAGCTCAGCCAGTTGCCCGGAGGTTTTACCGGCATAGCTTCCCGTCAGGATCAGCTGCTTGTTGAACTCGACGGACTCCTGGCTGCCCTCGTACCAGGCCTTACCCAGGGCATAAACAGATGCCGTAATCCCACCAACAACCCCGGCTATCCCCAGCCCACGCAATGTCATGAGCTGATCTATCCACCCGGCCCGGTTTGCCAGCGTGATACCTGAGCCGCGCAGCGCCCCGAAGTTACCTCGCGCAGCCTCGCCAATCAGGATGCCAATTTCGCGCCGCGCCGCCGCACTTTGCAAACCCAGGCCATGCGTGGCCACTTTGGCTGCGTCAAGTTTGCGAATATAGATATCGGCTGCATCACTGACGCCAAGCTGTGCGGCTTTGTAGCGGAGCATTTCGGCGTTCGACAGATTCTGCGCGGCAACCTGAGATTTCAGTTTCTGAATGAAATTGACGCGCGCGGCGCTGGCTTTTTCCTCTTCCAGCCGCAGCTCTTTCTGCCGTTCGGTCGTGCGGGTTATCAGCGCCAGGTAATCCTGCTGAGAAATTTTCCCCTGCCCGCGAGCGGTGCGCAGACGCCCCTGCATACCGGCCAGAGTCTGCGTCTCGCTGGTTAGTCGCCGGGCGCCGTCAATTTCACGGTAAAACGCTTCTGCCAGTTCATCTTGCTGTTTCGCGGTCGCGGCAGTTTGCGTCGTTGTTTCCTGCAGCTTCTGGCTATATTCCGCCACACGTCGGTGTGCTTCATCCACAGCCTGGGCAGATTTTTTCCATGCTGCTGCCATTTCATCGGCTGCAGAGGATTGCTTTGCCTGAATATCGCTGACCGCCTTTACGCCAGCCTCGCCCATTTGTTTCAGCGCGGCAGCCTGAATTTGCGCCGCTCGCGCCATTCGCCCCTGGGATTTATCAGACTCGTCCGCCACCCCTTTCAACTGGCCCCGGATCCGGGCTACCTGCTCTGAGAAGGAAGCGCTGTCGACGTCCAGGTTAATTACCAGATCGCTAATTTGCTGGGCCATACCGTACTCCCCCGTAAACACCCTCGCCCGCTAACATCAGGTCTTCATCCGTCTTTTCTTGTTCGGGCTCAACCGCCTCGCCAGTCAGCAGACTGAAATCAGCATCAGAGATATCGCTGTTGCCCGTCAGCATCGCCACGATGAGCCCCTTAGTGGTGGCGAACTCAGCGTCCAGCAACTCGTCACTAAACGGCGTTACTGCAAAGTGGCTAACCCAGCCGGCGAACTCTGAGGCGCTCATTTCGCTTAGCATCCGCCGCCAGTCTGCCCGCCGGAACTCACGCGCGAGGCGATGGATAAAGGTGCGCTCACGGGCAACTATTTTGCCAGGGGGCGCGCCTCTGCTGATTCATCACCGAGCGCAGTATTGTCAAACTCTGCCTCTTCCTGGGGCTTTGGCATCAGGTCGCTCAGCTCAAGCACTTTTTCAACAGCCATATTCAGCGCTTCAGACGACCAGGTGCGCATCACTTCGCGATGCATTTCCTCTTCATCCCGGTCTGGTGTGCTATGCCACAAGGAACGGGAGACAAGCCAGGAATTTGACTGAACGTTCTTTTTAACGACCAGGGCACCCATTTTCATTTCAGAGGCGCCCTCAGGAATATCCGCTTCAAGGGTGGCGAGATACTCAAAATATTCGGCGCGCTGCAGCGCGGATAATTCAAAAAGCAGCACAGATTCGCCGCCAATCGACAGATTCTCTTTTTTCAGAAACGACATAGTTTTTACCTTCAGATAAGCCATTATTTTTGCCAATGGGAATGGCCCCGCTCGGGGGCCTTAAAGAGGAAAATCAGGAGACAGTGACTGCACAAATTGCAACGAAATTGCCATCCGGCGTCATGCCGATAATTTCCGCCGTTCCTGCGGCAACCCCCGTGATGGTGACCACGTTATCCAGTACAGTGACGGTGGCGATCGCTTTGTTGGACGTGACAATACGCAGAGTTTTAACCGTCGCGCCAGCAGGCTGCAGCGTAAAGGTCGCCGTTTTGGTCTTGCCTGCTTCGACCGCGACCGTCGCCGGAGCAACAGTCAGGCCTGTTACCGGAACGAATGAGGAACGGTCCTCTTCCGCCAGGGATGGCTTGCCAGTATTAGTGACTTTCACAGAGCGGGTAATAACTTCTTTCGCCGGGATCGCTTTCCCCAGACTGCTTACCCAGCCCCGGAACACGTCGACCGCGCCGTTTGGATACTTAATCTTGTAACCACGGACGTCGCCTTCGTTGAACCACTCCACCAGCCCCTGCTGGCCGGATTCACCCGGTTTCCAGGCCAGAGTAAAGCTGGTATCACCGGCAGATTTTGCCCCCTGAGCGGTCGAGTTCCAGTCCGCATCCTCATCGTCGACGTAAGTGTCGTCGTAGGATTCAGCGGTCATTTCCCCAGGGGTGATTTCTTTGATTTTAGCGAGGCGGGTCCAGTCAACATCACTCAGCGGATTGCTGTAGGGATCGCCGGCCCCGTTGTACTGCCATAGTGTGGTACCCGCACCTTTTACCGGCGCGAGAGGATTTGGGGTTGCCATAGTGATTTCCTTACATTGAATAGGTGAGAGAATAGGTCAGGTCGACAGATCCCCAGGTGGCCATCTCATCGTCGCGCTGATAGTCATAGCCCTGCGGGGTCATGATTTCGATAAGCGCTTCAAGTCCGGGGATCTCTTGCAGAGCCGGATAAATCTTTTCCTCCAGCCAGGTGTCGAGCGCGGTATCTGGATTTGACGCTTTCAGGAAAACTTCAATGTGAAGAGTCGCCTGCCAGTCATCGGCATCAATCGTGGCGCCGGTATATTCGGCGTCTGACAAATACACCGCCACCGCCGGAAGATCCCCCTCCTCCAGGAATGCCGGCCGACCGTCAAACCAGGTGACGGAGTCAGAAATATCGGCTTTCAACTTCGCCAGGACGGCGGCACGTATAGCACTGTGTTTGCTCATCGCGTCAGGTGGATCCTCAGTTGGTTTTTAAGTGCGGCTGACAATTCCTTTGGCATATCGCTCTGGATTAGATTTTTTGAAAGGGTGGTAAATGCCTGCGTTAAGGGCGCTTCCAGGGGAACTTTCACAACATCGATGGGGTAGCGGGCCCGCCCGACACGCCGCATCACCTGCCAGCGGCCATTGGCCAGTTGCTGGATGAACGCATTGCGGAAGGTATAAGGCCCGACTTTCAGCACGCTCCCCTGACCGTGTTTGGCTCCTTTACGGCGGGATAGCCTGACGCGAGCTGCGCCGAGCTTTATTGCCGGCAGGTTGCCGCGGTTAATTTTTATTGAAGCGACGAGACGATCATGGCGGGCCTTTTTGAGTCTTGAGCGCTGCCTGACCAGTCGAACCGGGAGCCCTTTTTTACGGTTATCATCGACCGTTACCTCTTTGGCCACCTGCTTACTGCCCTGGCTTATTGTTCGCCCCGCCACACGGTTTAATGCTTTCGCGGTGGCATCCGGCACAATCATGCGGCTCAGGCTGTTCAGGTTCTGGATAGCCCTTTCCAGGCCTTTAACTGACATAAAACCCCCTTACTCAAGGTGGATCCTCGGCTTGCCATTAAACGAATCGAACCGCGTCACCATCAGGGTTTTCCCCTCCCAGGTCACCTCATCGTTACGACGGGGTTTGTAGGTGGCAGAGAAAACCACCAGCGCGGTGCCGTTGCCGGACAGAGGCCCCATTTCTTCCAGCTGTTCAGCCGGTACAACATCGAAGTCATGCCCGTTAATGGTGGCGGTCTTACCCATCTTCACGATGGTGGCCGCATCCATGCGAGCCGCCAGCCGGTCAAAGGCGTTAGCCATTGATTTTTACTTCAACAACGGTCACGCCAGCACCCGCCTCTTCCCAGGCAACGCCCGCGGCGACAGCATCCGCTTTATCGAGCTGGATTTTTCCGGCTTTGATGAACACCGCCGTACCGGCGGCGATATCATCGGTAGCCAGTTTAGGCAGAAGGAACACCCCGGAAGCGAAACCATCCCCGGTACCGCCGGCAGGAATATCCGTAATTGCCACAGCGACAAGCGAACCAATAACCACCGGATCGCCACTCAGGATTTCACTGTTTCCGGTATTGTTTACCGGGATCGTGTTCCCGTTTTGCACGAAGTTTTTAGCCATAACATTCTCCATTCAGCCCCTGCCGGGGCTGATTTTGGGTATAAAAAAAGCCCTGACGGGCGAGGAGGTAAAACGTAGAAGATTACTTGCCGGAAGATTTTGCCAAGCCGCGATAATCCAGCGCCGCAGCAGCCGCATCAATACGGACTTTCGTGGCGATACCGTCAGTGTTAAACCCTTCCTGTTGGTCGATGTACGGCATATCGATACCATTGAGGTAAGCCACCTCAATAGTGTCGCTGCCCTTCGCTGCAGCCAGATACCAGGCAGCGGCATCAGCAGCATCGAGGCGCGGTTCAGCAATCACTTCCGCAAAGTTCTGGATCGGGTTGTTGATGCCGGCGTTAATATCCGCCCCTTTCACGCTGGCAGACTTGATAGTCTGGTTTGCGAGCGTTTCCAGCCCAACCGGAACAAGCATGTAGGCCGGACGAATGTTAAGTGTACGTTCGCCTTCTTTCTGCAACCGCATACTTTTCCGGGCTTCATCGATGCTGGCGACTGAAATGGCGCCGCTGGACAGGTTTTTATGGTCAGCGTGGAACAGCGCTTTGCCGTCGGACAGTTTCGCGTTCGTGGTAAGAATGGCATAAACCAGATCACCGATTGTGCCTTTCGCCGCGCGCCCCATCTTCATCGGAACATCAGTGAGCTGATTCAGATCGTCATTGATGATTGCCTGACGGGTGACCGAGAAGATCTCGCCATAGGTGGCCAGCGCAATAGTCTCGCCTTTATCGCCGGTAGTAATGTACTTGTACTCTGCCCCCTCACGAACCTGACGCAATGAAGGGAAACCACCCATGCCAACGCGATGCGCGGTTTTAAAGTCAGAGAGCTGGCCTTTTTTGGTCCACTGTTCAAAGGTTTCGTCGGCTTCTTCCCAACCCAGCAGCAGAGATTTATTCGCCACATCCAGCAGGATGTTTCCAAAGTCCGACGTGCTGTGCGTCAGTGCCTGACCGACCATCTGCATCGGGTTAAGACTGGAAACGCCAATCCCGCGCTCAGTCAGCGCCATACGGGCATATTCGCGCAGGGTCATGCCGTTGTAGACGTTATCGCTCTCCGGCTTTTCATAGCCTGCGCGAGCCATCAGCGCCTGGCGAATACCGTCGCCGACAAAGTTTCCGTTCCCGGCGTGAATGTGCGCGGCGCTGTTTTTGTTGGATGGGGTGCTGGATTTGCCCAGGGCGGCCAGCAGCTGGTCTTTCGCCTTTTCAACGGTGCAATCCAAATCGGCCACGCAGCTGGCCTGCAGTTCGCTATGCTTACCGCCAAACATGGCAAACAGGTCGTTAATGCCGTTAACGCGAGCTTTTTGCTCGGCCATCACCTGCGCACGGATTGCGGTTTCGTCGACAGGATCAGGTGCGTTTACTGGCGCCTGAGCATTTGGCTTCTGTGGATCACGCTGGACGGTGTTACGTGGTGGGGTGACCATGTTACGAATGCTGTTTGGCATTTTTTCAAATTCCTCAATACGTTTTGAATGGATACAGGCCATTGCCTGCAGAGCGGGGGTGGTCTGGTCAGCGAAACCCAGGGCGAGGCATTCAGCGCCATCCATCCAGGTTTCATCGTCCAGCATCGCGGCAATCTCTTCGGTGGTTTTACCGGTCTTTTGCGCGTAGGCAGGGATCAGCACACTTTCAACCTTGTCCAGCAGATCGGCGTAGTCGCGCATGTCGTTGGCATCCCCACCGGCAAAGCCCCAGGGCTTGTGGATCATCATCATCGTGTTTTCCGGCATGATGACCGGGTTACCCACCATGGCAATGACCGACGCCATAGACGCAGCAAATCCATCGATATGCACCGTGATCGCCGCGCCGTGGTGCTTCAGCGCATTAAAAATGGCGATGCCATCAAAAACATCGCCACCGGGCGAGTTAATGTGAAGATTGATGTGGCTGACTTCACCGAGTGCTTTCAGATCGCTGACAAACTGTTTTGCCGTTACCCCCCAATAACCAATCTCGTCATAGATAAAAATATCGGCATCCCCTGTGGTGCCGGCTTGCATGCGAAACCAGCTATTTTTTACGCTGGCTTTCGGACGGCGGGCCGTCCTGTGGTTTAGCTTCGGCACTGGTGCCTCCTTTGTCGTTGGCGGGGTCGGTGTCATACACCAGTCCCAGTTCTTTGTTTTCGTCAATTTCAGCTTTTCGCCGGCTCTTCACTTCATCCGGGTTACGCCCGCCGGCGCGCACCCAGTCAGATTCGGTCGCGGCGCCGCCCCGGATTTGGATTTTCCAGGCATTGGCCTCTTTGACAGGATCAATCCACGGCATGACCGGCCCTGAATAAACCGCGCTGTAAAGTGAGTCCATATCAACGCCGCGAGGAACTTTAATCTCACCGCTGAGAATCGCCATTTTGAGCCATGCCCGGTACATAGGACGGGTAACGGCACCGATGAACCAGTCCTGAAGGATCAGATAGCCGTCGGTCGACTCAACCAGCTCCTGCCGCTGGGCACTGTAAGTGCCGTTATAGTTCCGGGACGTGCTGGAAAAGCTGAGCCTGATCCCAGCGGCGACAGCGCGGAGCTGGCCGTTGCGGAAGGGCTCAAGATTGGGGTTTGGCCGGTCGGATTTAATCATGCCGATTTCTTCACCAGGCTGGAGATCGTCGTAAAGCATACCCGGCTGGATATTCAGTTCGCGGTCCTCAGGTCCTGAACTGTCCGTATCAAAGGTTTGCCCATCCCCCTTTTTGATGTACATCCCGAGCGCTGCCGCAATGCGCGCCGCGGTCAGTTCGGAATCTTCATACTCCTTGAGCGCGCTCAGGCGCATTAACACGCCCGAGAGCAGCGACGCGCCTCGGGTCTGGTGTAAACGCCGGGTAAATTTGAGATGCAGCATATTGGCCGCGTCGATTTCTTTCGTATCGAACTGCCGGCCAGCCACCGGGAGGCTTTTATAAACCTGATACGCCTTAGGCCTTCCCCAGTCGTCGACAGTGATGCCCTGATTCAGCTTTTTTGCGGCATCACTGGTCATTGGGACAAAATCAGGCTCCAGAGCTTCAAGCCAGAAAGGCACCCCGGCCACGGGCACCAGCCCTGGGGCGCTACCCTGCACCAGTTGAGCAAAAACTTCCCCGTCGCGGAGCCAGGTCCTCAGCATCAGACGCTCCAGCATGGGGCGGGTAAACTGCCCGGTAACCTCTGGCCTGACAGACCACTCCCCCCATTTCTTACGAATCTCCTTTGCCAGTTTTTTAGCGACCGTTCCGTTCGCCAGCTTTGGGTGGGGTTCAACAACAATCCCTTTTGAGCCCACAACACGTTCTTCCAGCTTATCGAAAACACCAATCACCAGGTCGTGGTTGTTGTCGAGCCATCGGGCCTGCTCGCGGAGTGATGCGGCACCCATCTGGCTTAGCTGGTCAGCCGTCCGGTTTTCCCGGCGAGCTTTATGCGTCCTGCTCGGTGTTACCGCTTCATAGGCCTTGATCATCGCCCTGGCGCGAAGCCGGGAGACTTTCCAGCCAGGAGAAAATGCGCCAATTACGTCATCCAGAATTGTCATTTAAACCTCGCCAGTCGGTAACCAGGCCGCCCCTGCCTCTTTTGGTTCATCAAAGAGAGGCGACGCTCCCATTCCTGCCGCCCTTTTCGAATCTCGGTGAGGTTCTCCATCGTCATTTCCTGACCATTGAACCGGATTGACTTTCCGTCCAGCACCGCCATTTCTGCCTGGCTGTAGCGCTGGATCATGGCTTCAATATCGCTTTGGTTCATACCCAGCCTCCTGAGGTTTTCCATGGGTTAGCTTGTTCAGTTTTAGCGCGCTTGCGCCGTTCTTTTTTACTGGCTGGATTAGCGTTCGTTGCCTGGAGTGGAATAGCGGCATCTTCCCCAGGTAAAGATTCAATCCATGTTTCCCGCTGCGCCCATTCAGGCGCATCTGGCCATTTGATTTTTTCGTAGCCGTGCAGGATCACCAGGGCATCCGCGTAAACCAGCAGGTCAAATGCTTCGTTCGCCCCCCTGCCAGGCTTACTCCACTTGCCGTCAACTGCCCGTTCCTCATAAGTCAGTTCTTCATAGAACCAGGTACCCAGCCATGACGGGAAATGCACATACCCTGGCCCAGGTGATTCACGCCATAGCGCATTGTTCACCCGGTCTTTTAGGGCATTGGTCTGCAGGAGGTAGAGGGGAACGTCACCGGCAGCCAGCGCGCGGCGGCCGGTTCGGTTAGTGTTATCAGGCATCGTGCGTTTAATGAGTTGAGCGCGGGTGGTACTGTCGCCTTTGAAGAGGTAGACCTTTTTACCCAGTCCATCGCGGCGGCATTTCCGCCAGAATTTATAAGCGTTATCGGTCACCCCATCTTCGCCGCCGGAATCGACGCCCATCGCCATTAACCGCATGCCCTTTGTCGGGTCGGAGGCCAGTGGCCAAGTTTTATTGAAAACGTCGGTCAGCAGCAGATCCCAGTCCTCGGGATAACTTGCCGGATCAATTTGCAGGCTTTCACCATTGCTATCACAGCGTAACGACTGCTTGATGTTGTACCGGTCCACCAGCCAGCGCTCCCCCATGGCACCGTAGCCGGTAATCTGGACCACAAACCGGCGGTTTCGTCCGGCCTGAACGTCCACCGTCGCGGTCAGGAAGCAGACGCCATCGGGAACGCTACGCTTGGGTACATCTTCGGCGCGCTGTTCCAGCAGCTCGCTTTTGCGTTGCTCCATGCTGGAGCGCGGGAGGTATGGCCGACCAAAGTCGGTGTTTACCACAGTTTTTAACGTTTCTTCGCTACGCGTGGCCTCGTACTCCTGCTCGGCGGTAAGAAACTTATAAATCAGCTGCGCCCAGGTCTGGTAAGCGGCGGCCGGCCCCTCCATCCAGAAGGAAGCAATACGGGACCGCCGCCCTTCCCCCGATATGCCTCCATCAGCATCAATACGCTGCCCGTCGCGGAGCCACACGCATTTCATATTCAGGGAGCGTTTCATACCAGGTGTGATTTTGCCCTTACAGGCCGGGCACTGGAGCACCGCCGCCTCGCTGGCAGCAACAGGATCGGCTATTTCACGGTAGCTGGTCATGTTGTCCATTTCCGGCTGGAAATATTCCCCGCAATGCGGGCATGGCCAGTAAAGCCGGCGGCGATCACCGCGGTTGTATAACGAAAGAATACCCGTGGTGGGTGGTGCTTCATGTGGCGAACTACGGCGCCATTTCGTATCACGCACGTCACGCCCTGGGGAGCTTTCCACCAGCGTCATACCCGACGACATAAAAGTGGTGGTTCGCTTTGAGGCCAGGGAAAACGCATCCCCCTCGCCGTCAATATCTTCCGGAAAGCGGTCGTAATCAGTGAGCGCCACACTTTTATAATCAGAGGAAGACATGATATTGACCGACGGCCAACCCAGCTTCAGGTAGTTCCCGGCGCGGAAGGTGCGGTCATACACGTTGTTATCGTTTCTGCGCGGGCTTAACCGAGTTTTCACTTCCGGGCTACTGCGGAATGTGCGGTCCAGGCGCTTCTTCGAATGCTCGCGGGCCTTTTCCTCTGAAACCTGAATCACCAGCATATCTGCCGGGTCGCACACAATGTTGTAGACGATCCAGCCATCAATCAGGCCAATCGTTTTGCCCGTTCGCGCCGGGCCTACGAAAACAACCGCATCGTATTCTCGTGACGCCAGGCAGTTCATCGGTTCGATAACATAGGGAGCCAGATCAGGATCCCATGGAACGGAGTTACCTGCCCCCATAGGGACACGCATATAAGAACTGACCGCCTCGGCGACCTCCATTCTGCGCGGCGCGCGAAGGATGCCGGAAACGTCGCGGCGGATACCACTTGCTGATGCCCGCTTAGCCATCAGTCCTCCTCTGTTTCGGCCTCCTCTTCTTTTGCATCCAGGACTTTTTGAGCCAGCTGGTCACGTAAATCATCAATCACGCTCTGGACGCGAGAAACCGCCACCGGCGGCAGCGCGCAGTCGCGTTCAAGAATATCGGGAAGGGTTTCGAGCACCATGACGACGGCTTTTGCCATCAGTGAAAACTCTCTGGCAACCTCATCCGCAGGAATAAGCTGGCCAGTGTCTTGCTCAAACTTGAGCCTTTCATTTTCTGCTTTCCAGTGAGCCAGGCGGTCGGCCGGCGGCATATCCTCCAGATTGGTTGATACCGTCGGGATCATCAGTTCGGTCAGAATATCCGCGATGAGGTAGAGCTTTAATTTGCTGTTACTGCCCGCTGCGGGCTCTACATTTTTAAGCCGGGCGGCAACCGTCTGCCGGTGAACATCGGTGATGGCCGCCAGTTGGTTGATATTGAGTTTGAGAGAGGCAATTTCCTGGTCCATGATGGTGAACACTTTTTAAACGATTCGACATCTTTGAAAAATGGCCCTCATAAAAAACAAGAACCTACCCACATGATGATGATGACCATGGATCCGAAAAACTAGCCGATTCCCGCGAGCAAGCCGCCCCGTGGCAGGCCATCCTGCCGGGAGGACCCACAAGTGATATTGATCATCATTAACGATATATGAAGGGAATTATTACTAACAGGCATAAAAAAGCCACCTGAAGGTGGCGTTTAGATGGGGGTGTAAGATTATGATATAAGTTTAATTATTAACATCATTTTCACGACGTATATTTCGTTCATGTTGGGTTAGTGGAAAGCTGACAATTTCATCTGGATCGAATTTATCCTCTCCTTGCTCACCTAATAAATGAGCTCTCACTTCTGTTAAAACTTTTTCTACTGAAATGTTAGATGGAGGTGTAAGCAACTCAGAAAGCTGCATAGCTATATCTTTCGGAAGCCATAAAAAAGCTTTATTATTTAGCTCCCTCAATTTCTTTCTGTCAGCCCCAGCTGTAAGCCATTCGGCCAGTAATTCCGCAACTAATTCTGCCTTTAATCTCGTCTGCTGCTCATAGCTTCTCTTTTCTGATGCCTTTTCAAAATGCTCTTTGATAGAACCCTCAACCCAGCCTTTAACAAAGGACTTTGAAAATATAACAAGAAAAAACAACACCACTTGCAAAATAAAAATAATACAGATAATTAAATTCATGTTAAACACCTTAAATAAAACATTCAAATAAACCACATCGCTTATCAAAAATAATATTTAAATAGTTTTCACTGACACCTTATACGCCTAGCTCCCTTGATATTCTATGAATTATTAATGAATGAAAGTTCCACAGTCACAATAATAACTAACAATGCTGCTCCTGCTGCAATTTAGCCTGTTGCATTAGTGTTAAGCCAACCCATTCATTTCCCCGGCATATTTTTTTGATAACTTATCATAGAATATCAGTAACAGACATCACAAGTACCTACCAATAATTGGGATCTAAATCGTTGACTCTCATCATGTCAATTTCAGTAACTCACCGCTAAGGTATGATCTCAGCCCGTCCATGTTAGGGTATGGACGCACACAGCAATGAGGGATGGCTGATTACCTCTGAATAAGGAAAGAAAAATGGGTTCCATGTTAGAACTTGAGAAAACTGTTGAAGATATTAAACGCGAAATTGAAGTTCAAAAACATACAAATGAACTAGTTTTCACATTAATCATTCAGTCAATAAATCAACTATCACCAAAACATAACGTCAGGGAAGTCATGTTGGATGTGCTGAAAGAGGTAACTCCGGCTCATCTGTCTTCTGCTCCAAAAGTGGAGGAGGCTTTTAAAAGAGTTGAGAAAATAATTTCGACGAAATAATTTTCTGTTTAACTTTAAGTAATACTGCGTTTTCAGCGGTCCTCTTCTGGACCGCTTTATCTCGGCAGTGTTCATCTTTTTCCACTGTTCTCGTCCGTTCTTCAAAATCCATAACTATCTCCCGCCTTTCGGCTTATCTCAAACACTGCTGCCTGATGTACTCCTGCAGCCCTGCTATTTTCTTGCTGCTGGTTTCGACTCACTCCCGGAGACGGAAATAATCCCGTTTAACGACATCAGTAAGCCCGGATACTGTCACGCAGCACTAACGGCTGATACTAATCGCTCATTAATGTGATGCAAGTCACATTTAATTTGACTTATCTCAAATTTTCACTAAAGTCTCGCAGGAGTTTTTACGGTAAATGGATGAGTAAAATCTTAATCTTCAGCGGGATAAGTGATGTCACCTCCCGCTTATTTTTTTCCAAATACACACCAAAAAACTCCAGTTATTCAAGTCAAGCTGAAACCGGATCGGAATACTTATTGCTGTTTTTTAGCTCTTTGCTTGCTCCAACCAGGATTAATATCACTCGTTCACGAGTAAATAATTTGTCCAACTAAACGGGTTTCAATTTGCTAACGAAGATATGCCACCTTTGCCTCAAGACTAAAGAGCATTTCAAATCATAAACAGCATGAAAAAAAACCGCTCGGACAGAGCGGTCTAAAACAAGGCATAAGAGAGCAATACGCGGAAACCGCTAACCAAGCTTAGAAGGTAATTTCACTTTAGATAGGACATTTCAAAAATAATTTATTTCTTCCTAAAAACCTTTAAAACAAGTTGATTAGTTCAGGAAACCCCGTACAGTGGCGCGACTTTGTAACGATGATGCTGTTTGCATCCTCTCAGGAATAGAAGGATTTCCTGCTCCTGAGAGTTTTTTTTAAAAAGAAAGCAAAAAATCACTTTCGTAAGATTTCAAGCAAATCCTTTTCAAACAAACCTGTGCTTTTACACTCAACGGGCTTGACCTTATCGTTTCCATCCGAAGTGACTAAACCCACAACTCCTGTAACAACCACGCTCACATTGCTACCTTCTCCTGCACTCCATATCTGGGTCACAATTCTTGATTGCTCCTGTATATTTTGTGTTTGCGGAAGCGCGGAACAGTCCAGATAGGTACTTACTACTCCCTCATCACTACTAACAGCCGCTACTATACCGGTGGTGTTGTCCTGCACCGACGGGTTAAGCCTTTTTTGCTGATAGTAAGCTGTTACTGCATTGAAAAGTTCTTGCGGTTTACGGTTACCAATTTTAACGATCGATGCCGCATCATCCATACCCGGAGCTTTTGTTTGAGTAGAGTCTCCCTGAGCGCCTGGCTTTACTGGCCCATAGACATTTATGCAGCCACTGAGTAGCAGCACAACAGCAGGTATTAGCTTTCTCATAATAGTTAGCGGTAATAAAGTGTCGTGCAGCCTGCCAGATTGGTGCACAGGATAGCCAAAAGAAAAAATTTATATCTCATATGTAGATTCCTTAGTGATTAAGTAATGCCTTCATTGATGCTGCCTGGTTCGCACACTGCTGCCGGATATATTCCTGTAGCCCTGTTATTTGCTTGTTGCTGGTTTCGATTCGCTCCCTGAGACGAAAATAATCCCGTTCAGCGGCGTCAGTAAGTCCGGGGCTGGCTGCATCATCCATGCCGGGGGCGCTGGTGGGGGAACGCACTGGGCAGGTGGCGTTGAGGTGCAGCCGCTTATCACCAGCAGCAACGTCGCGCTGCAGCTGCTCAATAGTCTGTTTGGCATCGGCCAGCTCCTGAGTGTATTTCGAGTCCAGAGCGGCAACATCGCGCTGGCGGGTCTGCATATCGTTGATTGTTTGCTGGCGCTGCTTTGCCAACAGTTCCGCATCATCAGCACGTTTTTGCTCTATCAGATACTTGCCGTAATAGTGATTAGCGGACCAGATAAGGCCACCAGCTATTGCAATCATCAAAATTACTATAAAAATTACATAACTGTTTTTCATAAGCTTTATAATCAAAAAAACATAGTGAGAAAGCAGTGTTGGATTTCCTCGAATCAGATCCCCCATGGAGAGATATAAGATAATGAGTGTTATAAAGAATATTATTTGGCCCTGCATCACAGTCATTGTCGTATGTGTAGCATGGGTACTTATAAATGCCGACAAAGTCATTGATAATATTGACAAATTTAAATCATGGCATGGTTCATCGGCAGCGCTAGAAGGCCGATGGAATAATTCAACCGAGTACGATTTAGACCCACCCTCTTGGTTAGTAAGCCAAAAGGACTTTGTTGAAGTTCGTATCACAATCGAAAATTCACGCATGGACGGCACAATTACGTCTGATGCCTTAAAAAAGGTGATTCCTTTTGAATACGTTCTTCTTGAGGGAAAAAAAAGAGCTTTCAGAGACACTATTGATGCAGAGGCGTTCGATTTTATTGGTGGCAAAAGAGTTTCATTTGGACGCTTTTTGCTCACATTGAAAGGAGACGCTCTTATTGTTGAAGCTTTAGATGATGCTGGTCTTGCATTCCCTAAAGAGTCAATGCTGATTAAAAAATCTAAAATTGCTTTCCCTGGGCTTAAGAATATGGATTCAGAAGAAGAGCATGGCGATGAGCACGAACAACCACCAATATTGAGATCCAATCCAGATCATATAGACGGAAAGAAGCAAAAAAATTAAAGTCATTTTCTTATGCTCGGCCAATGACCTCTAAGGCCGAGTAAATCTTTCAGCACATTCAGTCTTATGGATTTCAATTCCGCCTCCAGATCTCATGATTCAACACCAAATCACTGTATATAAAAACAGTATATGAATTTTTTCATAACCTCAACTTTTTTCATACCCCATCCAGACAGAGCTGCCTCTCTGCACCACGGCGAGTAACTAAGCCGGGTAATATGACACCGCCGCCGTATACCCAGCGTGGGAATTGTTCGCAGGCTTGGGTAATCTGCCCGCTGCGCAGCTGCTGAAACAGTGTCGATTTCTGCATTGCTCCGCAACCAACGTTAAACGTGATCGAAGTGACCGCAGAGAACGTGTTATCTGAAAGCTTTTTCCCGTTGCTGTAGCTGTTAACGCAGCGCTCGGCGCTTAGGATGTTCTTTTCCCAGTTGGCGGCAATCTGCTGGTCAGTCTTTCGCGTTCCAGGCTTCACGTCGTGAGTGTTGCCGATGCCATCAGTAATCACACCCGCCGGACAGACATACGGATCACGTCGACAGGATTCGGCGTTGCCGATTAATTCCAGACCGCGCTGATTCGTCCTGACATTACCGCTACCCAGTACTATTGCGATAATGGCACCCACTGAGCAGACCGCACCGGCCGCCCCAATCTTTTTATTTTGCATTGGCGCTTATCCTGTTAATGGTTTCTGCCACGACTTGCACGCTCGTTGGACGCTGTTCCGGCGGGAGGTGATGGATTTCTTCAAGATATTTCTCAAGTAGCGCTGTGCGCTTCTCGTCCTGGAGCCTGAATCGCCTTGCATCTAGTCGACCTGATAAGAATGAAGCCAACGAGACGATGACCCCCACCAGCCCAAAAAGGATGTAAATCATGTCCTGGGTAGTGAAGCCTACCGCCGAGGCAAACGCCGCTATCCATGCAAAAAGCTGTGTAACCGCATTAGGCGTCTGATCATTCATTCTCATGGTCTCTCACCTCGCTTATGCGGGTGCTGTGTGTGAAATAAAAAAGGCCGCCCTATGGCGACCAATGTTTTATCTCTTCAACCGTTTGGTTGAAGCGCTCTTCTTCAAGCTCAATACTGACTCTCTGCCGCCCGATTATTAAAAAAATGCCGCATTAAGCGGCATAACATTAATAATATTCTTTTTTAAATAATCAGAAAGAGCTCATGTATTTGTGAAATTCTAAAACAAAGTTATCAGATACTTTCTTCAGCTCATCGAAACCCTTGTCGAACGAGTCACTGTCTGTAAAGAAGTTTTGCAGCGTATCTTGGAAATAAGGTAATTTCTCAAGAAGAACTATTCCCTTTTCCGTCGGTTCAATCAAGAGGCATAGATTGCGTTCCTCTCTCTGCACTTTATGGAGTAAGGACTGATAATATTGAGGAAAAAGTCCTTTTTCTAAATCTTTTCTATTGACACTTTTGTCATTAAGAAGCTGATAAGATTTTAAACCTAAAATTTCGACTGAACATATGTAATCCAATGCCGCAATTCTTAATTTCTCTGCAAGCTCCTTTTTCATTGATTGCCTTGATTGTAACTCCGCCAGTCGATGATTATTTTCTATCGCCTTCCAAGCAATATATGCCGGGATAGCTCCCGCAACAATGGAGCTGATAACCGAATCCCATGCGAAGCCTGTAGTTATCTCAATCGGCGGTATTTTCTCAATAATCAATGACCAAATATCGCTGGTGTGATTGAAAGGAAAAGGGACGCCTTGCCAAGTCATAATACCTCCTTTTTTTAGGCATTATACCCAAAACCCCGCAAATGCGAGGATTTATGACTTGATAAGCGTTGTGTCTTTGTGACGATTCTTATCACACTAACTGGTCAAATTCGTAACGAATAGCCCCTAAGCAACTTTTTTTATTTTGCTCTTGTGCGTCCACTCATCCATTTCAAGGATCGCACCACTCATGATGATGCATGCATCAATGAACGTCTCGGCAATCATCAGGCGGCTGCGTATCTTACCTTCGGAGCATTTCTCCCAACGCGCCAGGGTAGACTTCGAAACGTCATACATGTAGTGAAGCATCACCATGTCCAGCTCATCGGCGCGACCTGCTTTTTTCAGCATGCCAATGGCGGTGTCCACTATCATTCCATCGTTATCGCAGCAGGATGGACGGGATTTGCCTTCCGACGGGAGCAGCCCTTTAAAGCCTCCGGCGATTGGTGACCAGTCCACCTGACTCCCTTCCTGCGACGCCCAACCGCCCCAGCGTTCTAATACCAGTTGAATATCACGCATAGTGTTCTCCTAATTAAGCCAGTACACCAAGAGCAAAGGCTCGGTCCAAAGTGTTTTTGAGCATGACCAACTGAGAACCGTGCTTACGCTCGAATTCCCTTTGGTCTCGGTGAAGTTCGTCATGGCATTTCCGACACAGCGGAATAGCAAAACTGTCGTGCGATTTTGTACCCATCCCTCCCTGTCCATGCCCGATGAGGTGATGGGGATCATCCGCAGAAGAACCACAGCCCTCGCACGGTTGCGTCTTAACCCATTGCAGATAGCCTGGATCTTCCCAGCGAATTCGTTTTGGTCTGGAAAAAAACGTTTGGGGAGACTCAGGATCGACTACCAGCGCCACCACGGGCTTTCCTCTGACTTGCTCCTTCTCCTTCTGTTGCTGGAAATATGCAGTTCTCTTCGCCAGTTCGCTGGTGGCCTGTACAGATGGTTCAAGATCGGTTTCACGATAAACAGAGAGGATGGGGTCAGGCTTGAAGTTGAGCGCGCGCCGGGCCATGGTCTCCCCTATCGCTTCGGAAACGCCCATATAAACAGCCCACCAGCAAAGCTCCGCCAGTGAAAGCTCTCTGTCACTATTGAATCCGAGCTTTGAAAGAACCGCATCGATCACCCAGGCTTTCACGTTCTGCAACGCTATTGCTTCCAGTTGCTCTGTACTCTGATCCCGTAGTTTGTTATCACACGACCAGCAAAGAAGCATGGCGCCGGGGCTATGCCGCATTGTTACCTTTTCATTATGGTGATAATCCGTGTGTGGCCACTGGCAATGATGGACGCTGCGAAATAGCCATGACTCGAGCGAAGTCATGCCACCAGCAGCCTGAATCACTCGCCCATCAGAGAAGAAGGTATCGAGTGCTGTATCTTCAACCAATGACTGCCGCGTATCCGGTATCTTTCCCGAGGGAAGGTGTGCCATCGCCTTTGGGGGCATTTCGATAAGCACCCTGCCATAACCAAAAAGCTGCATCAGTTCCCGGCCCGGCTTGAGCAAGACCACGCCCATATTATGTGCAATCTCCACGGTCAAAATAGCGCGCATGGTTCGGCCTCCCGGATAATGATTTTGCCGGTTGTTCCCCATATTTTTGACACGCGCCCATCCCAGATATGGCTATCCTCACCAAATAAGGCATCAAGTAACGCTTTCTCAAGATTGTCTTTGTCTGGTCGCGACTGGTGTGGCTTGCCGTCATACTCCACCTGTTTCTTTTTGCTCCAGCTCGGCGGCATTGGAAGAACGAAAATAACGTGGTAACCACACTCAGGCAGCTCTATTCGGTTCAGGCGCACTTCATCGCAAAACGCCCGGTACCGTAAAACCTCGGGGCGCTTCTTCCACTTATCAGCGCGTGTCATTCGCGGTTTGCCCATAGGGGTTATGCTGTAGGCTTTCATTACTGCCTCCAGCACGGCTGTTGGTAAGTACGGTCGATTCGCGGCGGTGTTTTACCTTCAGGAAGGAGCGCGCTGACAATCCAACTGGTGTAATCCGGAGCAAGGCTCTTTTCCGTAACGACGCCATTGGCCTTGTATCGCTTCACTAACTCTTCGGCTTGCGCTGCGGTCAGGTTGTCATGTTGGAACCAGCCCTTTTTCATAGCTGCGCTCCGTGAAGTTTCAGTAACGCGGCTGCCCTCTCACGCGCGCCAGGCTGATCATCAATCATTTCCTGCAAGAGTTGCATAGCAAGAAGCGGTTCCTTATCTCCAGCAATCGCTATGCCGCGGGAAACGCCGCGGGTGATAGTGATAATGCCTTTTCGCTCGAGGGCTTTAAGGTGTTCCGCTGCAGCGTTTGGTGAGCTGAAGCCGAGTAAGTCAGCAAGCTCGGTTGTGGAAGGTGGATAGCCATTTTTCTGTATGAAAAAAACCAGAAGATCGAATACTTCTTGTTGACGAGGCGTCAGGGTGTGGGCTGTTGCTGGACGTGTAAAATTCCCGGCTGAGCTATTATGGCTGTCGGGTTGATTTGTTTCAGGTTTCTTTGATGTGTTATGCGCCATGGTAGTCTCCGTGGCGCAGCAGGTGCAGGGTGTTCAGTCCTACGAGTGAAGTGTATCAAAGCAACTTGTAATTCGGTAGCCCGCTTTCTCAAGCATCTCTGTAAAAAGTGTCGGTGTGCCAATTATCTCGTTAGGCTGAAGGGGAACGAACGATACCTCATCACCACGCCTGTATAACAATGCTCTGCCGCCATCCGGGAATGAACTAAATCTAGCGACCACGGCATAATCCTCGCACCGAATAAGCGCGTAGCCTGTGTCCGGCAACTCTTCATTATTTTTTATCACTTCGTTCCCCTCTGGCTGCCCCGAACGACCTGACCATGGCTTCAGCCCCCGCCAGGCGGGAGACTCCGAAGCACGTCTTTCGGGGTATAACGGAGGATGATTTCTTTGCTCAAAAATTCCCCCCATTTAAAAATACTGTATGAATGTACAGGTATTATTAACCCGTTTATTTTGGATTGCAATTAAAAAGGCTCCGAAGAGCCTTCCAGTTCGATTTATCATAATTTCATAAGGTTAACAGCAAGTGAAAAGCACGGTGATGTTAAAGCGGGTTACTCGTCAGGCGGGTTATTCTGCTTATCAGAACCTTGAGCTTCTTGAAATTTTTAAAACGTTTCAATATCAAAAAAAGAGACGTTATCAATCTCTACCTCAAAGGCATTAGCTGGTAGATGTTCGTTGAGCATTCACTCATTCTATATACTACAAATTTTACAATTTTTGACGTAAAGTAATATTTTTTAGTCACTTGGTACTTACATGGATTTGTGGAATGGCCCACTACCGCAGGGCATTGAAAAAAAGCTGGTGGAGTTGATGGCAGACATCATGAAAATTTCGCTGCCACAACATGAAGAAATCGAAATCAACGGCCCAATAGCCCCTGGAGCACCGCGCCCCGTTGGTGGGCATACGTTAAAAAAACACGCTGGTAAAAGTGACGATGAGTTGTTAGGTAGATTTGGATGGGATCCGAACTGTCATGCGAGCAGTGGATTTAATCATGGCATTAGCTACGCAGAAACATTAATAGCTAAAGCGCTGCTATCCAACTTGGACAAGGTGTATACTTGGTATACAGGAGATAAGCGAGCAATCGCAGATCTGGCTGATGATGTGGAGGACGATAAAGACTTGCACATCATTTATAAAAACAATTTTGACGTCGGCCGGAAGTTCAAACGAAAAACGATGAGCACTCCAGCGGTTACCGTTGATAAGCTGGTGATTCTGTTACGAAAAATCGATGATGGCACTGCGCCGATAAACGGTCGTTCGGATTTCATCCTAACTGCCTACCCAGTATAGAAGGAGTTCATATGAACACGACATATCCACGCATCGAAAAAATGATGGCGGGCTATATCAATATGGACGCCTGCGAAATTGCCGGCTCGCCAAACCTTAATGATCAGGTTGCTTACTATACAACTCGCGTTTCACCCAAGGCCTTGCGCGCACTTTTACTGGAGCTGGATCAATATGAACGGGAGCATTGCAAAAACCTAACGGATAGCTTTGAAGACGAATTTGATTACGGCGCGAACATTCCTGACGCGCAAGCCTTTTTCGACTTAGTGCGCCGTGAAGTTGATAACGCGTTAGGTGAAAGCAGCAAAACCGAGACTCTAGTTCACCCAAAACCCAATGATGACCTTTTAGATTCTTGGCCTTTAAAAGCTTCAGAACGGAGTTATCACTGGGTTAAAGAACCTACCGAGACGGAGATAGCAGTTTTCATTGATAGTGTAAAAGCAGAGCTTTCAAGAAAACGGTCAGATAATACCCCGCCAATATTCTGGGACAATTTTCTTCACCACAAAACCTCACTAATAATTGAGGACGATAAGACTACTTTTATTCCACAGAGAGCTTTTCACAGCGCTCCGAGGGCACCGTTACCAATGTTCGACGGTTTTTTGCAGATTTATGAGTTGAATTTACTACATAAAGCGCAGGAAACCCCGGTTCATATGCGTTTAACCAAAGAATATGTCGCCCTGCTTGAAATACTTCTTGAGATCAAGGGGGTCAAATTGAAAAAGACTGAGCTTGATTCTGTTTCAAAAGAGCCAAATAACTTGATTGACTGTTACTTACAAAGGCATGAGAGAAAGTTAACACGCTAGTTCGCAAAACTACGTTTTAGTTCGCGCGGTCAATCCTTTGTGGCTATTTCTGCGCGAACTATACTTCAGTCACTAAGCTTCCATGCGAATTTCCGTTTACGTGTTATTACTCATTTGCCTGCACTCCCGAAAATCTTGTGAACCCCATAGCCCTGCCAGTTCTTCCGGCATACCTCAGCCATTGCCTGCCTGGCCCGCTGGTGGCGCGGCGCCGTTTTCCGGCGGCATATCTTGCTTTCCCAGCCCTGGGCAAGTCTCATTTCGGGAAATGCGGCTGTGCCGCAGCGCTTGATGATTCCCTTTCGCAGAAGGTGCATCAGGATGTTCCATGCCCCGGTGCTGTCGCGCTCCAGAACCTTAGCGAGCTGCCGGGCAGTGGCCCTCTTGTTCTCCTTGAGAAAGCCGATCACTTTCCGATGGTTTTCGCTGTTCATGTTTAATCCTTTGGTCATTGGTCAAAACTCGATTTATTCAAAGCATTCCGGCTGCTTTACGCCGTAAAAATTCAGCATGCATTTCCTGAGCAGGTGTTGGTCCGGCTGGTGCGCGCGGCGTTGCAAGCTGTCGACGAACCGGCGGTACCGAATAACCAGCGGCGACTTTCTTCTCCCACTTTTGCAGCAAAGTACCTGCCAGCTTTTCCTGTTCCGGGACCGTTAAACGCCGCTCAACACCAGCCCGGCGGATATCGATGCAGATGTGATACATAACCGGGTGTCGCCACGGAAACTGTTCTGAACTCCCGTACTTGTATGACTCGTTGCGCCAGCGAGTAAGCTCTGCAAGTACATCTGCGGTCGTGAATCCGATCGCCCCACCGCCAGCTTCGGCGACCAGCGCCACGAACTCTGCAAAATCCGGTGGCCATGTACTGCCCGCGGCGCAACGCTCAACACAGGCATTGCAAACCCTGGTAAGTTGCTCAGTGCTCATTGCGCCAATCTGCTGCTCCCAGAGGTCCGATGGACGATTGCCATTCTTCGCAATCCAGCGGTTGCTGTAGATTTTTGTCATGAGGTCCCACAACCGCCATGCCGGTGTGTCCACCGTGGTGCTGTCGTTCCCGAATGTACTGCTCGCGTCCCTCACGTAACTGCCGTTCTGCGATGGACTCTGTGTTTCCAGCTGGGTTCTGCCCATGGGTCACCTGCCTGGTTTTGGGATTGTCCTGGCAACGCTGCAGCCAGGTCGTGATGAATTTCTTGATGCCGTTCGGCGTCTTGCGTTTCTTCGGGTTGCTTTCGAGCCAGCCGCACATGTTCCGCAGCTCCTGAGGAACATCCACCGCCGGGTAAAGCTCCCTTCGGCTTTCGAGGTAATCCAGCGTTACGTCATGCAACAAACCACTGATTAGCGGC
This sequence comes from Enterobacter sp. Ap-867, assembly GCF_011752855.1. Classification (NCBI taxonomy): domain Bacteria; kingdom Pseudomonadati; phylum Pseudomonadota; class Gammaproteobacteria; order Enterobacterales; family Enterobacteriaceae; genus Enterobacter; species Enterobacter sp. Ap-867. Next base: position 191,970 of record NZ_VWWS01000003.1, on the reverse strand, counting down.
AGCGATATAAAAATTTCTTCAGGGGAAATTTCCGGGGGAGCACGGCGCTGATCACTTTCAGCGTCGGGCATATTGTTTTTATGTTTTATATCTTTATCTGTATCTGGATCTTTATTAGTTGGATTTCCGTTGCCATCCTGTTCTAACGGCGAATGAACACCCGTTGAACGGTCGTTGCTTTGCCGTTCTGATTCCGTTCCTTTTTTGGCTTTTCTCGCCTTAGCAGAGGCACGACCTGCAGCCGACTTCTGCTCGAGCGAATTACGGACGCCATCGAGATCGCGCTCAATACGATCATGTTTCCATTCGCTACCGTTATCGCTGAAAAACTCCTTCAACGAGCTTTCAACGGAAATCCAACGGTCGTTGCTCAGCCGTGCAATTTTGGGCAAACGGCTCTTCGGTATAGCTCTCCCTGTTTGCCAGTAATTGAACATAAGCAGCAGGTATGCACCGTGCTCTTCTGTTGACAGATGCATGGTGTCCGCCAGGTAGTCAGCAATGTAGAGTTGCATGTAAGGCAGCGCGGCCATGGTTACTCCTGATGCCCGAAAGAACCGGGCTTAATGGTCATTGGTCGAAACTCGATTAGAAAAACTGCGGCGTCACTGCGCCTATGCTGGCAAGCAGCGGTCCTGCTACGTCTGAGGGCAACATGTTGAAAAGCGCAATAGCTGCCTCTCTGATCTCTTTCTCAAGCTTCTGCAGCGGCGCGCCTAACAATTTGGCCTGGTGCGCCTCACCGCATTCTTTAATAGCCCGGGCCACCAGCTCAGTCTCAGTCATTCCAGAACGCAGCCCGTGCTTTCTGGCAATTTCCAGGGGCATGGATTCACTGATCGCCGTGGCAAGCTGTATTACGTAAGCGGTGTATTTGTCGGAGTTAGCTTCATTTTTCAGATAACGAAAAAGGTTCTGTTTGTTGATCGTTATCCCCCTGCCCCCCAGCTTTTCCCACTGCTCCGCCACCAGCCGAGCAATCTTTTCCTGAGCCTGGCCGGGCAAACTCAGCTCCCACTCATGCACAGCATCACGGATAGCCCGATGTTTAATGCCGTCACGACGATGGCCAATATTCTGATTTTGAGTTTTCAACGAAAACCGGGGTTGTTGGTTAGGATGTTTGTAGGTTGTGAATTGCATGTCACTCCTCGCTTTGAGTTGATGCTTCAAGAGGGAAAACCCTATCAAGTGTGCAACTTGCTCCAAGGAAGTTGAGCGTATCGACAATTGCTCTACATTCGGAGAGGCCAGGCTCGCGCAGGTTTGCTTCATAATTTGATAGACGGGAGCGCCCCCAGCCGAGAGCCTCCGCAAGCTGTGTTTGCGATATCCCCAACTTTTGGCGTTCCGAAGAAATGTTATTCACAGGTGTTCTCCCTAGTAATTGATAGACCAATTTAGACACGAAATGTGTCCATAGTCAACCTCAAAACGTGATCAACCATATACCACAAAGCGTGGTAAAATTTCATTATGAAAACTATGTCCGAAATCATCGGCGAGAGACTCAAGACTCTTCGCGACAGCAAGAACTTAAGCCAAGCGCAACTTTCCAAGCTGTGCGGGTGGGCTACTGCTTCACGTGTCGGTAATTACGAACTGGGTGTGAGAAACATCGGGGTTGATGACGCGGTTATTTTGGCAAGAGTATTAGATACAACACCAAGCTACATCTTATTTGGCGATGAGGAGAATCGCGGGCAAGAGCTACCTGATAAGCAAAGGAAAATTCTAAAACTTTTCTCGCAACTGCCTGAGTCAGAACAAGATAAGATGATTGATCTCTTCGAGGTTCGTTTGAAAGAGATTGATGAGTACGTTGAAAAGTATCTAAAAGGCCGTTTTAAACCGGCTTCCTAACCCCTCTCCTAGCAAACCGGCTTCCTGCTGGTTTTCTTTTACCTTAAACAAACACATTTCGTGTATTGACTATCAGACACAAGATGTGTCTATAATTATCCCATCAAATACACAGTCATCCAGGCAGGGAGCCCACGAAGTAGCTGCCGGCGGCATACGAAACACCGGATGAGATGACACATTGAAATGCGCAGCAGACAGTACCGTTCCGCCAGCCTGGCGATAAGGGCAAAGAGAGAGGATTCATGGCTAAGAAACAATTCACCGTAGTCATTAGCGGCGGTGGTGGTTATCGCACTTATCGCGTTATGGCGGAGGACTGGAAGGACGCAGACAGGATCGCAGATGGACAGCATCGCAGATTAAATCCTGACGATAAATCATCGGAGATTGGGGTGGCCGCCGTCATAAGAGGCTGGCCGGAGGTTTGGTAAGGAGAAAAGCATGATTGATTTCGCACGTAAACCAGCAGCACACCAGGCTACCCGTCTGAATGTTTTTGAGGTGATGCTCCGTAAACTCTGTTACATCCTGGCCCAGAAGGGTAACCCGGCTGCCGACCAACAGCCTGCAGTACGTTAAGCATCGAGTTTTGACCAATGGCCTGCCTGGCCGAGGAATGTGATTGTGGAATTTGGCATGAAGCGCGTGATGGCATCTGTTCACGCAATGGCGGCACTACAACGCATCTCAAACGGTTCGTTCGTGGCCCTGACCACACTTAGCAAAGAGGCGAATCTTTCCACCTCTTACCTCGAGCAGATTTTCAATAAGCTGCGCGCCGGAAAGCTCGTTGTTTCTCAACGAGGCCCAGGCGGTGGTTATGCGCCCCGCGCTGGTGATATTTCAGTTTCAGAAGTCATCCGCGCAGTCAGCAAGATCCCCAATAGCGATACCTTTAAACCCGTTTTGACAGCTCTAGATGGTGTGCTGCTGTCTGAGCTGGCAAAGAGTCAATCAGCAGCCCCATAAAGCACAAAACCCGCGCAAGGCGGGTTAAGTACCCGGTCAGCCGACCAAAGCTTTCCGGAATCGAGTTTTGACCAATGACCACTACCCAAAAGCGGCAATCACTGGCTGCGGGTATCTTACATCCAAAAAAGAGGCCCCGATATGGAATTCTTTAATTTAATCAAAGCAACTCAAAAATCAGGTAAGCCTGATGCCATCCACTGGCAGACAGCAAAAACCGAAGCCCGCGCAAACCTGATGCTTGATGTGGCCCTGGAAGATGCCGGTATAGAAACCGGCCGTGGCCACGATTACAACAAGCCAGTCAGGACTGATTTCCCTGTTTTTGATGATCTTCCGGAGGAAGGCACTGTCGATTTTGAATGGTGTAAACGTTACGAGCTGGCGGAAGACGGCAGAACCTGGCAGTTGATTCAAACGGCTGCAGTTGACGACGAAGAAGCAGAGGAGCTAGGTGACGCCATTGAAAGTTACAAAATGGGTCTCAGCGTCGAACTCGCTCATTTCTGGATCGGAGGCATGTTTACAGCAACGCCAGAAGAGCGAGCGGCCGCAATCAAGGCCCAAATGGATATGGACAATAACTATCTCCAGAATGTCATTCTGGCGGTTAACTCCGTTGAGCCTCTAAAGCAGTGCCACAACCACATACGCCATACTCTCCTTGAGGCCATCAAGCTCATCTGGCCATTGGATGGAAAGACTCCTGAGCTGTCTCACGTTTTGGCATTCTCAACAGAATGGATCGAAGCCCTGAATGATAATTCAGCCGGCCGTGGCAACCACCGGGCGGACGTCATTGAAAAATGGAAGGCAAAGTCAGCACCACAGCCTGCTGCCGTTCATTCCATTGAAAGCGCACCGGAGTCCATGATCAGGACTGATGCCGGAACCAATACAGGTGGACAGATAAAAACTGACCGCAACCCGGATCTGGCTCTTTCCCTGGATGTTCTTGATATTGAAATCGCAGCGGCCACCCTCCCGATGGATTTTAATATCTACGAATTTCCGGCAGGCGTTGTTCGCCGGGCGAAGGAAATAATCACCAACAAAGAAGAACCATGGAAAACATGGAGTGCCGTTCTTCGCAAATCGTCCGGCATTCTGGATTTTTCCCGAGGCGCAATTTTTGTCCTGGTTCGCAACGCACCTGATGAAGCTCTGCATTCCATCCCGGCTCTTACAAGTTACGTTGTTAAAAATCTGCTTGAGATAAAATTCATGCCAGATGACGGGACACCAAATAGCGAAGCGCGCTGGAATGCTATTCAGCACTATTTTAAGGCACCCGCAGCCGTGGAAGAGAGCAACGAAAATGTTGAACCGCAGCATGCAGAAAACAAACAACCACCAGCACAGCTGGTAAAAGTCGGGGCCGGTGTTTTCGATGCGACAGCTCTCTTTAATGCCCCCTCGAAAGATACTGCTGCGGAAAATACTGACTATGTGCCGGTGGAAGAAACTATCAACCATGAAACCAAAGCTGGCACTGAAGTACTACCAGGCGAAGCAGCAATTAACTCAACTGAAAGCCATGCTGTTGTTAATCAGGAAGCAGATACTCTGAATAACGATACCGGTCACCGTAAAGATGAAACTGAAGAGCAGCTGTTTACTCATCTCATGGTTGACCTGGAGGCATTCGGTTCAACCCCCGACGCTCCAATCGTGTCCATTGGCGCCGTGTTTTTCAATCCTAAAACCAGCGAGATGGGAGGTGAGTTTTACAAGGTCATCAGCCTGACATCTTCCATGGAATCTGGTGGCCTGCCAGACGCTGACACCATTCTATGGTGGATGAAACAGTCCGCTGAGGCCCGCTCTGCAATTCAGGTTGATGCCATCCCTCTTGATGATGCCCTGCTCCAGTTGAACGAGTTTATCTGCGAAAACGCCGCAAATGGCCCTGCCAGCGTTCAGCTATGGGGGAATGGCGCTACATACGACAATGTTTTGCTGCGCAGCTCTTACAAGCGTACTGGGATCCCTGCTCTCTGGGAGTTTTGGAACGATCGAGACGTGAGAACAATCGTCGAACTGGGCAAGGCCATTGGCATTAATCCTCGCTATGAAATCCCTTTTGAAGGCGATCAGCATAACGCCCTGAGTGATGCCCGACACCAGGTTAAGTACGTTTCTGCCATCTGGCAGCAGCTGATTAAAAACTGATTCTGCGTTTTCACAACATGGCCCATCTCTGGGCCATGATTCAGAGGTACACATATGCTTCAAATGCTGACTCTCGAAGAATGGGCCGCAGAAAAATATCGGAGCAACCCTCCGGCGATGAATACACTGCGCCGCTACGCTAAACAAAATATGTTCTCTCCGCCAGCGACCAAACAGGGGCGTCTGTGGCGCGTCAGGGAAGATGCAGAGATTGTTGGTGAACTGGCAAAACCCGTAATTAGAAAGACGGACTCGCCCTTACTACAAAGGATTTTATCGGATGGCTGCCAGACCGCGTAAAAATCAGGTAAAAGTGCCGAACCTTTACCCTCTCTACAGCCGTAAGGTGAATAAAGTCTACTGGCGGTATAAGCACCCTGTAACGGGTAAATTCCATGCGCTGGGCGATAACGAACAAGAGGCAATAGCTATTGCCACTGAGGCAAATGCAAGGATTGCAGAACAAAGAACGCGGCAAATACTGGCTGTCAGTGACAGAATCGCCACCAGCAAAGGTAAAGCAATCACCGCCAATACCTGGCTCGACCGTTACTGCAGTATTCAGGATGAAAGACTTAAGAGCGGAGACATAAGGCCGAATACCCATAAGCAAAAGGCCAAACCCATCGCGTTGCTAAGAGCTCGTGTGGGTATGAAAACTATCTCAGCAGTAGACGTGAGAGACATAGCTCAAATCCTCGACGAGTATATTTCTGATGGTCAGGCCCGTATGGCTCAGGTCATACGTTCTGTGCTGATTGATGTGTTCAAAGAAGCTCAACACGCTGGAGAGGTTCCTCCTGGCTACAACCCAGCTCTCGCTACCAAGCAGCCGCGGCGGAAGATTACTCGTCAGCGGTTAAACCTTGAAGAATGGAAGAAGATTTTTGCAATCGCTGATGCACATCACCGCTATTTAGGCAATGCAATGCTGCTGGCCATCGTCACCGGCCAACGCCTGGGCGACATTTCCAAAATGAAGTTTAGCGACATCTGGGATGATCACCTTCATGTAATCCAGGAGAAAACAGGCAGCAAGATTGCAATTCCACTGTCTCTTCGATGTGACGCTATTGATTGGTGTCTGCGTGAGGTGGTTGTGCGCTGCCGTGATTATGCGGTGAGTCCTTTTATGGTTCATTTCTTCCGGGCAACGTCTCAAGCTGAACGAGGCGCTCAGGTGAAATCTAACACGATCACCATGAACTTCAGTAAAGCTCGAGACAAAACAGAGATTGACTGGGGAGAAGGGACACCGGCAACTTTTCATGAGCAGCGTTCTTTATCTGAAAGGCTATACAAGGAACAGGGCATCAACACTCAAAAGTTATTGGGACATAAGACGCAGACACAGACCGACAGTTACCATGATGACAGGGGAAAAGACTGGATAAAACTCATTGTATAAATATGTCATTTCAAGTCTTAAACAAATATTATATGAAGCCCATTCAAGAAAGCATATAAAGGCATATGCTTTCAAGCTTGGATAAATTGCACATTCACTTTCGTAATTTAAATAACTCCTTTATGATCTCAGTGGTTTTTCTATCCTCTTCATTTTTTATTTTTTGCTGTTCTAATGACACAGTCGACTGCCCTTTTTCTAAAATAAAATTCCTCTCTGTAGCCATTAAACTCTTAATCACCTCGCCCATTAATTCTTCGTTTTTTATATCTTTTAAAAATTTAATACCCAAAACCTTAGAATCAATATTCGTCAGTTCATTTTGAAAATATTTAACTTCATCAAATCCATTTTTATATAATTTAAGAAAAAAATAAGCAAAAAGCTCTATGACTATTACAAATGACAACCTTGGGGCCATATGGATTATATAGTCAACCTTATCTGTATTAACAAGTTGATTAGTTACAGTAAAACCAAGATACGAAATACCAATCAGTGCAATTACAGCCCCAATCACTAAATTGACTCCACCACGGCGGTTAAGCCTGTCAATTTCACTTTCAAGCCGATAGACTATATCAGAATAATGCCTATTTATGTCAATTTGATGCTTAAGTGTTTTTATATCATTCTTTAAACTAACATCTGCTGCTAAAAGTGTATTGCCAACAATTCTTTTCTTTGCAGCTTCTATCAACTTAGCTTTTTCAGCAGGTTCTAAATCAACACTATTTGATTCATTTGCCCCGAGTTGAGATAACTGTTCAACACTTATTTTTAAGGCGCTCAACTCTTCTTTTAATTTAACAAAGGCCAATGATTCTTTATTACCATCTTTAGAGCCACCTATTCCTTTATTTACGTAGGAAATTAAAAAACCAGCCGTAACAATTCCAAAACTTAAAGCAACAACCACTCCAATGTTATCGTTAAAAAGAGCGATCAACTTTGATCTATCTATTTGCTCAATATCAAAAACAACACCAACACCTCGAATAAATACAAAAGCAAATACGATGATAACAATCAAATTATAAGCACGTGACCTGTATGAAAAAAATGATTTTAATTCAATAAAACTTTTAAAAGTTTTTTTATTAATGTTCATTGAAAATGATACCTTAATGAAGATTTTGATGCGTATTAGAAAGTTACATTGGAGACCACTATAACTCCAAATGCTTCTTGTTTTGATAACTTATTTTGATAAAATTTTGATAACCGTTCGAAAGCTAATAATAAAAAACGGGAACCATCAGGTTCCCGTTATCACATCACCAGCAGTGCTGATTACATGTGTTTAATGATAGCGTCGCCAAACTCTGAACATTTCAGCAGCTTAGCGCCATCCATCAGACGCTCGAAGTCATAGGTTACGGTCTTAGCTTCGATAGCACCTTCCATACCTTTGACGATCAGGTCAGCCGCTTCGAACCATTCCATATGACGCAGCATCATTTCTGCGGACAGAATGATGGAGCCTGGGTTCACTTTGTCCTGGCCTGCGTACTTAGGCGCAGTACCGTGGGTCGCTTCGAACAGCGCGCAGTCGTCGCCGATGTTTGCGCCCGGGGCGATACCGATGCCGCCAACCTGTGCCGCCAGGGCATCAGAAATGTAGTCGCCGTTCAGGTTCATACAGGCGATCACGTCGTATTCCGCAGGACGCAGCAGGATCTGCTGCAGGAACGCATCGGCGATCACGTCTTTTACAACGATCTCTTTGCCGGTGTTCGGGTTCTTGATTTTCACCCACGGGCCGCCGTCGATCAGCTCGCCGCCGAACTCTTCGCGAGCCAGCTGGTAGCCCCAGTCTTTGAACGCGCCTTCGGTGAACTTCATGATGTTGCCTTTGTGCACCAGGGTCACGGAATCACGGTCGTTGGTGATCGCGTATTCGATGGCTGCACGTACCAGGCGTTTGGTGCCTTCTTCGGAGCAAGGCTTGATGCCGATCCCGCAGTGCTCAGGGAAGCGAATTTTCTTCACGCCCATTTCGTCACGCAGGAACTTGATAACTTTGTCCGCTTCAGCGCTGTCCGCTTTCCACTCGATACCCGCATAGATATCTTCGGAGTTCTCACGGAAGATAACCATGTCGGTCAGCTCAGGCTGTTTCACCGGGCTTGGGGTACCCTGGTAGTAGCGTACCGGGCGCAGGCAAACGTACAGGTCCAGCTGCTGACGCAGGGCAACGTTCAGGGAGCGAATACCGCCGCCGACTGGGGTAGTCAGTGGGCCTTTGATGGCCACGCGGTAGTCACGAATCAGGTCCAGAGTTTCTTCTGGCAGCCAGACGTCCTGGCCATAAACTTGGGTAGATTTTTCGCCGGTGTAGATTTCCATCCAGGAAATTTTCCGCTCGCCGTTGTAGGCTTTTGCCACGGCAGCATCCACCACTTTAATCATGGCAGGAGTTACGTCCACACCAATACCGTCCCCTTCAATGAACGGGATCACTGGGTTGTTAGGAACGTTGATTTTGCCATTTTGCAGGGTGATCTTTTTACCTTCCGCCGGAACGACTACTTTGCTTTCCATTCACCTCTCCTTCGAGCGCTTCTGGTTTTTTGTTAATGATTTGTAATTTGCGGGCTCATACTACTGCAATATCGGGCTCGCGCCAATCACTCATGTTTTCCGTTATAATGCGTCAATCCACCCGCGCTGAAAACACTATGAACAAAACTTCTTTTAGGAATCACCAAGTTAAACGATTCAGCAGCCCACAACCCGCCAGCCGCAAGAAGCCTGACGGTCCAAAGAAGCTGGTTATCTTCAATAAGCCCTACGATGTGCTGCCGCAGTTCACCGACGAAGCCGGGCGCAGCACGCTAAAGGATTACATTCCTTTACAAGGCATCTATGCCGCGGGCCGATTAGATCGCGACAGCGAAGGGCTGCTGGTGCTCACCAATGACGGGGCGCTGCAGGCCAAACTGACCCAGCCAGGTAAACGCACCGGCAAAATCTATTACGTGCAGGTGGAAGGCGAGCCAACGGAGGAAGCGCTTAGCGCCCTGCGCAACGGCGTCGAGTTGAACGACGGCCCCACATTGCCGGCAGGCGCCGAACTGGTTGCCGAGCCAGAATGGCTGTGGCCGCGTAACCCGCCGATTCGCGAACGTAAGGCGATCCCCACCCGTTGGCTAAAGATCACGCTTTATGAAGGCCGTAACCGCCAGGTTCGCCGCATGACGGCGCACGTGGGCCACCCTACCCTGCGCCTGATTCGCTACGCCATGGGCGACTACACGCTGGAAGGCCTGGCCAACGGCGAGTGGCGCGAAGTCCCTCCGGAGCAACCAAAATGAAAAAGATACTGCTGCTGAGCTTACTTATCGGCTCCGCCACCGCAGGCGCGGCAAGTTTTGACTGCGCCAAAGCCAATGCGCCAGATGAAAAAGCGATTTGTGCCCATCGGGCGCTGAATGATAAAGACGTCGAAATGGCCACCAAATATCAGTTCTTAAAAGGGCTGTTTGCCATGGGTGGCCAGGGCGCTATGCAGGATCAGCAGCAAGCGTGGCTCAAAGAGCGCCAGAGCTGCGGGTCTGACACCACATGTCTGACCGCACAGTACAATAAACGCCTCAGCGCGCTGGATGCCATTTACGCCAAAATCGACAAACCGCTTTAACCCAGGAGAAGCGATGTTTAAGCCGCACATCACCGTGGCCTGCGTTGTTCAGGCCGAAGGTCAGTTTTTAGTCGTCGAAGAAACCATTCACGGCAAAGCACTGTGGAACCAGCCCGCCGGGCACCTCGAAGCCGACGAAACGCTGCTTGAAGCCGCGAAGCGCGAGCTGTGGGAAGAAACAGGGATTACCGCCGAGCCGCAGAGCTTTATCCGCATGCACCAGTGGATCGCCCCGGACAACACGCCTTTCCTGCGCTTCCTGTTTGCTATCGATCTCGATAAGCAGCTGCCGACCACCCCGCACGACAGCGACATTGACCGCTGCCTGTGGCTCGATGCCGAAGCCATTCTCAATGCGGCAAATCTGCGCTCGCCGCTGGTGGCGGAAAGCATCCGCTGTTACCAGCAGGGGCCGCGTTATCCCCTGTCGGTGCTGGGGGCTTTTAACTGGCCGTTTACAGAGGGTGTCAAGTAGCGGCCTGCGTGATAGAATACGCCGCTTTGAAGTTCAATGTCGTGAGTCTCTCCATGTCTGATAACAGCCAGAAAAAAGTGATCGTCGGGATGTCCGGCGGCGTCGATTCCTCCGTTTCCGCTTACCTGCTGATGCAGCAGGGCTATAAGGTGGAAGGCCTGTTCATGAAGAACTGGGAAGAAGACGATGGCGAGGAGTACTGCACCGCAGCGGAAGATTTAGCCGATGCGCAGGCCGTTTGCGACAAGCTGGGCATTGAACTGCACACCGTTAACTTTGCCGCAGAGTACTGGGACAACGTGTTCGAACTGTTCCTCGAAGAGTACAAAGCCGGGCGCACGCCAAACCCGGATATCCTCTGCAACAAAGAGATCAAATTTAAAGCCTTCCTGGAATTTGCCGCCGAAGATTTAGGTGCCGACTACATTGCTACCGGCCACTACGTGCGCCGCGCTGACGTGAACGGTAAAAGCCAACTGCTGCGCGGCCTGGACGGCAACAAAGACCAGAGCTACTTCCTCTATACGCTGAGCCACGAACAGATTGCCCAAAGCCTGTTCCCGGTCGGCGAGCTGGAAAAGCCGGAAGTGCGCCGCATTGCTGAAGAGCTGGATCTGGTCACCGCGAAGAAAAAAGATTCCACCGGCATCTGTTTCATCGGCGAGCGCAAGTTCCGCGACTTCCTGGGCCGCTACCTGCCAGCCCAGCCGGGTAAAATTATTACCGTGGACGGCGAAACCGTCGGCGAGCACCAGGGGCTGATGTATCACACCCTCGGTCAGCGTAAAGGCCTCGGCATCGGCGGCACCAAAGAAGGATCTGAAGATCCCTGGTACGTGGTTGATAAAGACGTCGCCAACAATATTCTTATCGTCGCGCAGGGTCACGATCACCCGCGTCTGATGTCGGTCGGGCTGATTGCCCAGCAGCTTCACTGGGTGGATCGCGAGCCGCTGACCGCGCCGCTGAGCTGCACGGTGAAAACTCGCTACCGCCAGACGGATATCCCCTGCACGATTACGCCGCTGGACGCTGAGCGCATAGAAGTGCGTTTTGAAGAGCCGGTGGCTGCCGTCACCCCAGGCCAGTCCGCGGTGTTCTACCTCGGCGAAGTGTGCCTGGGCGGCGGCATTATCGAGCAGCGTTTGCCGCTCGTCAGTTAATTACACACAAGGACGCAGCCTGGTGGCTAAAAACTACTACGACATTACTCTCGCGCTGGCCGGCATTTGCCAGTCAGCCCGTCTGGTTCAGCAGTTGGCACATCAGGGTCATTGCGACAGCGACGCGCTCCACGTCTCGCTCAACAGCGTGATTGACCAGAACCCAGGCTCAACCCTGGATGTTTTTGGCGGCAGCGAAGCTAACCTTAAGCTCGGGCTTGAAACCCTGCTTGGCGTGCTAAATGCCAGCAGCCGCCAGGGGCTGAACGCCGAGTTGACGCGCTATACGCTCAGCCTGATGGTGCTGGAGCGTAAACTCCACGCCGCCAAAGGCGCGATGGACACGCTCGGCAGCAAAATTAATGGCCTGCAGCGCCAGCTGGAACACTTTGATCTCGAGTCTGACACGCTACTGAGCGCCATGGCCGGGATCTACGTGGATGTCATCAGCCCGCTTGGCCCGCGTATTCAGGTCACGGGTTCCCCTGCCGTGCTGCAAAGCCCGCAGGTGCAAAGTAAAGTACGCGCGGCGCTGCTGGCCGGGATCCGTGCCGCCGTGCTGTGGCATCAGGTTGGCGGTGGCCGCCTGCAGTTAATGTTTTCTCGTCGTCGCCTGACCGATCAGGCCAAACAAATTCTTGCTCATTGTTAACCTCTCAGGAGTTGTTATGGAATTATCCTCACTGACCGCCGTTTCCCCCGTTGACGGGCGCTACGGCGACAAAGTCAGCGCTCTGCGCGCTATTTTCAGCGAATTCGGTCTGCTGAAATTCCGCGTACAGGTCGAAGTACGTTGGCTGCAAAAGCTGGCCGCGCACGCAGCGATCAAGGAAGTTCCTGCTTTTGATGCGGACGCAAACGGTTACCTCGATAAAATCGTCGCCGAGTTCAGCGAGGCTGACGCCGCACGCATCAAAACCATCGAGCGCACCACCAACCACGACGTGAAAGCGGTGGAATACTTCCTGAAAGAGAAAGTGGAAGCGATCCCTGCCCTGCACGCGGTGTCCGAATTTATTCACTTCGCCTGTACTTCCGAAGACATCAACAACCTGTCCCACGCGCTGATGCTCGACACCGCGCGTAAAGACGTGGTCCTGCCGTACTGGCGTAAAATCATCGATGCGGTGAAAGATCTGGCGGTGCAGTACCGCGACATCCCGCTGCTGTCCCGTACCCACGGCCAGCCGGCGACCCCATCCACCATGGGGAAAGAGATGGCAAACGTCGCTTACCGCATGGAGCGCCAGTTCCGCCAGCTCGGCAACGTTGAAATCCTCGGCAAAATCAACGGCGCGGTCGGCAACTACAACGCCCACATCGCCGCTTACCCGGAAGTGGACTGGCACCAGTTCAGCGAAGAGTTCGTGACTTCTCTGGGCATTCAGTGGAACCCGTACACCACCCAGATCGAACCGCATGACTATATCGCCGAGCTGTTTGACTGCATCGCGCGCTTCAACACCATCCTGATCGACTTCGACCGCGACGTGTGGGGCTACATCGCCCTGAACCACTTCAAGCAGAAAACTATCGCCGGTGAAATTGGCTCCTCCACCATGCCGCACAAGGTGAACCCGATTGACTTCGAAAACTCCGAAGGCAACCTCGGCCTGTCCAACGCTATGCTGCAGCACCTGGCAAGCAAACTGCCGGTGTCCCGCTGGCAGCGTGACCTGACCGACTCCACCGTGCTGCGTAACCTGGGCGTGGGTATCGGCTATGCGTTGATCGCCTATCAGTCCACCCTGAAGGGCGTGAGCAAGCTGGAAGTGAACCGCGACCGCCTGCTGGACGAGCTGGATCACAACTGGGAAGTGCTGGCTGAGCCAATTCAGACCGTGATGCGCCGCTACGGCATCGAAAAGCCGTACGAGAAGCTGAAAGAGCTGACCCGCGGCAAACGCGTTGATGCCGAAGGCATGAAGCAGTTCATCGACAGCCTCGAGCTGCCGGAAGAAGAGAAAACTCGCCTGAAAGCCATGACGCCTGCCAACTATATTGGCCGAGCCATTACCATGGTTGACGAGCTGAAGTAATGAAAAAGGCCCTCTTCGGAGGGCTTTTTTGTTGCCTGCAGTTTGCCCCTCACCCCGGCCCTCTCCCCAGAGGGGCGAGTGGGAAAACAAATGACAAAGTTTATTTTGATCCCCTCTCCCTCTGGGAGAGGGTTAGGGTGAGGGCCTCCAGCCGAATGGGATTGTTGACTCAGCGTTAATCTCCATAAGGGCATTGTTTATACGAGGTTTATTTCCTGTCATTAATAATTAGCGCTAAACTATCAATACTATGAATGGATTGAGGAAATACAATGCGCGTACTGGTCGTGGAAGATAATGCCCTGCTGCGTCATCACCTTAAGGTGCAGCTGCGTGAAGCAGGCCACCAGGTGGATGCGGCCGAGGATGCCAAAGAGGCAGACTATTTCCTGAATGAACATACCCCGGATATCGCAATTGTTGACTTAGGCCTGCCGGATGAAGACGGCATGAGCCTGATCCGCCGCTGGCGCAGCCATGACGTAACCATTCCCATCATGGTATTAACCGCCCGTGAAGGCTGGCAGGACAAAGTTGAAGTTCTGGGCGCCGGGGCCGATGACTACGTCACTAAACCTTTCCATCTGGAAGAAGTGGTCGCCCGTATGCAGGCGCTGATGCGCCGTAACAGCGGTCTGGCTTCGCAGGTGATTTCCCTGCCGCCGTTCCAGGTCGATTTGTCCCGCCGCGAGCTGTCGATTAACGACAACCTGATCAAGCTCACCGCGTTTGAATACACCATCATGGAAACCATCATCCGCAACGCCGGGAAGGTGGTCAGCAAAGACTCGCTGATGCTGCAACTCTACCCGGACGCCGAGCTGCGCGAAAGCCACACTATTGACGTGCTGATGGGCCGTTTACGTAAAAAAATTCAGGCTGAATACCCGCAGGAAGTGATCACCACCGTGCGCGGGCAGGGCTACAGGTTCGATCTCCACTAAATGCTGAACATTTTTCGCCATATCCTGCCGCTGTCGCTGCGGGTTCGTTTCTTACTGGCTACCGCCGCGGTTGTGATGGTGCTGTCCCTGGCTTACGGCCTGGTGGCGCTGGTGGGCTACAGCGTTAGCTTTGATAAAACCACCTTCCGCCTGCTGCGCGGGGAAAGTAACCTGTTCTATACGCTGTCCAGCTGGAAGGACGGCAAGCTGCAGGTGGACTTGCCCGACAACATCAGTATCCAAAGCCCGACTATGGCGCTGATTTACGACGAGCACGGCAAACTGCTGTGGATGCAGCGCAACGTCCCGGACGTGGTGCAACAGATCCAGAAAGAGTGGCTGACCGGCAACGGCTTCCACGAGCTGGAGGCCGACTACGCAACGAGTAGCGCCCTGCTGGACAACGACAAAGATCGCCTGGCCCAGTTGAAAGACATGCACGATGACGAAAGCGACGACGGCTACGAGATGACCCACTCGGTGGCGGTCAACCTCTACCCGGCGACGGCGCGCATGCCGGCGTTGACCGTGGTCGTGGTGGACACCATTCCTATCGAGCTGAAGCGTTCGTACATGGTGTGGAGCTGGTTTATTTACGTCCTGCTGGCCAACCTGCTGCTGGTAGTGCCGCTGCTGTGGCTTGCCGCGTGGTGGAGCCTGCGCCCGATTCAGGAACTCGCTCAGGAAGTGCGCGAGCTGGAAAAACACGACCGCGACAGCCTCAACCCGGAAACAACCCGCGAGCTGACAAGCCTGGTGCGTAACCTTAACCAGCTGCTGCGCACCGAGCGCGATCGCCACGACAAGTACCGCACCACGCTGACGGACTTAACGCACAGCCTGAAAACGCCGCTCGCCGTGCTGCAGTCGACCCTACGGTCGCTGCGCACCGACAAGATGAACGTCGAGCAGGCCGAACCGGTGATGCTGGAGCAGATCAGCCGCATCTCTCAGCAGATCGGCTACTACCTGCATCGCGCCAGCATGCGCGGCAACAGCGCCCTGCTTAGTCGGGAACTGCATTCCGTTGCCCCGCTGCTGGACAACCTGTGCTCGGCGCTGAACAAGGTTTACCAGCGCAAAGGGGTGAACATCACGCTGGACGTTTCGCCGGAAATCACCTTTATCGGCGAGCAAAATGACTTTATGGAAGTGATGGGCAACCTGCTGGATAACGCCTGCAAATACTGCCTGGAGTTTGTGGAAGTGACCGCCCGCCAGACCGAAGATGCGCTGCACCTGATCGTGGAAGACGACGGTCCCGGTATTCCGGAAAGCAAACGTGCAATGGTCTTCGATCGCGGCCAGCGGGCCGATACGCTGAGGCCTGGCCAGGGCGTCGGGCTGTCGGTTGCC
This sequence comes from Enterobacter sp. Ap-867, assembly GCF_011752855.1. Taxonomy (NCBI): domain Bacteria; kingdom Pseudomonadati; phylum Pseudomonadota; class Gammaproteobacteria; order Enterobacterales; family Enterobacteriaceae; genus Enterobacter; species Enterobacter sp. Ap-867. Next base: position 175,935 of record NZ_VWWS01000003.1, on the reverse strand, counting down.
CGAGAAATTGTCGAGCAGTACAACGGCGAGATCCAGACCAGTGCCAGCATTCTGGGCGGCGCGCGCATGGAAGTGATTTTTGCCCGCCAGCAGCCGGAACAGAATGAAGGGTGAAATAGTCCCGTAACCCGGCTCGCCATCCGTTATAATCCGTGTCAGGCTCCTCCATCTGCAGGAAGACAATAATATGGATTATCACCTGGATTTAAACTGGCCCGACTTTATTGCACGCTACTGGCAAAAACGCCCTGTGGTGCTGAAGTGCGGCTTTAAAAACTTCATCGACCCTATTTCACCGGATGAGCTGGCCGGTCTGGCCATGGAAAGCGAGGTGGACAGCCGCCTCGTGAGCCACCAGGGCGGCAAATGGCAGGTCAGCCATGGCCCGTTCCAGAGCTACGATCACCTCGGCGAGAACAACTGGTCGCTGCTGGTGCAGGCCGTGAACAACTGGCATGAACCTTCCAGCGCCCTGATGCGCCCCTTCCGCGCTCTGCCCGACTGGCGCATTGACGACCTGATGATCTCCTTCTCTGTGCCAGGCGGCGGCGTAGGCCCGCACCTGGATCAGTACGACGTGTTTATTATTCAGGGCGTGGGCCGCCGCCGCTGGCGCGTGGGCGAAAAAGTCGCCATGAAACAGCACTGCCCGCACCCGGACCTGCTCCAGGTTGAGCCGTTCGACGCCATCATCGACGAAGAGATGGAGCCGGGCGACATTCTGTATATTCCGCCGGGCTTCCCGCACGAAGGTTACTCGCTGGAAAACGCGCTGAACTACTCCGTCGGCTTCCGCGCCCCAAGCGGCCGCGAGCTGATCAGCGGCTTTGCCGACTACGTGCTGCAGCGCGAGCTGGGCGGGTTACGCTATACCGACCCGGACGTGCCTGAGCGCCAGCACCCGGCAGATATTCTGCCGCAGGAAATCGACAAGCTGCGCGAGATGATGCTGGACATCGTTAACCAGCCGGAGACCTTCCACAGCTGGTTTGGCGAGTTTATTACCCAGTCCCGCCACGAGCTGGACGTTACGCCACCGGAGCCACCTTATCAGCCGGATGAGATCTACGACGCACTGCAGCAGGGTGACAAGCTGGTGCGCCTGGGTGGCCTGCGCGTGCTCCGCGTGGCCGGAGAGGTGTATGTGAACGGCGAGAAGCTCGACAGCCCGCACCGCCCGGCGGTGGAAGCGCTGGCCAGCCACATTAAGCTGGACGCGGAGAAGTTTGGCGATGCGCTGGAAGATCCTTCCTTCCTCGCCACGTTAGCCGCCCTGGTGAACAGCGGCTACTGGTTCTTCGAAGACTAAAACCCTGCCCCGCCTTCGCCGTTTTATCCTGGTGAAGGCGGGATATTCCTGCCAACAACGTAATTGTCACGCCGCATCCAGCCGCCAGCCCTGCAACAGCTGCACATTCACGCTCTGCCGCACCGCCAGCGGCGCAGAATGAAACGCGCTCAGCGCCTGCCCGTCCTGCAAACGCAGCTCCAGCAGATAGCGTTCTCCCTGATAAATACAGCTTTCGACGCTGGCCACCGGCCCGCTGCCTGAGATCTGCACATGCTCCGGGCGCACCAGAACCGGCACGGTTTTATCGCGCCCCGGCTGATCCAGGCCGCCATGCAATGCCGCGAGATCCAGACTTTGTAAGCCCGGCGAAACGGCGAGGGACAGCACGCTGCCCTGGCCGATAAACCCGGCCACCCAGCTATTCTGCGGCTGCTGATAAAGCTGCTGCGGGGTGCCCCACTGCATCAGTTCGCCCTGGTGCATCACCGCGATATGGCTGGCGAGCGCCATCGCCTCCGCCTGATCGTGCGTGACGTAGACAAACGTTGCCCCCGTGCGGCGGTGAAACTCGCGAAAAGTCTGCTCCATGGTGGCGCGAAGATGGCGGTCGAGGTTCGCCAGCGGTTCATCGAGCAGAACCACTCGCGGCTCTGAGACCAGGCAACGTGCCAGCGCCACCCGCTGCCGCTGCCCGCCGCTGAGTTCCTGGGGTGAGCGCCCGAAATAGGCCCCAAGCTCCACGACTTCCAGCGCCTCCATCACGCGTTTCTGCCTTGCCGCGCCGTTTACCTGGCGCAGCTTCAGCGGATAGCCAACGTTCTCGCCCACGGTCATGTGCGGCCACAGGGCGTAGGACTGAAACACCATGCCCATGTCACGCTGTTCCGGCGGAACGTGGGTGCCGCTGTCGGCCAGCAGCCTCTCGCCCAGCCACAGGCGGCCGCCGCTCAGCGACTCCAGCCCGGCCACAATCCGCAGCGTGGTGGTTTTGCCGCAGCCACTCGGCCCCAGCAAGGCGGTAAACGCCCCGGACGGGATCGTCAGGCTGAGATCCTTCACCACGGCCTGCTCGCCAAAGAATTTGCTGAGCTTGTCCAGCCTTAGCTCTGCCATGGAATAACTCCTTTCGGTAAATAACGGCCCAGCGCGCCGAGTAACAGCATCACCACGGCAACCAGCCCCACCACCAGCACCGAAATCGCCGAGGCCATCACCTTGTCGCCGCTTTCGTCGAGGTTAAACACCACCACGCCGAGGGTCTCTTTCCCGGCGCTCCAGAGCAGTGCGGAGACAGTCAGCTCGTTCACTGCCGTGAGAAATACCAGCAGCGCACCGGCAAAGGCCGCCGGGGCCAGCAGCGGCAGCACGATGTGGCGTAACCGTTGGGAGGCGTCCGCTCCTGCCAGGCTCGCGGCTTCTTCCATCGCCGGATCCAGCTGCAGCATGCTGGTGTGAACCGGCTTCAGGCAGACGGTAAGAAACCGGGCCAGGTAGGCGAAGAAGATAATCGTCAACGTGCCGCTGAGACTGACGTTCAGCAGCGGCAGCGGGCGCGCAAACAGCAGAATGCAGGCGATGGCCAGCACCACGCCGGGAAGCGTATAGGGAATGTCGATCAGGCTGTGCAGCCAGCGCAAAGGCCGACTGGGGCGACGCACCAGCAGCCAGGCCAGCGGCAGGCTCAGCGCCATCAGCAGCGCGGCGGCACTGACGGAGAGCAGCAGACTGTTGGTCAGCGCCCGCCAGGTGGCGCTTTGCTCATCAAAAATGCCAGCCCAGGCGGCAAACGTCAGCGTATCGCCGTTGAGCGGCACGCCCAGGGTTGGCACCAGCGAGGTGGCGATCAGCGCCAGCAGCGGGGCCACCAGCATCCCGCCCAGCACGAGCGCGAGCAGGATCTCCACCGCCAGCCGCCCTTTCCCTGTCGCAATACTTGCCGCCCGCCCGGCCATGCCGATCAGCGGCAAAGCGTAACGCCGCTGCATGATGCCCTGAAGCGTGACAATAGCGACGGCCAGCACGCCCATCAGCACCGAGAGCGAGGCCACCTCGTTCAGCATCGACGGGCCAAAGCTGGAGAGCGTCTGGTAGATGTACACGGGCAACACGAAATAAGAGATGGGGATACCGAGCATCGCCGGGATGCCGAAGTTGCCGAGGGCGGACACAAAGGCCAGCGCCGCCCCGGCCCACAGCGCGGGTCGACACAGCGGCAGAATAATGTCGATGAAAACGCGCCCAGGAGAAGCGCCGTTCAGCCTCGCCGCCTCAATCTGTTCCTGCGGCAAACTTTGCAGTTGCGTGCGCAGCGTCAGGAACACCAGCGGCGCGTGCTGGATGCCGAGCAGGAAGGCGATCCCCTCCGCCGAATAAAGCGGATTGGGGCTGCCAAACCCCGGCGCCAGGCCGAGGCTGTTGAGCAGCACGCTGCCGGGGCCGAAAAGCTGCAGCCAGCTCAGGGCCGTGACCTGCGGCGGGATCATCATCGGCAGCATAAAGAGAAACGCCCAGGCCTGGCGGCCCCGGATGTTCATCAGGCCGAGGCAAAAGGCAAACAGGCTGCCCAGCAGGAGGGAAAGCAGCGCCCCCAGGCCGCTGGTATAGACACTATTCCATAGTGCGACCCAGGTATTCGGGTTGCTGAGCACGCGGCCCAGACTACTTTGGCCGCCCAGCCGCCAGTCCACCAACGCGGAGACCAGCAGCTGCAGGCTGGGGAGCAGGCTTAAGAGCGCAATGACGACGACAAGCAGGCGCAGCAGCCCTTTCATCAGGCTGCCGTCGTTAGGGCGGGACAATGCCGGGCTAAGCATCGATTAGCGGCTACCGAACAGGTCGGCAAAGCGCTTTTTGTTGGCGTCGGTGTCCACCAGCGCTTTGGCGGCATCAAACGGCATGATTTTGATGCTGTCGCGCGGCGGGAAACCCTGCGGCACCGGCAGGCTGGCATCGGCAGGCAGATAGCCCTGTTTCAGCACCAGCTCCTGCCCCGCTTTGGAGAGCACAAAGTCGATAAACGCTTTTGCCGCTTCAGGATTTTTAGCGCCCTTCATCATCGCCACCGGCTCGGTGACAATGCTCACGCCCTCGGTCGGGAAGGCAAACTCAATCGGCGCGCCTTTGGCTTTCTCACGGATCGCCATGTAATCGACCAGCACGCCGTAAGCCTTGCTGCCGGAAGCAATGGCGTTCATCACCGCGCCGTTGCCGCTCTGCGGCATCGCCCCGTTGGCCTTCAGTTTTTCGTAGTACTGCCAGCCCAGCGTCGGCGCGCCCATAATCGCGGCCTGGTGGATCTGCGCCGCACCGGAGTATAGCGGGCTTGGCAGCGTAGTCATGTTCTTAAGCTCAGGTTTGAGCAAATCGAGCCACGAAGTGGGTTTGACCGGGGCTTTGCTGTGGTACGCAATGCCGGTGGTAATCAACTTGGTACCGTAGTAATAGCCGTCTTTGTCATAGAGCTGGACATCGAAGCGCGCCGCTTCCGGCGATTTGTAGGCCGCCAGCAGGTTTTGCTGCTTGAGGGATTCCATGGTCACGCTGTCGGCAATCAGCAACACGTCCGGCGCTGCGCCCCCGGCGGCCATTTCCGCCTGTAAACGGGCGGTCAGCTTGCTGGTGCCGTCGCGGATCCATTTCACTTCGATGTCCGGGTTCGCTTTTTCGAAGGCGCTGACGGTGGTCTGCGCATCTTCATTGGGCTGGCTGGTGTAAAGCGTTAAGGTGGATTTTGCCAGAGCAGAAGCGCTCATTGCCGCCAGCATCACCGTCAACAACACATGTTTTTTCATCATTTTATGTCCCTTTTTTCCGTTGCGACGATTAAACCAGCCGAATCTGACAAGAGTATGACCGAAGCCGGACTGGCACCGCAGCTGGCTGGCCTGAGGCACGTTAAGCGTAGCGCTTAATAGCCCTAACAGGAGGAAAACATTATTAATCCCGGTAAATAATGGACTGTTTTTGATTGGTCACATATTGCCTTAAATTAAATTAACAGCATCAACCTTGTTATTTTAAAAAATAAAAAATCAACACATTATATATTGCGCAAGCATGATGTTTTATATCAACCAAATAACAAATAAGCCAAAGACTGCACCAGGCACATATAAAAATCGCGCGAGTTTATTCGGTTGCTATAATCATCGAACGTTTGGCGAAACAAAAGTTAAACGCGGCAGGAAAAATATTGCATATATTTTGTTTATTTACCCAACGTCAAATAAATATATTATATGGCATACTCCGTTTTTATTTGACACACAGCATAAATATCCATTGTGGAGAACATTGTTATGTTCAATGAAAAAGCGATCGACGCGGCAGAAGCGTACTTTAGTCAAATCCACGGTTTGAAAGGGGCTGAACTCCTGAGTGACAAACCCCCGCTCGTTCCCGGCCTGTCTCAGGATGGCGCCGTTCAATATCAAACGTATCAATTCAATGATGCCCCCGCTAATTTAAAAAAACAGGTGGAGGCTGGCCGCGTATTAATGGAACGCTTCGTCGGCGTTGCCAGCGCAGCGGTAAATAAAAAAGCCCCTAACAGTGCCGATAAATATAATTATAAAGAGTGGAAAGAAGTCACCCAGCAGCTGCTCAACGCCTTCTTTACCGATCCGGTCTCAGGCGATAAAAGCCTGGACACGTCGGTCAAAGGAATTGAAATAGCCAAAACGGTGATTGAGTTTGCCTGCAGCGTTATCGCGGGGAATGTTTCTGCTTTTGCTGCCTTCCTTAAAGGCTTTGGCGACGGGCTTAGCGCAGAAATGAATAAGACCACCGCCGACTACAATTACCTGTATGCTTATTCCACTCACGATTTATTCAAAGACAACAGTGGCAATATTTTCTATAAGCCCAGTTTCCTGGTCTACGGCACTTATTTCAGCCAGGCGCAAAAGAAAATAGCCACTTCATGCGGCTCTTACAATGAGGTGAACCTCAAGTTCGGGGTCAATACCGTAGGCGGTACCTTCAAAATTGAAGAGTACTTTAGCAACCCCACCTTCAAGAAACGGGTCGATGATTTCCTCGATAAATATGAAGGGAAAGCCATCGACGAGACCGACTCCTACTTCGACGGTATCTTTAATGACTCCTCCCCGGCAAAAGATTACCAGTTCAAAAAGGAGCATGCCTATTAGCCTGATTGCTTCCTGCCGTAGGATGGCCGGGCATAATACTGTGAGCAAGCCTGGCTGACTCTTGAAGGGGGCGGGCACCTGCTTAACGTCTCCGCCCTGGAAGGGTTACATTGTGGTTAGCCCCCGTCTGGTGTCAGCCACCCCATTCGGGGGCTAATACTTTTCTAATGCAGTTTATTGAAAAAATTGAGGGGTGCGGCAACACGGCAGTTGAAAAGATAAGTGACGCATGAGTATGCCCGGCCCCGGGCAAGAAGAGGCTTCAGGCTGGCGGGAAAAGTCCCCACCCTGTAGCCGCCCGAGGATAAAAGATGGCAATCTGATTAGCGCCTGCCCATACTTGGGTGAACGTTAATAGGGACATTGAGCGCCATCCCATGAACAAATCGCTGCATACCTTCCTCCTCTCCTGCCTGTTATTTGTCGGCCTGTTGCTGACGGCCCAAAGCAGCCTGGCGGCCCCGACCGAAGACCAGGAACCCAGCCTGAAAGAGATTGCCGGGCAGCTAAAGCAATACAAGACGCAGATAGACAACATTAAGCAGCAGGTGTCGCAGACCAACACCGACAGCCGGCTGATCAAGCTGTTCGACACCACGCAAAAGCTCGGCGTGGAGGTGGATAGCCTGACCGCGCTGCTGCAGCCGATGCACGACAAAGTGCAGGCTCAGCTGCAGGTGCTGGGGCCTGCCCCGGAGACCGCTGCGGGGAATGAAACCGCCAGCGTGTCCCGGCAGCGCAACGCGCTGAACAGCGACAAAAAGCAGATTGATGAGGCCATCAGCACCTCGCAAAGCCTGCAAACCAACATCCGGGCGCTGGGCATCCAGATAAACGATCTCCGCCGCACCTATTTCAAATCCCAGCTGGCGTCGAACAGCGGGAGCATGTTGAGCGCCACCTTCTGGCTGCAGGAAGCTGACACCCAGGCCGTGGATATCCAGCGCTTCAATGCCTTTGGCGAGCAGCTGCTGGAAACCTGGCAGGCGGCGTGGGAACCCGAGTTGTTCTGGGGCACCTTCTGGCTGTTCGTGGCTGCCGCCGCGATTGTGTTGGCTGGCTGCTACCTGATTGAGCGGCTGCTGGTCTGGATCGCCATCACCTGGTTGCCGGATGGTCGCCTGCGCCGCAGCTTCAATACGCTGGCCAGCACGTTAGTGACCATGTTTACTATCGCGCTGGCACTTTCCATTGTGAAAAGCGCCTTTTCTCGGGGGGCAGAGTTCTCTCCCCAGGTGAACGATTTTGTCGACGGCTTTGTGCAGCTGGCCGTGTTCTGCTCATTGATTTATGGCGCTGGCCGCGCGTTTCTTTCCCTGAACCGCCCTTCATGGCGGCTGGTGCAGCTCGATGACAGCGTGGCCGAAAGCGTGCGTTACTTCCCACCGCTGCTGGCCATTCTCGGCCTGCTCATTGGCTGCCTCGACCTGATTAATAATACGATTGGCGCCAGTCTCGGCACCACGATCCGCGCCAACGGGCTGATTGCTGCCGTTATGGCCAGCGTGCTGCTGGCCATGATGCTGCGCGTGCAGCACGCCCACCGGCGGCTGGAAAAAAATGGCGAGCCTGCCGAGAAGCGCTCCCGGATCGACGCCTTAGTCTGTCTGCTGGTCATGCTCGCTTCGCTGGCGATTCTGGCTTCGCTGCTGGTCGGCTACATTGCCTTTGCCCGCTACCTGACTTACCAGGTCATCTGGTTCGGCATGGTGCTGGTGGCGTTTTATTATCTGGTGACCTTCGCCACCGACTTTTTCGCCGCCGTGTTTTCACCGCACACCGCCCCCGGCCAGGCGATGAAAAAGTCGCTGCGGTTTAAAGACCGACACCTTGAACAGCTGGCCGTGGTGTTTACCGCCTTCACCAAGTGCGCGCTGATACTCATGACCATCATCGCGCTGTTTAACGGCACCTTCGGCACCACCACGCCGAGCCTGCTTATCAGCAAGCTGGTGACGATTTTAAGCGGCGACGGGCTGAAGCAATTGCACATCGTGCCCGGCAACCTGCTGAACGCCGTACTTTGCCTGGTGATTGGCCTGTACATTCTGCGCGTAACCCAGCGCTGGCTCAGCCAGGAGCTGCTGCCCAAAACCATTACCGATATCGGCATTCGCGCGTCGTTGATTACGCTGTTTACCAACGTCGGCTACGTGCTGCTGATCCTCATCACCCTGGCCGCGCTGGGCATTCAGTGGAACAACCTGGCCTGGATTGTCAGCGCCCTGTCAGTGGGGATCGGCTTTGGCCTGCAGGAGATTGTGAAGAACTTTATCTCCGGCCTGATCCTGCTCACCGAACGCCCGGTCAAGGTCGGCGATATGATCGGCATCGGCGGCATTGAGGGCGACGTGCGGCGAATCAACGTGCGCGCCACGGAGATCCAGCTCAGCGACCGCTCGACGATGATCGTCCCCAACTCGCAGCTGATTTCCCAGAACGTGCGCAACGCCACAATGGGCAATGCCCAAGGCGTGGTCACCATCGCCCTGACCTTCCCGACCAATATTGATCCGGAGCTGGTGCGCGATTTACTGCTCAGCGCCTACCAGGACTATGAGGTGATCCTGCCGACGCCTGCGCCGTATGTACGCTTCAGCCAGTTGGGGCCGGAAGGCATTATCCTGAGCGTGACTGGCTATGTCGCCAGCCCGCGCATGGTCGGCTCCAGCAAAAGCGAACTGCTGTTTAATATCCTCAAGCTGCTGCGCAAAAATGAGGTGAATCTGTCCAGCCCGCAGGAAGTTGTTTTTATGAAGCAGCGGGCGAAAGCTTTGGACGATGACGATGAGTTTTCGTCTTAGGTTGAGGCAGATTTTCGGGGCGGCTTAACACTTGCTGACTATTCAGGATTTTCCTTACAGCTACCGCGTTGAATGGGGATGCCTTAGTCCTCACCCTCCACATGGAGAGTGGATTTATAAGGACATAAATACATGCTGACTATTAAATGGCTCCATCGGCTTTTAACGGCCGTCCTGCTGATGGTTGTGATTGGCTATGCCTGGATGAACTTCAGCCCTTCAAACCCGATCCATCCCCTGAAACGGACATATCAGGTTAACCACAACACCTGGCTGTATATGACAGAACAAAGCAGCGGTGGTACAACCGTCCCTGTCGCCTGGCGCTACTACCTGAGCAATCAATTAAGTGGCGACGACAGCGATCTTGCCCGCCAGTTAAGTACTGCGATACCGATCGTTGTCGGCTATGGCACCATTACCGACATTCAGGTGGATGATAAAAACGTTATTTCTGTCACCTACAGTGGGAAAGTGCTGTCGCTATCTGACGATGTGACGCAGGTTCGCTTTAAGATACAACCACACTAAAACTAACTTCCCCTGCCCGCCTTCGCCGTGCTTTGTCACAGCGAAGGCGGGACGCCGTTTATTTAGTGCAGGCCCTGCACCAGTTCACCGTCAATCAGGCCAGCCCTTTCTTCGTGCGCACGAAGCGCGGCGCGGTCAAATTCTCTTCCAGCAGGCTGAACAGCTGGCTGAGAAGATCCGTCATCTGCACCTGTTGAGCCTGCCCCAACTGCTGGCCCAGCAGCACCTGGGTTACGGCGCTGCAATACTCGCAGAGCACATCGGAATCGGCCTCCGACACGGTGCAGGGCGCCGCCGCTTGCCCCTCTTCCACCGTTAACCGCTCAATTAAGTGCTGCGGCAACGGATGGGTTAAGACCACCCTCAGCACGTTAAACCCCGCCTGCAAACGCCCCACCAGCGCGATGTATTCCGCGTGGCTATGTGTTTCGGCTAATTCATCCATCCAGCAGCTGCAAATATCCAGCACATGAAATAAATCGTCCTTTGCGCCCAACGGCATTTTTAATAACGCTGCGATGTCCTTAGCAATAATCGTTTGACCCTTCGTCATTTCCGTGTACGCGAATGTGTTACTATCGGCGTTAGCCATAATGTGACTCCTGGTTAGTTACGTTGTGGTTAGCCCTCGTCTGGTGTTGGCGCACCTTTCGAGGGCGAATTCTTTCTTCGGTTACCTTTGATTGCTTCTTGGATATTATCCTCTGTTTTTTGTACTGGATAAGTCAACAGTGGTTTGGTTTAAAATTATTGGAAACCTAAAAAACTCGAGGGGGATCGCGGAAATGTGATAACTGGAAACTGGGGTTGCATTTGGGGGTTCTTTAAAAACCCACTTTGGGAATTTTTTCAGCGTTCAAAAGAACATTTCATAATGATTTTTTTAGGATTATTAATTAGTCGATAAGGAGACCTAATGTCAAACGAAGAGAAAAAATCGCCAATAAATATAAATGCAGACTTTACTGGCATATTAAATGCTTCACCAAAAGGTGCAAAATATATATTCAATATTTTATTTGGTAAGAAGCATGCAGAAGCAGAGAGAAGAATAAGACTCTCTAATGCACAGGATTATTCAGATATGCTGAAAATTGTGGATGGAAATGCTATTTATGATCCAACATCAAATGAACTAACTCAGTTAAATAACACCAACCTTAAGTCTTTAATAATAGATACTATTCAAGAAGAGGAGGTGCTCAACATACTTGGCTGTATAAAATATGCAGCACCTATTTTAAATGAAGCCAATGAAAACAAAGATTACAAAGAACCAACACAAGACTTTATAAATAGATGGCGTAATGATGCAAAGCTAATTGATGATGAGACTATGCGTAATGTTTGGGGTAGAATTTTATCTGAGGAAATAAATGCCCCTGAGACTGTAAGTTTAAGGTCTCTTGATATAATAAAAAACATCACCAAGGTTGAAGCTCAATATTTTTTAGATATTATTGATTTTATAATTTATGATAATAAATTAATCGATAGCCAATCAGATAAAATTTCCTTTTACAGTGCTCACAAAGCTATAGCATTAGTAGATGCAGGCTTATTGGTTTCGTATACCCCTGGTATGTATCGTTCTTCCAATTTACCAACTCAATCGTTCGGATTGGGTGGGGAAATAATACCTAAAATATACTATCTCCACAATGGTAATAAATACTTTTTTATCAACGCAGATAAAATCGTTAAACAACCCAATTTTTTATACTGGGAATTAACTTCAGCAGGCACAACCCTTTACAGAATACTTAAAGAAGAAAATCCTACAAAAGACCAATCTTTAAATGCTCTAATTAATTGGTTTATTACTTCAACAACTGCATCTGAGATATACTATGGAGATATTATTGATGATTCTTTAGGAAAGAAAAATGTTATTAACTTAATGACCATAAAAAGGACGTGATAAAAATAATTTTAAAATATCAGATAAAAATAAGTTGTGGTGAATCTCAGTCATGCCCACCGAGAGGCACTATCACAAATAAAATTCTATGACGTAAACACCAATACAAGCAGACTCTGAATAAATCCATTATTTAAAAGGGACGTCCTGTCCCTTCCTTCTCAATCAAATATTTCATACTGCTAATCAACATTTCTCCGTTGTCAGTTTAGAAATCCACACTATCATCACGACAGTTTTCACGAACACTAGTGGCGCACATTAAGTACACAATCATTTTTATCTTCTCTAAAAATGTGACACATCACACATCCCAATATGCAATACACCACATCCCCCACCACTCACAAATTATTCACCCCCTGCTTTATCCCCCCAACACCATCCAACGCAAAGTTAACCCGATACTTAACATCATTCATTTCATAGAGCAGGTTATAGGTGACATCTTTCTTAAGCGTCAGGTTAAAGCAATGATCTTGGTATTTCTTTTGAACATAATCTTCAAAAAACAAAGGCTGACGATAGGTATCTTCTGAGGACGTTAAAAGATAGTAGGTAATAACATCACCTTCTTTCGACTTAATGCAAATTTCGTCGCTGTTCTTTTGATAAACAGTGCCCGCGTTTCTAAACTCCAGCCGGTCTCCGACGCAGCCCGAAATTAGCCCTACCAGAATCAGAAGTCCTTTCTTCATGATAAATAGGTTCCTTTTTTAAAAGATGTTCTGCCTTTACATTTTAGGCCTTATTAAATAATCCGTAACTCTATCTTTATACCCGTTAGAGAAATTCCGTAGCACGTAAAATACATAGTTAGTTATATCCTTCTTCAAAAAATGTGACACACCCCACATCCCAATATGCGATGCATCACATTCCTCGCTGATTACAGGTTATTCACACCCTGTTTTATTCTCCCATCATCATCTAACGCAAAATTAACCCTATACTTAACATCATTCATTTTATAGAGCAAGTTATAGGTAATATCTTTCTTAAGCGTCAGATTAAAGCAATGATCCGGGTATTTTTTTTGAATATAATTTTCAAAAAACAAAGGGTGCTGGTAGTTATCTTCTGATGAACTTAAAATATAATAAGTAATAACATCGCCTCTTTTGGAGTTAACACAAACATAGTCATTATTTTTTTGAAAAATACTCCCGGCATGTCTGAAATCAAGCCGGTCACCAACACAGCCAGATATCATCAATGCCAATAGCGTAACGATATGTTTCATAGTGGAAAACTCCCAAGAATGCGTTTGTATTTCAGGATAAGGTTTCTGTCGCTTTCAAATGGTGAATAATTTTTATATTTGATGCTTTCCGTATATTTATAAAAACCATGATTCAATAATAGCCAGTAATCACTGACTATCGAGGCCTGTTGCTCCATGCCATAGTCGGATAATTTTTTACCATTAAGATCATAGTAATAATCAACTGCCCAGGAAAACAGGCCCCTGGTTCTGACCATCATGCCTCGCTGATGCTGCCACACATGCACCATTTCATGTAAAAAGAGATGCTGTGAGTCGACAGTAGCAACGGAATAATCATCCCGGTACACATTGGTTTCAAACCATATTTCGCCGTTAGGCGTCATGGCCGTATTACTTTCCTGAATATTGAAAGGAAGATAGCTCCCGTGATGAATCCAGACTTGATGATAACGTATTGAAGATCTGAAAATACTTTGTGCGAGTGCAATCTCGCCGGTTGTTAGCAGTCTTAAACCGCCTCTTTTTAACATAAAATCATCCTTTATTTATATGCAATGTATCGTCCTGGTTTCTGAAATGCCTTTAACATTCACATAGAGAATATTGGTTGAGAACTCATTCCTCCTGTAGATATGAAAATAGTGATAAAAGAAAAGAGGCTCTCGCCTCCTTCCCTTTCACTCAATCAAAGCAAAGCGCCAATCACCCCTTCTTCCCCACCAGCTCAGCAATCCGCACAATCACCGCCACGGCTTTCTCCATCCCTTCCAGGGTCACGAACTCGTGCTTGCCGTGGTAGTTATAGCCGCCGGTGAACAGGTTCGGGCACGGCAGGCCTTTGAAGGACAGCTGGGCGCCGTCGGTGCCGCCGCGGATCGGCTTCATGATCGGCTCGATGTCGCAGTCGCGCATCGCCTGCTGGGCCACTTCGACAATATAAGGATGCTCGGCCACCTTCTCGCGCATGTTGTAATAGCTGTCTTCTATGACCAGCTCGATATAGCAGTCCGGGTGCAGGCCTTTGCCGACTTTCTTGGCGATCTCCATCATCCGGCGCTTGCGGGCTTCGAACTGCTCGCGGTCGAAGTCGCGGATGATGTAGTGCATCTCGGCGCGGTCGACGGAGCCTTTCATGGTGTTCAGGTGGTAGAAGCCTTCGTAGCCTTCGGTGCATTCCGGGCTTTCGTCCGCCGGGACTTCAGCGTGGATGCGCGCCGCCAGCGACAGGGCGTTCACCATCACGCCTTTGGCGGTGCCGGGGTGCACGTTGTTGCCGACGATTTTGATGGTCACGGAGGCAGCGTTGAAGTTCTCGCTTTCCAGCTCGCCCACGCCGCCGCCGTCCACGGTGTAGGCCCATTCGGCGTTAAAGGCGTCGACGTCGAAGAAGTGTGCGCCCTTCCCGACTTCCTCGTCCGGGGTAAAGGCCACGCGGATATCGCCGTGCGGCACGTTTTTGCCTTTTAATACCGCCAACGCGGTCATGATTTCCGCCACGCCCGCTTTGTCGTCCGCGCCCAACAGGGTTTTGCCGTCGGTGGTGATCAGCGTCTGGCCCATTAACTGGTGCAGCACCGGGAACATCACCGGGGAAAGGATCTCATCGCCGATGCCGAGGGCAATGTCGCCGCCGCGATAGTTCTCGACGATCTGCGGGTTCACGTTTTTGCCGGTGAAGTCCGGCGCGGTGTCAACGTGGGAGATAAAGCCAATGGCCGGGACAGCGTGCCCGACGTTCGACGGGAGCGTGCCCATCACCGTGCCGTGGTCGCTGAGCGTGACGTCCACCAGCCCCAACTGCTCCAGCTGCTCTTTTAGCAGGCGCAGGAGCTTCCATTGCCCTTCGGTGCTCGGCACCTGCTTAACACCGGGCCTGGATTGCGTGTCCAGAGAGACATACTGCAAAAAGCGCTCAAGTAATTTATCCATTTAGCCACCCTCGTTTTTAGTGACATCAATTATCAATAAGCCGCATCGGGCAAATATTGCGTCAGGTCACTTTTAGTCGGTTACGGAAAAAAATAGTTTTCGCACAACCTGACCTGGCCTCAGTAAAGTATCCCTTTAACCGTAGACGATAACGGCCACGGTTTCTGGCCATCGGGATTGGCGATCCCGCCGCTTTGCCGTAGAATGCCAGCCCTTACTCAACGTGCCAAAACCCAAGGTGGTTAATCACAAACCCCGTATCCTTCGCTCCGGATACGTCATTTATGGGACAGCGTAAAAAATTGAAAAAACAGCCTCGTTCGCACTCCATGCTGGTCAACCTGGCGGGAGTCGCCAAGCGCTTTGATGGTAAATCCGTAATTTCTGACTTCTCCCTCACCATTAATCATGGTGAATTCCTGACGCTGCTCGGCCCTTCCGGCTGCGGCAAAACCACCGTACTGCGCCTTATCGCCGGGTTAGAAACCGTCGATGCCGGGCAAATCACGCTCGACAATCAGGACATCACCCATGTGCCTGCCGAGCACCGCCACGTGAATACCGTTTTCCAGAGCTACGCCCTGTTTCCGCACATGACGGTGTTTGAAAACGTCGCCTTTGGCCTGCGGATGCAGAAAACGCCGGCGGCGGAAATCACGCCGCGCGTGACCGAAGCGCTGAAAATGGTGCAGCTGGAAGAGTTCGCCCAGCGCAAGCCGAACCAGCTTTCCGGCGGCCAGCAGCAGCGTGTGGCCATTGCCCGCGCAGTGGTGAACAAGCCCCGGCTGCTGCTGCTCGACGAGTCGCTGTCGGCGCTGGACTACAAGCTGCGCAAGCAGATGCAGAACGAGCTCAAAGCCCTGCAGCGCAAGCTCGGCATTACGTTTGTGTTCGTCACGCACGATCAGGAAGAAGCCCTCACCATGTCTGACCGTATCGTGGTGATGCGCGACGGTAAGATTGAGCAGGACGGCACGCCGCGAGAAATTTATGAAGAGCCAAAGAACCTGTTTGTGGCGAGCTTCATCGGCGAGATCAATATCTTTGACGCGACGGTGCTCGAACGCATCGACGAGCAGCGCGTGCGGGCGAACGTGGAAGGCCGCGAATGCCACATCTTCGTGAACCAGCCGGTGACCGTCGGGCAAAGCCTGAAGGTGCTGCTGCGCCCGGAAGATTTGCGCGTGGAAGAGGTAAACGACGCCCGGGAAGTGGACGGGCTGATTGGCTACGTGCGCGAGCGCAACTACAAGGGCATGACGCTGGAGTCCACCGTCGAGCTGGAAAACGGCAAGATGGTGATGGTCAGCGAGTTCTTTAACGAAGACGACCCGGACTTTGACCATACGCTGGATCAAAAAATGGCGGTGACCTGGGTAGAAAGCTGGGAGGTTGTGCTGGCAGATGAAGAGCTCGCGTAAATTCCAGAATGTGGTGATTGCTACCGTGGTGGGCTGGCTGCTGCTGTTTGTCTTCCTGCCCAACCTGATGATCATCGTCACCAGCTTCCTGACTCGCGATAACGACAACTTCGTGAGCCTGGTGTTTACGCTGGATAACTACACCCGGCTGGCCGACCCGCTGTACGCCCAGGTGCTGCTGCACTCGCTGAACATGGCGGCGATAGCCACCCTGGCCTGCCTGGTGCTCGGCTACCCTTTCGCCTGGTTCCTGGCGCGGCTGCCCGAGAAGGTGCGCCCGCTGCTGCTGTTCCTGCTGATTGTGCCGTTCTGGACCAACTCGCTGATCCGCATTTACGGGCTGAAGATTTTCCTCAGCACCAAGGGCTATCTCAACGAGTTCCTGCTGTGGCTGGGGCTTATTGATACGCCGATCCGCATCATGTTCACCCCGAGCGCGGTGATTATCGGCCTGGTGTATATCCTGCTGCCGTTTATGGTGATGCCGCTTTACTCCAGCATTGAGAAGCTGGACAAGCCGCTGCTTGAGGCGGCGCGGGATCTAGGCGCCAGCAAGCTGCAAACTTTTGTGCGCATTATTCTGCCGCTGACCATGCCGGGGATTGTCGCCGGCTGCCTGCTGGTGATGCTGCCGGCGATGGGGTTGTTCTACGTGTCGGATTTGATGGGCGGCGCGAAGAACCTGCTGATCGGCAACGTGATTAAGAGCCAGTTCCTCAACATTCGCGACTGGCCGTTCGGCGCGGCGACGAGCATTACGCTGACGCTGGTAATGGGCCTGATGCTGCTGGTGTACTGGCGCGCGGCGCGCCTGCTTAACAAGAAGGTGGAACTGGAATGATCGGACGCCTGCTTCGCGGCGGCTTTATGTCCGCCATTTACGCTTTTTTGTATATCCCGATCATCATCCTGATTGTGAACTCGTTCAATAGCTCTCGCTTCGGCATTAACTGGCAGGGGTTCACCACCAACTGGTACAGCCTGCTGATGAATAACGACAGCCTGCTGCAGGCCGCAAAGCATTCGCTGACGATGGCGGTTTTTTCCGCCAGCGCCGCCACGCTTATCGGCTCGCTTACCGCCGTGGCGTTATACCGCTATCGCTTTCGGGGCAAGCCGTTCGTCAGCGGGATGCTGTTTGTGGTGATGATGTCCCCGGACATCGTGATGGCTATCTCGCTGCTGGTGCTGTTTATGCTGCTGGGAGTGTCGCTTGGCTTCTGGTCGCTGCTGTTTTCCCACATCACCTTCTGCCTGCCGTTTGTGGTGGTCACCGTTTACTCGCGCCTGAAAGGGTTCGACGTGAAGATGCTGGAAGCGGCGCGTGACCTGGGCGCGAGCGAGCTGACTATTCTGCGCAAGATTATTCTGCCGCTGGCGATGCCCGCCGTGGCCGCAGGCTGGCTGCTGAGCTTTACCCTGTCGATGGACGATGTGGTGGTGTCTTCGTTCGTGACCGGGCCGAGCTACGAGATCCTGCCGCTAAAAATTTACTCGATGGTCAAGGTCGGCGTTTCGCCGGAAGTGAACGCCCTGGCCACTATTCTGCTGTTACTTTCACTGCTGCTGGTGATCGCCAGCCAGCTGATTCTTCGCGATAAAACTCAACCTCAGGGGACGTTAAAATGAAAAAATGGCCACGCCACCTGCTTGCTGCGGGCGCTCTGGCGCTCAGCTTCGGCGCCGCACATGCCGACGACAGCAAGACGCTTTATTTCTACAACTGGACCGAGTACGTGCCGCCGGGCCTGCTGGAGCAGTTCACCAAAGAGACCGGCATCAAGGTGATTTATTCGACCTACGAGTCGAACGAAACCATGTACGCCAAGCTCAAGACCTACAAAGACGGTGCGTATGATTTAGTGGTGCCATCCACCTACTTTGTGGCGAAGATGCGCAAAGAAGGGATGATCCAGAAGATCGACAAGAGCCAGCTCAGCAACTTTAAAAATCTCGACCCGGATATGCTGAACAAGCCGTTCGACCCGAATAACGACTATTCCATCCCGTATATCTGGGGCGCCACGGCAATTGGCGTGAACAGCGACGCTATCGATCCGAAAAGCGTCACCAGCTGGGCCGACCTGTGGAAGCCGGAGTATAAGCAAAGCCTGCTGCTGACCGACGACGCGCGCGAAGTGTTCCAGATGGCGCTGCGCAAGCTTGGCCTGTCCGGCAACACCACCGATCCAAAAGAGATTGAGGCCGCGTACAACGAGCTGCAAAAGCTGATGCCCAACGTGGCGGCGTTTAACTCCGACAACCCGGCCAACCCCTATATGGAAGGCGAAGTGAACCTCGGTATGGTGTGGAACGGCTCGGCCTATGTGGCTCGTCAGGCCGGAACGCCGCTGGAGATCGTCTGGCCAAAGGAAGGCGGGATTTTCTGGATGGATAACCTGTCGATTCCGGCCAACGCGAAGAACGTCGACGGCGCGCTGAAGCTGATCAACTTCCTGCTGCGCCCGGACGTGGCTAAGCAGGTGGCGGAAACCATCGGCTACCCGACGCCAAACCTCGAAGCCCGCAAGCTGCTGCCGAAGAACGTGGCGGAAGATAAGTCGCTGTACCCGGATGCAGAGGTGATTAAGGCTGGCGAGTGGCAGAATGATGTGGGTGACGCGAGCGCGCTGTATGAGTCTTATTATCAGCGGTTGAAGGCGGGGCGGTAAGTTCACCCTCACCCCGGCCCTCTCCTGGAAGGGAGAGGGAGAAAACAATTGATTTATGCTCGATCCAGTTCCCTCTCCCCTTTGGGGAGAGGGTTAGGGTGAGGGGCTCAGAAGAACTACAATCCCTTCAAAAGCTTATCCACAAACTCAGGCACCACCTGGCTCGCCAGGCCGTAATGCTTCTCTTCAAACTCGCTGCCGACCTGGCTTGGCTCCAGATTCAGCTCCACGGTGTGCGCCCCCTGCAAACGGGCCTCGTGCACAAAGCCTGCCGCCGGATAAACGTGCCCGGAGGTGCCGATAGCAATAAAGTAATCTGCGGTGGCAATCGCCTGATAAATCTCGTCCATGCCAAGCGGCATTTCGCCGAACCAGACGACGTGCGGGCGCAGCGCCGAGGAAATCTGGCAGCAGTGGCAGCGGTCTTCCGGGGTGATGTCGTCCTGCCAGTCCAGCACCTGGCCGCTGCTGGCGCAGCGAACCTTGAGCAGCTCGCCGTGCATGTGGATGACGTTTTTACTGCCCGCCCGCTCGTGGAGGTTGTCGATATTCTGGGTGACCAGCACAAAATGGTCACCCAGCGCCTCTTCCAGCTTCGCCAGCGCCAGGTGCGCGGCGTTGGGCTGGATTTCCGGCTGCTGAAGCTGGCGGCGGCGGTCGTTATAAAAACGCTGCACCAACGCCGGGTCACGAGCGAAGCCTTCCGGCGTCGCCACGTCTTCGACGCGGTGCTCTTCCCACAGCCCGTCGGCAGCCCGGAAGGTGCGAATACCTGATTCGGCGGAGATCCCCGCCCCGGTCAGTACAACAACTCTTGGTCTGTCCATCGCTTCCGGCCCTGTCCTGTCTCTGAAAAAGATGCGCTGACGCAAACGTTGGCGCAGCAGGCGTTTGTTCTTCCGAAACCGGCTCAGCCGGTGCTGACGACGAGAAAGCATGACTTACTCCGTGTAGTGGAGGAATGCCGCGCCACGCATACCGCCTGCGTCACCGTGGCGCGCCTGTTCAATACGCGGCACTGCGGCCACCGGCAGCAGGTACTTCGGCAGGCGTTCCGGCAGTTGAGCGTAGATATCGCTAAAGTTAGACAATCCTCCGCCAATCACCACCAGATGCGGGTCAATTGAGGTCAATAAATTGCCGAGGCAGGCGGCCAGCAGCTCCAGGAAGCGATCCACGTGCTCGATGGCCTGCTCGTCGCCCTGGCGGTAGCGGGAGATGATCTCTTTCGCGTCCAGCGGCTCCTGGTAGAAGTGCTGCCACAGCCAGGCAAAACCGCGCCCTGAGAGGTAGTTTTCAATGCAGCCGTTTTTACCGCAGCCGCAGCGAGTAAACGGAATGTCGCGCCCAAGGATTTCCAGCGCGTCCACAGGCAGGCGGGTATGGCCGAATTCGCCGGTGATGTAGCTGCGGCCGGTGATAGATTTGCCGTTGATGATGATGCCGCCGCCAACGCCGGTGCCGAGGATCAGGCCCATCACCACCGGGTAGTTGAGGAACTCGTCGTCCCAGGCTTCGGAAAGCGCGAAGCAGTTGGCGTCGTTGTCGATGCGCACGTCGCGCTCAAGCATGGCGCTGAGATCGGCGCGAAGCGGTTTGCCGCTGGCAGCCGGAACGTTAGCGGCATACAGCGTGCCGTCGTCGGTTTCCGGCATACCCGGAATGCCAATGCCGACCGAGCCGCGGCAGCTAAACTTCTCGTCGGCCTGCGCCACCAGCCCGACCACCGCGTCGAGGAAATTTTCGTAACTGTCATGAGGAGTAGCAACCCGGGCTTCCCAAAGTAAACGCCGCTGCTGGTCGTAAACGCCGAGTGCAATCTTAGTGCCGCCGATATCAAATCCGTAATACATCGCTGCTCCCAATGCCCGTTGTGCCTCAAGCTGCGCCTGGGTTCTGCCGGGTCACAGCTCGAATGATGTAGGGCAAATTATAGTTAATTGAATTTATTGTCCGCTTAGCACCCTTGCTGGATCGATATTGCTTGCGCGCCGGGCCGGGTACCAGCTAGCCAGAAGGCTAAGGACCAGCGCCGTCACCAGAACGTAAACCACGTCCAGCCAGTGCAGCTCAGAAGGTAAGAAATCAATGAAATAAATATCACCGGACAGGAAATGGTGCCCGATGAGTTTTTCAATCACGCTGATAATGTTGGTCAACTGCCACGAAGCCAGCACGCCAACCACCACGCCGCTGACGCTGCCCAGCAGCCCGGCCAGCAGCCCGTACCAGACAAAAATAGCGCGAATCAGGCCGTCTTTGGCCCCCAGCGTGCGCAGCACCGCGATGTCGCTGCTCTTGTCTTTCACCGCCATCACCAGCGTGGAAACGATGTTAAAGCAGGCCACGCCTATCACCAGCACCATCGCCAGATACATGATGGCGCGGATCATCTGGATGTCGCGGTACATATAACCATAGGTATCAATCCAGCTGCTGATACGCACGTAGGAATTGGTTGCCAGCCCCGCGTCACGCACCAGCTGCCGGGCGTTAAACACGTCATTCACCTTGATGGCTATCCCGGTGACGCTATCGCCCATGTCCAGGTAGCCCTGAGCATCCTGCAGCGGCACCATCGCCAGGCTGTGATCCAGCTGGCCGCTAAGGGACAGAATACCGGCGATTTGCAGCCGGACGCGCTTGGGCTGCATCAGTTTGGTGCCGCCATCGTTGTTGGGGATCATGATCGACACCCAATCGCCCTGCTTCACCTTCAGCGCGTCCGCCACGCCTTTGCCCATGATGATTTGCTGCTGCCCGGCCTTGAAGTTCGCCCAGGCATTGTTCTGGACGTATTGTGGCAGAGCGCTCAGCTGCGTTTCCTGCACCGGATCAACGCCCTTCACCTCAACGGCGCGCAGGTTTGCCCCGCTTTCCACCAGTCCGGTAAAGCGAATATAAGGCGCGGCGGCCACGATGCCTTTGACGCCTTCCACCTCGGGCAGCGCCCGCTGCCAGTTGGTAAAGGGCTGGTTCACCGGCTCAATGTCACCGTGGGGCACCACGGCAAGAATGCGGTTTTTCAGCTCGCGCTCGAAGCCGTTCATCGCGCTCAGGCCGACGATCAGTACCGCCACGCCCAGCGCGATGCCTAACGTGGAGATCACTGAGATCAGCGACACCATGCCGCTGCGGCGTCGCCCGCGGCTGAAACGCAGGCCAATCAATAAAGAAAGCGGGGAAGCCATTACTCCGCTCCCATCAAGGTCAGGTCGCTGGTTAAGCGGCCATCGCGCATTTCCAGCTGGCGGGACATACGTTTCGCCAGCTGCAGATCGTGGGTTACTACCAGGAATGCTGTGCCCTGGCGCACGTTCAGTTCGCCCAGCAGCTCGAAAATGCTGTCGGCGTTGCGCGCATCCAGGTTACCGGTCGGCTCATCCGCCAGCACCAGACGCGGGTTGTTCACCAGCGCACGGGCAATCGCCACGCGCTGACGTTCGCCGCCGGACAGCTCCGACGGGCGGTGGCTGCTGCGGTGATCCAGCCCCACGGCGGCCAGCATCTCCAGCGCGCGCTTCTGCACTTCTTCCGGCTTTTTCTTGCCAATGAGCAGCGGCATCGCCACGTTTTCCAGCGCGGTGAAGTCCGGCAGCAGGTGGTGGAACTGATAGATAAAGCCCAGCTCGCGGTTACGCAGCTCCGCCTTCGCCGCCGACGAGAGTTTGCTCATCGCCTGGCCGTTGAACACCACGTCGCCGGAGGTCGGCGTGTCCAGGCCGCCCAGCAGGTGCAGCAAGGTACTTTTGCCGGAGCCGGAGCTGCCGACAATCGCCATCAGTTCACCCGCGTTGATGCTGAAGCTGACATCGTGCAGCACATCCGTTTGCACTTTGCCTTCCTGATAGCGTTTGCACAGGTTGTCACACTGCAACAGGACAGAATTACTCATAACGTAAAGCCTCAGCGGGTTGGGTCGCGGCGGCGCGCCACGAAGGGTAAAGCGTGGACAGCAAAGCAATGGCCATCGCCACAATGGCAATCACCACAACCTGTACCGGTTCGATGGCAACCGGCAGGGCCGCGCCATCAAGCAGGATGCCGATGATCGGCATTAAATTATTCAACTGGCTGGCAAGCAGCGCCCCGAGCAAGGCCCCGAGCAGCGCGCCAATCACGCCCGCGCCCGCGCCCTGCACCATAAACACGGTCATGATCTGGCGGCGGGTTAGCCCCTGGGTTTGCAGAATCGCCACTTCGCCCTGCTTTTCCATCACCAGCAGGCCAAGGGAGGTAATGATGTTAAAGGCGGCGACGGCCACGATCAGGCTCAGCAGCAGCCCCATCATGTTTTTCTCCATGCGCACGGCCTGGAACAGCTCGCCTTTGCGCTCGCGCCAGTCTTTCCATTCGGTGCCCTGCGGCAGCGTTTGTTGGCTCAGCACATCGACCTTGAGCGGCTCAGCCAGCCACAGACGCCAGCCGGTGATATTCCCCGCCGGGTAGCGCATCAGGCGCGAGGCATCCTGCTGGTTGACCAGCATCTGGTAGCCGTCCACTTCGCTGCTGGCGGCGAAGGTACCAATCACGGTGAACAGACGCTGGCTCGGCAAACGCCCCATCGGCGTAAACTGGCTGGCGGACGGCACCATAATGCGAATGGTTTCCCCACGCTTAACGCCCAGCGAGCCGGCGAGCTGTTCGCCGAGGATGACGTTGTACTGCCCGGCCACCAAATCGGCCTGCTTAACGTTAACCAGGTACGGGGAAAGCGGATCTTTCTCGTCCGGCTGCACGCCCAGCATTACACCAACCCCAACGCTGCGGGCGCTTTGCAGCACCACGTCACCGGTAGTCAGGGGCGCAATACGCGTCACGCCCTGAAGCTTCAGGGAATCGGCGGGAAGTTGCTGGGGATTAATAGAGCCGGAAGGTGAGGTGATCAACGCCTGCGGCATCAGGCCGAGGATGTTGTTTTGCAGCTCACGTTCGAAGCCATTCATCACCGAAAGGACCGTGACCAGCGCCATCACCCCGAGGGTGATACCAATCGTCGACAGCCAGGAGACAAAGCGGCCGAAGCGGTCCGCTGCTCGCCCACGCATGTAGCGCAGGCCTATAAATAACGCGACAGGTTGATACATGAAATCCGTCTTGTTGCGGGTTGCCTAAGCAAAGATCCGGGAAGTATACGACACCTCCCCGGCCAAATGAATTCCGTCGACTAAATTATTCCCGTTACATCTCAAGTGCCTGCACCTTTTCCTAAATTTACCAAATCAGCGCCAAAAACAGACAATTGAGGTCGAGATCGCATCGGTTTGACACCAGGATAGCAGGCCCATGACAACTGGAGCCCGTCACGACGCGGATATCGCATGAAGAAAAAGCAACTCTGGATCAACCAAATTAAAGGATTATGCATTTGCCTGGTGGTTATCTACCATTCGGTGATTACCTTCTACCCTCACCTCACATCTCTCGGGCCCGGCCTGAATCTGTATGTCGCCAAACTCTGGGTTTACCTTAATCTCTACCTCGCGCCCTTCCGAATGCCGGTATTCTTCTTCATTTCCGGTTACCTGATCGCCCGCTACATCCATGAAGTGAAATGGCGCGACAGCGTGGACAAGCGGCTGTGGAACATTTTTTACGTGTTACTGCTGTGGGGCTTGATCCAGTGGATCGCGCTGACGCACCTTAACCAATGGCTGGCACCCGACCTTGAGCGTAACCCGACGTCCAACGCCGCCTACGCCGACTCGCTGGGGCAGTTTGCTCTTAGCATGGCAAAGGCCAGCACCAGCCTGTGGTATCTCTACGCCCTGCTGGTTTACTTCGTGATGTTTAAAGCCCTGCGCCGCTACCGCATCCCGGTGCTGGCTGTGCTGATGGGCATTAACGTTGTTATCGCCTTTGTGCCGCTGCCGTGGTGGGGGCTGAACAGCGTGGTGCGAAATATGGTGTATTACGGCCTCGGCGCCTGGTTTGGCCCTTTGCTGATGGCCTGGATGAAGGACTTCCGCTTTTCGCAACACCCGTTTGTCTGCGCAGGCATAGCCCTGGGATCGCTGGCGCTTTACTTTGTCAACGTGCCGCTGGTGATTTCTCTGGTGTCTATCGTAGCTATCCTGCGCGGGTTCTATTTGCTGAACGGCTGGCGCGAAGCACGTGAAGACAGCTTCCTGAACGTGGTGGGCTCGAATACGATTGCCATTTACACCACTCACCGCATTTTGATCGAGGCGATAAGCCTGGTGATGTTGGCTAAAATCAACAGCAGTGCGCTTTCTGACACGCTGGTGCTGGCGATTCTGCTGGTCTACCCGTTTGTTAGCCTGGGCATTTGTACGCTGGTTGGTCTCGGTTTCCGCAAGCTTTCGGTCGCGCTGTTCGGCGATCTGTTTTTCTCTCCTCCCGCGCAAATCGCCGCCAGCCGGTAAGTGCTTCAGCAACCCGCCTGAGCGGGTTGCTTTTCCGTAGATTAAGCCCGTACATCACGAGTAACGGCTATCGGCATGGCCGCTGTTTCCTGCGGCACTGCCGGGGACGACACTTTGCGATATTTATCCAGCAGGTGAATCTGGATTTTGCGAAGCCGATCGCCGTTCAGACGATAAAAGCGAAAATAGAGCACCAGAGTGATGGCAAAGAATAACGTCGGCAGCGCAATCATGATGAACTGCATCCCGAGTATTGTTTCAGCCGACTGGGCGACGTTCGGCACATAGCCAATGACGCCTAAAACGACCGCGATAAAGAAGGCTGAAAACGCCGAGCCGCCCTTCACCACCATCGTCTGCACCGCATAGGCAATACTTTCGCAGCGAACGTTAAACTTGTATTCACCGTAATCAACGGTATCCGCCACCATAATCACCTGCAGCACCCAGAACAGCGCGGTACCGACGTTGAGGAATACGCCCGCAAGGCAGATGACCAGCACATTAGCCGAGCCCGTCAGCGCCATCACCAGCAGCACGCCCCCGCTGACCATCGGCAGAATCGAAGCCCCCGCCCACAGGATACGGCGGGACAGCGCTTTCGCCAGACGCGGGAAGAGCACCAGGGTGAGCAGGTTTGCCGCCCCGGCATAGGAAAGATAGTACGGGAACAGATCCGCATCCCCGACGACATAGGTGAAATAGTAAATGGCAAAGCCGGTAATGATATTGGAGGCGACGTTATAGGCCAGCGCCATCCCCAGCAGGCAAGAAAGCTGATCATTTTTGTAGATAAGGGCGAGTATGGATTTCAGCGACAGCCGGGTGCTGTCCGCCGTGGCCTCGTTGTCTGACGAGAAAACCTCATGAACGTTACGCAGCGTGACAATTGTGGAAACGATAAAGAACGCGATCAGCACCAGCGTGAACATCTGAAAACCAAACCCGCGGTCAGCCCCACCCACATAGTTCACAAACGGCAGCGTTACCCCGGCAGTCACGAATCCAGCCAGGCTCGCAAAAAAACGCGGGAACGGCACCAGCTGTTCGCGTTCACGCTTATCCAGCGTGATGGTTGGCACCAGTGACCAGAACGGAATATCCATCAGGGTATAGGTCGTCCCCCAGAGGATGTAGGTCACGCAGACAAACACCACCTGGGTCGTCCCTTCAAAAAGGTGCGCGCTGAACAGTAAAAACAGTACCAGCGAGTTCGTGAGCGTGCCGAGCAGGATCCACGGCTTAAATTTGCCCCACCGCGATCGCGTGGCGTTTACAATCCAGCCCATCACCGGGTCGTTAAACGCGTTCCAGATTTTTGCCACCAGGAACAGGGTTCCTACCACCCCCACCGATAAACCTACGACATCGGTGTAATAGTACATCAGGTACATGTAGACGATACCGATGGCGAAATCCTTACCAAATGCACCGAATCCGTAACTGAGTTTTGTTGTCAGAGAGATGCTCATAGGGTACCGGGTCACCGTTACCAGCGCCCGCCTTCTGTTATTAGAGAGGTCAACGCCGGGGCTTATACCCGGCGTCGTTTTTTATTAGCGATGCAGCCAGGCTGGCAGCCAGTCTCCGTGCGCGGCGATCAGGTCATCCACCAGCCTATAAATCTCTTCGATGCCCAGGACTGCCGCGGTGTGAGGATCCATCATCGCCGCATGGTAAACGCGGTCACGATTTTCAGTCAGAATGGCCTCGGTCAGCAGCGTCTGCACGTTGATGTTGGTTTGCATCATGGCAGCCAGATGCGATGGGATCCCGCCAACTTTGGTGGGCTGGATCCCGTTGGCATCCACCAGGCAGGCGACCTCAACGCAGCTCCCCTGCGGCAGGTTATCGATAAGCCCGTCGTTACGGACATTGCCGTAAATTACGCTAGGCTCACCGGTCCAGATGGCATTCATAATCGTGCTGGCATACTCGCGCGACGGCTTAATATCTATGCGTTCCGCCGTTTTGTACTCTTCCAGCTCTTTATGCCAGTTAGCCAGCTGTTCGACGCAGCGTTTCGGGTACTCATCCAGCGGCACTTTATAGCGCTCAATCAGATCTTCACGCCCCGGCTTGATAAACCACGGAGTATATTCCGCAAAATGCTCTGACGATTCGGTGACAAAATAGCCCAGCTTTTTAAACATCTCATAGCGCACAATATTCTGGCAGCGTTCATTGCCGTGAATATTCGGTTTCGGGGCCTGGCCCGCTTCATAAGCTGCGAGCAGTTCTGGATAGAGGTTGACGTAATGCCCTTCCGCAGTTTTGCGTTCCAGCTCAAGGTAGAACGCCATATGGTTTATCCCGGCACTGCGGTAGCGCAGCGTGGCCGGGTCAATGTTCAGATCACGGGCCAGCTCTTCCGCCGTGCCCTGCACCGAATGGCAGAGGCCCACTTGCTTGATATGCGGGTAGCGGGCATACATTGCCCAGGTGTTCATCGCCATCGGGTTAACGTAGTTAAGCATCGTCGCATTCGGGCACACTTCGGTCATATCGTCGCAGATCCGCCACAGATGCGGGATGGTGCGCAGGGCGCGCATAATGCCGCCGGGGCCTAGCGTATCGGCAATAGTTTGCTCCAGCCCGTGACGCTTACAAACCTCAAAATCGGTAACGGTACAAGGCTCGTAGCCGCCAATCTGGAACGCGACCACCACGAAATCCGCCCCTTGCAGCGCTGTTTTTTGATCGGTGTGACAGGTGATGTAGCCGGATGCCCCGGCGGAATCCATCAGTTTACGCACCACGATGTGTGACTCTTCCAGACGCGTCTCGTCAATATCCATCAGCGCAATGTGTGCCGACCTGAGCGCTTCGCGATGAAAAACATCGCCCAGAATATTTTTGACGAAGATGGTCGAACCCGCGCCGATAAAGGTAATTTTTGGGGCTGTCATTATCACTCTCCAGAACAGTAGGTAACGTCTTCATCGTGGCACGCGCCCCCGGCAAAAACCTCCATCTTCCCCATGGAGCATTCCCGGAAACTCGGATCTGATGTCGATCGCTACAAAATCTGAGTTTTTGGGAATAAATAGACGG
The DNA here is from genome assembly GCF_011752855.1 of Enterobacter sp. Ap-867. Classification (NCBI taxonomy): domain Bacteria; kingdom Pseudomonadati; phylum Pseudomonadota; class Gammaproteobacteria; order Enterobacterales; family Enterobacteriaceae; genus Enterobacter; species Enterobacter sp. Ap-867. The sequence goes on along the minus strand of NZ_VWWS01000003.1, from coordinate 147,548 downwards.
AAAAGCAGAGTATCCGGCCTGTTAGCCAGGCTAATATCAATTGGAGAGGCGGAGGCTGAATCCGTACTGATGGCATGATTCTGATAATTCAGGAAATGGAGCGACAATGATCGATGAGCCAATTACCTTTCTGCCGCCTGACCCGCATATGTGCAACGGCGATGAGAAGCAGACTCGCAGTCCGCTGTCACTCTATTCTGAATATCAGCGTATGGATATTGAGCTCCGTCGACCGCATGCTATGGCCGCCAGCCACTGGCACGGCCAGGTGGAGGTTAACGTGCCGTTTGACGGCGACGTGGAATATCTGATTAACAACGAAGTGGTGCAGATCAAACAGGGCCATATCACGATGTTCTGGGCTTGTACGCCGCATCAGTTAACGCGCCCGGGCAACTGCCGGCAAATGGCGATTTTGAGCCTGCCGATGCACCTCTTTCTCTCCTGGCCACTGGATCGCGAACTCATTAACCACGTGACTCACGGCATGGTGGTGAAATCACTCGAGACTCAGCAGCTCAGCACCTTTGAAGTCCTGCGCTGGCAGCAGGAAGCCAACAGCCCGAACGAGCAGATCCGGCAGTTGGCGATCGATGAAATTGGTCTGATGCTTAAGCGCTTTAGCCTTTCGGGATGGCAGCCTATCCTGCTTAACAAAACCTCGCGCACCCACAAGAACAGCGTCTCCCGTCACGCGCAATTCTATGTCAGCCAGATGCTGGGCTTTATTGCCGATAATTACGATCAGGCGCTGACCATCAACGACGTCGCAGATCACGTAAAACTCAATGCCAACTATGCAATGGGTATTTTCCAGCGCGTCATGCAGCTCACGTTAAAACAGTACATTACGGTGATGCGCGTTAATCACGTACGCGCTCTGCTCAGCGACACCGACAAAACCATCCTCGATGTGGCGATGACCGCGGGGTTCCGATCCAGTAGCCGATTCTATAGCACCTTCAGCCGCTACGTCGGTATGTCACCCCAGCAATATCGCAAGCTCAGCCAGCAGAAACGACAAATGCTCTGAACCGCATCTATCGCTATTTTCAGCGGTTGCACTCGCGCCGCCATCACGGATAATAAGTAGAGAAAATTTATATTATTACCGTGAAAACACGGCTTTCTGGAGAACGCGCGCTGACTATGCCTGAACATGCCCGTTACGACCTACCGAGTAAACCCGCAGAACAACGCCTGCTGGGCGAGCTGACCGGTTCAGCCTGCGCGACCGAAGTCGCCGAAATCGTTGAACGCCATAGCGGCCCGGTGGTGCTGATTGCCCCGGATATGCAGAACGCGCTGCGCCTGCACGATGAAATCACCCAGTTCACCGACAACCTGGTGGTCAATCTCGCCGACTGGGAAACGCTGCCGTACGACAGCTTCTCGCCGCATCAGGAAATCATCTCCTCGCGCCTGTCCACGCTTTACCAGCTGCCGACCATGCAGCGCGGCGTGCTGATCATGCCGGTGAACACGCTGATGCAGCGCGTTTGCCCGCACAGCTACCTGCACGGCCACGCGCTGGTGATGAAAAAAGGCCAGCGCCTGTCACGGGATAACCTGCGCGCGCAGCTGGAACAGGCCGGGTATCGCAGCGTCGACCAGGTAATGGAGCACGGCGAATTTGCCACCCGTGGCGCCCTGCTTGACCTCTACCCGATGGGCAGCGCCCAACCGTACCGCATTGACTTCTTTGACGATGAAATCGACAGCCTGCGCGTCTTCGACGTGGATTCTCAGCGCACGCTGGAAGAAGTGGACGCCATCAATCTGCTGCCGGCCCATGAATTCCCGACCGACAAAAACGCCATTGAGCTGTTCCGTAGCCAGTGGCGCGACAAGTTCGACGTCAAGCGCGACGCCGAACATATCTACCAGCAGGTGAGCAAAGGCACGCTGCCTGCCGGGATCGAATACTGGCAGCCGCTGTTCTTCAGCGAACCGCTGCCGACGCTGTTTAGCTATTTCCCGGCCAACACGCTGCTGGTGAACACCGGCGATCTGGAAGCCAGCGCCGAGCGCTTCTGGCTAGACGCAAACGCCCGCTTTGAAAATCGCGGCGTAGATCCGATGCGCCCTCTTCTGCCGCCGGAAGATCTGTGGCTGAAAACCGACTCGCTGTTTAGCGAGCTGAAAGCCTGGCCGCGCGTGCAGCTCAAAACGGATTCGCTGGCGAAGAAAGCCGCCAACGTGAATCTGGGTTACAAGGCACTGCCGGATCTGGCCGTGCAGGCGCAGCAAAAAGCCCCGCTGGACAGCCTGCGGAAGTTCCTTGAGTCCTTCACCGGGCCGGTGATTTTCTCTGTCGAAAGCGAAGGCCGCCGTGAAGCGCTGGGCGAACTGCTGGGCCGCATCAAAATCGCACCAAAACGCATTTACCGCCTGGAAGAAGCCGAAAATAACGGCCGCTATCTGATGATCGGCGCCAGCGAGCACGGCTTTATTGATACCCTGCGCAACCGGGCGCTGATTTGCGAAAGCGACCTGCTGGGCGAGCGCGTCAGCCGCCGTCGCCAGGACAGCCGCCGCACCATTAACCCGGACACGCTGATCCGCAACCTGGCCGAGCTGCATGCGGGCCAGCCGGTGGTTCACCTGGAACACGGCGTGGGCCGTTACGCCGGGCTGACCACGCTGGAAGCCGGGGGCATTACCGCCGAATACCTGATGCTGACCTACGCGGGCGACGCCAAACTTTACGTCCCGGTTTCGTCCCTGCACCTGATCAGCCGCTACGCGGGCGGCGCCGACGAAAATGCGCCGCTGCACAAGCTGGGCAGCGATGCCTGGTCCCGCGCCCGCCAAAAAGCAGCGGAGAAAGTGCGCGATGTCGCCGCTGAACTGCTGGATATCTATGCGATGCGCGCCGCCAAAGAAGGCTTTGCCTTTAAGCACGATCGCGAGCAGTACCAGCTGTTCTGTGACAGCTTCCCGTTCGAAACTACCCCGGACCAGGCTCAGGCCATCAACGCCGTGCTGAGTGACATGTGTCGCCCGCTGGCGATGGACAGGCTGGTGTGTGGCGACGTGGGCTTCGGTAAAACCGAAGTTGCGATGCGTGCCGCATTCCTGGCAGTGGAGAACAACAAACAGGTGGCGGTGCTGGTGCCGACGACCCTGCTGGCTCAGCAGCACTACGACAACTTCCGCGACCGCTTCGCCAACTGGCCGGTGCGCATTGAAATGCTTTCCCGCTTCCGCAGCGCCAAAGAACAGACTCAAATTCTGGAACAGGCCAGCGAAGGGAAAATCGATATTCTGATCGGCACCCACAAGCTGCTGCAGGCCGACGTGAAATGGCGCGATCTTGGGCTGTTGATTGTCGATGAAGAGCACCGCTTTGGCGTGCGCCACAAAGAGCGCATCAAAGCGATGCGCGCCGACGTGGATATTCTGACGCTGACCGCAACGCCTATTCCGCGAACCCTGAATATGGCAATGAGCGGCATGCGCGACTTGTCGATTATCGCCACGCCTCCGGCACGCCGCCTGGCGGTGAAAACCTTCGTGCGCGAGTACGACAATCTGGTGGTGCGGGAAGCCATCCTGCGTGAAGTGCTGCGCGGTGGCCAGGTGTATTACCTTTTCAACGACGTCGAAAACATTCAGAAAGCCGCCGATAAGCTGGCTGAACTGGTGCCAGAAGCGCGGATTGCCATCGGCCACGGCCAGATGCGCGAGCGCGAGCTGGAGCGGGTGATGAACGACTTCCACCACCAGCGTTTTAACGTGCTGGTGTGCACCACGATCATCGAAACCGGGATCGATATTCCGACCGCCAATACCATCATCATCGAGCGGGCCGACCACTTTGGCCTGGCGCAGCTTCACCAGCTGCGTGGCCGCGTCGGGCGTTCTCACCACCAGGCCTATGCCTGGCTGCTGACGCCGCACCCGAAGGCAATGACCACGGACGCGCAAAAACGCCTGGAGGCCATTGCCTCGCTGGAAGATTTAGGTGCCGGGTTCGCGTTAGCCACCCACGACCTGGAAATTCGCGGCGCGGGCGAGCTGCTGGGGGAAGATCAGAGCGGGCAGATGGAAACTATCGGCTTCTCGCTGTACATGGAGCTGCTGGAAAACGCCGTCGATGCGCTGAAAGAGGGCCGCGAGCCCTCGCTGGAAGATCTCACCAACAGCCAGACAGAGGTCGAGCTGCGAATGCCCGCCCTGCTGCCGGATGATTTTATTCCCGACGTTAATACGCGCCTGTCGTTCTACAAACGCATCGCCAGCGCCAAAGGCGAGCACGAGCTGGACGAGCTGAAAGTTGAGCTGATAGACCGATTTGGCCTTCTGCCGGATGCGGCACGTAATCTGCTGGACATCGCCGCGCTGCGCCAGCAGGCACAGAAGCTGGGCGTGCGTAAGATTGAGGGCAATGAAAAAGGCGGCACCATCGAGTTCGCGGAGAAAAACCACGTTGATCCGGTATGGCTGATTGGCCTGCTGCAGAAGCAGCCGCAGCATTACCGCCTTGACGGCCCTACCCGACTGAAGTTCTTCCAGGAGCTTGAGGACAGGAAAACGCGCATGGAATGGGTGCGTAACTTTATGCGCAGCCTGGCGGAAAACGCCGCGGCCTGACGCCTCTGCGCCTTACCGCCCGGTAAGGCGCAATTTTCTGTGACATTTACACACTCTTTGCAATCCCCAGGACTTCCCGACACGCAGCTCAGCGATAATTGGCGTTTATCTGCCTCAAAAATTAACCATTAAAATCGCAGGGTTTAAGCTATGTTTGCTTCGCGTACTTTGTCTTTCCGCCGCTGGTTTACCGCCGCCGCCTTACTGGGTGCCGCGGCCATGGCGCTGCCCGCCAGCGCTAACGATTATCCGCTTCCCGCCGCTAACAGCCGCCTGATCGGCAAAAACCTGTTCCATCAGGTTGAAAACGACGGCGGTTCGCTGGAGGCCATTGCCAAAAAGTACAACGTCGGTTTCCTGGCGTTGCTGCAGGCCAACCCGGGCGTGGATCCTTATGTGCCCCGCGCCGGGAGCGTGCTGACCATCCCGCGCCAGATGCTGCTGCCGGACGTCCCACGCGAGGGCATCGTGATTAACCTCGCCGAACTGCGTCTGTACTATTTCCCGGCAGGGAAAAACAGCGTCACCGTTTACCCGATTGGCATTGGCCAGCTGGGCGGAGACACGCTGACCCCGACGATGGTGACCAAAATTTCCGACAAACGGGCCAACCCGACCTGGACACCAACGGCCAATATTCGGGCGCGTTACCTGGCGCAGGGCATTAAGCTCCCGGCCGTGGTTCCTGCGGGGCCGGATAACCCGATGGGGCACCACGCGATTCGCCTGGCAGCGTTCGGCGGCGTTTACCTGCTGCACGGCACCAACGCCGACTTCGGCATCGGTATGCGCGTCAGCTCCGGCTGTATCCGCCTGCGCGACGGCGATATCAAAGCGCTGTTCAACACGGTTCCGGTCGGCACTTCAGTGCGCATCATCAACACGCCAATCAAAGCGTCCGTTGAGCCGGATGGCTCCCGCCTGGTTGAAGTTCACCAGCCGCTGTCCAAAGCGATTGATGATGACCCGAAAGTTCTGCCGATTGTGCTAAACGAGCAGATGACGCAGTTCCGCAACGCACCTAAAACCGATGCGCAGGTGATGGAACAGGCCATGGAGCACCGTTCCGGGATGCCGGTCAACGTCAATGCCCATGCGGCTGACCAGTCGAACAACGAAATCTGAGTTAAATCTTCAGGTGTAAAAAAAGGCCCTGTCTTACGACAGGGCCTTTTGCTTGCAGTGGCATATAACGAATAAGGTCAAACGTATTGAGGGTTAACGTCTGGCTTATTTATAGATGACGGCAGTACCGTGCAGGGTGTTCGGACCGTTAACGGAGGTAATACGGAACGATTTAGCGCCCATTGCATCGGCCTTCGCGGCCAACTGTTCTTCCAGGGAAGAGAGGTTGCTGCCCGCATTGGCGCTGATGGTGCCAACTTTTTGCTGACCAGCAGGCGTAGCAGAAACTTCAACCGCCGCAAAGCTTGCAAATGAGAGTGAGCTAATCACAGCGGCAGCGAACAGAGTAGTTAAGGTTTTCATGATTCAGGTCCTAAGCAGGTGAACGTTAGGTCGTTAAACTTAATTAGTTAACGATCGATAACTAAATCATAATCGTGATCCACATCACACGTCAACACATTTTAATAACGACCGTTAATTAATTAAAAAAAGCGCTATTTTTCATTGTGATAAGAAATAATTATTTTTCATAACGTGGCACTGGCTACCGCCGCCGATTATTTTTATAATAAGTGTTCACTAATTAGACAGAGGTTAAACGGCAGGTATGGCAACCGAGACTTTAAGTTGCAGCAAAAAAAGCCGTGGCCGTCCAAAAGTGTTTGACAGGGAAGCAGCACTCGACAAGGCCATGACACTCTTCTGGCAGCATGGCTATGAAGCAACATCCATGGCGCATCTGGTAGAAGCCACCGGGGCAAAGGCCCCAACGCTCTACGCGGAGTTCATCAACAAAGAAGGTCTGTTCCGCGCGGTGCTGGATCGCTATATCGCGCGCTTTGCGGCGAAGCACGAGGCCTGCCTGTTCTGTGAAGAGCAGACCATGGAAGCCGCGCTGGAGAACTATCTTTCCGCGGTCGCACAATGTTTTACCGACAAGAGCACGCCCGCTGGTTGCTTTATCATTTGCACCTCATCCGTGCTGGCCGCGTCGTCGGAAGACATCGCCGCAACGATAAAAGCCCGCCATGCCGTGCAGGAACAAACGCTGGTGCGTTTCCTTGAAATGCGCCAGCAAAAAGGCGAGATCCCGGCGGAACGTAACATTCGCTGCCTGGCAAAATACCTGTGCTGCATCATTCAGGGGATGTCGGTCAGCGCGCGCGAGAACGCCAGCTATGAAGAGTTAATGCAGATTGTGAAAACCACGGTGATGTTGATGCCGCAGTTGAAGAAGATCTGATCCAGGGCGGCCAATGGCCGCCCTTTTCACTAGCGAACTCGCCCTTTCGCCCAGTAGGCCATAAAGTTAATGGCTTCGTGCTCAACGCCACGTTCGCCAATCAAATGGCGGCGCAGCAGCTTAACCACCGTCGACTCCGCCGCTACCCAGCCGTAAAACTCGTTGCTACCGGTGGTGGCTTTATCCCACAGCAGTTCGCCTTCGGCCTCTTCCTGGACGGCTTCGTGATGGCCGCTTTCCGGCACCCTCGCCTGCATTTTTACCGCCTGAATCAGGCATTCGCCGTGGGTGGCAGAGACGGTTTTGCGCGGCAGCCAGTTGATCTCGGCGAAGCCATAGGCGCTTAAGTCCACGCAGTCCCCTTCGTCCGGCACCTCAAAAAAGGCCTGTATTTTTGGCGGCTGAGCCTGGCGAGCCAGCATTTCCAGAATGCCTCGTGCGGCGGGTAAAGCCGTCTCATCAGCGATAATCAGCGCGTTTCGCAGCCCGGCAGGCGGCGTCCATTCATAGCCGCCGCTGTCTTCCGGGTGGGAGGCGTTCGGGGCCACAATCTGGATAGCATCGCCGGGAACAGAATTAATCGCCCATGCGGAGGCCGGGCCTTCAGTGCCGTGGCTGACAAACTCCACCGTCACTTCCTGACGGGCAGGATCGACATGGCGCAGCGTATAGGTACGGATCACCGGGCGCTTCTCTTTTGGCATCCCCTGGGCAATCTGGTACCACTGCCCTTCGGCAGGCAGCGACGGCAGCGTTCCGTCTTCGGACGGAAACAGCATTTTAATACGCTGATCAGGCGAGTCACATTTCATCTGCGCCACATCAGGCCCGCTAAATACCAGGCTCAGCAGCGAAGGCGACACGGCCGTTTTCCGCGCCAGTTGAACGTTAAACAGACGATAGCCCTGAACTCCAGCCATAACTTTTCCTTACGCTTAAATTACAGAATGACGTGAACGGTGGCGGCTGCGCCAGATAACGCCGGACACCACGGTAAATAACACGGCGGCTAAAAAGGCCACCATAATCAGCGCTGCCTCAGCGCCCGTTTTTGATACCAGCGGCACCAGCATGGCACAAAGCCCGTAGCCCAGAGTGTGGCTGGTCGCGACCCAGCCGGCCCCTGCCCCATCGGCAAGCTTGTCGTTCAGCAACAGCTGATAGGCCGGGGTCGCCAGCGCGGCCCCAAACGACAGTACCGCGCAGCCGACGTAAAACAGCCACAGCTGAACGGAAATCATCATCGCCAGGCCAACGATCATCAGCAGCCCGGCGCTCAACAGGAGCCCCATTGGCTTCAGGCGCTGTGGCCGGAGAATGCCAAACTGTGCGGAGAGCGAAGCCACCGCGGCCAGGCTCAGCAGCCAGGCAACCTGATGGCTAATTGCGGCGGTATCCGTGGCAAACTGGCGACCAAGCGCCGGAGAGAGCCCCAGCTGCATCAGGCTGACCGAGGCCGAAAGCAGCAAGGCACACAGCAGATAAGGCAGGCAATCGGGCCGAAGACGAGCGCTTTTACGCTCGGCTGCGGGCTGCGGCGGCGTGCCCGGCAGACGTAACAGCATCACCAGCGCCAGCAGCGGGGCGACCATCAGAAGTCCCAACGGGGCGAGCGGATGAATCGCCAGCATGCCAGCGGCGCAAAGCGGGCCAAACAAGCGCCCGCTGCTCAGCCCGGAGCTGATCGTGGCCAGCGCCGCCATGCGCTTTCCTTCCCCGGCACGCTGCAGCGCCCAGACCTGGCAGGCCGGAACCATCGCCGACACGGTCAAGCCGTAGATAATCCTCGCCACAATCAATATGCCCAGCCCGAGATAACCCGCGACCGCATCCGTGGCCAGCAGCAGGCAGCCAAGTCCGAGCAGCATAAAGCTTGCGCCATAGCCTCCCAGCGCCCAAAGCACCACGGGCTTACTGCCGAGGCGCGCAATCTGTTTCCCCCACCACGGCGAGGACGGTAAAAACAGCATCGACCCAAGCGTTAGCAATGCCGCCCAGACGGACAGGCTCAGATGTGTCTGCATCACCAGCACCGGGATCGCGACCAGCAGGCCGTTTTGCCCGACGCCAAGTAGCCCGGCGCTCAGCGCAAGTGGCCAACAGGAAAGGGATTTTTGCGGCGAATCCGCCAGTTCTAGCGATGTCAAAATGTTACTAACCCGTGTGGTTATTGTGCGTATTTGTAAAATTAATTTTATCTATTCTAACAATTGTTATTGATAATGAGAAACGTTATCGGCAGAATTCGCATTATCATAACGCGTGGAAACTGTTTGATGATGACTTTGCCAAATAAAACTCTGGCCTGGGATGTGGCCGCACAGTGCTTTCTTAATTCCCTTGTCCGTGAAACCAGCGACTGGCGACTGACCGACAGCCACCCAGCCGAACTCATTATCCCCCTGGGGGAACAGCAGGCGCTCTACTTCAAAGTGGCCTATTTCTCTCCCACCCAGCATCACCGCTTCGAATTCCCGGCTCGTCTGGTCACTGCCACCGGCAGTCAGCCGATAGACTTCACCACCCTTTCCCAGCTGATTGTCGATAAACTCCAGCACCAGCAGATGCTGCCAGCCACCGGCTGCGAAGCGTTTTATCAGCGCGTAATGGAAAGCCATGCCCACACGCAGCAGGCGATTGAAGCCCGTCATGACTGGAATGGGCTGCGCGAAAAAGCGCTGAATTTTGGCGAAGCCGAGCAGGCATTGCTGGTGGGACACGCCTTTCACCCGGCGCCAAAATCCCACGAACCGTTTAACCAGCAGGAAGCCGAGCGCTATCTGCCTGACTTCGCCCCGCATTTCCCGCTGCGCTGGTTCGCCGTAGATAAAAGCTACCTGGCGGGCGAAAGTCTGCACCTCAATCTGCAGCAGCGCCTGACGCGCTTTGCGGCTGAAAATGCGCCGCAGCTGCTGAGCGAGCTCAGCGACAATCAATGGCTGTTCCCGCTGCATCCGTGGCAGGCCGGCTATCTGCTGGAGCAGGACTGGTGCCAGCAGCTGGTCGCCAAAGGTTTGGTGAAAGATTTAGGCGAAGCCGGTGCACCATGGCTGCCGACCACTTCTTCGCGCTCGCTTTACTGCGCCACCAGCCGCGACATGATCAAGTTTTCTCTGAGCGTGCGCCTGACCAACTCCGTGCGTACGCTGTCGGTAAAAGAAGTTAAACGCGGCATGCGCCTGGCGCGCCTGGCGCAAACTGACCGCTGGCAAACGCTGCAGGCCCGCTTCCCGACCTTCCGCGTGATGCAGGAAGACGGCTGGGCCGGACTGCGCGATCTCCACGGCAACATCATGGAAGAAAGCCTGTTTGCCCTGCGCGAAAACCTGCTGGTTGAGCAGCCGCAGAGCCAGACTAACGTCCTGGTTTCCCTGACCCAGTCAGCCCCGGACGGCGGAGATTCCCTGCTGGTTGCCGCCGTGAACCGCCTGAGCTCTCGTCTTAGGATCACGCCGAAACAGGCTGCACACGCCTGGGTCGACGCCTATTGCCAGCAGGTGCTGAAGCCGCTGTTTACCGCCGAAGCGGATTACGGCCTGGTTCTCCTCGCTCACCAACAAAATATTCTGGTGGAGATGCAGCAGGATCTGCCGGTCGGGCTTATCTACCGCGACTGCCAGGGCAGCGCTTTTATGCCGCATGCCGCAGGCTGGCTCGACATGATTGGCGAAGCACAGGCGGAAAACGTCTTCACCCGCGAACAGCTGCTGCGCTACTTCCCTTACTACCTGCTGGTCAATTCGACCTTCGCCGTGACCGCCGCGCTGGGTGCTGCGGGGCTGGATAGCGAAGTGAACCTGATGAGCCGTGTACGCAGCGCGCTTAGCGCCGTGCGTGACGAGGTGACGCATAAAACCTGCCTCGACTACGTGCTGGAAAGCCCGCACTGGAACGTGAAGGGGAACTTCTTCTGCTACCTGCACGACCATAACGAAAACACCATCGTCGATCCTTCGGTGATTTACTTCGACTTTGTAAACCCGCTGCTGGCTCAGGAGGGCTGAATGTTTCAGGCATCTATTGTTCACGGCGGCCACGGGCTGTGCTGTGAAAAGCTCAATAAGCCTCTGAATCTGAGCTGGGGCCAGGACGGCGGCGCGGTCCTGCACTGGCCGGGCGAACTGCCTGCAGGCTGGCTGCGCGATGCGCTGGATCAGATGTTCGTCGCGGCACCGCAGCTTACTTCCATCGTGCTGCCTTACGCCGAATGGCGGGAAGAACCGCAGGCGCTGGTGCTGTTCGATCTGCTGAAAAGCGACATCGTTCACCGCGCAACCTTCTGGCAGCAACCGCTGTGGCTCAGCGCTCCGGCGAAGCATGCTTCCGGCGAAATGGTATTTGACGCTGAGCGCGAGATCTATTACCCGCTGCGCCCTGCCCGCCCGTCCGGTGAAGTTTACCGCCGCTACGATCCGCGCGTTCGCAAAACGCTGAGTTTCCGCGTGGCCGATCCGGCGTTGGACGCAGAACATTTTACCCGCTGGATGAACGATCCGCGCGTGGACTATTTCTGGGAGCAAAGCGGCTCGCGGGAGGTACAAACCGCGTATCTGGAGCGCCAGCTCACCGGAAAACATGCGTTTCCGCTGATCGGCTGCTTTGATGACCAGCCGTTCAGCTACTTCGAAATTTACTGGGCAGCGGAAGATCGCATCGGCCGCCATTACCCGTGGCAGCCGTTTGATCGCGGCCTGCATCTGCTGGTGGGCGAGCAGCAGTGGCGCGGCGCGCACTATGTACAAAGCTGGCTGCGTGGCTTAACCCACTACCTTCTGCTGGACGAGCCGCGCACGCAGCGCACCGTGCTGGAGCCGCGCGCCGACAACCAGCGTCTGTTCAAGCATCTGGAGCCTGCGGGCTATGTGACGCGCAAGGAATTTGACTTCCCGCACAAGCGTTCACGCCTGGTCATGGCTGACCGCCACAACTTCTTTAGCGAGGTAGGCCTGTAATGAATCGCAAGGATTGGGATTTCGTTAACCGCCAGCTGGTAGCCAAAATGCTGGCTGAGCTGGAGTACGAGCAGGTTTTTCAGGCCGAATCGCTGGGCGAAAATCGCTACTGCATCAGCTTAGCCGGGGCCGAGTGGCATTTTAACGCCGAGCGCGGCATCTGGGGCTGGCTGTGGGTAGACGCAGAGACGCTGCGCTGTGCGGACGAGCCTGTGCTAGCGCAGACGCTGCTCATGCAGCTCAAGCCGGTGCTGTCGATGAGCGACGCCACCGTGGCCGAGCATATGCAGGATCTGTACGCCACGCTGCTGGGCGACCTGCAGCTGCTGAAAGCGCGCCGCGGCATGAGCGCTGATAACCTGATCGATCTCGACGCTGACCGCCTGCAGTGCCTGCTGAGCGGCCACCCGAAATTTGCCTTTAACAAAGGGCGTCGCGGCTGGGGCAAAGAGGCGCTGGAGCGCTATGCGCCGGAGTATGCCAATACCTTCCAGCTGCACTGGCTGGCGGTTAAACGCGAACATATGGTCTGGCGCTGCGATAGCGAACTGGATATTCAGCAGCTTATCGCCGCCGCGATGGACGAGCAGGAGCTGGCCCGCTTTACGCAGGCGTGGCAGAACAATGGCCTGGATGATAACTGGCTGCCGCTGCCGGTGCATCCGTGGCAGTGGCAGCAGAAAATTGCGCTGGATTTCGTGGCCGATCTCGCCGAAGGCAAGATGGTGTCTCTGGGCGAATTTGGCGATCAGTGGCTGGCCCAGCAGTCGCTGCGCACCCTGACCAACGCCAGCCGCCAGGGCGGGTTAGACATCAAGCTGCCGCTGACGATTTACAACACCTCCTGCTACCGCGGTATTCCGGGCAAGTACATTGCCGCCGGGCCGCTGGCTTCCCGCTGGCTGCAGAACGTCTTTGCTACCGACAGCACGCTGGTGAAAACCGGGGCGGTGATCCTCGGCGAACCGGCTGCCGGCTATGTTTCTCATGAGGGCTACGCCGCGCTGGCTCAGGCGCCCTATCGCTACCAGGAGATGCTGGGCGTTATCTGGCGCGAGAACCCGACCCGCTGGCTGAAGCCTGACGAGACGCCGATTCTGATGGCGACCCTGATGGAGTGCGACGAAAACAATCAGCCGCTGATCGGGGCCTATATTGCCCGCTCCGGCATGGATGCAGAAGCCTGGCTGACGCAGATGTTCCGCGTGGTGGTGGTGCCGCTGTATCACCTGCTCTGCCGCTATGGCGTGGCGCTGATCGCCCATGGACAAAATATTACGCTCGCCATGAAAGACGGCGTGCCGCAGCGCGTGCTGCTGAAAGATTTTCAGGGCGATATGCGTCTGGTGAAGGATGAGTTCCCGGAGATGGACTCCCTGCCTCAGGAAGTGCGGGATGTGACCGCCCGCCTGAGCGCCGACTATTTAATTCATGATTTGCAGACCGGCCATTTTGTGACGGTGCTGCGTTTTGTTTCGCCGCTCATGGCCCGCCTTGGCGTGCCGGAGAGACGCTTTTATCAGCTGCTGGCCGCAGTGTTGAGTGATTACATGCAGGAACACCCGCAAATGTCGGCGCGTTTTGCGCTTTTCTCACTCTTTAAGCCACAAATCATCCGCGTTGTGCTGAACCCGGTAAAACTGACCTGGCCTGACCAGGACGGCGGCAGCCGCATGCTGCCGAATTACCTCGAGGATCTGCAAAACCCGCTGTGGCTGGTAACCAGGGATTGAATTATGACAAACACTGTTGATTTTATTGGCGTAGGTATCGGCCCGTTTAACCTGAGCATTGCGGCGCTGTCTCACGAAGCAGAGGGATTTAGCAGCCAGTTCTTTGACAGCCGCACTGACTTTGCGTGGCACCCGGGCATGTTAGTGCCGGACTGCCATATGCAGACCATGTTCCTGAAAGACCTGGTCAGCGCCGTGGCCCCCACCAGCCCGTTCAGCTTTGTGAACTACCTGGTGAAACGTAAAAAATTCTACCGTTTTCTGACCACCGAGCTGCGCACCGTCTCGCGCGATGAGTTTTCGGACTACCTGCGCTGGGCCGCAGAGGGCATGAACAACCTGCAGTTTAACCAGACGGTTGAGCGCGTTGATTTCGACGAGCAGCGCAAGCTGTTTGTGGTGCAGACCAGCCAGGGGGAAACGCTGGCGCGCAACATTTGCCTCGGCATTGGCAAGCAGCCTCACCTGCCGCCGTGCGTAAAAACCGCCACGCCAACCTGCTTCCACGCCAGCGAAATGAGCCTGCGTCTGCCGAATCTGGCCGGGAAACGCGTCACGGTGGTTGGCGGCGGGCAAAGCGGTGCCGACCTGTTCCTGAATGCGTTCCGTGGCGCCTGGGGCGAAGTTGCCGAAGTGAACTGGGTTTCACGCCGCAATAACTTTAACGCGCTGGATGAAGCCGCGTTTGCCAACGAATACTTCACGCCGGAATACGTCACCGGCTTTGTGGGCCTGAATGAAGGCGCGCGGCAGAAAATGCTCGATGAGCAGAAGATGACCTCCGACGGCATTACCGCCGATTCGCTGCTGACCATCTACCGCGAGCTGTATCACCGCTTTGAAGTGCTCGGGCTGCCGCGCAATGCTCGCCTGCTGCCAAGCCGCTCTGTAACAGGCCTTGAAAGCCGTGGCCAGGGCTGGCAGCTGCTGCTGGAACACCATCTGGACAAGGGCTATGACACGCTGGACAGCGACGTGGTGATTTTCGCCACCGGCTACCGCCCTACGCTGCCGCAAATGCTTTCGCCGTTAATGTCACGCATGACGATGCTGGATGAGTGCAACTTCAAAGTGCGCGACGACTTTACGCTGGAGTGGAATGGCCCGGCCGGAAATAACATCTTCGCGGTCAACGCCAGCATGCAAACCCACGGCATTGCCGAGCCGCAGCTGAGCCTGATGGCGTGGCGCTCTGCCAGAATTCTGAATCGCGCGCTGGGGCGTGATTTGTTCGATCTCAGTACGCCGCCCGCGCTGATCCAATGGCGCAGCGGCAGCCGGGAAAAACCGCAGCACAGCGCTGCGTCCTTAACTCACTACTCCTCAAAATCATTCGAAATGCAGCCCGGCGCTAACTGAGTTTATCCCCCGGCACGCAGGCCACTGCGGGACGGGGGTAACCGTTAACCCCGCGTCAAATTGAAGAATGACGAGGACACAGCATATTTGGGCCGATGTTTGTCAGCCCGTATGAAGGAACAATGATGATAACCAAAAAGCAAACGCTTTGGGCGCTCAATCCGTTACTGCTCGCCATGATGGCGCCGGCAGTGGCACAGCAAACCAGTGACGAGACGATGGTAGTTTCCGCCAACCGCAGCAACCGCACCGTCGCCGAGATGGCCCAAACCACCTGGGTGATCGAGAAAGCCGAACTGGAGCAGCAGATCCAGGGCGGCAAAGAGTTTAAAGATGCGCTGGCCCAGCTGATCCCCGGCCTCGACGTCAGCAGCCAGAGCCGTACCAACTACGGCATGAACGTCCGTGGTCGCCCGCTGGTCGTGCTGGTTGACGGCGTGCGTCTCAACTCTTCCCGTACCGACAGCCGCCAGCTGGACTCTATCGATCCGTTCAACATCGATCATATTGAAGTCATTTCCGGCGCGACCGCCCTGTACGGCGGCGGCAGTACCGGCGGTCTGATTAATATCGTGACCAAAAAAGGCCAGAAGGATACACAGGTAGAGTTTGAGACCGGGATCAAGAGCGGCTTTAACAGCAGCAAAGACCACGATGAGCGCGTCGCCAGTGCCATTTCCGGCGGGAACGACCATATTTCTGGCCGTGCGTCAGTGGCCTATCAGAAATTCGGCGGCTGGTTTGACGGCAACGGTGATGCCACCCTGCTCGACAACACCCAGACCGGGTTACAGTATTCCGACCGCCTGGACGTGATGGGTACCGGCACGCTGAATATCGATGAAAACCAGCAGCTGCAGCTCGTTACCCAGTATTACAAAAGTAAGGGCGACGACGACTACGGCCTGAACCTCGGGAAAAACTTCTCTGCCATCAGCGGGACAAGCAGCCCGTACGTGAGCAAAGGACTGAACTCTGACCGTGTTCCGGGCACAGAGCGCCACCTGATCAGCATGCAGTATTCCAACAGCGACTTCCTCGGTCAGGAGCTGGTGGGCCAGGTTTACTACCGCGATGAATCGCTGCTGTTCTATCCGTTCCCGACGGTAAACGCCAACAAAAAAGCCACGGCGTTCTCCTCTTCCCAGCAGGATACTAATCAGTACGGCGCGAAGCTGACGCTGAACAGCAAGCCGCTCGACGGCTGGCAGCTGACCTACGGCCTGGACGCGGACCACGAGCGCTTCACCTCCAACCAGATGTTCTTCGATTTGGCACAGGCCAGCGCCTCCGGTGGCCTGAACAACCAGAAAATCTATACCACCGGACGTTACCCGGCGTATGACATCAGCAACATGGCGGCGTTCCTGCAGTCCAGCTATGACATCAACGAGATCTTTACCCTGAGCGGCGGCGTGCGTTACCAGTACACCGAGAACAAGATTGATGATTTCATCGGCTACGCGCAGCAGCAGCAAATCGCGGCCGGCACGGCAAAATCTGCTGACGCCATTCCTGGCGGCTCCACCGACTACGACAACTTCCTGTTCAACGCCGGCCTGCTGATGCACATCACCGAGCGCCAACAGGCCTGGCTGAATTTCTCCCAGGGCGTGGAGCTGCCTGATCCGGGTAAATACTACGGCCGTGGCACCTATGGCGCGGCGGTTAACGGCCACCTGCCGCTGACCAACAGCGTCAACGTCGGCGCGAGCAAACTGCAGGGCGTGAAGGTTGATTCCTACGAACTGGGCTGGCGCTACACCGGCGACAGCCTGCGCACGCAGATTGCCGCCTACTACTCGCTGTCCGATAAGAGCGTGCTGGCGAATAAAGACCTGACCATCAGCGTTGTTGACGACAAGCGTCGTATTTACGGCGTGGAAGGCGCGGTGGACTACTTTATTCCAGACACCAACTGGAGCACCGGCGCTAACTTCAACGTCTTAAAAACCGAGTCAAAAGTTAACGGCAGCTGGCAGAAATATGACGTGAAAGTCGCCAGCCCGTCGAAAGCGACCGCCTATATTGGCTGGGCACCAGATCCGTGGAGCCTTCGCGTGCAGAGCACAACGTCGTTTAACGTAAGCGACGCGGCAGGCTACAGCATCGACGGTTACACCACTGTTGATTTACTGGGCAGCTACGAGCTTCCGGTGGGTAAACTCAGCTTTAGCGTCGAAAACGTCTTTGACCGTGATTACACCACCGTTTGGGGCCAGCGTGCGCCACTGTACTACAGCCCGGGCTACGGCCCTGCTTCGCTGTATGACTACAAAGGCCGTGGTCGCACCTTCGGCATGAACTACTCTGTGCTGTTCTAAGCCTCTTCCTTGCCCGGCAGCTGCCGGGCAAGTTCACACGCTTACCCTTCCTAACAGTTTATCCCTCGACCCGCGTAAAATAGTCTTTTAAAAATAAGGGATATTTTCCTCTCTTATGACCGGAGACGATATGCAAGTTGGGTTTATTGGCGTGGGCAGCGTAATAGAAACGGCTTACCTGCCAGCTATTCAGCGACTCGCCCGGCGCGATGTGGTTTGCTATGGGTTTGATCCCGCCCCATGCTACCGCTCTGATGCCATCACGCTTCTCCCCTCCCTAACCCAGCTTCTGGCGCTGCCGCTTGACCTGGTGTTTATCACCACGTCATCGCTCCAGCATTGGCCGATCCTGAAGCAGGTGCTACAGCAAAGTTCGCTGCCCGTCGTGGTGGAAAAACCCGTCTCGGCAACGCTTCAGCAGTTGGACGAACTGACATCATTGCTGAGCGATCCGGCCATTGCCGCGCGGGTGCTCGCCCTGGATCACTGGATGGTGAGAACCGATGCGGCACGTTTTATCGACCGCCTCGAAGATATCGACCGTATCGAGGGATTCCTGCTGGAGCCCAGCGGGTTTAATGCCGTCGGAGAGCCGATTGCGCTGAATTTTGCCACCGGCGAGCCTGATACTCGTGCGCTGCACCACCCGGACGGCGTTATCGTGGACATCGGCACGCATGTGCTGGCGATGATGCGCGAAACGCTGATGCAGGCGGGCGCTGACGAAGCGCTGGAGCTGGAGTTGCTGCTTGCCAAAGACCGGCTCGGCAACGGCATTGTGCCCGGCGATGTCACCACGGCAGAGGGCCAGGCGCTGCTGCGCGGGGAAATGGGCGGCATCCCCTGCGTGCTGCAGCTGAACAAATATGCCGGGCCCGCAGGGGGGCAAAAAGGTATTAATATCGTGCTGAAAGATGGCAGAGTGATTGCCGTCGACAGACGCGGGGTGAATGAAACCCTGAGCGTTGACGACGAGGTAAAACTGGATATCAGCGGGCCGCTGTACGACCGCTGCCTCGGAGAGGTCATTTTTGCCGGTAAAACACTGTTTGAGCAGGCTCCTGTGACGATTCCCGCCTTAACCCGCCGCAGAATTCAGGAAGTCAGGGTTTTATTGACGCTGCAGCAAACGCTGCGCGGCGAGCACTAGAAACACAAAACCCGCCGAAAGGCGGGTTTATATTTTAAGACTCGGTATCAGGCTTTGTTCAGCACCAGCTGGCCTTTGCTGTCCAGCGGGATCTGAGTGCCAGGGTCTTTATCCATGCGGATTTTGCCCTGCTGATCGCCGATTTTGTAGGTCACATCATAACCGAGCATTTTTTCTGATTTGTCATACACAGTCTTGCAGCGCTGCTGGGTGGTGGTGTAGGTATCCCCCTCCTGCATCGCGCCCTGCACCTGGTTCCCGGCGTAGCCGCCGCCCAGCGCGCCCACGACCGTGGCAACATCCTTCCCGCGTCCACCGCCAAACTGATGACCAAGGACGCCCCCGGCCACCGCGCCCAGAGCAGAACCTAAAATACGGTTCTCATCCTGAACAGGTTTGCGGTGCGTCACGGCCACATTGCGGCACTCCTGACGCGGTGTTTTAACCGTTTCCTTGATTGGCGTCGCTGACACCACCTGTGCATACTGGGGACCACGGTCAAACACGTTCAAACTGGCTACCGCAGCCACGCCCAGCGCAGCGGCCACGCCAATACCTATACCCGCTAACATTGATTTATTCACAGGACATCCTCCTGACCTTGTTGTTAACCTAATTTTGCACTGCAGTGACAATATTGAGAAATCAGACAACGGATCAAAAGTGCGGGATCGTGCGGTGAAAACGTGTGTTTAAGACAACTCCGAGCAATCCGCCAGGAATATGCCGAATGTTATGCTGCTTCCCGGCAATAAAAAACCCGGCACGGGGCCGGGTTTCGGAAGGAAATAAAACTTAGTGCAGCTTCAGGCGTGGACGAATCACGCGGTTGATGCTGCCCACCAGCATCATCAGGCCAGTTTTGAAATAACCGTGCAGCGCAATCTGGTGCATACGGTACAGGGAGATGTACACGAAGCGGGCGATGCGGCCTTCCACCATCATCGAGCCGCGCATCAGGTTACCCATCAGGCTACCCACGGTGGAGAATTTGGACAATGAAACCAGTGAACCGTGATCTTTATAACTGTAAGCTTTGAGCGGCTGGCCTTTCATCTGCGCAAGGATGTTAGTCAGCGCGCGGGAAGCCATCTGGTGCGCGGCCTGAGCGCGAGGAGGCACGAAACCACCTTCCGGGCGAGCACAGGATGCACAGTCGCCGATAGCATAGATATCCGGGTCGCGCGTGGTCTGCAGCGTTGGCTCAACCACCAGCTGGTTAATGCGGTTAGTTTCAAGGCCGCCGATATCTTTCATGAAGTCTGGCGCTTTAATGCCCGCCGCCCAGACCATCAGATCCGCTTCGATGAACTCGCCGTCTTTGGTGTTCAGGCCATGCGCTTCGGCACTGGTCACCATGGTTTGCGTCAGCACGCGAACGCCAAGCTTGGTCAGTTCGCTGTGCGCGGCGGCAGAAATGCGCGGCGGCAGCGCAGGCAGAATGCGCTCCCCGGCTTCCACCAGCGTGACGTTCAGCGCTTCGTTGGTCAGCCCTTTGTAGCCGTAGCTGTGCAGTTGCTTAACGGCGTTATGCAGCTCAGCAGACAGCTCAACGCCCGTCGCGCCACCACCAACGATAGCGATGTTAACCTTGCCGCTTGCGCCGAGGTTGGCGGAGTATTTCAGGAACAGGTTTAGCATCTCGGAATGGAAACGACGCGCCTGATGCGGGTTGTCGAGAAAGATGCAGTTCTCTTTCACGCCAGGGGTGTTGAAGTCGTTGGAGGTGCTCCCCAGCGCCATCACCAGCGTGTCGTATGGCAGCTTGCGCTCAGGCACCAGCAGCTCGCCCTTTTCATCGCGCAGTTCGGCGATGGTCAGCGTTTTGCTTTCGCGGTTGATATCCACCACGGAACCCAGCTGGAACTGGAAATGATGATTGCGCGCGTGGGCCAGATAGCTCAGCGCATCCACGCCTTCATCCAGCGAACCGGTAGCCACTTCATGCAGCAGCGGTTTCCACAGGTGGCTGTGGTTACGGTCGACGAGCGTAATTTTGGCTTTTTTGCCACGCCCCAGTTTTTTACCTAACTGAGTCGCCAGCTCCAGACCACCAGCGCCGCCGCCAACAATCACTATTTTTTTCAATGGTGTAGTCAACTTGACCCCCTAAAATATTAACCAATTGTTAATTAAAAGTTATCTAAATAACCTTTAATTAACAAAGGGTTACTGCACGCTTAACGCCAAACTTTATCGAGAATAACATGAAGGGTGCATTGGTCATACCAAAATTGATGTACATCAATTTTTATGCCGAAAAGATAAACAAAAAGGCCAGCGCGAGGCTGACCATGACATTTTCCCTAAATAATTCGAGTTGCAGGACGGCGGCAAAGCTGAGAAACCCCAGGAGCATAGCTAACTATGTGACTGGGGTGACAAATCTGTCGGGAATAGATTTGAACGCTGCTCGCAGCGGCCCTTTAGGGTGAGGCTCATGGATGAGCCGAATAGCAGGTGCAGCCAACACACCTGCGGCTTGAAGTATGACGGGAAAATTTAGCCCAGGGTTTTAAAGGCTTTGATACGTTGCAAATGCCGGGAGATATTTTTGAATTTGTGGGTTTGCTGCTCGTCCCAGACGATTTCATAGTAGTGATGCAGCGCTTCAGCCGTGCGCCGGTTGTCCAGCGCTTCGTCGTTGCGCGAGAGAATAGCCAGGCAGCGATCGCGGTTCTTCTCACGGAAGTTTGGCACGCACTTGGTGGTGATATCCGCGTACTCTTCCGGCCTGTCGATCTTCCCTTCCATGTTTTCATGGGGGTAAAGGTTCGGGTTAAAAATAACCTGCCGCATATCGCAGAGAAAACCAATGCGCTCCGCCCAGAATCCGCCGAGACCCACGCCGCAAATTAAGGGACGTTCGTCGTCGGTAAGCTGCTGCATCTTGTCGACTTCCTTCAGCAGATGCTGCATGTCGTGCTTCGGATGCAGCGTGCTGTAGCTGATCAGCCGCACGTCGGAATCGATAAACTGAAGCTGCAGCACTTTTTCATGGTTTCCAGGACTGTTTGAGTCAAAACCGTGCAAATAGATTATCATCGCATCCTCATTACCTGAATATTAGCCCGCCTTATGCGCCTGCCACTGCTCGTGCAGCGCTTCCAGCTGCTGGTTCACCTGCTTCCAGCGATCGGATGAACGCAGCTCATCGCGGGTAAATGACCCTTTATGATACAAACCTGTAACACGTTCTGCTTTGACCGGCGACAGGTTATCAAGCACGCTCACCGCCCCTTTACGATTATTGCAGACGAGGATCATATCGCAACCGGCGTCCAGCGATGCCTGACCGCGTTCGGCATAACTGCCCATGATAGCCGCGCCTTCCATCGACAAATCATCGGAGAAAATCACACCATTAAAGCCCAGTTCGCCGCGCAGGACCGTTTTTAGCCAATACTCAGAGCCGCTAGCCGGACGCGGATCGACTTCATCATAGATAACGTGGGCAGGCATGATGGCATCCAGCTTATTCTCGCGAATCAGTGAGGCAAAAATGCGCATGTCATGCTCGCGGATTTCCGCCTTCGGGCGCGGGTCGTGCGGGGTTTCTTTGTGCGAGTCGGCGGTGACCGCCCCGTGGCCAGGGAAGTGTTTACCGGTGGTTTTCATGCCCGCAGCATGCATCCCATCGATAAAACACGTGGCCATTGCCAGCGCTTTGGCCGGATCTTCATGATAGGAACGTTCCCCAATGGCCGCGCTGATGTGCCCGATATCCAGCACCGGCGCAAAGCTGATGTCGATATCCATGGCGATCATTTCGCTCGCCATCAGCCAGCCAGCCTCAGCCGCCAGCTTGCCGCCCTCTTCCAGGCCGCGGAGTGCCGCAAAAGATTGTGCCGCAGGCAGACGGGTAAACCCTTCGCGGAAGCGCTGCACGCGGCCGCCTTCCTGATCGACGGCAACAACCAGACGATGGTGCGAAGCTTCACGGATCTGGCGCACCAGTTCACGTAGCTGCTCCGGGTCGTGGTAGTTGCGGGTAAAAAGAATCAAACCGCCCACCAGCGGGTGCTGCAAAATTTCACGCTCTTCCGCATCCAGCTCGAAGCCGGCCACATCCAACATTACTGGGCCCACAATACTCTCTCCTGATGTTTGCTCGCCCGCAGCGCGCGCCACGCGTCGTCTGCCAGCGTAATAAAATGTTGCTCCCCGGTTTGCCGCCAGCGGCATTCATACCAGGACGCCATAAGTAACGCTATCCACGGCCGCCAGCGCGCAACCTGGCGATTGAGGACGTCAAGGCTGAGTGAAGCCTGAGCAGCATACAACTCCAGCAGCGCTTTACTGTCGACGGTGTTTGCCGCCAGCACGGCGGCCAGCTCCAGCGCAATATCGCCATCCCCGGCGTATTCCCAGTCAATAAGCCCCAGGCGATTGCCCGGTTGCCGCACCAGATTTCCCGCGTGAACATCCATATGCAGAGGGGCCAGCCGCAGAGGCCTGGGCTCCCTACGCCGCTTCAGGCGCTTTAATTCACGCAGCCAGGTCAGGGTTCGCCTGTTTGGGTCGCTTTCCTGCCAGTAAAACTCAAGCAGCGGAGCCAGGCTTATGCGCCAGCCGAACGGTTTCTGCCGATGAAGATAATACAATAAGCCCGTTAATTCAGTGAGCGGGGCCAGGTTCGGCAAAACCTCGCCGTCAAGCCAGCGGGTGAACAGCCAGCCTTCCGCCAGACACCAGGGCTCGGGCGCGATGCCGACGGGCAACTGCCTGAGCGCGCGATGATGCCGCCGAAGGGAAATCCCCGGCAAGCGCTGTTCGGGCAGCTTTCTTGCCGTAAAGCTGCCGGCTTCTGTCTCTACGCGGTAGCTTGTGCCGCTCAGTCCCTCGAGCGCAGAAACACAACCGGCGGCCTGAGCCGCCGGAAGGTATCGAGTCACTGCCGCATCGAGCGATGCTTTAGTTGGTTTGCTGAACAGCACCGCTACCCGACCAGATGATTTCGCCAGTTTGCACCAGCATCAGCTGCATTTTCAGCGTGGGCGTGTTCACGTTGCCGCTGGCGTTGGTGTAAAGCACGTACTGTGCGCCGGTGTTACGCGCAATGCCAATCGCTTTGCTTCGCGTACCTAAGCTGTCCTGCGGGGAAAGCCCAAGCTGCTGCTTAGCCATCGAGAGCTGCTGCGCAGAAACCAGCGTGAACTTGTTGTTGTTGGCCAGCGCGCCGCGCAAGGCTTCAGTCGCGCTGCTGGTTTGCAGGCTGCCATTGGTGCGGTTGTTGACGCTGTCCACCAGCAACACGCTACCCGGCGTCACGCCATCCGCCTGCAGCATTTTGCTGACCATCGGCTGCATGGCACTGTTCCAGTCATAGGTGCGAACCTTAGGCTGAGGCGGAATAGTAGGCTCTGGTTGTTCCACAGGGCCAGGCTGCGTCGGCACGGTCGGTACCGTTGGCACGGTAGGCTCCGGCTGAGCAGGCTGCTCTGTGCCAGGTTTAACTTCTTCTACCGGGGCAGGCTGTTCGCCGCGATTAATACACCCGGTCAGGATCAGCGCCACCGCAGTGACGGCCAGATAACGATGAAGTCCCCTAATCAAAATTCGCTCCTTACAGAGAGAGAAAGACGTACTTTTTTGGCTCCCGGCCAGGCTGCAGTCGATTCAATACGCTGCGAAGACTGCCCCGGGAGGGTAACGGTACGCACTTGCTCAAGCGGGTGGATTTCCAGCCCTTTTTTGTCGTACCAGTAGAAACGGTAGTACAGCGTGACCGGCTTATGCTGCTCATTATACAGCGATGATTCGGCCACCGTGGCACCATTCTGTTGAGAGATATCCGGTTTTTCCGCGCTAATCCCGGCCGCCAGCACCGCAGATTCCATGACCAGGGTTTGGTCGTTGTTCACCGGAATGGCGGGGCTAGAGCTACAGCCCGCCACCAGCAGCAGCGCTAACAGACTCAGGGAAAAGCGCGACATAGGCTCAGTCCTTATGCGCCAGCATTGGGCCAAGCGGACGGCCACCCAGCAGGTGCATGTGAATATGGTACACCTCTTGCCCACCGTGTCGGTTGCAGTTCATGATCAGGCGGTAGCCGTCAGCGGCAATCCCTTCCTGTTCTGCAATTTTAGCTGCAACGGTCATCATCCGCCCCAGCGCAAGCTCGTGTTCAGCTTTAACGTCATTGGCCGTTGGGATAAGCACGTTTGGAATGATGAGGATGTGGGTGGGTGCCTGAGGGGAAATATCACGAAACGCGGTGACCAGTTCGTCCTGGTAAACCACATCCGCCGGAATTTCACGACGAATAATTTTACTGAAAATAGTTTCTTCGGCCATGAGCTGTTCCTTGAAGGAGAAAACGGTGTTGGGAGTATGAGCGAGGCGCTCATTTGACTCAACCTTCTGCACGCTTTTCTTTCGTTAAGTGCTGGCCTTTAAAACAAATTCGTCTTTTTTCAGTAACAAAAAAGGGAGGCTTTCGCCTCCCTTATCGCTCCCCGAACAAACTTAGTTGTTACGGATCCACTCATCCATTTCGGTTTTCAGGTTATCGGACTTGGTGCCGAAAATAGCCTGAACGCCGGAACCTGCGACAACCACACCTGCTGCACCCAGTTTTTTCAGGCCAGCCTGGTCAACTTTTGCCACGTCGGCCACGCTAACGCGCAGACGGGTGATACAAGCGTCGAGGTTAGTGATGTTTTCTTTACCGCCGAAAGCGCTAACCAGAGCAGGTGCCATTTCGCTGGTTACGCCAGCGGTGGTTTCTGCGGTGGCGTCTTCACGACCCGGGGTTTTCAGATCCAGTGCCTTAATCAGTACGCGGAAGATGGTGTAGTACACGATCGCATAGCAGATACCGACAATTGGGAACAGCCACAGTTTGCTGCTGTTACCGCTCAGCACGATGAAGTCAATCAGACCGTGAGAGAAGGACGTCCCGTCACGCATGCCCAGTAGGATACAGATAGGGAATGCCAGACCCGCCAGAATCGCGTGAATGATGTACAGGATCGGGGCCACGAACATGAAGGAGAATTCGATTGGCTCGGTGATACCGGTCAGGAACGAAGTCAGCGCCGCGGAGATCATGATCCCGCCCACTTTTGCACGGTTCTCTGGTTTAGCAGAGTGCCAGATAGCAATGGCCGCAGCCGGCAGGCCGTACATTTTGAACAGGAAGCCGCCGGACAGTTTGCCCGCAGTCGGGTCACCTGCCATGTAGCGAGGGATGTCGCCGTGGAACACCTGGCCCGCAGCGTTGGTGTATTCACCGATCTGCATCTGGAATGGAACGTTCCAGATATGGTGCAGACCAAACGGTACCAGGCAGCGCTCGATGAAGCCATAGATACCGAAGGCAACAACCGGGTTCTGGTATGCAGCCCACTGAGAGAAGGTCTGGATAGCCGTACCGATTGGTGGCCAGATGAAGGACAGCACTACGCCGGTGAAGATAGCCGCCAGACCGGAGATAATCGGTACAAAGCGTTTACCGGCGAAGAAGCCCAGATACTCAGGCAGCTTGATGCGGTAGAAACGGTTGAACATGTATGCCGCAATTGCACCGGAGATAATACCGCCAAGCACGCCGGTATCCGCCAGGTGTTTAGCTGCAATTTCTTCCGCAGGCAGGTGCAGGACCAGAGGCGCGACCACGGCCATGGTTTTCACCATGATGCCATAGGCAACAACCGACGCCAGGGCAGATACGCCATCGTTGTTAGTGAAGCCCAGTGCCACACCGATAGCGAAGATAAGCGGCATGTTGGCGAAGACTGAACCGCCCGCTTCCGCCATAACGTGAGAGACAACGACCGGCAGCCAGCTGAAGTTTGCAGACCCGACGCCCAGCAGGATACCTGCGATAGGCAGTACGGAGACTGGCAGCATCAGCGATTTACCCACCTTTTGCAGGTTAGCAAATGCATTCTTAAACATAATAGAGAGTGCTCCTGAGTATTTGTGCTTTTTTTGTACGCATTTACGCATCGAACCGGGGGGAGAACCGGTTCATAAACAGGACATCTAAGTGTCCTTTTATTTATTACGCAGAGTAAAATAAATAACGAAAACTTTGTTTGACGGCTATCACGTTTCTCAGCCGATCGCGCGAAAAACTTTCATTAATTTACATAACACGCTTACAAATGGTTCAAAACGAGCGTGCACCGCTCATTTTATGGCGGTGCACTTTACTCGCTTAGGCTATTAATTACGAGCTTTAAAATAACTATGAATTTCAGAGAGATTGCAGGCGGGATAAGGGGACGTGGAACAAATCAGCAAAGTTCTGCGTGGTGGCAATAGCCAGTTCTTCCAGCGAAACGCCCTTCAGTACGGCCATATATTCGGCAACATCACGCGTCATAGCAGGCTGGTTTTCTTTCCCGCGATGTGGCACTGGTGCAAGATACGGGGAGTCCGTTTCCACCAGCATTCTGTCCAGCGGGACATAACGCGCGGCGTCACGCAGCTGCTCGGCATTCCGGAAGGTCACTATCCCGGAAAAAGAGATGTAAAACCCCATATCAAGCAGTTTACCCGCCGTTTCTCTGTCTTCCGTGAAACAGTGTAGTACCCCGCCGCACTCTGTCACTTTTTCTTCCTGCAGAATGCTCAGCGTATCGGCGCGGGCATCACGGGTGTGGACGATCACTGGCTTGTTCAGCTCGCGGCCAATACGGATATGGTTCCGGAAAGATTCCTGCTGACGCGGTTTTGTTTCCGGCGTATAGAAGTAATCCAGCCCGGTTTCCCCCATTGCGATAACGCCAGGTTCGGCGGCCAGGCGGCGCAGCTCTTCAACGTCGTACTCTTCGTCCTGGTTCAGCGGATGTACGCCACATGAGAAGGCCACGTTGTTACGCTCCCCGACCAGCTCACGCATTCCCCGATAACCGTCAAGGGTAGTCGCCACAGCCAGGCAAAACTTCACGTCCCTGGCGGCCGCTTTTTCCAGAACGTCATCAACGTTTTTGTGCAGGGATTGATAATCCAGGCCATCGAGATGGCAGTGTGAGTCGACCAGAAACATAGTAATACTCTTAGAGATGATGTGAGTGAAGCAGTGCGCCGGGCTGAGCCAGACGCTCCCACGTAAGAAGACTTTCCGTGAGCAGGAGCTCACGGTTAACACCTACCACGTTAAGCAAGGCATCGCGGCAGGTAAACCAGTGGTGAAGCAGGCTTTGCAGCACGGCCGGGGAATAACGCCCGCCGAGGCTTGCCACCAGCGGCTGCATATCCGCGTTGGTGAGCCACGCCCCTGCCCCCTGCTGCCACTTGAGGGCATCAACCAGCAGCGCGCAAAGCCAGTGGACGCGGCGGGCAGCGTCCTCATGGTTTAATGCCGGCAAAAGCGCCAGCAGGTTGTTCGCTTCCCCAGCCTGAGTGAGCTTCTCGCAGAGCTGCTGCCGGGCCTTCCACTGTTCGGGCTGCAAAAGCGCCAGCGCGGCGGCAGGAGCCCCGGAGCTAAGCCGCAGCGAGGCCTGAAGCTCTTCCGCAGAGGCCGTTGTCTCGCGGCCCAGCCATGCCAGAGCAAAACGCTCATCCGGGGGCGCAAGGTGCCAATAAAGGCAACGGCTGCGCAGCGTTGCGGGCAAGTGCGCGGGTTCGCGGCTGCTCAGAAAGAACCAGGTATTTCTTGGCGGCTCTTCCAGCGTTTTCAGCAACGCGTTCGCCGCGGCCTCGGTCAGCAGATCGGCATCTTTCAGCCAGACGACTTTCGCCCCGCCCTGCTGGGCGTGGCCATAAAGCTTCTCGGTGATGTCACGCACGACATCAATTCCGAGGCTGGATTTGCCTTTTTCTACTTCAAGGGAGTAGCTGTCAGGGTGCGTACCCGCCTGCATCAGCTGGCAGCTATGGCAATGGCCGCAGCTTTTATTGCCTTCCGGGATTTGGCACATCAGCCAGCGGCACAGGGCGTAGATTAACGCGTCGTCCCCCAGGCCCGGCAGCGCGTGAACCAGCAGCGCATGATGCCCACGCCCGGCCTGATACTGGCCGATAAGCTGCTCAAACGCGCCGCGAAGCCACGGATACCATTTCACTATTGCTGCTCCCGGAACCAGGTCAGCACGGCCTCACGCACGGCCAGCGAGACGTCATCCAGCGGCTGCGTTGCGTCGATGGTTTTAATGCGGCTGTCGCGGCCTGCCAGTTCCAGATAACGCGCACGTGTGCGGTTAAAGAAGTCGATAGATTCCTGCTCAATGCGGTCAAGTTCACCCCGGGCGCGGGCGCGGGTTAACCCCACTTCAGGCGTCACGTCGAGATAAATCGTCAGGTCAGGATAAAAATCGCCCAGCACGGTGTTGCGCAGCGCCATCAATAACTGCTGGTCAATCTGACGCCCGCCGCCCTGATAGGCCTGGGTGGAGAGATCGTGGCGATCGCCGATGACCCAGCTACCACGCGCCAGGGCCGGTTTGATCACCGTTTCTACCAGTTGGATGCGCGCCGCGTAGAACATCAGCACTTCGGCTTTATCGGTCACCTTTTCATCACCGATCCCGGCATTGTTGAGCGTTAACTCACGCAGGCGCTCGGCTAGCGGCGTGCCACCGGGTTCACGCGTGAAGGTCAGCTCGCTGATACCCAGCTCTTTTAAGGTCGCCACGACCACGTTATGGGCGTTGGTTTTCCCGGCGCCTTCCAGGCCTTCGATGACGATAAATTTACTGTCCATTTTTATCCTTAAGAGCTTTGATATAGACCTGCACCGCCTTGTTATGGCTGGCGAGGTTGGTGCTAAAGGTATGACCACCCTTACCGTCAGCAACAAAATAGAGATACGGCGTTTTTGCCGGGTGCGCCGCCGCTTGCAGAGACGCTTCGCTCGGCACCGCAATCGGGCCCGGCGGCAGGCCGCTAATCACATAGGTGTTATACGGCGTGGGAGTCTCGAGATCTTTGCGCGTTAGCTTACCATTATAGCTGTCGCCCATCCCGTAGATAACGGTGGGGTCGGTTTGCAGGCGCATGCCAATACGCAGGCGGTTAATAAACACCGACGCCACCTGGTCACGCTCGGCCGCGACCGCGGTTTCTTTTTCGATGATCGAGGCCATGGTCACCAGGTCGTTTTCGGTTTTATAGGGCAAGCCATCAACTTTGCTTTCCCAGGCCTGCGCCACGGCTTTAACCATTTTTTGATGCACGCGCTTAAGCAAAGCAACATCCGTGGTGTGGGCGGTGTACATCCAGGTGTCCGGGTAGAACCAGCCCTCGACCCATTCAGGGTGCTCAAATTTCAGCGTCTCCGCCACGGTCGCATAGCTGTCGTCTTTTAGCGTGTGCTGGATGTATGGGGCATCTCGCAGCTGCTCGAGTAAATCGCTCAGGCGCATACCTTCCACAAAACGCAGCGGGAACTGCGCCTCTTTCCCACTGGCCAGCAGGCGGAGCATATCGGTGACCGTCATCCCTGGCGTGAGGCGGTATGTACCAGCCTTAAATTTGGCCAGATCCGGCTCGACGCGCAGCAGCCACTGGAAAACACGCGGGCGTGTAATCAGTTTCTCTTCATAAAGCTGAGTGCCCAGAGCTAAACGTCCGGTGCCCTGCTTCAGGGTGAAAATGGTTTCCTGTTTGATCGGCAACGGCGCTTTTGCCAGCTGGCGCACCTTCCACATGCCTGCACCGGCGGCGATGCCAAGCACAATCAGCAAAACCAGAAAGAAACGAAACATTTTTTTCATCGGTAATCGGTTACTCACAAAGTGGGGCTAAAAAACAGTAAAGTTCACGCGATGTGTAGTCCCAGTCCTGGGCCTGGTTCACCGGTACAACCGGCATTAGCGCATTGCAAACGATCGCTTCATCCGCATCGGCCAGGGTTTCCAGACCTTCGCTGACCTCATGCAGCCGCCAGGAGGAATCCGTCAGGCACGCAATGATGCGCTGGCGCATCGTGCCATTCACGCCCGCACCGTTAATACACGGCGTATAAACGTCGTAACCTTTGCGCCAGAATAAATTAGCCGCACAGCATTCCACCAGGCTCCCCTGACTGTCAAGAACCAGCGCCTCCTGGGCCGCCGTCTGTTCAAGATGCGTACGAATAAGAACCTGTTCAAGCCGGTTAAGATGCTTAAGACCCGCCAGGGAAGGATTAATGCCTATTTTCACAGGACTGAGCGCCAGCCTAATCCCCTGCTCGCGCCAGGCGGGATAAAAGTCAGGGTAAGGCGACAGAGAGAGCATTCGCGTAGGCTGTGTGCAGTTCGATGCGCTGTAACCGCGCCCGCCCGCCCCGCGAGAAATAATCACCTTGAGCACGGCTTTGGTTTCAGAGGTCGCCAGCATGTCCATCTCATCACTGAGCATGGCCCAGTCAACCGGCCCTATCATCAGCGCTTCGCAGGCCTGCTGCAGGCGGCGAAGATGATCTGCCTGAAAGCGAATCTCACCATCAATAACACGGGCGGTAGTAAAGCAGCCGTCGCCAAACTGGATCGCCCGGTCGTTTGCCGGCAGCGTTTTCTGCCACTGGCCATTAATAAGATACATAGGGGTTCCTCAGGATACGGAGACACAAGGTTGCCAGAGGGATTTACGGGCGACAAGAGGGGAATTCTGAACAGCAAAAGGGCCCGCAAGCGGGCCCTTTCAGAAACGGTTAGATCTTCTTGAAGATCAACGAACCGTTGGTACCACCGAAACCGAAGGAGTTACACAAAGTATACTCCAGGCCACTTACCTGACGAGCTTCGTGTGGCACGAAGTCCAGGTCACAGCCAACATCCGGGTTATCGAGGTTGATGGTTGGTGGCACGGCCTGATCGCGCAGCGCAAGGATGGAATAGATAGACTCTACCGCACCCGCCGCCCCTAACAGGTGGCCCGTCATCGATTTAGTTGAGCTCACCATCACACGGCTTGCATCGGCACCAAAGATAGACTTAACCGCCTGCGTTTCAGCTTTATCACCTGCCGGTGTAGAGGTACCGTGGGCGTTGACGTAGCCAACCTGCCCTGCAGAAATCCCTGCATCGCGCAGTGCGTTTTCCATCGCCAGCGCAGCACCTGCACCGTTTTCTGGTGGAGAAGTCATGTGGTACGCATCGCTGCTCATACCAAAGCCAACAACTTCTGCATAAATTTTCGCGCCGCGTTTTTTCGCGTGTTCGTACTCTTCCAGTACGATGACGCCTGCGCCGTCGCCCAGTACGAAGCCGTCACGATCTTTATCCCACGGGCGGCTTGCCGCTTGCGGGTTGTCGTTACGGGTAGACAGTGCGCGCGCCGCGCCAAAGCCACCAACGCCCAGCGGGCTACTGGCTTTTTCTGCACCACCTGCCAGCATTGCGTCTGCATCACCATAGGCAATGATACGTGCCGCATGGCCGATGTTGTGTACGCCAGAGGTACAAGCCGTGGCAATGGAAATGCTCGGACCACGCAGACCCAGCATGATGGTCAGGTGACCTGCCACCATATTGACGATGGTTGAAGGCACGAAGAACGGGCTGATTTTACGAGGGCCACCGTTAACTAAAGAAGAGTGGTTCTCTTCAATAAGCGTCAGGCCACCGATACCAGAGCCGATTGCAGCGCCGATGCGGGCCGCGTTTTCTTCCGTTACTTCGAGGCCAGAATCCTGCATGGCCTGAATGCCAGCAACAATTCCATATTGAATGAATTCATCCATCTTGCGCTGATCTTTGCGCGAGATGATGTCTTCACAGTTAAAATCCTTTACTAAGCCAGCAAATTTCGTTGCGTAGGCGCTAGTATCGAAATGGTCGATCAGGCTGATGCCACTCTGACCGGCAAGGAGAGCTTTCCAGGTAGACTCTACGGTATTGCCGACAGGAGACAACATGCCCAGTCCGGTCACAACTACACGACGCTTAGACACGTTTGTCCTCCAGGGAGGGAAAAAATACTAGTGGGACAATTCAGATAAAACTCAGGCGGTCGAATGACCGCCTGGAGATGTTCACTTACGCCTGGTGGCCGTTGATGTAATCAATGGCAGCCTGAACGGTGGTGATTTTCTCAGCTTCTTCGTCCGGAATCTCAGTATCAAACTCTTCTTCCAGAGCCATTACCAGCTCAACGGTGTCAAGAGAATCAGCGCCCAGGTCCTCAACGAAGGAAGCGGTGTTCACTACTTCTTCTTGCTTAACGCCCAGTTGTTCGCCAATGATTTTCTTAACGCGTTCTTCGATAGTGCTCATACTCTTAAATTTCCTATCAAAACTCGCTTTCGCGATGGTTTTCGTAGTGTATAAAATGTTGAAAAAGATGCAACCAAATCCCGGCTGGTCAAACCACGATTTTACGCTATTTTGCGGGCATTCGCCCAAATAACGCAAATATTTTTCACCGTGATTAAACCATATACATTCCGCCGTTGACGTGCAGGGTCTCACCAGAGATGTACCCAGCTTCGTCAGAGGCTAAAAATGCTACTGCACTGGCGATTTCATTTGCGTCGCCTAAGCGACCCGCAGGAACCTGCGCCAGTATACCCGCACGCTGTTCATCAGAGAGCGCACGCGTCATGTCCGTTTCAATAAAGCCCGGAGCAACAACGTTCACAGTAATACCGCGAGACGCGACTTCGCGCGCCAGCGATTTACTGAAGCCAATCAAACCAGCCTTCGCCGCAGCGTAGTTAGCCTGACCAGCATTTCCCATGGTACCAACCACAGAACCGATAGTGATAATACGCCCATGACGCTTTTTCATCATAGCTCGCATTACCGCTTTTGACAGACGGAAAACAGATGACAGGTTAGTTTCGACAATGTCGTTCCACTCGTCTTCTTTCATGCGCATCAGCAGGTTATCGCGAGTGATACCGGCGTTGTTCACCAGAATGTCTACTTCACCAAACTCTTTACGGATGCTGTCCAGCACGGCTTCAATGGAAGCCGGGTCGGTCACGTTCAGCATGAAGCCTTTGCCGTTTTCGCCCAGATAATCGCTGATGGCCTGCGCGCCGCTTTCGCTGGTCGCAGTCCCGATAACTTTTGCCCCGCGAGCCACTAAGGTCTCTGCGATGGCGCGGCCGATACCGCGGCTAGCGCCGGTAACCAGCGCAATTTTTCCTTCAAAACTCATGGTTTTCCTCGTTTTATTGTTCAAGCGCCGCTGACAGCGTTGCAGGCTCATTAATGGCCGTTGCCGTCATGGTGTCAACAATACGTTTGGTCAGCCCGGTCAATACTTTACCCGGACCCACTTCCAGCAGTTGGGAAACGCCCTGTGCCGCCATAAACTCTACGGATTTAGTCCACTGGACCGGGCTATAGAGTTGACGTACCAGCGCGCTACGGATAGCGTCTGCCGCGGTTTCACACTTCACGTCAACGTTGTTCACAACCGGAATTACCGGTGCGTTAAAGGTGATATTTTCCAGCGCTACCGCCAGCTTATCCGCCGCAGGTTTCATTAGTGCGCAGTGGGACGGCACGCTAACCGGCAATGGCAGAGCACGTTTTGCGCCCGCGGCTTTACACGCAGCGCCTGCACGCTCAACGGCTTCTTTGTTACCCGCGATCACAACCTGGCCCGGAGAGTTAAAGTTCACCGGAGAAACAACCTGCCCCTGCGCTGACTCTTCACAGGCTTTGGCAATAGAAGCATCGTCCAGACCGATAATGGCAGACATCGCGCCAGTCCCTTCCGGAACGGCGTCCTGCATCAGCTTGCCGCGCAGCTCAACCAGGCGAACAGCATCGGCGAAATCAATTACGCCAGCACACACCAGCGCGGAATACTCGCCCAGGCTGTGGCCTGCTAACAGCGCAGGTGCTTTACCGCCCTGCTGCTGCCAAACGCGCCACAAAGCGACAGAAGCCGTCAACAGGGCCGGCTGAGTCTGCCAGGTTTTGTTCAGCTCTTCCGCTGGCCCTTGCTGCGTCAGCGTCCACAGGTCATAGCCCAGCGCGTCAGAGGCTTCGCGGAACGTGGCTTCAATCACCGGATAGCTTGCCGCGAGATCGGCCAGCATGCCAACGGACTGGGAACCCTGTCCCGGAAACACCATAGCAAATTGCGTCATGTCGAAAATTCCTTTAATCAAAAACGAACCAGTGCAGAGCCCCAGGTGAAACCGCCCCCGAACGCTTCCAGCAGCACCAGTTGACCGCGTTTAATACGGCCATCGCGTACCGCTTCATCCAGCGCAGCCGGGACGGATGCAGCAGAGGTATTGCCATGGCGATCCAGGGTCACGACGACATTATCCATCGGCATACCGAGCTTCTTCGCGGTCGCGCTGATGATGCGCAGGTTAGCCTGATGCGGTACCAGCCAGTCGAGCGCGGTGCGATCGAGGTTATTCGCAGCCAGGGTTTCGTCGACGATATGAGCCAGTTCGGTCACCGCGACTTTAAACACTTCGTTCCCGGCCATCGTCAGGTGAACTGAATTCTCAGGATTCACGCGATCGACGTTCGGCAACGTCAGCAGATCGCCATAGCTACCGTCTGCGTGCAGATGGGTAGAAATGATACCAGGCTCTTCAGACGCCCCTAACACAACGGCGCCCGCGCCATCGCCAAAAATAATAATGGTACTGCGATCTTCAGGATCGCAGGTACGTGCCAGAACATCGGCCCCGATAACCAGCGCATTCTTCACTGCGCCAGATTTCACGTACTGATCGGCAATGCTTAACGCATAAGTAAAGCCTGCGCATGCCGCCGCCACATCAAACGCCGGACAGCCTTTAATTCCCAGCATCGCCTGAATCTGACAGGCGGCGCTTGGGAAAGCGTGCGTGGAAGAGGTTGTTGCTACAACAATCAGGCCGATGTCATTTTTATCAATGCCGGCCATGTCCAGTGCATGAAGCGCGGCTTCATAACCCATGGTTGAAACGGTTTCATTCGGGCCCGCAATACGACGCTCGCGAATACCAGTCCGGGTGACAATCCACTCGTCGGTCGTATCAACCATTTTTTCCAGGTCAGCGTTAGTACGCACTTGTTCAGGCAGGAAGCTGCCGGTACCAATAATCTTCGTATGCATTTACGCTCAGTCACTCTTGGGTAATACAGATTCCAGGCGGGCAGCAATTCTGGTGGGAACTTGCCGCCGCACCGCCTGCACTGCCTGTTCAATCGCGACAGCAAACGCTCGCTGATTGGCCGCACCGTGGCTCTTAATCACCGTGCCGCGCAATCCTAACAGACAGGCGCCATTATACTGGTCGGGGTTGAGGTGACCGAATCGCCTTATCAGACGCTTTTGTAGCCACTTCTTCAATATTATCAGCCACCACGACCTTTTTTTTCCTTCCCCCTGCGATTTGAGCAGTGAAAGGAACATCCTGACAACACCTTCCATCGTCTTGAGTGTGACGTTGCCGACAAAACCGTCACAGACCAGAACGTCCGTCTTGCCAGTGAGCAATTCGTTGGCCTCAAGGTATCCAATATAGTGCAATGAAGGCATTGTTTTTAATAATGCAGAGGCGTCGCGGATACTGTCCAGCCCCTTCGTCTCTTCTTCGCCGATATTCAGCAGCGCAACGCGCGGGCGAGAAATACCCAGTACTTCTTCGGCCATCACGGAACCCATAATGGCAAACTGCACCAGCATCGTGCTGTCGCAGTCAACATTGGCGCCGAGATCGAGCACCACCGTTTTACCTTTTTGCTGATGAGGTAATACCGTCATCAGCGCCGGGCGCTCTATTCCGTCTATCGGCTTGAGCAGTAACTTCGCAAGCCCCATCAGCGCACCGGTATTCCCGGCACTGACGCAAGCCTCTGCCCGCCCTTCTTTAACCAACTCCAGCGCAACGCGCATTGACGATCCCCGGCTGGCACGGATCGCCTGAGAAGGTCTGGCATCACTGGCAATAACCGATTCCGCAGGAATAATCTGCAGACGTGAGCGTTGCTCGAAATCAGCTTTGGCAAGTAATGGCGTGATTGCGTCGGGATTGCCGACTAAAAGAAGATTAAGCGAAGAGTTAGAGTCCAGTGCCTGCAAAGCTGCAGGCACTGTCACGGAAGGACCGAAGTCCCCACCCATGGCATCTAACGCTAGGGTTAGACGTCTCAAGGTTGCGCCAGATTACTTAGCGATAACCTTGCGGCCGCGGTAGAAACCGTCGGCAGTGATGTGGTGACGCAGATGAGTTTCCCCAGAAACTTTGTCCACGGACAGGGTGGCGGTGGTCAGCGCGTCATGGGAACGACGCATGCCACGTTTGGAACGGGTTGGTTTATTCTGTTGTACGGCCATGGACCTTACTCCTCAATTACTTACGCTTTAAACTGGCTAATACGGCAAATGGGTTTGGTTTTTCCGCCTCTGGAGGCAGTTCGCCAAAGACCATGTCCGCCTCGGACACTTCACAGTGTTCAGAATCATGCACCGGAACTACAGGCAGGGAGAGGATAACTTCATCTTCCACCAGCGCCCGCAGATCGATTTCACCGAATTCGTTAACCTCAATCGGCTCATACGCTTCCGGGAGTGCTTCAGCCTGTTCGTCAGAGCGGACCGGACTGAAACAATACGTTGTGTGAACATGATGCACAAACGGTTTCCCGCAACGCTGGCATTCGAGCGTTACCGTCACCTTTGCATCGCCGGTCAAGACCGCGAGGCGCTGGTTATCGATAGCGAATCTCATGGAGCATTCTACATCAGTATCCACACTGACTACAGACTCGGCGATACGCTCAACCTGATCGGAAGCATACACTCCTTCGTAATCAAGGCGTTTTTGAGCCGTACGAACCGGATCAAGAGTCAGGGGTAATTTTACCTTTTGCATAGGGCGCGCATATTAACTTTGTAACGTCATAGAGTCAAAGAAAAAGGCCTGGAAACAGCGCCTTTTGCCATTTCTACCCTAAATAGTTTAAGTTGCAGGCAGACGCCCAGCTCAGCTAAGTGAGTACAGGTAACGCCCGTGCGGCTTAAAATATGACGGGTATATTCGCACACATTGCGGTGGCACAGTTTAAAATGCCTTCATCCAATTCGCTATCTTTAATGAAAAAAATATGAAACCGATTGTTCTGGCTTCCACCTCCCCCTTTCGCCGCAGCCTGCTTGAAAAGCTCGGCATGTCTTTCATCACTGCGTCACCAGAGGTCGATGAGACGCCATACCCGGGAGAAGATGCACGCCATTTAGTGACCCGTCTCGCCCAGGCCAAAGCGCAGGCATTAAAAGAACGCTTCCCGCACCACCTTATTATCGGTTCCGATCAGGTTTGTGTTCTGAATAACCACATCACGGGAAAACCACACACGGTAGAGAATGCCGTACATCAGCTGATGCTGGCCCGGGGCACTATCGTGACCTTTTATACCGGGCTGGCTCTGTATAATTCTGCCAACGGGCAGCTACAAACGCTGTGCGAGCCTTTTGATGTTCATTTTCGTCATTTGACGGAGGATGAAATTCGCCGCTACGTGCAAAAAGAGCAGCCACTCAACTGTGCCGGGAGTTTTAAAAGCGAAGGATTGGGCATCACGCTGTTTGAAAGGCTTGAGGGGAAAGATCCCAATACGTTAATCGGGCTGCCGCTCATCAGCCTGTGCAAAATGCTGCGCAACGAAGACTGTAACCCGCTGCTGGCGTAATAAAAAATGCTCCGTCAAAGCGGAGCATTTTTCTTTATTTAGCGTTGCGTAAAACCTGCAGGCAGCGCTTTAACTGATTGTCCAGCGGCGCTTCAATGCGAATCACCTCCCCGGTATTCGGGTGGGTAAACTTGAGCGCGGCAGCGTGGAGGAACAGACGGTTGAGCCCGGTGCCCGCAAGCTGCTTATCAAACTCGCGGTCACCGTAACGATCGTCAAAGGCGATCGGATGGCCCGCGTGGAGAGTATGCACACGAATTTGGTGCGTGCGCCCGGTAACCGGACTGCAGCGAACCAGCGTCGCAAATTCGTAGCGCTCTTCCACCTTGAAGTGAGTCTCAGAAGGCTTGCCTTCACTATTCACTCTCACGATGCGCTCCCCGCTTTGCAGGATATTTTTCAACAGCGGCGCCTGTACGACTTTTACGTGCGACTGCCATTGCCCGCGCACCAGCGCAAGGTAATCCTTCTGCATGCCTTTATCGCGCAGTTGTTCATGAAGCGAGCGCAGCGCAGAGCGTTTTTTAGCGACCAGCAGAACGCCGGACGTATCGCGGTCAAGGCGATGTACAAGCTCAAGGAAGCGCGCTTCCGGGCGCAGGGCGCGCAGCCCTTCAATCACCCCGAAGCTCAAGCCGCTACCGCCGTGTACCGCAGTACCGGAAGGCTTGTTTAGCACCAGAATGTGGTCGTCTTCATAAAGAATGACATCGGTCAGCGCAGCGACTTTTTGCAAATGCGGAGAAACGGCTTCTTCCTCACGCTCGGCAACGCGCACCGGCGGAATGCGCACTTCATCGCCTGCTTCAAGTTTGTACTCTGGCTTGATGCGTTTTTTATTTACCCGCACTTCACCTTTGCGCACGATGCGATAAATCATGCTTTTTGGCACGCCTTTCAGGCGGGCGAGCAAAAAGTTGTCGATACGCTGCCCGGCCTCATCGGCGGAAATTGCAACGATTTTTACTGATGGAGTCTCTGTTTTCATGGTCGGCGATTCTAAATAGCCCTGGCGCATAGCGCCACTCATTTTTATGTGCTTAACTGACAATCTGTTCTGTTTTAAACCGTCCAGACCGCCTTTTTTCATCCCCTTTGTGGCGAGGTTAAAATAGCGGTTAAAAAACTGTAAGAAACAGGGCGCTAATAGCAAAAGTCATCTTGCTATAACAAGGTTAGCAGTGGAATAATGTTGCGGTTTTCCGTGTTGAATCTTGTTAGAACAAGAAAGTTTGCGGAATACCCATTTTGCCTGAACGTCCATCCACGCAGCAATGGCGTAAGACGTATTGTACTTTCAGGCAGTTAGCGGGCTGCGGGTTGCAGCCTGACCGGTAATATGGAATCAACTCTTAAGAAATATTCTAAGGTTATTCCCACGATAATTGCGCTGTATTTCCGTATGAAATACAGGCAACCGACACTTTGCGCCTCTCAGCAAACGACAACCGTGAGGTTGGCGACACGCGTTTAGTCACGAGGCCATCGGTTCACTCCCGGTTAGCGTCACCATGCCCGCAGCTCTGTCGCCAATGTAAGAATAATGAGTAAGTTACGATGAAAAGAATGTTAATTAACGCAACTCAGCAAGAAGAGTTGCGTGTCGCCCTTGTAGATGGGCAACGTCTGTACGATCTGGATATTGAAAGCCCAGGGCACGAACAGAAAAAAGCAAACATCTATAAAGGCAAAATCACCCGTATTGAACCAAGTCTGGAAGCGGCGTTTGTTGATTATGGCGCAGAAAGACACGGTTTCCTCCCTCTGAAAGAGATCGCTCGCGAATACTTCCCTTCGAACTACGCTTCCCACGGTCGCCCAAACATTAAAGATGTTCTGCGCGAAGGCCAGGAAGTGATCGTCCAGATTGATAAAGAAGAACGCGGTAACAAAGGCGCAGCCTTAACCACCTTTATCAGCCTTGCAGGCAGCTATCTGGTTCTGATGCCAAACAACCCTCGCGCCGGCGGCATTTCTCGTCGTATCGAAGGTGATGACCGTACCGAATTAAAAGAAGCGCTTTCTTCCCTTGAACTGCCGGACGGTATGGGTCTTATCGTACGTACCGCGGGTGTGGGCAAATCTGCAGAAGCGCTGCAGTGGGATCTGAGCTTCCGCCTGAAGCACTGGGAAGCCATTCAGAAAGCCGCTGAAAACCGCCCTGCTCCTTTCCTGATTCACCAGGAGAGCAACGTTATTGTTCGCGCCTTCCGCGACTACCTGCGCCAGGACATCGGCGAAATCCTGATAGACAACCCGAAAGTGCTTGAGCTGGCTCGCCAGCACATCGCTGCTCTGGGTCGCCCGGATTTCAGCAGCAAAATTAAGCTCTACACCGGTGAAATTCCGCTGTTCAGCCACTACCAGATTGAGTCGCAGATTGAGTCCGCCTTCCAGCGCGAAGTCCGTCTGCCGTCCGGCGGTTCTATCGTTATTGATACTACCGAGGCCTTGACCGCCATCGACATCAACTCCGCGCGTGCAACCCGCGGCGGCGACATCGAAGAAACCGCTTTCAACACTAACCTTGAGGCGGCCGATGAAATTGCCCGTCAGCTGCGCCTGCGTGATCTCGGCGGCCTGATCGTTATCGACTTCATCGATATGACGCCGGTTCGCCACCAGCGCGCGGTTGAAAACCGCCTGCGTGAAGCCGTGCGTCAAGACAGAGCCCGCATCCAGATCAGCCATATCTCACGTTTCGGCCTGCTGGAAATGTCGCGTCAGCGTCTGAGCCCTTCTCTTGGCGAGTCCAGCCACCACGTCTGCCCTCGCTGTAGCGGTACCGGCACCATTCGCGATAACGAATCCCTGTCGCTCTCCATTCTGCGTCTGATTGAAGAAGAAGCGCTGAAGGAGAACACCAAAGAAGTTCACGCCATTGTTCCTGTGCCAATCGCCTCTTACCTGCTGAACGAAAAACGTGATGCAGTAAGCGCCATTGAGAAACGCCAGGGCGGCGTGCGCGCGATTATCGTGCCAAACGATCAGATGGAAACCCCGCACTACTCCGTACTGCGCGTGCGTAAAGGCGAAGAAACCCAGACGCTGAGCTACATGCTGCCTAAGCTGCATGAAGAAGAGATGGCGGTGCCGTCTGACGAAGAGTACACCGAGCGTAAGCGCCCTGAGCAGCCTGCACTGGCCACCTTTGTCATGCCAGAGGTGCCACCTGCGCCACAGGAAACCACGGCGGAGAAACCTGCTGTTGTCGCCGCAAAACCAGCCGCTCAGCCAAAAGCTGATGCCGCTGCACAGCCGGGCCTGGTTAGCCGCTTCTTCTCTGCACTGAAAAAACTCTTCGCCGGCGACACCTCTGCCGCTGAAGTGAAAGAAGTGAAGGAAGAGAAAGCGACCGACGCTGAAAATAAGCGTCAGGATCGACGTA
The DNA here is from genome assembly GCF_011752855.1 of Enterobacter sp. Ap-867. Lineage (NCBI taxonomy): Bacteria > Pseudomonadati > Pseudomonadota > Gammaproteobacteria > Enterobacterales > Enterobacteriaceae > Enterobacter > Enterobacter sp. Ap-867. The sequence goes on along the minus strand of NZ_VWWS01000003.1, from coordinate 106,143 downwards.
ACAATAACCGCCGTCAGAACAACCGCCGCGATCGTGGCGATCGCAATGACCGTGGGGACCGTAACAACCGCGATCGCGACAACCGTGACAATCGCAACAGCCGCGATGACCGCAACAATGAAGCCCGTGAAGCTCGCGAACCGCGTGAAGGTCGTGACGACAATCGTCGCAACCGTCGTAACGGTCAACAGCAAAATGCGGAAGTTCGTGAATCACGCCAGAACGTTGTTGCTGCCGTTGACGATGCTGAAAAACAGCAGAAGTCCCGTGACGAGCAACAGCCACGTCGCGAGCGTAACCGCCGTCGCTCTGATGAAAAACGTCAGGCACAGCAGGAAGTCAAAGCACTGCAGCAGGACAATGTTGTCGAGCAGGATGCCGAGCGGGAAGAACGCACTCAGGTTATGCAGCGCCGTAAACCGCGCCAGCTGAACCAGAAAGTTCGCTTTGAATCTGCCGATGTTCCTGCAGTAGAAGAAACTCAGGTTGTACAGGCCAGCACCGAGCAGGCACCGATTGCACTGCCTGCGGTTGTAGAAGCGCCGGTAAATGCAGAACAGCAGGATGATAACGGTGAAAACCGCGATACTGCCGGTATGCCGCGTCGTTCACGTCGCTCTCCTCGTCACCTGCGTGTCAGCGGCCAGCGCCGTCGTCGCTATCGTGATGAGCGTTACCCGGCGGTATCCCCGATGCCACTGGCAGCAGCATGCGCCTCTCCAGAGCTGGCATCCGGGAAAGTGTTCATCACCTACCCTGTTGCCCGTCCACACGATCAGCTTGCTCAGGAAGAGGCGTTCCAGGCTCACGAAGACGTTCAGCACGTTAACGTCGCTGAGGCTGCAGCAGTAGAAGCCCCTGTTGAAGACGGCCTGGTCATCGAGCCGGTGAAAGCGGTGGAAACCGTTATTGAACCTGCCGTGGTGGAAACAGCTCATCCAGAAGTGATTGAAGCACCGGTGGCTGAACAGTCGGAGCCGGTTGCCGAAGTGGATGAAGCGCCTGTCGCAGAGATCGTGGCACAGGTTTCGCCTGCAGAGGAAGAAACTGCTCAGGCGATCGCAGAAGTCAGCGAACCAGCGCCGGTAGCGGCAGAAGCTCCAGCGATTGAAGAAGCTCCAGCGGTTGAAGAGGCTCCAGCGGTTGAAGAGGCTCCAGCGATTGAAGAGGCTCCAGCGGTTGAAGAAGCGCCGGTTGCAGTAGTTGAAGAGGTAAAACCTGTTGTGGAAGCAGCGCCTGTGGTTGAAGCAGCGCCTGTGACGCCGGAGGTTAACACCGAATCTTCTGTTGCCGCTAAGCACGCCACGGCGCCAATGACCCGCGCTCCGGCTCCGGAATACACGCCTGAAGCGCCTCGCCAAAGCGACTGGGTTCGCCCGGACTTCGGCTTCAGCGGGAAAGGCTCTGCCGGCGGGCACAGCGCCAGCCACCAGGCTACAGCGCCAGCCACTCGCCCACAAAGCGTGGAGTAATCTTCAGCGCTAAGTCAAAAGCCGGTCACCTGACCGGCTTTTTTATTTCCCCAGTCTGATCGATAAGCGAAACAATCGCCAACCAATAAGATGCATTTAAAATGCACTTTATGATAAACGCTGTGGCTAATTGTATGATGTAATGCTTGCAGAACTTATTGAGGAGAAACGCACTATGCTCCCTGTACCGCAGAACTGCATTCACACCCGCTCTTCTCCCTTCTGGGATAAAAACTCCGCCCCCGCGGGCCTGTTTCAGCGACATCTCGATAAAGATACGCGCCCCGGCGTGTACCCTCGCCTGAGCGTCATGCAAGGGAAGGTTCGCTACCTGGGCTATGCCGATGCCACCTCGCCAGAGCCAGAAACAGAACTGATTGTTGAAGCAGGTCACTTCGGCGTATTCCCGCCAGAGAAATGGCATCACCTCGAGCTGCTCACCGACGACGCCGTCTTTAACATCGACTTTTTTGTCGCCCCGGAAGTGCTCCGCTCCATGTCATGACAGAAGGAATCTAATTATGCTGACTATTCCCAAAAACTATCTACATACCCGCGCCACGCCGTTCTGGACTAAAGAGACCGCCCCTGCCGCTTTATTTACCCACCACAACACCAAAGCGGGCGTCTTTGGCCGCCTCTCAGTGATGCAGGGCGCAGTGAAATATTTTGGTTTTCCCGACGCCGATTCAACAACACCTGACGTGGAAATCGTTATTGAGGCAGGCGCCTTTGCCATTTCTCCGCCGCAGAAGTGGCACCGCATTGAGTTGCTGACCGACGACACTTATTTCAATATCGACTTCTTCGCCTCTCCTGAAGCAAAACTGGAAGGCAACGGCCTGGGTAAAGTGGTCAACAGCCAGAGGTAATCATGATGGGCAAAGCAACTTATACCGTCAGCGTCACCAACAACAGTAACGGCGTCTCGGTCGATTATGAGACCGAAACGCCAATGACGCTGCTGATCCCGGACGTCGCTGCCGAAGTGGTCAAAGAGCTGGTCAACACCGTCCGCGCTTATGACACGGAAGATGAACACGAAGTTTGCGGCTGGTGAAATGCACAAAAAAAAGCCCGCTCCGGGGTGCGGAAGCGGGCATATAAAGCGCGTTCAGTTTCATCACGCGCCCAAAACGTTGAAGGCTATCGGCTGTTAAGCTGGAACAGTGACATGCCTTGCAAATCGGTGAAGACTTTATAAGAAGCCTGTAGCGCAGCCTGCTGCTGAACATAGTTAGAGACAGTTGCCGTCCAGTCGGCGCCGACCAGCTGACTCATCTGGTCAGTTTGCGCCAGCGCTCTTTCATTACCGAGGTCATCCAGCTTGCTCAGCTCATTAAGCTGGGTACCTAACTCAGCGCGCACGGTGGACACATTGCTCAGGGCATTGCTCAGCCCACGGTTTGTTTTCGCGACGGCCGCATCAAGGGCTTTCTTACCTGCGTCGTCCAACCCGGTCGTTGGCGTTTTCAAGGCCGCGATAGCAGAGTCCAGCATATTAAAGATGTTGGTCTCGCTCGGCGAGCCATCGGGCTCCGGCGTGGCGTTACTTGAGATGCGATTGAAAACATCATTGCCGGTATGCCCAATTGTCATGGTTCGGGAGGTATCAACCTGTTGGGTAATCGGGAGCGTTCCGCCCTGATAGGTGATGCTACCTGCCCCACCGGTGAACGGTGCTGCTTCAGTTTTATAACCGGCAAAAATATAACGACCGTTCCCGTCGGTACTGTTCGCCAGGTTCAGTATTTGGTTGCGAATACCTTCGAGATCGGTTGCCAGCGAGGCACGGTCGTCATCACTCAACGTTCCGCTGCTGGCAGCATAAACAACTTTCTCCTGGGCACTTTGTATTGAAGAGACCGTTTGCTGCAAAACGCTCTCTTCCAGCGAAACCTTCTGCGTCGCAAAGGTACGCGCCAGTTTGTACTGGTCGTTCATCGACTGAGCCTGGGAAAGCACCACCGCCTGAGACGCTGCAACAGGATCGTCTGATGGCCGGTTAACGCGGTTACCGGTGCTCATCTGCTCGCCATAACTCAGCCATAAACTCTGCGCGTCGCTAATGCCGCGCATGTTCTGGTCATATAACATTTGGGTACTGATACGCATGACGCTGGCTCCCGTTAGCGAATGTTCAGCAACGCATCAAACAACGATGATGCAGTCTGAAGGACCTGGGCGTTAGCCATATAGTACTGCTGGTAACGCTGCAGGTTGCCATACTCTTCATCGAGGCTAACCCCCGAGATAGATTGCTGCTGCTTGGTGAGCTGCGTCACCACATTCCCCTGAGTCGTACTAGTCACTTTCAGGCTTGCCGTTTTGTTACCCACGTCGCTGACCAGAGTGGCATACGCATCGTTGAACGACTTGTTGCCTTCGACCTGCTTAGAGTTCTGCAGATCCAACATGGCCTGAGCGTTACGGTTATCGCTCTTGCCGGCGGTAGGATCGCTTGCCAGCGCCAGTTTCGACTCATCTTTCACGGCCAGACTCATGTTCACTACCGCGTCGGATACCGGTTTAACGGTAAAGCTCTCGTTGTTGGCAGGCGTGCCGCTCACGCCAACTTTCAGCCCGTCAAAGTTCAGGCTGACGTTGCCGCTTGCGTCCGTTGTCGCGCCGGGGTTAATGTTGGCGTTGTCCGACAGACGGGTCACTTTCCAGTTTCCGCCCACAAACTCAACCTTATAATCACTGGCCTGAATCTGCTTGCTGTCGGTGGTGGTCGCGGTGAGCTGCGTGCCGCTGGTATTGCGGCTGTTGCTCAGGACTGTTGGGCCACCGACGGTAAACAGGTTGGTGCCTTTGTCGCCGTTGGCATCATAGCCCTGGGTGTGCTGGCTGTTCATGGCCGTCGCAAAGGCCTGAGCCATCTGGCCCAGACGGTTACGAGCGCTGTCCAAATCCTGAGTACGGAAGGTAAACAGCCCACCCAGAGAACCTGTATTCAGCTGGCTTTCTGGAATTTCCACTTTACCGGCAATCGGATCGACAAAAGCGACTGTCGTACGGGAAGGATCGGCGCTGGAGTTAACCGCCGCCAGTTGGTTAGCCGTGTCGCCCTGCACCAGGCTAATACCATTGCCGATTGATACGTTGTACGTACCACCATCCTGCACGCTGACGTCTACGCCAACAATTTGGTTTAGCTGGCTAACGAGCTGATCGCGCTGATCCAGCAGGTCATTTGGCGCTGAACCCGCGCCCACACCTTTCAGGCGTGAGATCTGGTCGTTCAGATTCGCAATTTGCTTAGCGTAGGTGTTGATTTGGTCCACGCTGCTGCTGATCGACAGGTTAACCTGCTTGTCCTGATCGCGCAGGTACTGGTCGGTGACCTTAAACTGGTTTACCAGACCATCCGCTTTGCCCAGCAGCGCCTGACGAGCCGCAGGATCCTGAGCATTACTGGTCAGCGTCTGCAGGCCGGAGAAGAAATCCTGCATGGTTTTTGACAGCGAGTTGGTCGTCCCGGACAGAATGTTGTCGATTTTTGACATCTGCTGATACTGGGTTGTCAGCCCGCTGCTTTGCGTCTGGGCCGCACGCAGCTGGTTAGTGATAAAGGAGTCGTACTCACGCTGCACGCCGTTGACATACACGCCATTGCCAATATAGCCGCCGCCGGTCAGGGTGCTTTTTGACTGGGACAGAATCGTCGTCTGGCGGGTATAACCGCTTACGTTATAGTTCGAAATGTTATTGCCGACGGTGCTTAATGCCGCCTGGGCAGCACTCAGGCCACTCATGGCGCTGTTAATCAGGCTATTGGACATGAAGGTTCCTTGATAGCGTGTGGTCAAAGGTTCTGCTACCTATTATCGGCAGCAGGCCACGGGACTTGAGTCTCTTCAGAACAAATTCGACAAATCAGTGCTGTAGGCTTTGGAAACCTTGTCGCTCATGGCTTTCAGCTGCTGGATCATGCCGGTCAACTTACGTGCGTAGTTTGGATCCGTGGCATAACCGGCGTTTTGCAGCGCCTGAGCACCCTGCTCTGCTGAAGACGCATTCGTCACGGCAGCATAGCGCGGGTTTTTCGTCAGCAAGCCAACGTAGTCAGAAAGCGCTTCCAGGTAAGAGCTGTAAACGCGGAACTTCGCTTTCACCTTCTTCGCCTCACCGTTTTCAAATTCGGTGGTGGTGATTTCCGTCGTCGCCCCTTTCCAGCCCGGCGTTGCCTTAACGCCGAACAGGTTGAAGCTCGGTTCCCCTTTTTCGGTGCGGATCTGACGCTGGCCCCAGCCGGACTCCAGCGCGGCCTGCGCCAGAATCAGGTGGTGCGGAATGCCGCTGGCCTCACTGGCCAGACGCGCCGGCAGCGAAAGCTGCGCCAGGAAGTCTTTGCTGTCTCCGCTCATCGGCTCTTCATTAGAAGGCGCGCGAGGCACGGCCTGACGCACCATTTGCGTTAGCGTCTGGTTCTGGTAGCTGGTGACCGTTTGCGGGTCGAGTTTCATCGGTACCTGACCTGCCGTTTCCGATGGCTCGACCTGCTCGTTACTCATTTGCTTAACCATCGCATCCGCCAGCCCCAGCCCTTTCGCACTCAGTTGTTGGGCTATCTGCTGGTCATACATGCTGGTGTACATCCGCGTGGACTCGCTGCTGAACAGACCGTCTTTCGGCAGCGCCTCACGCATGCTTTTCAGCATCATCTGCACGAACATCCCTTCCACCTGATGAGCCACCTCTTTCAGGTTGCCCTTAGGATCTTGTCCGGCCTTCGCCTTTAAATCATTGAGCGAGTTGGCGTCAAACGCGGCATTGGCAAGTGAACGGGCGTCAGTCAGCATTAGATGATTTCCAGTTTTGCACGCAGGCAGCCTGCGCTTTGCATGGATTGCAGGATAGACATCAGATCGATAGGCGTGGCCCCCAGCGCATTTAACGCACGGACGACATTATTCAGGTTGGCGCTGGAATTAACGCGCTGTACCGAGCCACCGCTCTGACGTAGGTCGATCTGCGTTTGCGGCGTCACCACGGTCTGGCCGCCGCCAAATGGCGTATTCGGCTGGCTGACCTGATTCTGACGATTTACGGTCACCGACAGGTTCCCCTGCGCAACGGCGCAGTTATCCAGCGTCACTTCGCGGTTCATCACCACGGAACCCGTGCGAGAGTTGATCACCACGCGCGCATCCTGCACCGGCATACTCACTTCAAGGTTTTGGATATCCGCCAGCAGACGAACCTGAGAGCTACCGCCGCTTGGCACGCGGATCTGGATCGTACGGCCATCCAGCGCTGTTGCGCTGCCGAAGCCACGGGAGCGGTTAATGGTGTCGGTGATCCGCTGGGCCAGGCTGAAGTCATCATCGTTAAGCTGCAGGTTGAGGGTGTTGCCGTTGCCGAAAGTCCCGGCCAGCTCACGCTCTACGACCGCGCCGCCGGTGATACGCCCGCCGTTAAGCTGGTTCACCTGCACGCTGCTGCCACCGGCAGCAGCGCCCGCACCGCCCACCAGCACGTTACCCTGCGCCAGGGCATAAACCTGATTATCCACGCCTTTGAGCGGCGTCATTAAGAGAGTCCCGCCGCGTAGGCTCTTCGCATTACCCATGGACGAAACAACAACATCAATGTTTTGCCCTGCTCGCGCGAACGCCGGGTATTTTGCCGTCACCATCACCGCTGCCACGTTTTTCAGCTGCATATTGGTGCCGGTCGGTACGGTAATACCCAGTTGGGAAAGCATGTTGTTCAGGCTTTGGGTGGTAAACGGCGTTTGCGTCGTCTGGTCACCGGTGCCGTCCAGCCCAACCACCAGGCCATAGCCAATCAGGGAGTTTTCACGCACGCCCTGCACGGTGGTCAGATCGCGAATGCGGTCAGCTGATGCATAAGCCGCTGTCAGCAGCACAACCAACCCGAATAAATATTTCACCATGGTACCCTCGCTTACATCGGCGATACGTTAAGGAAGAAGCGCTGCAGCCAGCCCATATTCTGCGCTTCATTAATGTAGCCGTTACCGACATACTCAATTCGGGCATCCGCCACCTGGGTCGACGCAACGGTGTTGCTGCCGCTGATGGTGCGCGGGTTCACTACGCCAGAGAAGCGGATAAACTCCGTCCCCTGGTTGATGGCAATCTGTTTCTCACCTACGACGTGCAGGTTTCCGTTGGCCAGCACCTGATCGACCGTCACCGTCAGCGTGCCGCTGAAGGTGTTGCTGGCGTTGGCGCCGCCTTTACCGTTAAAGCCATTGCTGCCGGAAGCGCTCAGGTCAGCTTTCCCTCCTCCCAATAGCCCCGAAGCAAAAGTCGGGACCGTGTCGAAGCCGAGGGCCGATTTTCCATCGCGGCTGGCGTTCGCCGAGGAGCTCTTACTGGCGCTGACGTTTTCCTGAAGCTGGATGGTCAGAGTATCGCCGATATTACGTGGACGACGGTCTTCAAACAGCGGCTGATAGCCGTAGTTCATCGGCTGTGCGGTCTGGAATATTGATCCGTTAATCGTTGGCGAAGGACCAGGCACCGGCTGCGCGGTCGTGGCCCCTTCAACCAGCGGTTTACTAGGCACTAAGGCGCAGCCGCTTACGGCAAACACCAGACTCAGGAGAACAGGACGGAGCACCATTGGGTTTTGCATTGCTTTCATCTTCAGGTCACGGCAGCCGACGCGCTTTCACGCGTCGGCAAACGCCTTACATTTGCGTCAGTTTTTGCAGCATCTGGTCGGTGGTGCTGACCGCTTTGCTGTTGATTTCGTAAGCGCGCTGAACCTGGATCATGTTTACCAGCTCTTCAGCAACGTTTACGTTTGAGGTCTCAACATAGCCCTGGTAGAGCAGACCTGCGCCGTTCAATCCCGGCGTGGAATCGTTTGGCGCACCGGATGCCTGCGTTTCGGTGTAAAGGTTTTCACCAATACTTTCCAGGCCGGTATCGTTCATAAAGGTCGTCAGGTTCAGCTGCCCTACCTGCACCGGCGCGGTCTGCCCTTGCAGAGTTGCGCTCACCACACCGTCACGCCCGATAGTCAAGCTCAGCGCGTTTGCCGGTACGGTAATCGCAGGCTGCACCTGGAAACCGCCCGCCGTCACCAGCTGTCCATTTTGGTCAACCTGGAAAGAACCGTCGCGCGTATAGGCGGCGGTACCGTCCGGCAGCAGAACCTGGAAGAAACCTTCGCCTTTGATGGCCACATCTTTGCTGTTGTCCGTTTTAGACAGGTTGCCCTGGCTGTGCAGACGCTCGGTGGCCACCGGACGAACGCCGGTCCCGATCTGTAAACCGGACGGCAGCGTCGTCTGCTCAGAAGACTGAGCCCCCGGCTGGCGAATGGTTTGATAAAGCAAATCTTCAAACACGGCGCGTTGACGCTTGAAACCATTGGTGGAGACGTTTGCCAGGTTGTTGGCAATCACATCCATATTGGTTTGCTGTGCATCAAGGCCCGTTTTGGCGATCCATAAAGAATTGATCATGTTTGAATCCTGTAATAAGTAAGCCGGGCGTTAGGTCATTTGCAGCAGCGTGTTAGCGCGCTGTTCGTTTTCATCAACGTTGGCGATAACTTTCATCTGCATCTCAAAACGACGGGCGTTGGCGATCATATCCGCCATCGCCTCTGCCGGTTTGACGTTGCTGCCTTCCAGTACGCCGGACATCACCTTAATCGTTGGGTCGGCCTGCGCGATGGCACCGCGTGTCGCCTGGGCGGCGGGGGTCAAACGAAACAGCCCGTCATCCCCGCGCACCACCTCCTGCTGCGTGGCTTTCACCAGCTTCAGTCGGCCAATCGGCGCCACGGTATTTGGCGGGTCGCCCGGGTTCAGCGCGGAGATAGTTCCGTCCGCGGCGATGGTAAGCTGCGAACCTTCCGGCACCGCAATCGGGCCACCTTCACCGATAACGGGCCGGCCACCAATGGTCAACTGACCGGCAGGGCTGACCTGAATGTTACCGTTGCGGGTATAGCCTTCTCCGCCGTCCTGCGTCTGCACCGCCAGCCAGCCATCCTGCTGCATAGCAACGTCCATCGGGCGCGAGGTGTAGTCCAGCTGACCAGGCGTCATATCAGCCCCTGGCGTTGAGGCAATCACCAGGGTACGAGTTGGCAGAGAAAGCCCTTCCACCGGGACAGCACGCAAAGCATTAAGCTGCGCGCGGAAGCCCGGTGTGGAAGCGTTCGCCATGTTGCTCGCCGTGACTGACTGTTGATTCAGCGTCTGGCTGGCAGCGCCCATGGCGGTGTAGATTGCATGATCCATTAAGCCGTCCCTTCAGGCGCTTAGCGCAGGTTAACCAGGGTGTTGAGGATCTGGTCCTGGGTTTTGATGGTCTGCGCGTTCGACTGATAGTTACGCTGCGCGACGATCATGTTGACCAGTTCTTTACTCAGATCCACGTTCGAAGACTCCAGCGCGCCGCTGGTCAGGGTTCCGAAGTTACCGGTGCCCGCCAGGCCCAGCAACGCAACACCGGAAGAGTTGCTTGCGGTCCAGACGTTATCGCCCTGGGACTGCAAACCTTCAGGGTTCGCAAAGTTGGACAGCACGATTTGCCCCAGAAGCTGGGTCTGCTCGTTGGAGTAGTTCCCGACCACGGTGCCATCGTCGTTAATCTGATAAGACGTCAGGTCACCCGGCTTGTAGCCGTTCTGGTTGGTCGCCACGATGTTGTTAGACCCGGTGTTCTGCTGCATGGAGTTCTGGAAGCTCAGCGCGAAGGTCGCAGGTGTCGCGCCGTTGGTGACGCCGGTGGTCACGTTGATGCTGGTTGGCAGCGTGTTCGGGTTTGGAATCGGATCGGCGGCATTGGCAGTAATCCCCTGCAGGTTGCCGTTGTTGTCGAAACGCATAAACCCGGCGGACGTTGCCGTAGAACCCGCTACGGAAGAGTCTTTGGTGTAAACCTGCCAGGCGTTATCCGCGCTCTTAACGTAGTAAACATCCATACCATGGGCGTTACCCTGGCTGTCATAAACGGTGACCGTGCCCTTCTTGTTGTAGCTGTTCGCATTGGTAGGATCGAACGGCGTTACGGTCGGGATCTTATCGGTAGAGTTCAGGTTGATCTGCTGGGACGCAGTGGTGGTGGTCTTCGCCGGCATCAGCGTGTTCGGGATCGACAAGCCTACCGGGTTGGCGCCCTGTTGAATGGTTGGCGGTGTGCCGGTTGCCGGGTAACCGGTCAGCTGCAGGCCCTGCATGTTCACCAGGTTACGGTTTTCATCCAGCTTGAACTGGCCGTTACGGCTATAAAATACCGAGCCGGAGCTGTCTACCAGGCGGAAGAAGCCGTTCTGGCTGATAGCGACGTCCAGGCCACGACCGGTCCCGGTGGTAGTCCCGTCGCCAAAGTTCTGGGTCACGCCCGCGACTTTAACGCCCAGACCCACTTTAGAGCCTGCGAACATATCGGCAAAAGAGACCGAACCTGATTTAAAACCATAGGTGGCGGAGTTGGCAATGTTGTTACCAATCACGTCCAGGTTGGTGGCCGCAGCATTTAAGCCGCTGACCGCTTGAGAAAACGCCATGTCTTACTCCTGCTTAGGTTATAGGCTTAAATAATTTGCCTGATTGCATCGAGGGTCGTAGAACCGTAGGTCCCGAGATCCAGTTTGAGGCCATCTTTGCCGTTGATAACACCGCTCACCATAGCGAAGCCCAGCGGCTGAGCCACCAGCTGTGTCCCGCCATTCGTGGCGTTGATCGCCACGGTATAAGAGCCGTCCGGCACGTTGGTGCCGTCGTTGGCGCTGCCGTCCCAGGTAAAGGTATGCACCCCGGCACTCAGTCCACCAATCTCGATAGTACGCACCACTTTGCCGTCTTTATCGGAGATGGTGGCCGTGACTTTGTCCGCCGCCTGCTGCAGCTCGACGCCAAACGGCGTGGTGCTGATGGTGTTGGTTTTTGAATCGGTCCCCGCCAGGATTTTGTTGCCCGGGATCATGACGCCATGGCCAATCAGGGCGCTGGCCTGCAGAGACTGGTTCTGGTTGATCTGGCCGGAGACGGAACCCAGCGTGGTGTTAAGTTTTTCGATGCCGCTAACGGTACTGATCTGCGCCAGCTGCGTGGTCAGTTCGTTGTTCTGCATCGGGTTGGTCGGATCCTGGTTTTTTAACTGCGCCACCAGCAGGGTCAGAAAACTCCCCTGCAGGTCTGCGGCGCTGTTGCCGGTCAGGCTGTTTTTCGATGCACCAGCCGTAGGATCAACATTGTTAGTCGGATCGTTCACTTTGACTGCAATGGACATATAGGCTCCTGTTACTGACCGAGAGTGAGCGTTTTCATCATCATGCCCTTCACGGTGTTGAGCACTTCGACGTTGGCCTGATAGCTACGGGAGGCGGACATGCTGTTGACCATCTCCCCGACCACATCAACGTTTGGCATACGCACGTAGCCGCGCGCGTCCGCAAGCGGGTTACCCGGCTGGAAAACCAGCTTGTCCGGCGCATCGCTCTCAATCACTTTGGTCACTTTAACGCCACCGGTCGCCGCGCCAGGGGCTGCATCCACCTGGAAAACGACCTGTTTTGCGCGGTAAGGCTGACCGTCTGGTCCGGTGACGCTGTCGGCATTGGCGAGGTTACTTGCTGCCACGTTCATGCGTTTGGACTGGGCCGTCATAGCCGAACCGGCGATGTCGAAAATATTGAGTAAGGCCATCGATTATCCCTGTAGCACCGACATCATGCTTTTGATTTGCCCGCCAAGCACCGTGAGGTTTGTTTGGTAATTCAGGCTGTTATCGGCAAACTGCGTACGTTCACGGTCCATATCGACGGTGTTACCGTCCATGGCGGGCTGGTCAGGTACGCGGTAAAGGAGATCGAGCGACGGAGTGGAGTGGGTTTCTGCCGGGATATGGCGTGCCGAAGTGAGCGCCAGAGACATGCCGCCTCCTTCAACGCGTCCGCGCTCCATCACTTTTTTCATTTCACTGGCAAAGTCGATATCGCGCGCCTGAAAGCCCGGCGTGTCGGCATTGGCGATATTCGCGGCCAGAATCTCTTGGCGCTGAGCACGCAAATTAAGCGCTTCTTGCTGAAATCGCAGTGCGGCGTCCAGTTTATCGAGCATGCTTCCTCCATGGTCCATAGAATTAGGAATCGTCCGAAAGCTTAAATCCCCTTACGCGTACGCGATGGGTGGAATAAACGCAAAATACGTCGCTATTTATCGCCTTGATCAAAACGACTCGCGGTTAAAATCACCGCAATCTGAATACGGAGAAGCGCGATGAGAAGTCTGAAAATCTTGAGCGGTATAGCCAGTTTGCTGTTCGGTCAGTTGGCTATGGCGAGCGCACTCGATCAGCCGCTGACTGAGTATTTTCAACAGCGACTGGCGGGGATCAGCGATGACGTCAGCGTCAAGGTGAAAACGCCAGAGGCTCAGCTTCCAGCCTGCCCTCAGCCAGAATTCTCAACGCCCGGCAATGCCAAACTGTGGGGCAACGTTAGCGTCATGGCCCGCTGCGGCAGCGACAAACGGTTTATCCAGGTTCAGGTGATTGCCACGGGCCAGTATGTGGTTGCCAGCCGCCCTATTTCCCGTGGTGCAAGGATCGATGCCAGTAGCGTGCAGTTAACCCAGGGGCGCCTTGACCAACTGCCGCCACGGACTATGCTGGATCTCGGCCAGGCGACGGACGCCGTTTCACTTCGGGATATTGCCCCCGGGCAGCCGGTGATTCAGACGATGGTACGCCAGGCCTGGCGAGTAAAAGCCGGTCAGCAGGTTCAGGTGATTGCCTCCGGCGAAGGCTTTAGCGTCAACGGAGAAGGCAAAGCGTTGAATAACGCCGCCGTCGCGCAAAATGCCCGCGTTCGCATGTCCTCAGGGCAGGTGGTGAGCGGGACGGTGGATGCTGATGGGAATATTCTGATTAATCTATAATCTTTTTAAAGATTCCGCGGCGACTGCCGATAGTACTATCAACAAATGATACTGACTGGCTCTTACGCCGCGAGCCCCTCGATGAGGAGAGAACAATGAGCATTGATCGCACGTCGCCACTGAAACCGGTAAGCACTGTTCAACCACGTGAAACCAGCGATCCACAGACGCTGAAAAGCCGTCTTGAAAAATCCACTACCGCCAACAGCACCAGCGTAAAGCTGAGTGATGCGCAGGCCAAACTGATGCAGCCCGGCACCGGCGATATCAACATGGAACGCGTTGAAGCGCTGAAGACGGCCATTCGTAACGGCGACCTGAAGATGGATACCGGCAAGATCGCCGACGCGCTGATCCAGGAAGCCCAAAGCTATTTGTCGAGTAAATAACGGTGAGTCGTCTGTTAGAAGTGCTGGACCAAATGACCGCAGTGCTGAATTCACTGAAAGAGGTGATGGACGCTGAACAGCTGCAGCTTTCCGCAGGCCAGATAAACAGCAATGCGCTGCAACGTATAACTGAAGATAAAAGCTCGCTGCTGGCTACGCTGGATTACCTGGAACAACAGCGTCGCGCGGAACAAAACGCCGGGGCGGTCACCAGCCTGGACGTTAGCCAGCGCTGGCAGACGATCACGCAAAAAACCCTGCACCTGCGGGACATTAATCAGCATAACGGTTGGTTGCTGGAAGACCAGATGGCCCGCAATGAGCAGGCTATTGCCGTGTTAAAACCGCATCAGGCACCGGACTTCTATGGCGCCGATGGGCAGGCAACGGCGCAGGGCAGCCGCGGCGGCAAAAAAATCACGATCTGATTCTCCTCGCCAATGAAAACAGCTGGTCAACGCTCTCCTTGACCAGCTGCTTGCTTATTTCAGCGATTTCAAGACTTTTACCGTCGCCTCAATATCAATCTCATCCTCTGAGAACAGATGTGTTTCGCCCTGGAAGGTGGTCACGGCCAGTTTTTTCACCGTGCGCATTTCCCCTTCTTTTTTCTCTGCCTTCGGGCGAATGCTGTTCATCAGCAACCCAACCGACAGCACCGCATTTTCTTTATCAATCTTCCCGTCCGCGGGCTCTTCTTCGCTGTACACCACGAAAGATTTGATCGAGGTGATTTTAAGCCGCTCGCCCGCAATAAACAGATGCTTGCTCTCAGGCTCCACTTTCACAGCAAACGCCGACAGCCCTTTATTATTGGTTCCCGGCTCGAAGGTCACCGACGCGTCCTTTTTGATAAGTTCCGGGTTGGCGACTTTAATCACGTGGAAATAACGGTTTTCACCGTTTTCATCTTTGATAAATCCGAAGCCCTTCTCTTCGAACCAGGTTGTGATTATTCCTCTCATCGCTCTGTCACCTAATTAACCTTTCAACATATAAAGAATAGGGCGGCGTGACGAAACCGTCATCCACCCAGAAAAAATCAAATTGTGCGGCGGGCGAAATCTTTCAACCTGAAGCCCAACAGCAACAATGTCGCAAAATAAGCGACGATGCCGGCCACCACCACCGCCATCAGCCGCAGCAGGCGATAAGGCATGTTGCCCAGATCCCACGCAGGCATAACGTACATTATCCCAATCAGTACCGCAGACATCACCAACACGGCGGCGACCAGACGCAGCAGAAATGCCGTCCAGCCGGGCTGTGGCTGGAAGATATCCTGCTTACGCAGCTGCCAGTAAAGCAGCGAGGCGTTAATACAGGCCCCCAAACCAATCGACAGGGAAAGTCCGGCGTGTTTTAGCGGGCCGATAAACGCGAGGTTCATTAGCTGCGTCAAAATCAGCGTCACGATAGCGATTTTAACCGGGGTTTTAATGTCCTGCCGGGAATAGAAGCCTGGCGCCAGAACCTTAACCACGATAAGCCCCATCAGGCCGACCGAATACGCCACCAGCGCCCGCTGGGTCATCAGGGCATCGAAAGCTGAGAACTTACCGTACTGGAACAAAGAGACGGTCAGCGGTTTTGCCAGAATTCCCAGCGCCACCGCGCTTGGGAGCGCCAGCAGGAAGCAAAGGCGCAGCCCCCAGTCCATCAGGCGGGAGTATTCATCGTGGTTGCCGGTGGCAAAACTCTTCGCCAGCGACGGCAGCAGAATAGTGCCTAACGCCACGCCTAAAACCCCAGACGGAAACTCCATCAGGCGGTCGGCATAATACATCCAGGAAACCGATCCGGACACCAGGAACGAAGCAAAGATGGTGTTGATGATCAGTGAAATCTGGCTGACGGAAACGCCGAGAATAGCCGGCCCCATCTGTTTGATAACCCGCATTGCGCCCGCATCCTTAAAGCTGATACGCGGCAGCACCAGCATGCCAATTTTCTTCAGGTGCGGCAGCTGATAGGCCAGCTGTAATACGCCCCCTACCGTTACCGCCCAGGCAAGCGCCAGAATCGGTGGATTAAAGTGCGGGGCGGCAAACAGCGCGAAGCCAATCATGCTGAGATTAAGGAACGTCGGGGCAAAGGCTGGCACAGAGAAACGGTTCCAGGTATTGAGAATTGCCCCGACCAGCGACGCCAGCGAAATCAGTAAAATGTACGGGAAGGTAATGCGCAGCAGGCTCGACGTTAGCGCAAATTTATCCGCCGTGTCGGCAAAACCCGGCGCAGTGACCAGAATAACCCAGGGCGCAGCAAGCATCCCGAGGACGGTGACCAGCGCCAGCGCAAGCGTCAGCAGCCCGGAAACGTATGAGACAAAGACGCGCGTGGCATCTTCGCCCTGCTTACTTTTGTATTCGGCCAGAATAGGCACAAACGCCTGGGAGAAAGCGCCTTCGGCAAAGATTCGGCGCAGCAGGTTCGGCAGCTTAAAGGCAACAAAGAAGGCATCCGTCGCCATCCCTGCCCCAAATACCCTTGCCACAATGGCGTCGCGAGCGAAACCAAGCACGCGTGAAAACATGGTCATCGAGCTGACGGCTGCCAGCGATTTTAATAGGTTCATTTATTCTGTTATTCCACAAACATGAACGCCTGCAATGCAGGCGTACATGGATGATGACAAGTCGGCATAGTCTACCGATACGGCGCTGAATTGCTACCGCGATATGTTACAGCTTATTCGCTAATTGCCTCGCGCCAGAGCTTCTCAACGACACGCTGCGCCAGCAGCGCCTGCTCGCCGGAGGTTTCCGGGACAGTTTGGTTCGCCACGCAGTCGATAAAGTGACGCGCACAGCCCACAAAGCCGCGCTGTTCCAGCGTGGTTTGCCAGCCGGGAATGGGCTGTTCCACCACACCCGCGCCGCATTCTTCGCGCCACTGACGCATGTCGGTTACCTCATACAGCCCGCCGTCAGTCACCGCCTGCACCCACTCTCGCTGGCTTCCGGCGCGGCGATGCATACTGGTGGTCACGCTCAGGTTGCCCTGGCTGAAATGGTGTTCGGCGTACAGCATTTGCCCTGATTCATTGGTTTGCAACGTCCCGCTTTGCAGCTGGGCACTGCCGCCGCCAAGCCAGAGCGCGGTATCCACGACGTGAAGATAGTCATCAAGCAGCGTGAAGCGCAGATCCCCCGGGCCGACGCTGTCGCTGCGGTGTTTGTCCATCCGCAAGGATGCCCCGGCAGACAGCTTTGCCTTTAACTGCTGGTAACGCGGGGCAAAACGGCGGTTAAAGCCCACCATCAGGGTGCGTTTTTTGCGCTCTGCAAGCTCCACCAGCTTTTCGGCGTCAGCCAGGTTTTCCGCCAGCGGCTTATCCACGCAGACGCTGACGCCCGCATTGAGCAGATCATTCACCACCGCGTAGTGGGAACTGGTGGCGCTATGCACAAAAACAGCATCGCACTGCGCCGCCAGATTGCTGAGCGAATCGATATACGGCATACGCCAGGTTTCACACACCGGCAGCGCTTTCGCTTTGGTCGGTGAAAATGCGCCCACCAGCGACCAGTCCTCGGATGCCCCCAGAACCGGAAGCCAGGCTTTCTGCGCGATCCCGCCCAGCCCCACGACGCCAATACGTAATTTCGTCATCCTTAATCTCCCAAATGCGCCAACAAGGAATCCAGACGCTGTTTAAGTTCGGCGACTTCAGTTTCCAGCGCGGCCACTCGCGCGCTGAGATCGTCTGCAACCGGGCTGATACTTTGTTCCGGGGACACTGACGCCTCAACCTCACCGCTGAAAAGATGCATATAGCGGCTTTCTCGTTTACCCGGCTCACGCGGCAGACGTACGACAAACGGCCCATCTTCACGGCCAGCCAGCCCTTCCAGCGTCGCTTCTACCTGCGCCATATCGGTGAACTCAAACATTCTCCCGGCACGGCTGCGCAGCTCACCCGGCGTTTGCGCGCCGCGCAGCAGCAAAGTCGTAACCACAGCCACTTCCGCTGGCGCTAGCTTTAAATGACCAAACTCGGAGTTGCAAAAACGCTGCTCGTATTTCGTCACGCGGTTGCCAAACCCGCTGACGGTTCGCAAATAATGGCCTTTGACCAGCCCGTCCAGCGAGTCCTGGACTTCATGCTCTTTCAGCTCCATCACAGGTTCACGGTTTGTTTTCTGATTACAGGCGGTCACCACGCCGTTGACGGACATCGGATATTGCTCTGGCGTAGTGAGCTGTTTTTCCAGCAGGCTGCCGATAACGCGGGCTTCAATCGCCGTTAACTGATATTTCATCTTTTAAACTCCACGACCTGGGGTCCAGTCTTGATTAACCAGCGCGGTGAGAACGTGATCCCGCCATACGCCGTCAATCAGCAAATAATCCTTTGCATAGCCTTCTTTTTCAAAGCCCAGGCGCGCCAGAAGGTCGCCGCTGCGCTGATTATGCGGCATATAGTTGGCCATAATGCGATGCACATTTTGGCTACGTTGCATATAGCGAATGGCGCAGGCCAAGGCCTCGTACATTAGTCCCTGCCCCTGCCACTTTTCACCGATGGAGTACCCGAGAAAGCAGGCATGGAAGGAGCCACGCACCACGTTGGAGAAGTTGGCGACGCCGATAACCTCTTTTTCTTCCGGGTCGAGCAGCGCGAAGTAGTACGCGCTACCCTGCTTGTGCATTTCACTTATCATGCCCAGCCTTGCCTGCCAGCCCGAAGGATAGCAGTAGCTCTCATCCCGAACGGGTTCCCAGGGCTTCAGAAACAGGCGATTTTCCGTGTAGTAATCCGCCAGGCGCCAGGCATCTCGCTCATGAACCAGACGCACCACCAGACGGTCAGTCACCAGGCGAATTTTTGGTGCGTTACTGCGGTAGCCAAACATGTTTATCCCACTCCTTCATCCCGGTTAACGAGGCTCATCTTGTTACTATACCTGCGCCTGACCGCCGTGTGAAAACAACAACATGAAGCGACATCACTTTTTTCGATGAAAGCCTTGAATCAAACTCGTTGCACGATAAAAAAATATTGTCCTGCATCAGGTATTAAAAGCCCGAATGCCAAGCGAGAATAAAGACTTGTCGCGTTTAATTAAGTTCCCTGGAGGGGAGATGTCGCGGGTGGCGCAGGCAAGGAGCCTGGGTAAATATTTCCTGCTGCTTGATAACATGTTAGTGGTATTAGGCTTTTTCGTTGTCTTCCCTTTGATTTCCATTCGCTTCGTTGACCAGTTGGGCTGGGCCGCTTTAATGGTCGGGATTGCCCTGGGTCTGCGTCAGTTTATCCAGCAGGGGCTCGGCGTCTTCGGCGGCGCGATTGCCGACAGGCTGGGCGCTAAACCGATGATTGTCACCGGCATGCTGCTGCGGGCCGCAGGTTTTGCCACCATGGGCATCGCCACGGAACCCTGGATGCTATGGCTTTCCTGCCTGCTCTCCGCCATTGGCGGAACACTGTTTGATCCGCCCCGCTCGGCGCTGGTCGTCAAACTGGTTCGCCCTCAGCACCGCGGCCGCTTCTTCTCCATCCTGATGATGCAGGACAGCGCGGGCGCGGTGATCGGCGCTCTGCTGGGTAGCTGGCTGTTGCAGTACGACTTCCGTCTGGTATGCGCCGTCGGTGCCGTAATGTTTGTCCTGTGCGCCGCGCTTAATGCCTGGCTGCTGCCCGCCTATAAGCTTTCAACGATCCGCACCCCAATGCGTGAAGGCATGGGGCGCGTGTTTCGAGATAAACGCTTTATCACCTATGTTCTGACGCTCACCGGCTATTACATGCTGGCGGTGCAGGTCATGCTGATGCTGCCGCTGATGGTCAACGACATTGCCGGTACCGCGTCGGCGGTAAAATGGATGTACGCCATTGAAGCCGCGCTTTCGCTGACGCTGCTCTACCCTATCGCCCGCTGGAGTGAAAGGCGTTTCCGCCTGGAGCAACGCTTAATGGCAGGCCTGGTGCTGATGACGGTGAGCCTGATGCCTATTGGTCTGGCCTCCAACCTGCAGCAGCTTTTCGCCCTGATCTGTACCTTCTACATCGGCTCAATCATCGCTGAGCCTGCCCGGGAAACGCTCAGCGCCTCGCTGGCGGATGCCCGCGCTCGCGGCAGCTACATGGGGTTCAGCCGTTTGGGCCTGTCGCTGGGCGGCGCACTAGGTTACACCGGCGGTGGCTGGCTGTTTGACGCAGGTAAAGCCCTGCAGCAGCCGGAATTACCCTGGGCCATGCTCGGCATTATCGGCTGTATCACCCTTGCCGCCCTGTGGTGGCAATTTAGCCTTAGACCCGTTGAGCCAACGATGCTGGAGCCTGGCGGGCAGGGATAATTTTCTCGTATCATCTTTTTCCGGTAGCCGCTCCCGCCGTGCCGCATTATGCTGATAAAGCAAGGCACGGCATTGGAGCCGCTATTTTGAGGAAGCCTATGAAGAAGATTGTTTTTGCCGCAGCATTGATGCTTAGCGGCCTGCTCTCAGGATGCAACCAGTTAACGCAGTACAGCGTGAGCGAACAGGAAATCAACCAGTCGCTGGAAAAACACAATAACTTCTCGAAGGATATTGGCCTGCCCGGCGTGGCTGAAGCTCATGTGGTGTTAACCCATTTAGTCAGCCAGATTGGACGGGAAGAGCCGAATAAAATCACCCTGACCGGCGATGCCAATCTCGACATGACGTCGCTATTTGGTAACCAGAAAGCCGTCCTGAAGCTCAAATTGAAAGCGCTGCCGGTGTTCAATAAAGAGCAAGGCGCCATCTACCTGCAGGAAATGGAGGTGGTTGACGCTCAGGTCGAGCCGCAAAAAATGCAGACCGTACTGCAGACCATGATCCCATACCTTAACCAGTCCCTGCGCAGCTACTTCAATCAACAGCCTGCATATATTCTGAGTGAAGACCGCAGCACCGGCGAGTCGCTGGCAAAGAAATATGCCAAAGGCATTGAAGTAAAACCCGGTGAGATAATCATTCCGTTAACGGAATAGCCCCTGCCCCTCAGAGCCGTTCATGCGCTCTGAGGGTTTTGTACAACATGAGCAACATAAGGGGTGCAAACGATAACGTTTCCCCTTATCCTTAGTGCCCGGCATAAAACCAGCCCTTGATGACTGATTTCCCTCTCACGCCGGAGCACATTGATGACCGCATTACCTCAGGTATTAAAAATCCGCCGCCCAGATGACTGGCATATTCACCTTCGTGACGGTGAGATGCTGAAAACCGTGGTGCCTTACACCAGCCAGACCTATGGCCGCGCGATTGTCATGCCCA
Organism: Enterobacter sp. Ap-867; assembly: GCF_011752855.1. Classification (NCBI taxonomy): domain Bacteria; kingdom Pseudomonadati; phylum Pseudomonadota; class Gammaproteobacteria; order Enterobacterales; family Enterobacteriaceae; genus Enterobacter; species Enterobacter sp. Ap-867. The sequence continues at coordinate 85,156 of NZ_VWWS01000003.1, read as the reverse complement.
ATCTTGTGCCCCCTATTACCAGCGTGGAAGCCGCTATCGCTTATCGCCAGCGTATCCTTGATGCGGTTCCGGCCGGGCAAAAGTTTGAGCCGCTGATGACCTGCTACCTGACCGACACGCTGGATCCCAACGAAATCGAACGCGGGTTCAATGCAGGCGTGTTTACCGCCGCCAAGCTTTACCCGGCGAACGCCACAACCAACTCCGCTCACGGCGTAACCAGCACCGCAGCCATTCTGCCGGTGCTTGAGCGTATGCAGAAAATTGGCATGCCGCTGCTGGTGCACGGCGAAGTCACCCATGCTGACATCGATATTTTCGATCGCGAAGCGCGCTTTATTGAAACCGTCATGGAGCCGCTGCGTCGCCAGTTGCCTGAGCTGAAAGTGGTGTTTGAACATATCACCACCAAAGATGCCGCCCAGTATGTGAAAGAAGGCAACTCGCTGATTGGCGCGACTATCACGCCTCAGCATCTGATGTTTAACCGTAACCACATGCTGGTGGGCGGAATTCGTCCTCACCTTTATTGCCTGCCGATTCTGAAACGCAGCATCCACCAGGAAGCACTGCGCGAGCTGGTCGCCAGCGGCTGCGATCGCGTGTTCCTCGGCACCGACTCTGCGCCACATGCGCGTCATCGCAAAGAAGCCAGCTGCGGCTGTGCCGGCTGCTTCAACGCGCCTTCCGCGCTCGGTGCCTATGCGACGGTATTTGAAGAAATGAACGCGCTGCAGCATTTTGAAGCTTTCGCTTCGCTGAACGGCCCGCGCTTCTACGGCCTGCCGGTCAATGAAGAGCACATCGAGTTGGTTCGCGTCGCTGAGAAAATGCCAGAACTGATTGAAGCCGGCGACGACAGCATCGTGCCGTTCCTGGCGGGTGAAGAGGTCGTCTGGTCCGTTAAAGGCTAAATTTTTCAACGCCCCCTGTTGCTTACTGGAAATTAAGACTGTATAAATATCCAGTATATTGTACAGGGGGTCGTTATGCGTATTGAAGTCACTATAGCCAAAACCACACCATTACCAGCCGGGGCTATCGATGCCCTTGCCAGTGAGCTTTCCCGCCGTATCAATCAACATTTCCCCGACACCAGCAGCGAAGTGCAGGTACGTTATGCCTCCGGCAATAACCTCTCCGTGCTGGGCGGTGCCAAAGAAGACAAAACGCGAATCAGCGAGATCCTCCAGGAAACCTGGGAAAGCGCTGACGATTGGTTCTCTGCCGACTAATACCCTCAAGTATGTTGGTACTTTTTGCCGGGTGTCGCCATCCGGTTTTTTTTATTTCCCTCGCCGATTTGATTATTTTTTAAACGCCGCTAAAGTCTTTCCTGCCTTTCTTTCCGATTACATCGGAATAGCCTGTCGATTTATTGTTCGCTTTTCTCGAATAATGTGGAAAAAGTGTTACCAGGTAATTATTTCATCCCCATGACCGCAAGAGTGTTGATATACTTAAGTCGCTTCACGATAAATCACGCATGAACCTCACTAGTCGTTGTCTTTAAACACGTATAAAAGGGGTTATGATGGAAAAAAATAGTGATGTTATTCAGACTCATCCCCTCGTCGGATGGGATATCAGCACCGTCGACAGCTACGACGCCATGATGCTGCGCCTGCATTACCTGACATCCAATAATCAGAAGCACGATGAAACCGAAATCGGTCAGACCCTCTGGCTGACCACCGATGTCGCCCGGCAATTTATTTCCATCCTTGAGGCCGGGATAGCCAAAATTGAATCCAGTGATTACCAGGAAAGCGATTATCGCAAGCATTGACGACACATGCTTAACAATGGCCACAGGCACCCAACGGGGTGCCTTTTTTATTTTAAGCGTCACCGTCAATTGCATCGTTCCGGTGAATTAATTACCCTGCTACAGATAATTTTCCACAGAGAAAAGCTTATGAACTACGACCTCATCATTGTCGGCAGCGGCTCCGTCGGTGCCGCCGCAGGCTGCTATGCCACACACTCGGGCCTGAAGGTACTGATGATCGACAGCGGCCACCCGCCGCATGACCAGGGCAGCCACCACGGCGACACTCGCCTGATGCGCCATGCTTATGGCGAAGGTGAAAAATATGTCCCGTTGGTCCTGCGAGCACAAAAACTGTGGGATGCCCTGGCGGAAGCCAGCGGTGAGAAGCTCTTCCACCGCACCGGGGTCATTAACCTGGGGCCATCTGATTCGCCCTTTATTCGCAATGTCGCCTCCAGCGCAGAGAAATTTTCCCTGCCGGTTGAAACCCTGGACGCCGCCGCCATTGCCGCCCGCTGGCCGGAGATTGCTGTGCCTGAAAACTACGTCGGCCTGTTTGAGACGGACTCAGGCGTGCTGAAAAGCGAGCTGGCCATCGAAACCTACATCAACCTTGCTAAGCAAGGCGGCAGCGCTCAGCTTTTTAACTGTAAGGTGACGGCGATCCGCCACGGCGACGAAGGTGTCACCGTCGTGACTGAAGAAGGTGAATATCACGGGAGCAAACTGCTGGTCAGCGCGGGGACCTGGGTTACCAAACTGCTGCCGGACCTGCCGATCGCGTCGGTTCGCAAAATCTTTGCCTGGCACCAGGCCGATGGGCGCTACAGCGAGAACAACAAATTCCCGGCGTTTACCGCAGAAACACCCAACGGCGATCAGTATTACGGCTTCCCGGCGGAAGACAACGAACTGAAGCTGGGCAAGCACAACGGCGGGCAGCTGATTGACTCCCCCGAGCAGCGTAAACCCTTTGGCGCCGTCGCCAGCGATGGGTCTGAAGTCTTTCCGTTCTTGCGCGAATTTTTACCCGGCATCGGCTGCTGCCTGCACGGTAAAGCCTGCACCTATGACAATTCGCCGGATGAAGATTTCATCATTGATACTCTCCCCGGCCATGACAACACCCTGATCATTACCGGGCTGAGCGGACACGGGTTCAAATTCGCCTCCGTTTTAGGCGAAATTGCCTGCCAGTTTGCTTTGGGTCAAAAACCTGCCTTTGATTTATCCCCGTTTGTACTTTCTCGCTTCAAAACGGCGTAGAATCCCCGAGTGGCGGGCATTTCCGCCACTTTTCCTTGGGGCCATCATGATTCGCTTTTTTCAATTTTTAACCAACAATATTCGCGAACACTTTATTCTGTATCTTTTTCTCTGGGCAATACTTGCACTTCTCGATCTGGCTTATATCTATTTCTTTTGATTATTCAGACTCCTGTTACATTGACAATTATTGACGTAAAATTAATTAAATATAGTTTTAGCGCAAATAATTAACCGTCAATAAATACTCTTCTCAATCAAAAACGATCATATTCATTCGACTCTACTGAACGCCTGCCGCGAGTGTTATTCAAAAAAACAGACATACAATAAATATATATCGAAATACGGATATTTATGTTGATCTGCTGTTAACAGAACGCCTATGTTTTAGCTTCTTTAGAAAATACATGGACGCATAAATATGCAATGGCGAAACTCATCCGAACGCTATGGACATTTTTCGGTTCTCCTTCACTGGCTGGTTGCCGCCACGGTTTATGGCATGTTCGCACTCGGACTCTGGATGGTGACGCTGGGCTATTACGACGTCTGGTACCATAAAGCACCAGAAATACATAAGAGCATCGGCATCTTGTTAATGTCTGCTCTGGCTATTCGTATTCTCTGGCGCTTTATATCGCCTCCGCCGCCACCGTTAAAAAGTTATTCACGTCTGACGCGCATCGGCGCGCTTACCGCACATATTTTGCTGTATGCATTATTGTTCGCCATTTTGCTGAGCGGATATCTGATTTCAACGGCTGACGGTAAACCCATTAGCGTGTTTGGCTGGTTTGATGTGCCCGCCACGCTAACCGACTTCGGGGCGCAGGCCGACCTTGCCGGGACAGTTCATCTCTGGCTGGCGTGGACCGTGGTGATTGTTTCCGTTCTACACGCTCTTGCGGCCTTAAAGCACCATTTTCTAGATAAAGATGCCACCCTCAAGCGCATGCTGGGGAAAGCATCCCGTTAACTATGGAGAGTAAGACAATGAAGAAAATCCTGCTGGGAGCCACCTTAGGCGTTCTGTTATTCACCACCGGCTCCGCCGTGGCCGCTGACTATAAAATTGATAAACAAGGTCAGCATGCGTTTGTGAATTTCCGTATTCAGCATCTCGGCTATAGCTGGCTGTACGGTACCTTCCGTGATTTTGACGGAACCTTTACCTTCGACGAGAAAAACCCTTCGGCAGATAAAGTCAACGTCACCATCAACACCACCAGCGTGGATACCAACCATGCCGAACGCGACAAACACCTGCGTAGCGCAGAGTTCCTCAACGTGACTAAGTTCCCGCAGGCTACCTTCGCCTCAACGGAAGTGAAAAAAGACGGTGAAGCTTTAGATATTATCGGCAACCTGACGCTGAACGGCGTGACAAAGCCGGTTACGCTGAAGGCTAAGCTGATTGGTCAGGGTAACGATCCGTGGGGCGGCGTGCGCGCGGGTTTTGAGGCCGAAGGTAAAATTAAGCTGAAGGACTTCAATATTACTCAGGATCTGGGGCCAGCTTCTCAGGACGTTGATCTGATTATTTCTGTCGAAGGCGTGCGTCAGTAAAAAGACTCCCCCGGCGAACCGGGGGAATGTTATTACTTCTCGGGGTCAGGAATACCCAGCGTGGTATTCAGCATCCCACGAGATTTATTAAAGATCTTATTCCCGTTTTCGCGGCCTGCCCGGCGGCGGCGCTGTTCTTCTGGAGATAGCGCCAGCTCATCACGGCACACTTCACTGCAGCAGCCAGAGAATTTCTCAGCACAGGCCGGACACTGAATAAACAGCAGATGGCAGCCGTCATTTTTGCAGTTGGTGTGGCTGTCGCACGGCGTTCCGCACTGATGGCAATGGGCGATCACATCGTCAGATATACGCTCTCCCATACGCTCATCGAAAACAAAGTTTTTACCGACAAAGCGCACCGGCAATCCTTGCTCACGCGCGCGGCGCGCATATTCAATGATCCCGCCTTCAATGTGATACACATTTTTGAAGCCGTTATGGCGCATCCAGGCGCTGGCTTTTTCACAGCGAATGCCGCCGGTGCAATACATGACAATTTTCTTCTCTTTGTCATCCTGCATCATATCCACGGCTTTCGGCAGCTGCTCACGGAAGGTGTCGGCCGGAATTTCGACGGCGTCCTCGAAATGCCCCACTTCGTATTCATAGTGGTTACGCATATCGATAAATACCGCGCTCGGATCGTCGAGCATGGCGTTCACTTCCGCAGCCTTCAGATATTCCCCCACGTCACTTGCGTCAAACGTAGGGTCATCAATACCGTCAGCAACAATACGGTCGCGTACCTTCATGCGCAGCACCCAGAAGGATTTACCGTCATCTTCCAGCGCAATATTCAGGCGCAAATTATTTAAGGCCGGGTGGAAGGCATAAATCGCTTCGCGCAGGGCATCAACGCGGCTTTCCGGGACGCTAATCTGAGCGTTGATCCCTTCATGCGCCAGATAGACGCGGCCAAACACGTTCAGGCTCAGGAATAGCTGATACAGCGCATCACGGGTCGCCTGCGGCGTTTCGATAGTGAAATATTTGTAGAATGAGATGGTCGTGCGCGGCTCGGTTTCGGCAAGCATGCGCTCGCGCAGCTCCTCATTCGATACGCGGTTGTGTAACACTGGCATGGTGTTCGCTCGCAATCGTTGAAAAAAGTGGGCTGCATCATAAAGCAAATAACGCTTATTTACATCCCCACGTTTTACGCTACATTTTGCTCACTCAAAGGCATCTGCGGCAACAATCGATGAAATATCAGGCACTCCGACGCCGCGTATTTTGGCTCTGCGCTAAAAAATGCCACAATGGAATGATTAGAAGATCCGGCAATTGCCGTCACAAAGGTTTTACATGACGAACTTACCGCAATTCTCCCGTGCATTACTGCACCCGCGCTACTGGCTCACCTGGCTGGGCATCGGCTTTTTATACCTGCTGGTGCAGCTCCCCTACCCGGTGCTTTATCGCATCGGCTGCGGGCTAGGCCGGCTGGCAAAACGCCTGATGAAACGTCGCGCGAAAATAGCCTACCGCAATCTTGAACTCTGCTTCCCGGACATGAGCGAGGAAAAACGCGAGCAGATGGTGATCGCCAACTTTGAGTCAGTCGGCATGGGGCTGATTGAGACCGGCATGGCCTGGTTCTGGTCTACGGAGCGCATCAATAAATGGTGCCACTACGAAGGCGTGGATATTGTTAAAGGCATCGAGAAAACGGGCCAGGGCATTTTGCTGATTGGCATTCACTTCCTGACGCTGGAACTTGGCGCCCGTATTTTCGGCATTAAAACGCCGGGCATCGGCGTTTACCGCCCAAACGACAACCCACTGCTGGACTGGCTGCAGACCTGGGGGCGCATGCGCTCCAATAAGAGCATGATTGACCGCAAAGATCTGAAAGGCATGATCCGCGCGCTGAAAAATGGCGACATCATCTGGTATGCCCCGGACCACGATTACGGCCCGAGAGGCAGCGAGTTTGTGCCGTTCTTTGCCGTTGAACAAGCTGCGACCACCACGGGAACCTACACGCTCGCCAAACTCTCCGGCGCCTGCGCCGTGCCGTTTGTTCCGCGTCGCCTGCCGGGCGGCAAAGGCTACGAGCTGATGATTATTCAGCCAGAGCTGAACCCACCGCTTGACAGCCCGGAAGCAACGGCACGCTGGATGAACAAAATTGTAGAGAAGTGCATCCTGATGGCACCGGAGCAGTATATGTGGCTGCATCGCCGCTTTAAGACGCGGCCGGAAGGCATGCCCGACCGTTACCAATAACGCTTAACAGCCGCCTTTTCAGGCGGTTTTTTTTTGCCGTAGTTTGATCGAAAAAGCCCTTTGATTTGCCAGCCCAATGCCAACAGGCGCATAATTAGCAGAGTAATAATTCCCTCTCTTCTCTTTGGCACTGGCAACTTCGGAGCGGTATGACTCCCCCTGACAGCACTATCAACTGGAAGCGTAATCTGGCCGTCGTCTGGGTTGGCTGCTTCCTGACCGGCGCGGCATTCAGCCTGGTCATGCCGTTCCTCCCGCTTTACGTTGAGCAACTCGGCGTCACCGGCCATAGCCAGCTGAACATGTGGTCCGGGCTGGTCTTTAGCATTACCTTCCTGTTTTCTGCCGTGGCATCCCCTTTCTGGGGTGGGCTTGCCGACCGTAAAGGCCGAAAACTTATGCTGCTGCGTTCCGCGCTTGGCATGTCTGTCGTCATGCTGTTGATGGGTCTCGCACAAAACATTTGGCAATTTCTGGCGCTTAGGGCCTTACTTGGCCTGCTGGGTGGGTTTGTGCCGAATGCCAACGCGCTGATAGCCACTCAGATACCGCGCCATAAAAGCGGCTGGGCACTTGGCACGCTGTCTACGGGAGCGGTCAGCGGCGCGCTGCTAGGCCCGCTGATGGGTGGCCTGATGGCGGACAGCTACGGGCTGCGCTCGGTGTTCTTCATCACCTCGCTGGTGCTGTTTATCTGCTTCGTGATGACGCTGTTTTTTATTCGCGAGTCGTTCACGCCCGTTTCCAAAAAAGACATGCTGCACGCCCGCCAGGTACTCACCTCATTAAAAAATCCCCGCCTGGTACTGAGTCTGTTTGTCACCACGATGATCATCCAGGTTGCCACCGGTTCTATCGCGCCTATCCTGACGCTCTACGTGCGCGATCTGGCCGGTAACGTCAGCAATCTGGCGTTTATTAGCGGGATGATTGCTTCCGTGCCCGGCGTAGCGGCGCTGATCAGTGCCCCAAGACTCGGCAAGCTGGGGGATCGTATCGGGCCGGAAAAGATCCTGATTGGTGCGCTGGTAATTTCCGTTTTGCTGCTCATCCCGATGTCGTTGGTACAAAACCCGTGGCAGCTCGGGGTCTTACGCTTCTTGCTCGGTGCCGCCGACGGGGCGCTGCTCCCTGCCGTGCAAACGCTGCTGGTCTATAACTCTTCCAGCCAAATCTCGGGCCGGATTTTCAGCTACAACCAGTCCTTCCGCGATATTGGCAACGTCACCGGCCCGCTGCTCGGCGCCGCCGTTTCCGCCAGCTACGGCTTCCGCACCGTATTCCTGGTCACCGCCAGCGTGGTGCTGTTTAACGCCCTTTACTCATGGATGACGCTGCGCCAGCCTGCCGAACGACTCCGTATTCCGGGGGAATAAATCTCCGACTTGCAGATTTGCCAACAGCGTCAACAATTAACTGGAAATCGTAACGGAGCAGCCGCTCCCCGACCTTTGCCACAAGGAGATAACCATGAGCATGTATGCAACCCTGGAAGAAGCCATTGATGCCGCGCGGGAGCAGTATCTTGCCGACAACCCGAGCGTGGATGAAGAGAGCGCCAGCGTCGAGCAATTCAATTTCCAGAAGTACGTTTTGCAGGATGGTGACATCATGTGGCAGGCCGAGTTCTTTACCGACGACAGCGAGGAAGGCGAATGCCTGCCGATGCTCAGTGGGGAAGCGGCGCAAAGCGTGTTTGACGGTGATTTCGATGAGATTGAACTGCGCCAGGAATGGCTGGAAGAGAATACGCTGCACGAATGGGACGAAGGTGAATTTCAGCTCGAGCCGCCGCTGGACACCGAAGAAGGTCGCACGGCGGCAGACGAGTGGGATGAGCGCTAGCCGTTATTCATACGGCCCGTGGCTGGCGTCAATCGGCAACAGCAAAGTGTCAAAGATCAGCGAAAACGGCAGGTCGAGCACGGTAATATAGCGCCATGCGCCCTCGCGTACATCCCAGCGCACGCCGGGGTAATATTGGTTCCCGTGCCCTTGCCCCGGCACCGTCCGGCTAATAATGCTGCCGCAGCCGCTTAGCAGAAACGCCATCATCAATACCGCAATTATTCTACCCACACATGCACTCCTGTTCAGAACGCGCTGAGTATAACCATCGCCGAATAAAAGGCAAAAAAATGCCGACCCTAAGGTCGGCATTATCACTTCTTTAAGGCCTTACTTTGCCGTCAGCGCCAACGGGTTTAGCTGCAGCTTTCTGTAGCTCTCCACCCAGGAAGAATAACGCTCCGGGTTCGCCCACACGCGGTAATGCAAGCGCGACATGGTCATCGGGTCGCTCAGCAGAACCAGGCGGCGGTCGCGGTTGAGTTTGTCCGGCGTTTCGTTCAGCGCCTGCTCAACGTGACGGTCGCGGGCAATCTCCAGCACCAGACTCTTACGGTGACGAGCCGTGGCCATCGCCGTGCTCAGGGCGTTAAACGACGGGTTAAATACCGCGTGCATAAAGCCATCGTCCAGCGTACGGCTGCGGTTCAGCTCCAGATAGTTCTCGGTGTCCACCAGCACCTGCGGCGGGGAATACTCTTCCGGGATCAGGAACAGCTTCCAGCGTTTGGTGCGCAGGCCGAGGCTCGCCCGGCTTGAAAGCACGGAGACGAACGGCGACAGGATCAGCGAGAAGACAATCGGTGCCAGCCAGAACAGGAAGCGCAGATCCAGCCAGGCCATGCCCACTGCCCAGACCAGGCCCAGCAGCAGCTGAGAACCATGGCGCATAAAGGCTTCACCCCACGGCGTGGAGTCATCGTCACGCTGCGGCGAGTTCCAGACCACTTCCCAGCCCAGGAACGCGCTGACCACAAACACGGTGTGGAACAGCATACGCACCGGTGCCAGCAGCACGGAGAACAGCACTTCAAGCAGCAGTGAACAGGTCACTCGCAGGAAGCCGCCGTACTCTTTAGAACCTTTGCACCAGATAAGAATGATGCTCAGCAGCTTAGGCAGGAACAGCAGAACCATGGTCGAGGCAAACAGCGCAATCGCCAGCTCAGGACGCCACTGCGGCCAGACCGGGAACAGCTGCCTAGGCTGGAGGAAGTACTGCGGCTCGGTCAGAGCGTGTACAACCTGCAGCGCGGTAGAGAGCGCCAGGAACATAAACCACAATGGGGCAGACAGATAGGACATGACGCCGGTCAGGAACACCGCGCGGTGAACCGGGTGCATACCTTTGACCAGGAACAGACGGAAGTTCATCAGGTTACCCTGGCACCAGCGGCGATCGCGTTTCAGCTCGTCCAGCAGGTTCGGCGGCAGTTCTTCGTATGAGCCAGGCAGGTCGTAAGCAATCCACACGCCCCAGCCGGCACGGCGCATCAGCGCGGCTTCGACGAAGTCATGGGAAAGAATCGACCCGGCAAAGTTACCTTCACCCGGCAGCGGGGCCAGCGCACAATGTTCAATGAACGGCTTCACGCGAATAATGGCGTTGTGGCCCCAGTAGTGGGATTCCCCCAACTGCCAGAAGTGCAGGCCCGCAGTAAAGAGCGGCCCGTAGACGCGGGTAGCAAACTGCTGGCAGCGCGCATACAGCGTGTCCATGCCGGAGGCTTTGGGCGAAGACTGAATAATACCGGCCTTCGGGTTCGCTTCCATCAGGCGCACGAGGTTGGTCAGGCAATCCCCGCTCATGACGGAGTCGGCGTCCAGCACCACCATGTAGCTGTACTGGTTCCCCCAGCGACGGCAGAAGTCATCGATGTTGCCGCTTTTACGCTTCACGCGGCGACGACGACGGCGATAGAAGATCTGCCCTTCACCCTGCACTTCCGCAATCAGCTCCATCCAGGCTTTTTGCTCCGCAACGCAGATATCCGGGTTGTAGCTGTCGCTCAGGATATACACATCGAAGTGCGCCTGCTGCCCGGTGGCTTTGACGGATTCCCACGTCGCACGCAGGCCGGCAAACACGCGATCGACGTCTTCATTACAAATCGGCATGATAAGCGCGGTACGGTGCTCGGGGTTGATGGGCTCGTCCCCCACCGTTGACGCAGAAATACTGTATTTGTCTTTGCCCATCAGCAACTGCAGGAAGCCCATCAGCGCGGTCCAGAAACCGGCAGAGACCCAGCAGAACAGCACGGCAAACAGGATCAGGATGCCGCTTTGCAGAATGTACGGCAGCAGCTGCATAAAGGAGACCCACAGATCCTGGCCCCCCATGTCCGCCGGGTTAATCAGCGCCCAGCCCTGGTACGGAAGGATCGTCTTCATGTACCAGGTTGCGACCACGGTTTGGGCCAGCGTGAGGATCAGCAGAATGTAGCGGCGAATCGTGCCGACGGTACGCCATTTCTGCTCAGAGGCCTCTTCTTCTTTAGACGCGAACTTAGACTTCGTTTCACGCCCAAGCAGGCGATCCCAGAAGCGGCCAATCGGGTTGGTACGCCACGGGTCCGGGAACATAGAAGCACGCGTCGCTTTCGGCATAGCCTGAAGCTGGGTGCGCCCTTCATCATCGGTGATCAGCTGTTCGCCGCCGAGAGAACCCGGCCAGCTCGCCTCGAGACGAGCTTTTACCGAAGCCAGAGGAGAATCATCCGCTCGTTCAAAGTGGTGATGCTGCGCATCAAGCGCCTCATGCACCGCCTGAAGATCGGACGCAGGCAAAGCCGCCTTCTGCTCAGCAGAAAGCGGGAGTGCTTCGATGTAGTCAGGCGAGAATTCAGTAGACTTATTCATTGGCAGGCAGCTGGTAGCTCCAGGTTTCACTCAATGTCTGCTCGCCGTTAACCAGCGCAGCACGCATATCCGTCGTCTTCTTCTCGTCTTTCAGCTTCACGCGCAGCGTTAAACGCCAGCCTTTGTTGACCGGGTTATAGCGCACCTGGCTGTCAACGATCTCACCGTTATCGCCAATGCTGGTCTGTGCGGTGACCGGCGTGTCGGCTGGCAGTTTTTTCATCTCTGCCCCGGTAAAGTCCACCACAAACGCAATGGTGCCGTCCGGCTGGCGGATCAGGTTAGACTGCTTCACATCCCCGGTAGAACGGCGAGTTTGCAACACATACGCGTTATCCGGCGCATGCATTTTGTCTTCGTCGCGGCTAAAGGTGATGGTGTACTTAAAGTTCATCTCTTTGCCTGGATCAGGCAGCTGATCCGGCGTCCAGTAAGCAACGATGTTGTCATTCGTTTCATCGTTGGTTGGGATTTCAACCAGCTCTACGCGGCCTTTACCCCAATCCCCGACCGGTGCAACCCACGCGCTAGGGCGCTGGTCGTAACGATCGTCTAAATCTTCAAAGCGGGAGAACTGACGACCACGCTGCAGCAGGCCAAAGCCGACCGGGTTTTCCGTAGCGTAAGAGCTAACGGCCAGGTGTTTCGGGTTGTTCAGCGGACGCCAGATCCATTCCCCGTTGCCGGCGTGAATAGACAGGCCGTTGGAGTCATGCAGTTCCGGGCGGAAATTGGTGGTTGGTGAAGGCTGATTTGGCCCGAACAGGAACATACTGGTCAGCGGCGCAACGCCCAGCTTGCCTACTTTGTCACGCAGGTAAACTTTCGACTGCACGTTCACCACGGTATCGCGTCCAGGGGTGATAACGAAACGATAAGCCCCGGTCGCTCGTGGGGAATCAAGCAGTGCATACAGGGTTAACGTTTTATCCATTGGCTTTGGACGTTCAATCCAGTATTCGCGGAAGCGAGGGAACTCTTCACCAGACGGTAAAGCAGTATCAATCGCCAGTCCTCGGGCAGACAGGCCATACACCTGGCCGGCGCCAATTACGCGGAAGTAACTCGCTCCGAGCATGCTGACAATTTCGTCGTTCTTATCTTTGCTGTTGATCGGATAGAGCACTTTGAACCCGGCAAAACCGAGATCTTTTACGGTATCTTTATCGTGCTTTACATCACCGAAGTTAAAATAGTCCGGATTGTATTTGATCTGGTGCACCGCGGTGGCGGTCACTTCGTTGATGGTAACCGGCGTGTCGAAGTACATACCCTGATGGTAGAACTCGAGCTTGAATGGGGTCTTGATGTTGCTCCAGTAAGCTTTGTCGTGATTAAACTGGATCTGCTGGTAGTCCGCGTATTTCATCTCGCGGAATTGCGAAGGCAGGTTGCTTTTCGGTGCTTCGTAGCTCTTGCCCGCTAAGGTTTTCGCCTGTTTTGCGACATCGTCGATAGTGAACGCCCAAACCGAGGTGGTATAAAGGGACAACATTACCGCAGCGCCAAGCCAGGACACTTTCATCATATTTGCTTTATGTTTCATATTAACCAGCACATCCCCCTTTGTGTGCTTAAATCAATCTATCCATTTTAATGGAAAGTTTTGCTTTCCGACAACCAAATCACCGCTTTGTTCAGCGTACTGGCTCAGGGTTTAAGCAAAATAAAGACAACTGCTTACGCTTTAAGAGTTCATCCTGGCGACAGGATGACATGCTTAGTGTAGGGTTGCCACGAATATGTAGACTGAACTGGACTTTTAGCCTGATGGGATAGGGTCTTAAGGATAAGACGAATAGTCTGAAAATGTCTGGAGTATTATGAGTAACGCACCGCAACAACGTGAGTTTTTCCTGGATTCTATTCGTGCATGGCTGATGCTGTTGGGCATTCCATTCCACATTTCGCTCATCTATTCGAGCCATCACTGGCACGTCAATAGCGCAGAACCCTCCGCGAGCCTGACGCTGTTTAATGATTTTATTCACGCGTTTCGTATGCAGGTGTTCTTCGTTATTTCTGGCTATTTTTCCTACATGTTATTTCTGCGCTACCCGCTGAAACGCTGGTGGACAGTGCGCGTAGAGCGCGTCGGCATCCCGATGCTCACCGCAATACCGCTGCTGACCCTGCCTCAGTTCATGATGCTGCAGTACATCAACGACAAAACTGGCCTGTGGCATACGCTCACCGGCTATCAAAAATACAATACGCTGGTGTGGGAGCTTGTGTCTCACCTGTGGTTTTTACTGGTCCTGGTGATATTAACGACCCTGGGCATGGTTTTGTTTCAAAAAATTAATAATTTTATAATTAGAAACGAACAGAATAATAATTCACCAATTACCCTGGGAAAACTCTCACTTTTATTTCTCGGCTTCGGCATTTTATACGCCGCTATTCGCCGGACTATTTTTATTATCCACGCGCCGTTATTAAGCGACGGGCTGTTTAATTTCGTGGTGATGCAAACGCTGTTTTATCTGCCGTTCTTTATGCTTGGCGCGCTGACATTCAAACGCGAGTCGCTGAAAATCCTGTTCACCACGCCTTCACGCTGGAGTCAGGTGGGCGCGGTCTTTGCGTTTGCCGCCTATTTATTAAACCAGCGCTACGGCAGCGGCGATGCCTGGATGTACGAAACGGAAAGCGTGATCACCATGCTGATGGGGCTATGGATGGTCAACGTCGTGTTTTCGCTGGGCTATAAAATGCTGAATTTTAAATCCGCGCGAGTGACCTATTTCGTTAATGCATCGCTGTTTATCTATCTGGTACACCATCCGCTCACGCTGTTCTTCGGCGCGTTTATCACGCCGCACATCACGTCCAATATTTTAGGTTTCTTCAGCGGGCTGGTCTTTGTAGTCGGCATCGCGCTGCTGCTTTACGAGCTGCACCTGCGCATTCCCCTGCTTCGTTTCCTGTTTTCAGGCAAGCCGAAGGAGAAGGCGGCGACGCCACAATCATTTGCGGGATAACACACTAAAGGCCGGGTATGAACACCGGCCTTTTTTATCTCTGCGACAGAAATCATAGCGGCCACAGATTGAAGTTTTATGAAGCAGTCGTGATTTATTTATGACACTCAGCCGCAATATGCTGATAAATCTGCGTGTTCTCATCATCAAAGCAAACAAATACCACGCGCTCCGGCAGCGGGCGCAGACCAATGTATTTGTAAGCAACATCCCACGCTATGCGTGCGGCCTGCGCTTTTGGGAAGCCATACACGCCGGTGCTGATGGCCGGAAAAGCAATTGAGCGGTAGCCGTTAGCGGCGGCTAAATCCAGGCTGTTACGGTAGGCCAGTTCCAAAAGCTCGGCTTCGTTCTGCTCGCCGCCGTGCCAGACTGGCCCCACGGCGTGAATCACCGCTTTTACCGGAATGTTCCCGGCCTCGGTAATCACCGCCTGACCCGGGGGGCATTCGCCCTGCAGCTGGCGTACCGCTTTACAGGCTTCCAGCAGCGCAGGTCCGGCGGCGCGATGTATCGCCCCATCCACTCCCCCACCGCCCATCAGCGAAGGGTTTGCCGCGTTGACGATCACATCGACCTCAATCTGCGTGATGTCTCCCTGGACGACCTGTATGCGTTCACTCATTAACCATTCTCCAACTGTACTTTGCCGTAGTCTATTCTCGTCAGACGGGGCGCGTACATGACTATTATCGTTTCCGGACATTTCAACTTTTGAAAATCTCCGGATATCAGCCACAAAAAACCCCGCCTTCACGGGGCCTTTGTTATTGGATTAGAAATCAACAGTCATGGAAAGTTTCAGGGTGCGTGGGTCACTTTGCGTAATATACGCCCCGCTGTCGTCGACAGAAGCCCAGTATTTTTCGTTAGTCACGTTTTCGACGTTGGCGCGCCAGGTCAGCGTCTGTTCGTTAACCTTGGTGCTGTAGCGCACGCCGAGATCGAGGCGAGTCCAGCCGTTCAGCTTAATGCTGTTGTCGGCGTTGGCGTATTGTGACCCGGTGCGAATTAGCGTCCCCGTCGCAGTCAGGTTCTGCACACAAGGCAGATCCCATTCGCCGCCCACGGACCAGGAGTAACGCGGAACGCCGATCGCATCCTTACCGTCGTTTGTCCCGCCGTTAGTCTTCACCATTTCTGGCTGAAGCCAAAGGGCACTTCCCAACAGGCGCACGCCGTACAGTGGCTCACCAAATACGTTCAGTTCCATACCGCGGCTGCGCTGTTCGCCATACAGGCCGTAAAGATTGTTGCTGTCGAGCATCCCCACCGGCTTTTCGATCTCAAACAGCGCCAGGCTGCCGCCCACGCGGCCGAAGTCCATCTTCATGCCCACTTCGTTCTGCTTCGACTGCACAACCCCGACCACGTTTCCGGCATTGGTTGCTTTAGAGGTTGCTGTCGGCCCAGGCTGCAGCGCTTCAATGTGGTTCGCATAAAAAGAAACCGGCTCCCACGGCTTCACTACCAGGCCATAAACCGGCGTAATCTTGAAAGCATCAAAGCGTGTTTTAGGGTCTTCCACACCGGTATAGCTGTAGTTACGAACCCGCACGTCCTGGCGGCGAGCGCCCACGGTCAACAGCACCTTATCGTCCAGCGCGGAGAGCGTATCGGACAGCGAAACCCCGCTTGTTATCGTGCGGCTCCGCTGGGTCGGATCGTCCATATTGCTACCGGAAGCGACAGTCGGGAAACGGCTCAGGTCGAGATAAGACGGATCGTAGATATTATTCCCAACGGCGGTTTTGCTGGATGACATGGTGTAGGCCGCGCGGGTTTTACGGTAAACACCGGAATAGCCGAGGTTCACGCTGTGGCCGATAAAGCCGGTATCAAATTTCCCCCGCACGCCGCCCATGCCGGAGAAAGCGTCGGCGATGTATCGCGTAGACAAACGAGTCTGGCTGGTGTGGCCCTTGTTATCAACAAACTTAGGCACGCTGTAATTGCCTCTTTCGTCGGTTTCGCTGGTGCCCAGCGCGCCATAAAGCGTCCAGCTGTTCGCCACATCATACTCGCTGTGCAGCGCGGCAAAGCGAGAGCTCATGTCTGAATAAACCCACGGCTGCCCGTAGTTTGTGCGGTTATCCGGCACCTCAGGCATCTGCGTAATAGCGCCAACCCCCACCCCGATACGGCCATTGTGTACCGTCATCTTCTGGTAGCCGCCGTCGAACGACGTCCGCAGCCTGTCGCCTTTGTAATCCAGCCCAACGCTTGCCAACGATGTTCTGTTCTTCTGCTCGCGAACCTCACTCTCGCCTTCACGGTGCAGCAGGTTCACGCGGGCGCCAAACTGGTCGTTATCCCCAAACCTGCGGCCAGTATCCAAAGAGCCCCCAACCTGCGAACGCCCGGTGTAATCCACGCCAAGTTGGGTATGTGGTTCACTACCTGCCCGCTTGGGCTCAATATTAATGGCCCCGCCCACGCCAGACCCGCCCGGAGGAACACCGTTCAGGAAGGCCGTGGAGCCCTTAATCACCTCGACGCGTTCCGCAAGAGCCGTGCTGGTGATCTGCCGCGGCAATACGCCATACAGACCGCCGTAAGAAATATCATCCCCGTCTAACAGGAAACCGCGCACGCGGTACGACTCGCCAAAGTTACCGTAGCTGCGCACGGGCTGAATAGTCGCGTCATTACGGACAATGTCGCTGAGGGTATTGGCCTGCTTATCCTCGATCATTTTGGAGGTATAGCCGATGACGTTAAACGGCACGTTGCGCGCATCCTGCTCACCGAGCATGCCCAGGCGACCGCCATTGGCCACCTGCCCGTCCAGATAAGCAGGCACCAGCTCGTTACCGCCTTCGCGGAACTGCATATCCGGGGTCGCCGTGACGGTAATGGTCTCTTCTTTAACTAAAGCTTTTTGCTGAAGATTTTCCTGTGGCGCAGCGGCAACAGGCATGCAGGCGGCAGCGATCAACGCTGCGATCAGGCGCGGTTTAAACCCGGCCTGGCGAGGTGGTTGGTGAGGCATTGAAATTTCCTGGTAAAATAAAAACAATTAATGAGAACGATTATGATTTTGATCGTGATTATCGTTTCATCATTAGAAATTGCAAGAAAAATGCCCAGAGGGAGATTGACCAGTAAAAACGCCTGGCCACGGAAATAGAGAGGAACTCAAACAGCAGGCACGCCCGGAACGAGCCTGCTTTTAAGGCCTGTCACGCTTTGCGTAACAGCCAGATAAAGTACGGTGCCCCGCAGAGCGTGGCTAACAATCCTGCCGGGATCTGGAATGGGAAGATAAGGCTTCGGCCCAGCCAGTCGGCCAGCAGCATCAGCCCGGCCCCGATAGCAATAGCCACGATAAGCTGGGGCATTGCGCGGCGGAAGCCGAGCATTCTTGCCATGTGCGGTGCCATCAACCCAACAAAACTTAGTGGCCCCACGCAGAGCGTTGCGGCAGCAACTAGTCCGGCTGCCAGCACCAGAATGCTGATGCGCGATTGACTCAGGGCAATGCCCAGGGCCTGAGCCGTCTCACCGCCCAGCGGGAGTATAGCGAGCCAGCGGCGCACCAGGGGCGTAAGCCCAATCAGCGCCAGTGCCATGCCCCCGCTCACCAGCGCCTGCTGCCCGGTTACTTTCCAGGTGGAGCCGGACAGCCACGTCAGCACCGACCCGCTGCGCGGATCTCCGCTGGCCAGATAAAGCGTGAGCAGCGTGGCGAATACGGTACTCAGCGCCACACCGGTCAGTAAAAGCCTTCCCGGAGCCAGCCCGGAGCGGGCTAAAACGAGCATCGCCAGCAGCGTGAGCGCCGCGCCGGCAAAGCCCGCCGGCAGTTGCCAGGCGCTGACGTCGCCGGGGACGAGAAATATCAATAACACGATGGCGCAGGCCGCGCCGGAACTCACGCCCAGCACTTCGGGGCTGGCCATCGGATTGCCGGTCATTTTTTGTACCAGCGTACCGGCCGCCGCCAGCATTGCGCCCGCGGCAAGCGCCGACAGCACCCTCGGCCAGCGCCACTGCCACATTTCTTGTATGCCGATAAACCAGCCTGCGCTTTCCCGCCCAACGCCCAGCGCGAGCAAGGCAACCAGCGCCAAAACAGCAATAATCAGCAATACCGTAGCGGGGGAAAGTTGGCGTTCCGCAATCGCGCTGGCATCATCAGAAGCCGCCAACCGCTGATGGCGCAGGCGTGGCAATAACCACAGCATTAAAGGTGCCCCCACCAGCGCCGTCACGGCGCCGGTGGGCAGTTCTTGCCAATAGCGTCCAACCCACAGAACCAGTTGATCGCTCAGTAACAGCAGCAATGCCCCCGTCGCCATCGAAGCCAGGAGTTTAGGCAGCAGACGTCTCACGCCAAACATGCCGGCCAGGACCGGAGCAAACAGGCCAATAAATCCGATCACGCCCACCACGCTGACCAGCATCGAACTCAGCAGCAGGGCCAAAAATAGCCCGCCCACGCGCACTAAAGCCAGCTTCATCCCCAGTCCACGTAACACGGTGTCATCCAGGGCCAGCATACCCAGCGGGCGAATCATCAGTACGATGAGTACCAGCACGGCCAGAAGCCTCGGCCAAAGAAACTCCACGCCAGCCCAGTCGTACTGGTTCAACATCCCGCTGCTCCAGATAAACAGATTTTGCAGGCGTTCATGGTTGAACAATACGAGGAAGCTTTTTACGGCCCCGCAATAAAGTCCCAATACCAGGCCGGCAAGGATTAGCGTAACCGGCGACATTCGTTTACCCCAGGCAGCCCCGAGCACAATACTGCCTACGGCCATTGCGCCAGCCAGCGCCGCAAGCTGTTTGCCGGTTTCCCCTGCCCCCGCCAAAAACAGCGTCGCAAGGGTCAGCCCCAGCTGTGCCCCAGCCGCAACGCCAAGGGTGGCCGGTTCGGCCAGAGGATTACGCAGAATATGCTGAAACAGGCAGCCTGCCAGCGCCAGCCCGGCGCCGGTAAGCAGCGCAAGCGCGGTTCGCGGCAGCAGGCTGTAGTGAAACAGCATCTGCGAAACATCGGTCACCTGAGGCAGCGTTATCGCTTGCCACCAGAACCCGGCGGGCAGCATTTGCTGAAAGTTGTAGCCGGTCAAAAACAGCGTGAAGGCACAGAGTATAAGCAGGATTATGCGCACAGTGCCTCCGGCAGGAGCTGGCAAAAACGCAGCGCCGAGAAGCTGCCGCCGTAAAACCATACCGCTGGCAGCAGGTGTAACTGGCCCTCGCGCACGAAAGGCATAACCTGCCATAGCGCAGATTTCGCCACCGTTTTGACCGGATCGTCATCGCCGTGCATAAAGCAAATTGCCGTGACGTTTTCCAGCCTGACCAAGGTTTCAATGCCCACAATGGCGCTTCCCCAGGCATTGGTTTTCCCGTCCCAGGCGTTACGCATCCCCAGCCGTTCCAGCAGGTCGTTAAACAGGCTGTTGCGGCCAAAGATCATCACCCGGCGGCTATCAAGAAATGAAAACATCACCAGCGGGTTGGGATTACCCGGCAGCTTTGCGCGGGTGGCGGCCATCTGCTGGTGAAAATGGGCCAGATGTTCGGTAGCCTGCTGCTCCCGCCCTAAAAACTGCCCAAGCCTCAGAAGATCTTTTTCCAACAGCGCCAGCGGGCGGCCAGAGGCATCATTAAAGGCCGTCGACCAGCAGGGAGCGATAGGTGTTAAATCTGACTCAGCCGGCCCGAAGCCTTTGGAGATGAGAAAAAGAGAAGGGGTGAGACGCTGCATCAGCTCGCGGTTAGGCTCGTTTCTCAGCCCAACGTCAACGACGGTTTCAGGCAACGTTGGCTCCCCTACCCAGCGGTGATAATTACGCTTATCGGCAATCGCCATCGGCATAATCCCGAGCGCCAGCAACATTTCAACCGGTCGCCATTCCAGAGCAATAATACGTGCGACATCAAAGCGGCGGGCATCAGCCTGGCAGGGAAGAATGGCCGCCAGAGGCAGCAGGGAGGCTAGCGCCAGCAGGCGTCGGCGGCTTAAAGAAACGTCCATATAAATAGCAATAGTTATCGTTCTAATTAAGTTTTACACATTATGCCGCCAGCCGCCGCCAACGCAATCAAAAACTCAGCTAGCGGCCGGGCATTATTTAGAAGACAAGGCGTTTGCGCTCTTCCTGACTAAGTCTGCGGGGTTCAAACTGATGGTGCGTAAACGTTATTTCCGTAGCGTCATCCTCCACGTCATTCAGCTCAATTCGGTCCAGCGACTTCTCACCATAAAGCGTAATCGAGCGGAACAGCCCGCTGAGCGTTTTCTCAAAGGGAATTAATACCAGCCGCCATCTTCCCTCCCCCAGGTCGGAAAACTCGCTGATAAAGTCTTTCTCAAGCGCTTTTCGATCGAGATAAAACAGCGTACGCAGCAGTTGGTTGAACTGAAACATTGGCGGATTGTTCTCCGCGGTGATTGCCTGCGGCGGCTGGTTACCCATCACCTGAACCATCCGATTCTCCCCAACAACCAGTCCCATCGGGAAAGGCTGACGCTGCTGCCACCACAGCCCTTTATGCTTTGTCACCACAATCCGCCCGCTGGAATGCAGCGGCTGCGCCATGCCTTTTATCTGGCGCTCCTGCTCAAACTGCACCCGCATTACCGGCACGGCGGCAAATCGCTTTTGGATGTCATCCAGCGTTACCGCCCCGGTCACCTGCGCCACCAGCAGAAGAGAAAGGAGCAAACTTTTTTTCACAGCAATAACCCTATGCGTTCAACTGAAATCGATCCGCGTTAGTTTACTCTGCTATGTGGTCTGAAACCAAAAATACACAGCCCGCGTTAAACGGGCCGTGGCGTTATTGATAGGTAACGTACAGCACTGCTGTTTTGTGCTGTGGGTCGAGGTATTTCACACGGGTTTGCATCGTACTGTCATTATGAAGGGTAATACCATCCAGAGAGCTAAGGGCAACGGTCTGAGTGACGGGTTTGCCTTTTTCGGTGCAGGTCATGGCGACATTGGAGCTGGCCGACGTCCACTGACAGCCGCCTTCTACTATTTCACCTCGAAAATGAATGATGCCAGAGGATGCAGCCTGAGACAGCGGTGAAACCGCGATGCCCATCGCCAGACAAAGCAAATACTGCTGAAAACTTGCTTTCACGTTTATTACTCCTCGATTGCTGTCGTCCCTGAAGGTTATCGGCAGAAAATCAAAGATAATTAAACAGTGATCCATGTTTTTTGTTCTTGCAATACTTCCGTCACATATATTTGTTTGCGGTCAAGACTTCCCCGGCTTTTGCCACTGTTGCTCAAGGTGAAAGGCTTTTCCGTCGCTCAGGGTAACAATGACCGTGACGCTGTCTCCGGGGTCAATATTCAAACTTAGCTGCGACAGATCGACGGCCTGATGTGCTTTTATAAACAGTTCGCTGCTTTGGTGGCTGGAGCTTTTCCCCGACGGGCCGGTTTTGGTTGCCACCAGCGTCAAGGTGCACTGGCAATCCGCCGCCAGCGTCGCGACAGGCGTTATTGTGTAGATGTTTTCCTGCTGCCGGGTATTAAACGTCAGCTGACTTGAGAGTGCGGCAAGCAATACCAGGGTATGCATACAACCTCCAAAGAAAAACAGGGCCGTCGGCCCTGTTCACGCGATAGCCAGGTCGCTTTAGTACTGAGACGCAGTGGCGTGGTTACCGTTGCCGAACTGGGTGACCGACACCAGAGAGCTGGATGCCGTCTGATTAACCACTGCCCCGTTGTTGGTCCCGAACTGCTGAACATCAATCTGCGCGTTTTTCCCGTTCCACTGGCTGATGGTGGCATTGTTACCGTAGCCATCCTGCAGCAGTTTAATATCGCTGCTGTCTGAGCCCTGGCCAACTTTTGCCCCATTCACCGTGCCCAGCTGTTTAATTTCAGTCTTCGAATAGAACGCATTCGACTGCAGCGCTGTGGCATTATTTCCGTTACCCTGCTGATATATTTTCAAGGTCGAGTGCTGAGCCTGCTGCGGATAGGTCGCCATTGCACCTGCGGAAACAACCAGTGCTGCTAATGCTGCCACTTTGAAAAGATTCATACTAAAACCCCCATCGGATTGATAGTTTCAGCCCAAATATTTTGCTTATCGCTGAATAATGCGAATCGCCATTTGTGACTGGTTTTGCACAACAACTGCTGACTTCTGGGTACCGTACTGGGTAATGTTTGCTTTATTACCAGAACCTCGTTGGATAATAAGCGCCGCATTACCAAATGAATCCTGCTTAATACCCGCCTCGTTGGCGTTACCTTCTTGCGAGATATAAGCCAGGTTATAACTGCCTGATTGTTCGATGTTTGCCCGGTTGCCTGCTCCGCTTTGCGTAACCTCAGAAAGTTGCTTCTGACCCCGCTGAACTACTGCAGCATTATTATTGCTACCAGATTGGCCAATAATGGCCGTTTGATTAAATTGAGGATTGCTCAATTCATTGACAGCAAAATTATACTCAGCAGTGGCGAGATCGTTACTCGCCGCAAAACAATGACTCGCCAGGCCAGCGAACATTATAGAAATAAAATATTTTTTCATTCTGTCACCCTGAACCAGATAATGCCGGAACAATATGACGCGTAACATTCAGGTCAAGCATAACGGACCAACAATAATGTGTTATTGCATCGTTACGCAAATGAGTATGTTACGGCAACAATTAAAAATATCTCATGCTGGGGTGGTATTTTGCATTATAAAATTCACACCAAAGTATTAATACGAAATAAAAACAGACAATCATCACTATTACAACCCCCTGATCCAGGGATCGGATAATCATTAGCACACTTATTTAAAGTCACCTTAACTCTCACTGACTTAGCACAACTTAAGCGATGCTTAGTCAGTTTATGAAAAAACCTTGTCATCATGATCAGTTTTCTTAAGCGAAGCGGTTGAATGCTGGGAACGCAGTTTTTAAAATTATGAACAGAGTAAGGAAAACAAAAAAATAAAAAATAAAATACATAAAATACAATTATTTAAAATTAAAAATCAAAATTAATTTTCTATACAGAAAGCAAAAAACGTACAACTTTCTGCTTAAAATTAAATAGCGAACACTCTCAATTGAAACATTTTAATATCCAAAGAAACATTTGGTTACATAGTTAACACTTGCGTTAAAATATCCAATCGCTAAATTGGAAACAGTTACCACTTCTTTAGTTAATTTTCTTTTGCTGACCGAAATAAAATCATTTCGGCGATTAAAAATATTTAACATACAGCACCGTCGCGGCACTCGTCACGTTATAGAGAATTAATTCTTATTAATTCAAAAGGTAGCGACATAAACCAGGTGGAGTTTCATCATGTATAATGAAGTCCATGCCCTTCAGGGCCCTACGTTATTGTTAATGACAAAACCCTCTCTCCAGGCTTCAGCCTTATTACAGCACCTGCGCGCCTCGTTAGAAATAAATGGCCGTATTCATAATATTCAGCGGCCACTGGATGAATTTCCCGGTAATGTTCTGATTTTATTTGATATGGCGGAAACAGATAAAAAGACCATTCTGTTCTGGCAGGATAAACTAAGTCGTAAAAACTGTCAGATAAAATTGTTGTTACTCAATACGCCGGAGGAGTATCCCTTCCGCGAGATTGAAAGCTGGCCGCACATCAATGGCGTTTTTTATCTTGCTGTAGAAGAGCCCAAAGTCATCGAGGGACTGCGCGGGGTACTGGCTGGCGAATGTTACTTCTCGCAGAAACTGGCCAGTTATCTGATCAGCCACTCCGGCAACTACCGGTTTAACAACGCCGAGTCATCCCGCCTGACGCAGCGCGAAAAGGAAATACTGAATAAGCTGCGCGTTGGTTCTTCCAATGTTGAAATCGCGCGTTCGCTGTTTATCAGCGAGAACACGGTCAAAACGCACCTGTATAACCTGTTCAGAAAGATAGCCGTCAAGAACCGAACTCAGGCGGTTTCCTGGGCCAACGATAATCTTCGGCGATAGCCCCATGAAACGTTCAGCTGCATTTACGCTGGCAGCTTGCTGCTGCCTGATAAGCAGTGTCCTGGCCGAAGAAGTCGAGATCCCTGGACTGCTGACAGACCATACCGTCACCTCCGTTGGCCACAGCTTTTATCGCGCCTTCAGCGATAAATGGGAAAGCAACTATACCGGTAATTTAACCATCAACGAGCGCCCCAGCGCCCGCTGGGGGAGCTGGATAACGATTACCGCAGGCCAGGATGTTGTTTATCAGGCTTTTCTTTTCCCCACAAAGCGCGACTTTGACAAAAACGTTGACGTTGCACTGGTCCATACCGATGAGGCGCTTAAACGCAGGCTGATCGATAAGCAACTCTTGAGCACCAGCGATTTAACCCACGATGAATTCTAGGAGACGATGATGCGTATTTATCATGCCGTACTGCCCGTGCTGTTATTTACGCCGCTGGCCTGGGGCGGGAATA
Organism: Enterobacter sp. Ap-867; assembly: GCF_011752855.1. Lineage (NCBI taxonomy): Bacteria > Pseudomonadati > Pseudomonadota > Gammaproteobacteria > Enterobacterales > Enterobacteriaceae > Enterobacter > Enterobacter sp. Ap-867. Next base: position 60,204 of record NZ_VWWS01000003.1, on the reverse strand, counting down.
TGGTTTTCCAGTTTGTGAACCCCAATTTTGGCGGTAACCCCAATAACGGCGCCTATTTGTTAAATTCGGCCCAGGCGCAAAACTCTTATAAAGATCCCAGCTACAGCAGCGATCTCGGCATTCAAATGCCCAGCGCGCTGGATAACTTCACCCAGGCGCTGCAGTCGCAGGTGCTGGGCGGGCTGCTGACCAATATTAATACTGGCAAACCAGGGCGCATGGTCACCAATGATTTTATCGTCGATATTGCCAACACTGACGGCCAGCTTCAGCTCAACGTCACCGACCGCAAAACCGGCAAAACGTCAACCATTCAGGTATCCGGCCTGCAGGCAAATTCCACGAATTTTTAGTGGCTTAAAATCATAATACCTCTGAAAGGATCACTATCATGCAGCGCATACTTCTGATTATGGCGGTGTTTTTATTAAGTGGTTGTTTAACGGCTCCGCCAAAAGAGGCTGCCAAACCAACGTTATTACCGCGCGCGCAAAGCTACCTCGACCTGACGCATTTGCCGGAAGCAAAAGGGAAGCTTTATGTCTCGGTGTATAACATTCAGGACGAAACGGGCCAGTTCAAGCCCTATCCTGCCAGCAACTTTTCTACCGCCGTACCGCAGAGCGCGACGTCTATGCTGGTCACGGCATTGAAGGATTCCCGCTGGTTTATCCCCCTTGAACGCCAGGGGCTGCAAAACCTGCTGAACGAACGCAAAATTATTCGTGCCGCCCAGGAAAATGGCACCGTGGCCGATAATAACCGCGCCCCGCTGCACTCTCTGATGGCGGCCAATGTGATGATTGAAGGCTCGATCATTGGCTACGAGAGTAACGTCAAGTCGGGTGGTGCGGGCGCTCGCTACTTTGGCATTGGGGCCGACACGCAGTACCAGCTTGATCAAATTGCCGTTAATTTAAGGGTGGTGGACGTCAGTACCGGCGAAGTTATGTCGTCCGTCAACACCAGCAAAACGATCCTGTCATACGAGGTGCAAGCCGGCGTCTTCCGGTTTATTGATTATCAGCGTCTGCTGGAAGGTGAAGTGGGCTATACCAGCAACGAGCCGGTCATGCTGTGCCTGATGTCCGCCATTGAAACGGGGGTCATCTATCTGGTCAACGACGGTATCGACCGGGGACTCTGGGATCTACAGAACCCGGCCGATATTAACAATCCGGTGCTGGTGAAATACAAACAGCTCTCAACGCCGCCCACTTCATGAGGCTCTGTGCATCGATAAAAAACCAGCTTTCGCTGGTTTTTTTATTCGCTTAGCAATGAGCTGGCTTTCGGTTTTGGCTTGTCCCGCCGGGCAGCGAGCCACAACCCGCTGTTTTTCATGGCAAAGCCAAACACCAGGCCTAAAAGCAATGAAGGTAGAACGTTGTGCCACTCCCCCTGATTGGCAAAGGTTGCACAGGCGCCGATAAACGTCCCGGGGACAAACGAGAGCAAAATATGGCGCGCCTGAATACACATCAGGAAGGCGACTACGCCGGTCATGATGTAGCCCAGGATTTCCGCCTGCGGCGCCAGCGCGCTGCCGTGAATAATCACCAGCGCCCACAGCACGCCGCTGCACAGCGTACACAGGGAAATAAAAAGCCCCTTCATACCGCCCTGCGGACAGGCAAAATAAGCGGTACAGCCGAGGAAACCGGCCCAGCCCAGCAGGCCGAGGCTCACCGCCACCCAGCCCCAAAGGCCGGAGAGAATACCGGTGGTGATTGCTAATGGAATAAGTGTCTTCATGGCGCCGTATCATAGCAGAGGCCGGACCAACCACTACGATCTGGCGCACGTTTTTTGCAAATAAGAAATCAGTGTTACATTTTAATTGTGATTAACATCACAATTACTCATCCTCTGATTCCTGCAGCTCATCGCGCATGGCCTGCAGCGCCTCACGGCTGATCGCCGCCAGCGTACGGTAGAATGCCGTTGTGGCATGGGCTTCAACTTTGCCCAGGAAAGTCCCGCACCACGGCATCAGGTAGTCATCAAACAGCGTCACCTGCGCTTCAAACTCATCTTCCTGAGACTGGTCTTCAAGCCACGAGGCCGCCAGCAATAGCGTCCCAAAATGATCGGCCGGGGACTCACCCAGCGGCATGCCACGCTGCTTCAGGAACTGGCGCACTTCGCCTTCATCGCTCCCCTCTTCCCATGCGGAACGGAATGGCGGCACGCTGCATTTTTCGCCAACAAACAAAGCGTTAAAGTCGCCCGCCAGCAGCTGCGGATCGCAGCTATTTTGCAGCCGGCCCAACAGCTCATCCTGCTCCAGTGGCCAGCTTGCCGCCAGCTTCCCTTCACGGATCAGCGTAAAAAGAGGCACCAACAGGGGATCCTGCGGCTGGCGATAAAAAAGCGATCCGAGTACGCGGCAAATAATTGAAAATTCATTCATGACTGGCTCTATCCATTACGGGTGTTAATTACAGTGTGGCAAATTCAGCAATTGGCGCCATACCACGGGCTTCCAGGAAGCCCAGCAGGCGCTGCGGAGAGACGTTAAGGATCCGCTCTTCCGGGAAATTGATTTCGTCGAGGATTTTACGGCATTCGGTGAAATCACCCAGCGTAAAGGCAGTGTGAGAGTCGGATCCTAACGCCAGCCAGCCACCTGCATCGCGCACGGCTTCGGCAATAGCGCGGCAGTTTGGGCCGCTGCCAATACGCGAATGGGTAAACGAAGAATTATTCAGCTCCAGCGCGACGTTATACTTCGCCGCTGCCGCCGCAACAGCTGGGATATCAATCTCAAACTTAGGATTCCCCGGATGGCTGATGATATGTACGTCGCCGTTCGCCATCGTCGCGATCATCGCTTCGGTGTGGGTGGCTTTATCTTTGGGCGGGAACACCGGCTCATGGAAGCCCGCGATAATTAAATCCAGCGCGTCCAGCATCGGGCCGGTGCAGTCTATTTCCCCGGCGGTATTTTTAATGTTCGACTCAATACCGCGCAAAATGCCGACGCCATCGACCAGTCGTGGCCAGATACGCATATTAATAAAGTGCCAGTAATGCGGCGCATCCGCCATATCCGGGCCGTGGTCGGTAATGGCGAACAGCTTGATACCTTTGGCTTTCGCAACGGCAATATAATCGTGGAGGGTACTGTAGGCGTGGGTGCTGGCAACGGTATGCATATGCAGGTCAACGGGATACATGGCTTTCTCCTTTTCTATTTTGAAGTAAGGATACCAGCAATCTATGACAATTTTTAGCCTGCTTCCGGAACGTTATCAGCCCGGCCAGGGCCGGGCTTGATGCTTAATAGCCGTGCTGAAGTGAGACCTCACCTGAAACGGCTTCACCGTTTTCCAGTTGAGTAATCGTTTTTGCTATATAGGCAATCGCCTCATCAGGACGAGTTACCGCTGCAACATGCGGCGTAATTGCCACGCGAGGATGTGCCCATAGCGGATTATTTTCCGGCAGCGGCTCTTTAGAGAAGACGTCCAGCATTGCCCCCTTGAGCTGCCCGGCATCCAGCGCCGCAAGCAGATCGGCTTCGACAAGGTGAACCCCGCGCGCGAGATTTATCACGTAGGACTCTTTAGCCAATTGACTCAACAATTCACGATTGATGATGCCGACGGTTTGCGGCGTATTAGGCAGCAAGTTGATCAACACGCGGGTGCCGCTTAAAAAGGCAGACAGCGCTTCGCCACCGGCAAAACTTTCTACGCCAGGGAAATCTTTCTTACTGCGGCTCCAGCAGCGAACCGGGAAGCCCCAGGCCACAAGACTTTCAGCGACTTTACCGCCCAGCACGCCTGCACCGAGGATCCCAATGGTGAAATCCTCGCGACGATAATCGTCCAGCGGCTGCCATTGCCCCTGCTGTTTTTGCCTTTGGTAATCGTCAAAACGACGGAACCAGTGCAGCACCTGACTGACCGCATACTCCTGCATCTGCAGCCCCATGCCGGTGTCTTCGAGGCGGAACAGCGGCACGCCGTCAGGCAGCATGTCAGGATGAGCCTGAAGTTTACTGAGGATAGCGTCAACGCCCGCTCCCAGCGCAAATACGCCTTTTAGCCCTTTACGGCCGCTAAGCATTTCCACCGGAGGATGCCAGACAAGGGCATAGTCTGCGGGTTGCTGGTCGCCCTGCTTCCACTGGCGAACGCGAGCGCCAGGCAAAGCCAGCTGAAGGCGATTCAGCCAGTACTCGGTGTCAAAAGTGGGGTGATGAAAAATAATGTCCATACTGCCTCCTTTTTTCTTAGGCTTGCGCGAATCGACTCGCCATGCAAGCCCCAAAGTAATAAAAAGCAGCATCTTGTGGTGGTTTAAGAATCAAGTTGGACGAAGTTTGGCTAAACGCACCAAAAATATGAAATTAGCATTGACGGCGAAGCCCATTTTCCCTAAATTAGCGCCCGTTCCAGCAGCGCTGGAGCGACAATATGGTGAGGTGTCCGAGTGGCTGAAGGAGCACGCCTGGAAAGTGTGTATACGGCAACGTATCGAGGGTTCGAATCCCTCCCTCACCGCCATATTCGATAAGAGAGCCTGAACTCACGTTCAGGCTTTTTTATTGCCCGTAACCCCTTGAGGGACGGATGAGAACCCTCGACCAGGGTTCGACAAAACGGCAGGATGGCCGTTTTGCATTGCCTCCGGCAACCCGCAGGGCGAGCGCCATGGACGGCGCGAGTGATATCCCTCCCTCACCGCCATATTTAAAGAAGAGCTCGCATGCAAATGCGGGCTTTTTTTTCGCATGTTGCACCACGAGGGACGGATGAGAACCCTCGACCGGGTTCGACAAAACGGCAGGATGACCGTATTGCATTGCCTTCGGCAACCCGCAGGGCGAGCGCCACGGACGGCGCGAGAATCATCCCTCCCTCACCGCCATATACCCTTCACAATTCACCCAATATTTGTACGTCGACCTTGATTTGATTCCGACAAGAAAACCTTAGCAGGTTAAAAACCAGCAGCCTTGAGCTGGCACAGCAGACGATGTCCAGTGCGGAAGCCTCACTGAAGATAGTGCAAAAACAGCAGCAGATTGGCATCGGCGATTATCTGACAGCCTTAACGGCGCTGGAGAACCGCATTACGCTCTGGCAGTCGCTGGGAGGTAATGCCAGCTAGCGCGATGATTAACCCTCTCCCGCCTACAGGAATTAGCCGGGCGGGAGCTTTTTTCGACGAATTTGCCTTAAAACCGTCTCAACCGCTCACACCTTAACCGAACGCGGCATAATCCATAAATTAGGCTTGACCGAAGAGGGCTGACTCCCTATAGTAGCGCCCCGTTGCCCACCTAAGGTGTGCAGCAAAACAATATGGTGAGGTGTCCGAGTGGCTGAAGGAGCACGCCTGGAAAGTGTGTATACGGCAACGTATCGAGGGTTCGAATCCCTCCCTCACCGCCATATTTAAAGAAGAGCTCGCATGCAAATGCGGGCTTTTTTTTCGCATGTTGCACCACGAGGGACGGATGAGAACCCTCGACCAGGGTTCGACAAAACGGCAGGACAGCCGTTTTGCATTGCCTTCGGCAACCCGCAGGGCGAGCGCCATGGACGGCGCGAGTGATATCCCTCCCTCACCGCCATATTTAAAGAAGAGCTCGCATGCAAATGCGGGCTTTTTTTCGCATGTTTCACTATGAGGGATGGGTTCGAATATAACCTGCAGTTACTTTTTAGCAACTCTTTGCGCCAGGTAGTGGTTTATATAACCCCTGTATTCATCCTTTGTTTCTGCCGGGATCTCGCTTTCCGCAAAGAAGGTGAGCGCCAGACCTTCTGTAGGGTCATTAATCATATGGCCTGACCAGCTTGTCACTTCGAACAGTGAAGTAATGACGTTAATCCTGTCTTTATTCTCGAGCGTAAACGTATAGTCCGAACCCGAAAAAGTGCCGAGTAAAGTCAGGTCGTGAACATCAAGATTCGTCTCTTCTTTCACTTCACGGATAGCCGTTTCTTCAAAACTTTCACCGGGCTCAAGCAAACCGCCGGGCAATCCCCAGCCGCCATCACGCCGCAGCTGCAACAAAATGCGCTGCTGATCATCGGTGATGATGACATTCGCCCCGGCCAGTAATAAAAGCCGGTGGCCTACCAGCGCCCTCATTTCTTCCACGTATCCCATCGCCTACCCTCCGGGCATAACGCCGCGTTATTGTCAGCGTTTATACACGATTAAGATGAAACCGACATGACTGACTCCGTCACTCTTTCCTACGCTGGTATTTCTCCGGCAGCGGCGGAACCGGACGGCGATCGTCCATCAAATGAAGCACGGTCAGAATCGGGTGGTGAAACAGCATTCGGGGACCACTCCAGCGCATCACCCGCTTCATTTCTTCACGTTTTGAGGGCTGATAGCAGTGGATAGGACATTGCTTGCAGGCGGGCTTTTCTTCGCCAAAAGCGCAGCGATCCAACCTTTTGGCAGCGTAGTCGTATAGCCGTGAGTAGTGGTCTGGATCGGGGCTGGCAACTGGGTTTTTGCGCTCGTACAGGGCGAGCATTTTAGCGATGGTTTGCTTTTCGCGTTGGATGCGTTTTCCGGACATAGCTGCACCTCGTTAACCGGTACAAACGTCCGGTCAATGATTGTCGATAAGATGCAGCAATAATACACCTTATCGACAGCAGGCCGAAGTACGAATAGGGGTTAGAGATCGCGGAACGTGCCCAGACGGTAGCCTCGCTCGGCAATCGCGTACTTCAACGCCGCGGAGGTAAGCACTTCCAGCTCCGCAAGGCGCGGATAGCAGTAGTTGCTTTTCAGCAGCGTGTTATCCACAAATGACGGGTGGCACATCACTTCCAGCGAGGCTTCCTCTCGCTTAGCCGAAGCATCCACGCACTCCAGAAGCAGGCTTTCAGAAATAGAATCACCGTAAAACTCGCTGCTAAACCCTTGCGTAGTCCGCACGCCATCCAGGGAAATGTTGTCCCGGGCTGCGGCATCACGATCGACACGCAGCGGGATCCCTTTCGCGCTGGCAAACGCCGCAACGATGGGGAAAATTTCCGGAATCATATGCACGTGATGATGGCTATCAAGATGGGTTGGTTCAATACCAAAAATCTCGATAAAGCGCTGATACTGGCTTTCCAGTTCGCGTTTGATCTCGTCCCGATCCAACTGCCCCTGCTCGGCCATCTCCCAAATCCATTTACCCAGTAAGCCCGTTTCGCGGGTTAGCACCGGCATGTTGGTCAGCGGCTGTCCCAGCGTCAGCACGAAGTGCATGCCGACCCCCAACCCCGGATAGCGTGCGCACAGCCCGGCAGCGTGTTTAATGGCTTCAGCGTTAACCATCGCGGTGGTTGACGTCACCACACCGTGGTGAAAGGCTTCGATGATGCCGTAGTTTTGCGCCTTACTCAGGCCAAAGTCATCGGCGTTGATAATCAGTAAGCGGTCCATAGCATCCCTCTTGAGTGGCCCTCCCCGTCCGGGGAGGGCAAGGCATTACGCCAGTTTTTCGATAGTTTTCGCAAAGTTTGGCAGATGGGCTTTATGGGCAAGCAGCATCTCTTTGGCAATCACTTCCGCATCCTTGTCAGAGTGGATAAGCGGGCTCAGGTTCAGCGCCAGCAGCACATCGTTGAATTCACCGCTCAGCGCCGCCTGGCTCGCCGCCACTTCGAAGCCTTTGATGGTATGAATCAGGCCCATCACTTTCTCGTCGAAGTGAGTCACGCGCGGGTGCGGTCTTGCGCCATCACGGCCAATGATGCTGGTCGTTTCGATAGCCCAGTCCGCCGGGATATTGTCCACGTGCCCATGGTGCGGGATGTTCACGTAGTGCTCGGTCTGCTTATCATTGTAGATAGCGCTGATTACTTCGCATGCGGCGTCAGAATAGTAAGCCCCGCCGCGCAGCTCCAGCTCTTTCGGCTTCACATCCAGGTTAGGATCTTTATACAGTTCGAACAGCTGTTTTTCGACCTTCTGCACCACGGAGGCGCGCGCGCCGCCTTTGTAGAACTCGCCCATTTCGATGGCCAGCATCTCTTTCTGCTTGAAGTAGTACAGCAGGTAAGAGCACGGCAGCAGGTTCAGAGAACGAATCAGCCCTTCGCTAAACGGCATATCGAAGATGTTTTTCACCGAGTTAGCGCTCAGTTTACCGCTGGCTACGCCATCCAGCAGTTCGGCAAAGCGGGATTCGCCGTTCACCAGCACATCTTTGATGAACACCATGTGGTTCAGGCCGAAGAGATCGATGCCCAGATCATCTTCCGGGGTCAGCTTCAGCACGTCGGTAATAAACATCTTCATGCCAACAGGGATGTTGCACACGCCGATGAATTTGTTGAAGTTGGTGTGGCGGAATACCGCCTCAGTCACCATCCCGGCCGGGTTAGTGAAGTTGATAACCCACGCATCCGGGCAGATTTCCTGCACGTCTTTGATGATGTCGAAAATCACTGGAATGGTGCGCAGCCCTTTGAACAGGCCACCCGCGCCGTTGGTTTCCTGGCCAAGATAACCGTGGCTCAGCGGAATACGCTCATCCAGCTCGCGCGCTTTCAGCTGGCCCACGCGCAGCTGGGTGGTCACGAAGTCCGCGTCTTTCAGCGCTTCACGGCGGTCGAGGCTCTTGTGTACCGTCATCGGCACACCGGCGTGCTCAATCATGCGCTGGCAAAGATTGAAAATTATATCCTGCTTTTCTTTACCGGCTTCGACATCCACCAGCCAAAGTTCGGTAATCGGTAGTTCATGATAGCGCTTAATAAAACCTTCAAGTAATTCTGGGGTATAGCTGCTGCCGCCACCGATAGTAACAACTTTTAATTTCTTAGTCATACAGGCTCCCGTACAGCGCCACGCGCCGTATTTAGAAAATTGAATAAGTTAATAAAAACGCAATATTGACCGTGGTAATTAACCAGCACCTTAATTAATGCTGTACAATTTCTTCCGATAACTATTTGGCGTAAAAGAGGTGACCTTTTTAAAGTTCTTAATAAACATGCTGGGGCTGCTGTAGCCGGACTCAAAGGCAATATCGGTCACCGATGAGTTAGTAATCTCCAGCTGCTTCTTGGCAAAATTAATGCGGATTTCGTTAATAATCTGCATCGGCGTTTTGCCATAATAGCGCTGAGTGGCGCGCGTTAAATATTCCTGCGACTTACCCGAAAGCGCGACCATGTTTAATAAGGCTTTGTCACCAAAACGCATTTTGTCGTGCATCCCTTCAACGGTGGATTTTAACCACAATGGAATATCATCCTGATTTTCCGACTCCCGATAATGGCGCAGTCGATTGACGACATAAAAACTCACCATTTCGAGGAACTCGTTAAATTCCCCTTCGCGGAAATTAAACGAGGCAATCACCGATTCCATAAACGCCAGGAATTCATCCTTAACCTGGTAAACCTGTGAGGCCACCAAATGGGACGGCAGCAGCGGCATATAATGCTGTTCAAAGAACTGCTGACTGATCCCCACGTTAAATAACCGGGTCGCACCAAACTCGTAGAAACTCTGATGATGGGAACCGACCGGAATAAAGACAAAATCGCCTCGCTCCATCAGTACGCGCTTACCGTTAATTTCCTGGTAGTAGCGCCCGGTCAACACGATTGTGAATTCGTAGTAGTCATGCTGGTGCAGCCCGCTCACGCTCTCTTCTTTGGTGTAGATAAACGCATGGAAACACTTGCCGTTAAACAGCTGGCTTTCACGAACAATGTTAATTTCCATATTGTCTATCTCTGGCTGCATATGCTGACCTGCTACTTGTCCATTTTCTCGTGCAATTCAATCAACTCGGTGACCAGCTCACGCGCCAGCATCGAAGTCATCAGGTGGTCCTGCGCGTGTACCAGCACCAGGCTCACTTTGGTTTTGCCTTCGCCCTGGTCGCCTTCAATCAGCTTAGTCTGCACCAGGTGCGCTTCGTTCAGCGCCGTGCGGGACTGGTCCATCATCTCTTTAGCCCCGGCGAAGTCACCCTGCTTGGCCTTTTTGAGCGCGCCGTAGGCTAGGCTGCGGGCCTGGCCTGAATTGATGATTAAGCCCATCACCACTTCTTCGAGATCGTCCACTTCTACTTCAGTTTCAACAACATTATCTAAATCAAACATAAGCGTGCTCCCCGGATTCTGAAAACGGGGAAGGCATTCCCTCCCCCGGCTGAACTTAGAATTTCAGTGCGTTAGCGATATCTTCTTCGCTTTCTTCTTCTTCAATAACCGCCTGTGCCTTGTTGGACAGGATAACGAACGGCATGTACACCAGCGTTGCAACACCCAGGTTGAACAGCGCCACCAGCAGTGCAGCGACGCTGCCGTTACTGTTGAAGAAGGCGCCCAGGCCGGTAGGCATGGTCCACGGTGCCAGGTTGGTGACCGGCGGGATAATGCCCATGGAGTACGCAATCAGGGTGATCGCGGCCAGAATCGGCTGTACCGCCACAAACGGGATGAACATGACCGGGTTCATGATGATCGGCAGACCAAACAGAATCGGTTCGTTAATCTGGAAGATGCCTGACGGCAGCGCCAGCTTAGCCACCTGACGGTGATCGGCGCGGCGAGAGGCGATGAAGATAGCGATAATCAGACCCAGCGTCGCACCGGAACCCCCCAGCAGGATGTAGGAGTCGAGCATTGGTTTCGCCCAGAAGTGGAACTGTTTGCCCGCTTCGATAGCGGCTTCAACAGAACCGTACTGCTGGTACAGCGCCACGTTTTCCAGCGCCCATGGGGTCATGATGCCGTTATCCAGAGCGGTAAGCGCCAGGGAACCGTGAACACCGAAGAACCACAGCAGGGAGTTGAAAATCACGTATGCCCAGCCAACCACGCTCCCCATTGACGCCAGCGGAGTCGAAATGGAGTCCATGATGATCTGGTGGAAGTTGCTGCCGTAGTGAGACAGCGCCCAGGAGATGATCCCGAAGATAGACAGAATCAGGAAGCCTGGGATTAACGCCGAGAACGAGCGGGATACTGAGGCCGGTACGCTGTCCGGCAGGGTAATTACCCAGTTCCGGCGCACAACAAAGGTAAACAGCTCCGCGACAACCAGACCGATAATCATACCGGAAATAATATTCTGGCCGCCTAACCAGTTAGCGCCCACGGCATAGGCTTCGCCTACGCTATATGGCGTAACGGTCATAAAGGCTGCGACGGATAATAAGCCCGCGGCCAAAGGATCGACCTTTCTTTCTTCAGCCAATGCCATGCCAATGAAAAAAGGCGCCATCAGCGACATTATGCCCAACGTACCGTTGTACACATTGCCGCCGATAGCTTTAAACCCATTCAGGGTTTCAATGGTCTCGGGGTCTAAACGGATGCCTAACGAGTAGAAGAATGACCCTGCGCCAAAGCTCAGGAATACGTTGTTGATCAGAACAAACATTGCCCCCGTTAGGGTTAATGGCATTAATTTAATAAAACCGTTTTTAATGGCATTAACGTGAGGCTGCTTTCCTATTTTTACAGCAAAAGGCAGGAGAACCTTCTCAAGTGAATCAATGACTTTACTCATATTATAAATATCCTTGAAAGCCGTAATTACTTACGGCTGTAGGTGTAAGTCGCTCTTTGACGGAAAATTAAACAAAACAAGAATAAAAAATTAACTCTCGGCCGCTGCTTTCTTAATTGCTGCCACAGCCGCTTTCAACACACCCAGCCCATCGACTTTACCGTACAGAGCAGAATCGATAACTTCTACAGGCTTGGTGGGCAACAATTTCTTGATATCTGCCTGCATGTAGGCAATTTGTGGCCCGAGCAATACCAGGTCCGCATGTTTCCCTTTCTCGCTGGCCAAAGACTCAGAGAAAGCTTCAATTTCTACCGGCACTTCATACTTTTCGGCCTGCGCTCGCATTTTGGTCACTAACAGCGAGGTTGACATCCCAGCGGAGCAGAACAGGTAAATTTTTTTCTTTTGCATAAGTTGTTCCTCAAGTCTCAATACGCTGTAACGGACTTCCGTGGCGTATTGTTGCTGTTCCAAAGCGGGTTTGTGGAGAGAGACTATTGTCTCTGCTTGAGGAAAGTATACGGCATGCATTCTGAAGAGAGATAATTCTCATGCCTCATAAATTGTCTCTCCTTGACCTGGCGTTATGACCCCCTTCACAGTTTGGCCAAATAATTCGCGCAAATAAAAAAGCCCAAACCGAAGTTTGGGCTTTTGTCTAAATCGTTGAAGACCGTCAGTCGTAGGCGTTCAGCGTGCGCTGGCAGAGGGCCGAGCGCACACAATCCTGCTTACCAAAGCGAACAACGCCGACCATGTCATCCTCTTCAAAACGGTTCAACGCATCGCTTAAACCGGACGGTACGCCCGCAGGTAAATCGCACTGCGTGATATCGCCATTGACGATAACCGTCACGTTTTCCCCGAGGCGGGTGAGGAACATCTTCATTTGCGCTGCGGTGACATTCTGCGCCTCATCCAGAATAACCACGGCATTTTCAAAAGTGCGTCCGCGCATATAGGCGAACGGCGCAATCTCAACCTTACCAATTTCAGGCCGCAGGCAATACTGCATAAAAGACGACCCTAAACGTCGCACCAGGATGTCATACACCGGGCGGAAATACGGGGCGAACTTTTCTGAGATATCACCGGGGAGGAAGCCGAGATCTTCATCGGCCTGCAGCACCGGACGGGTAACAATAATCCTGTCGACATCCTTATGTATCAGGGCCTCAGCGGCTTTTGCCGCGCTGATGAACGTCTTGCCACAGCCGGCTTCGCCGGTAGCAAATATCAGCTGCTTTTTCTCGATGGCATTGAGATAGTGCGCCTGAGCTTCATTCCGCGCTTCGATAGGTGAATGGTCGCGGCTGTCGCGCGCCATGCCTATAGATTCTACGCCGCTCATCTGCACAAGCGTGGTGACCGATTCCTCTTCACGCTGCCGGTGGCTACGCGAATCCCGTCTCAGCACACGTTTTGCTTCGCGACGAGCTTTGATCACAGCTTTCTGTCTTCCCATGGATGGCACCTTACAGTTGGTTTCATTTCCCGCGCCGTCTGGACAGGCGCGATTATGGCCACTAACGGATGAGGTTTGGCTTCCTTGTAAGCCATTAACTGCCGGTTGAGAGGGTGCGTTAAGCGAACGCGAAACGTTGCCTGACGCACCGTTAGGACGCTGATTTGACTCTGAATGGGGAAATTTAGCGGTGAAGATAGCGAAGCCGGAGGAGAGGCCTCCGCGCTGGGTAGTGCGGGTAAAGTGTTTAAGTAACCGTCCAGTACAGGACCCAACCATTCGCGATCTCCGTAGTGATTAAACGTCACAGCAGGGAACTACCGCTCATGCTTTAAGTACACCAAACATCACCCAAAATGCAACATAAATTTCACTTTTAAGTAACGTTTAATCGCAATCCGCTGCTGTGTACCGTTTTCGCACATCAATATTACAGAAATATATCAGCGGGATAGTCATAGGGAATTGTAATGAATAATTGGGGGAGCGAATTGTTAGCAAATGAAAATCTACATAAACCACTCTCGATAAGAACGGCTAAGGTTTCCCTCAGTCACAATGTCGCTTCTGGATTTACCCTCTCCCTGGCAGGGAGAGGGAATAAATAATGCTCCCGTCGACTGTTTTCTCCCTCGGCCCTGTGGGGAGAGGGCCAGGGTGAGGGGAAGATTCGTTCCCGGCTCTCATCACCGGTACGGCAATAATTACGCCTCAATCATCCCCTGCCCCAGATAATGCTGTTTATCCGGCACGCCCGGCAGCGCGAAGAAATACCCACCGCCGATCGGCTTGATGTACTCTTCCAGCGCCTCGCCGTTCAGCCTGCCCTGCACCGTCAGGAAGCCTTTTTCAAGGTCATGCTGGTAGCAGACGAACAGCAGCCCCATGTCGAGCTGACCGGATTTGGTGGCGCCCAGTGAATAGCTGTAGCCCCGCCGCATCATTAGCCCCGACTGCGTCTCTTTGGTCCTTGGATTTGCAAGGCGGATATGGGCATCCAGCGCAATCACATCGCCGTCCGGATCGGCGGCGTAGTCCGGCACATCATGCTCATTTGTCATACCCAGCGGCGCACCGCTGTGTTTCTCTCGCCCGAAGATAGTCTGCTGTTCTTTCAGCGGCGTACGGTCCCAGGACTCAACGTGGAACTGAATAATGCGCACGGCCTGATAGCTACCGCCGGTAGCCCAGGCTGGCTCCTGCTGTTGCTTCGTTACCCAAACCACGTCGTCCATCAGTGGCTTATCATGGCTGTCCGGGTTGGCCGTGCCGTCTTTGAAGCCTAACAGGTTGATGGGCGTCTCTTTCCCTCGGCTGCGCGCCGCATGGTTGGAGATGAACCCTTCCCGCTTCCAGCGCACGCTGAGGAGATCTGGCGTGTGCTTGATAATATCGCGCAACGCGTGGATCACAGTGTCGTTGGTGTTGGCACAAATCTGCAGCAGCAAATCGCCGTGACACAGGCTGGCATCCAGCGAATCATTCGGGAAACTGGTCATTGGCTGTAGCTTTTTCGGCATCTGCTTTTGCAGGCCAAAACGCTCGTCAAACAGCGAGCTGCCGGCAGACACCGTGATCGTCAGGTTATCCGGGTATATTTCCGCCCCAAGAATGCCAGAGTCCATCGGCGGTAACCGTGGATTTGGCGTTTCCGGTGCCGGGCCGCCGCGGGTCAGGAAGTCAAAGCGGGCGGTCAGCAGACGGAACAGACGTTCGAGGTCGGCTTTGTCACTGGCCAGCACGTCAAACGCCACGAGCATCATGGCGGCCTGCTGGGGTGTCAGAATCCCGGCCTGGTGTTCACCATACAGCGGTTGGCTTTCAAGGCGACCATCCGGCGGCAGCGTGCCCGGCGAAGAGGCCGGATTCGCCGCATGGGCCGCCATCGGGCACCCGCCGCCCACGGCAAAAGCGCCCCCAAGGGCGCCCAGTGTTTTCAGCAGCTGGCGGCGCGCCGGTTGGTGCGCGCCGGTGTTGTCCTTATCACTCATGATGCTTAGTCCAGGCCCATCACGCCACGCAGCTGAGACAGGTCTTCCGCCAGCGTCGTGATCGGCCCTTTCAGCGCCTTGCGATCGTTATCCGTCAGCTTGTCGTAGGTTTCAAACCCGTCTTTGGTGCGGTACTTCGCCAGAATGGCGTCAACTTTCTTGAAGTTGGCATCCACTTTCGCCAGCAGCGCCGGGTTCTCTTTGGTCAGTTGAGGACGCAGCAGGTTAACGATTTTCTGCGCGCCGTCGACGTTCGCCTGGAAGTCCCACAGGTCAGTGTGGCTGTAGCGGTCTTCTTCCCCGCTGATTTTGGTCGCAGCGACTTCTTCAATCAGGCCAGCTGCACCGCCAACTACTTTGCTCGGCGGGAAGGCCAGCTCGGAAACACGAGTCTGCAGATCCAGCACGTCGGCGTTCAGCTTGTCGGCAAACTGCGCGGCGTCTTTGGTGGTGTTGTCGCCAAACAGGATCTTCTCCAGACGGTGGAAACCGGTGAATTTCGGGTCATCCGCTTTTTTCTCGAAGTCGTCTTCACGGGCATCAATGCTGCTGTCGAGGTCTGAGAACAGCTCAGCAATCGGCTCAATACGCTCGTAATGCTGACGAGTTGGCGCATACAGGGCTTTGGCTTTCTCTAAATCGCCGGCTTTCACCGCGTCGGTAAAGGCTTTGGTGCCTTTCACCAGCTCAGCCACTTCAGCGGTCACGTAGGCTTTGTATTCGGTGATTGGACCGGTCAGCGCCAGCAGATCGGATTTAGGTGCTTCCTGTTTGCCGGTCGCTTTCACCACCAGCTTGCCTTTCGGGTTGGTCAGCAGACCGCAGGTCATGTCGTATTCACCCGGCTGCAGGTTAGCGGTCAGCTTCTGGGAGAAGCCCGGCGCGATGTTTTCACGCTCTTCCACTACCATCACCCCTTTCAGAATCTCCCACTCCAGCGCTTTCTGGCTGTTATTCTGGATAATGAACTGGGTCTTCCCGGCGTTCACGGTCACATTCATCGGCTCACATTGTTTATCCGTGACGGTGACTTTTACCTGGGGAATATCCGCCGCCTGCGCGGCAAACGTGGAAGAGACAAGCGCGAGCAGCGCAACGTGCAGTGCCTTCAGACGAAAATGTTTGGTCATGACCTATCCCTATTAAACAATGAGTAGTTATCACTGAACGGCGGGTCGCCCCGCCGGAAATCAATTAACGAGCCGTATTGGTCGCCTGGTTGTTCACGCGCGGCGGCATAAAGAACAGCACCAGCGCCGGAATCAGATAGATGAAGTACATCGCTACTTCGCTCACGGTTGGGGTTTCCTGATAACCAAAAATCCCCTCCAGCAAGGTGCCGGTCAGCGAATGGGTGGAGAGCGTGTTGCTCATATCAAACGCGATGTCCTGGAAGTGGTTCCACAGCCCGGCTTCGTGGAATGCGCGCACGGCACCGGCTGCAAGGCCTGCGGCCACCAGCAGAATAAACAGACTGGTCCATTTAAAGAACGCGCCTAAATTGAGACGAATCCCGCCCCAGTAAATAAGGAAGCCTAAAACGATGGCGGTGGCCAGGCCCAGCATCGCCCCCAGCGGTGGCCAAATGCCCACGTCCTGTTGGAAAGCCGCCAGCAGGAAGAACACCGACTCCAGACCTTCACGCGCGACGGCGAAAAAGACCATCATGATCAGCGCCCAGCCGTGGTTGCCTTTGCTGTGCAGCGCGTTATCCACCGCCTGCTCCAGCTGCACCTTGACGTTACGGGACACTTTACGCATCCAGAACACCATCCAGGTCAGAATAAACACGGCAATGACCGCCACGATCCCCTCAAACAGCTCCTGCTCTTTTTGCGGGAACTCGCCGGTGGTTTCATTGATGAAGATACCGAGGCCCAGGCAAAGTGCAGCGGCGGCAAAAACGCCAATCCACATCACGGCTATCCACTGGCCGCGCTGGGTACGCTTCAGATAGCTGGCAATCAGGCTAACGATGAGCGCTGCCTCCAGCCCTTCGCGTAACATGATGAGAAACGGAACAAACATGCCTGACACCTCAGATGTGAATACAAGTCAATTGACGTAAAGAAAAGTAAACCATAACGATTGTGATTATCATTAGCGCTGAAAAGAAAAACAAGAGACGGGGATTACATATTTATGACCAGATGTAAAAAGGGCCGGATTAACCGGCCCTTCAGACTGATGACAACCCTCTGACGAAAGAAGAAATATCAGACAGCTCGTTAAAAAACAGGAAAATCAATTCATTGATTTTCGGCTACTCACCACAAAGAGGGAAAAACCACGCTTTTTTCCTCTTTGTCAGCAACCTATAAAGGGCCGGATTAACCGGCCCTTCAGACTGATGGCAACCCTCTGACGAGAGAAGAAATATCAGACAGCTCGTTAAAAAAAACAGGAAAATCAATTCATTGATTTTCGGCTACTCACCACAAAGAGGGGAAAAACCACGCTTTTTTCCTCTTTGTCAGCAACCTATAAAGGGCCGGATTAATCGGTCCTGTAAAAGATCACCTGTTACTCAGGCTGCAGCTTGCTCGGCGGCGCGGTGTGATAAACCGCATCAGCTTCGGCGAAACGCTTCTGCATGGACGTTGAAGGTGCTTTCCCCAGCAGGCTCACCGCCACAATCGCCAGGCTGGCGAAAGCGAAACCAGGGATAATTTCGTACAGCCCCAGCCAGCCAAACTGCTTCCAGACCAGCACGGTTGCCGCCCCGACAATCATCCCTACCAGCGCCCCGTTGCGGGTCATGCGTGACCACATCACCGAGAACAGCACCACCGGGCCAAACGCAGCGCCAAAACCGGCCCAGGCGTAGCTGACCAGGCCCAGCACGCGGTTTTCCGGGTTAGCGGCCAGGGCAATCGCCACCAGCGCCACCACCAGCACCATCATGCGCCCTACCCACACCAGCTCTTTCTGGCTCGCGCCTTTACGCAGGAATGCTTTGTACAGATCTTCGGTAATCGCGCTGGAGCACACCAACAGCTGGCAGCTCAGCGTGGACATCACCGCCGCCAGAATCGCGGAGAGCAACACCCCGGCAATCCACGGGTTGAACAGGATTTGCGCCAGTTCGATAAACACCCGTTCGCCGTTTTGCGTCACCGCCCCGGCCTGCTCTGGGTTGTTGTTAAAGTAGGCAATCCCAAAGAAGCCCACCGCGCAGGCACCCGCCAGGCAGAGGATCATCCAGGTCATACTGATGCGCCGTGCGTTCACGATGGTGTGGTGTGAATCCGCCGCCATAAAGCGCGCCAGAATATGCGGCTGGCCAAAGTAGCCCAGGCCCCAGCCCATCAGCGAAACGATAGCGACAAAGTTCAGCCCTTTCAGCATATCGACGTTTTCGATGCTCTTTTGCTTAATCACCATCAGGGAATCATCGAGGCCGCCAACGGCAATGATCACCATCACCGGCGTCAGAATCAGCGCGAAGATCATCAGGCTGGCCTGCACGGTATCCGTCCAGCTCACCGCCAGGAACCCGCCCACAAAGGTATAGAGGATGGTAGCGGCCGCCCCGGCCCACAGCGCCGTTTCGTAGCTCATGCCAAAGGTGCTTTCAAACAGGCGCGCCCCGGCCACGATGCCGGAAGCACAATAAATGGTGAAGAACAGCAGGATCACCAGCGCCGAGATAATCCGCAGCAGGCGACTGGAGTCTTCAAAACGCCCGGTAAAGTAATCCGGCAACGTCAGCGCATTGTTGTTCAATTCCGTGTGAACGCGCAGGCGCCCCGCCACTAATTTCCAGTTGATCCACGCCCCTAAGGTCAGGCCGATGGCGATCCAGCTTTCTGAAATCCCGGAGATAAAGATCGCGCCCGGCAACCCCATTAACAGCCAGCCGCTCATATCCGAGGCGCCCGCCGACAGCGCGGTCACCACGCTCCCGAGACTGCGGCCGCCAAGAATATAGTCGTCAAAGCTGCGGGTTGAACGCCAGGCGATAAAGCCGATGAGAATCATGCCAAAGATATAAACGAGGAAGGTCACCAGCATCGGTGTGCTAATTGTCATTCAGACTTCTCCATAGCTATTACGCCTGCTCTCTCTGACCAGGCTGCTTCGCGCCGGAACGAGGCGCTGTGTTGTTATCGTGATGTAATGGGGAATGCATCCTGCCGGAACCCTTTATTTTTCACAAACGATTTAACACGGCATTTACATCGTTTGCATCTGCCTTAGGTAAGCATTTTTCACCAGGTTGCACTTACTCACACTTTTAGCGGTTGCACCGTTAAAAAGTGTTAACTTCATCAATAAATCTAGCGTTCCGCTTCCCGCTCCGTCAGACGATTTTCTTATCTTACTGGTAACAATTCCTCTTTTTTGCGGGCCCTTTATCGGCTTCGATTTAACAAGGTTGCACAAAGTTGCAACTTCATAGATATTGCTGGCTAACAAAGCACAACCCCGAATCATCATTAACCTGGAGACTGTCGTATGGGCACCACCACGATGGGCGTAAAACTGGATGAAGCGACGCGCGACCGCATTAAAGAAGCCGCCTCACGCATTGACCGCACCCCACACTGGCTGATTAAGCAGGCGATTTTTAATTATCTCGAGCGCCTGGAAAGCAGCGATGAGCTGCCTGAGCTACCAGCCCTGCTGGCCGGGGCGGCCAATGAGAGCGAAGAATCTCCGGTGCAGCCTGAAGAAGTGGCGCAGCCGTTCCTCGATTTTGCCGAGCAGATCCTGCCGCAGTCCGTCAGCCGGGCCGCGATTACCGCCGCGTGGCGTCGCCCTGAAACCGACGCAGTCCCGATGATCCTTGAGCAGGCTCGCCTGGCGCCGGCCATCGCCGAACAAACGCAAAAGCTGGCTTACCAGCTGGCCGACAAGCTGCGCAACCAGAAAACGGCGTCCGGCCGCGCGGGCATGGTTCAGAGCCTGCTGCAGGAGTTCTCCCTGTCTTCCCAGGAAGGCGTGGCGCTGATGTGCCTCGCGGAAGCGCTGCTGCGTATCCCGGATAAAGCCACCCGAGACGCGCTGATCCGCGACAAAATCAGCAACGGGAACTGGCACTCGCACATTGGCCGCAGCCCGTCGCTGTTCGTGAACGCGGCAACCTGGGGCCTGCTGTTTACCGGCCGCCTGGTGTCCACCCATAACGAAGCCAGCCTTTCCCGCTCCCTGAACCGCATCATCAGCAAAAGCGGTGAACCACTGGTGCGTAAAGGCGTGGACATGGCGATGCGCCTGATGGGCGAGCAGTTCGTGACCGGCGAAACCATCGCCGAAGCGCTGGCTAACGCCCGCAAGCTGGAAGAGAAAGGTTTCCGCTACTCCTACGACATGCTGGGCGAAGCTGCGCTCACCGCCGCCGACGCGCAGGCCTATATGGTTTCCTACCAGCAGGCGATTCACGCCATCGGTAAAGCCTCCAACGGCCGCGGGATTTATGAAGGCCCAGGTATCTCCATCAAGCTTTCCGCACTGCACCCTCGCTACAGCCGTGCGCAGTACGACCGCGTGATGGAAGAGCTGTACCCGCGCCTGAAGTCCCTCACGCTGCTGGCTCGCCAGTATGACGTTGGCATTAACATTGACGCCGAAGAGGCAGATCGCCTGGAGATCTCCCTCGATCTGCTGGAAAAACTCTGCTTTGAACCTGAGCTGGTGGGCTGGAACGGCATCGGCTTCGTTATCCAGGCCTACCAAAAGCGCTGCCCGTTTGTGATTGATTACCTGGTTGATCTGGCCACCCGCAGCCGTCGCCGCCTGATGATTCGCCTGGTCAAAGGCGCCTACTGGGACAGCGAAATCAAACGCGCCCAGGTCGACGGTCTGGAAGGTTACCCGGTCTATACCCGCAAGGTGTACACCGACATCTCCTACCTCGCCTGCGCCAAGAAACTGCTGGCCGTGCCGAACCTGATCTATCCGCAGTTTGCGACCCATAACGCCCACACGCTGGCTGCTATCTATAATCTGGCCGGGCAGAACTACTACCCAGGCCAGTACGAGTTCCAGTGCCTGCACGGCATGGGTGAGCCGCTGTATGAGCAGGTGGTGGGGAAAGTCGCAGACGGCAAACTGAACCGCCCTTGCCGCATTTACGCCCCGGTGGGTACGCACGAAACGCTGCTGGCTTACCTGGTGCGTCGCCTGCTGGAAAACGGTGCCAACACCTCTTTCGTCAACCGCATTGCCGACGCCACCCTGCCGCTGGACGAGCTGGTTGCGGACCCGGTGAGCGCGGTGGAAGCCATGGCCGCCAAAGAAGGCCAGCCAGGGTTGCCGCATCCTAAAATCGCCCTGCCGAAAGCGCTTTACGGGGCGGAACGCGCCAACTCCAGCGGCCTTGATTTAGCCAATGAACACCGTCTGGCGTCGCTTTCTTCAGCCCTGCTGAACAGCGCTGCGCAGAAATGGCACGCCACACCGGTGCTGGAACAGCCGGTTATTGAAGGTGAATTAACGCCGGTGAAAAACCCGGCCGAGCCAACCGACATTGTGGGCTACACCCGTGAAGCCACGAGCGAAGAGGTTTCCCTCGCCCTTGAGAATGCCGTCAACCACGCGCCAATCTGGTTTGCCACCCCGCCGCAGGAGCGCGCCGCTATTCTCGAACGCGCCGCCGTGATGATGGAAAGCCGCATGCAGCAGCTGATCGGCATCCTTGTGCGTGAAGCGGGTAAAACCTTCAGCAACGCCATCGCCGAAGTGCGTGAGGCCGTGGACTTCCTGCACTATTACGCAGGCCAGGTGCGTGACGATTTCGACAATGAAACGCATCGTCCTCTTGGCCCGGTGGTCTGTATCAGCCCGTGGAACTTCCCGTTGGCTATCTTTACCGGCCAGATTGCCGCCGCGCTTGCCGCCGGGAACAGCGTGCTGGCCAAGCCTGCGGAACAAACTCCACTGATCGCGGCCCAGGGCGTGGCGATCCTGCTTGAAGCAGGCGTACCTGCGGGCGTACTCCAGTTGTTGCCCGGCCGCGGTGAAACCGTCGGGGCGCAGCTCACAGGCGACTCCCGCGTACGCGGAGTGATGTTCACCGGCTCAACTGAAGTCGCGTCTCTGCTGCAGCGCAATATCGCCGACCGCCTCGATCCTCAGGGCCGCCCAACGCCGCTGATTGCGGAAACCGGCGGCCTTAACGCGATGATCGTGGACTCCTCCGCGCTAACCGAACAGGTTGTGGTGGACGTGGTTTCCTCCGCCTTCGACAGCGCCGGGCAGCGCTGCTCCGCCCTGCGCGTACTCTGCCTGCAGGAAGACGTGGCTGACCACACGCTGCAAATGCTTCGTGGTGCCATGGCGGAATGCCGCATGGGTAACCCAGGCCGCCTGACCACCGACATTGGGCCAGTGATTGACGCCGAAGCGCAGCAGAATATTGAGAAGCACATCCAGGCGATGCGCGCCAAAGGCCGCACCGTGTTCCAGGCCGTGCGTGAAAACAGCGTGGACGCGCGCGAATGGCAGTCCGGCACCTTTGTAGCGCCAACCCTTATCGAGCTGGAAAGCTTCGACGAGATGAAGAAAGAAGTGTTCGGCCCGGTGCTGCACGTGGTGCGCTACAGCCGCAACAATCTTGAATCGCTGATTAAGCAGATCAATGCCGCTGGCTATGGTCTGACGCTCGGCGTGCATACCCGAATCGACGAGACGATTGCCCAGGTCACCGGCTCCGCCCACGTCGGCAACATGTACGTTAACCGCAACATGGTCGGCGCCGTGGTTGGCGTTCAGCCCTTCGGCGGCGAAGGCCTGTCCGGTACCGGCCCTAAAGCCGGTGGTCCGCTGTACCTGTACCGCCTGCTGGCGAATCGCCCTGAAAATGCGCTGCAAACCACTTTCAACCGCCACGATGCGGAAACCCCGGTGGATGCCTCCCTGAAGAGCGATCTGCAGGTTGCCCATCAGGCACTGAGCGAGTGGGCGACCAACCGCGAGGAACTGAAAGCCGTTTGCCAGCAGTTTGGTGAGCTGGCGCAAAGCGGAACGCTGCGCGTGCTGCCTGGCCCAACCGGAGAGCGCAATACATATGCTCTGCTGCCGCGTGAACGCATTCTTTGCGTCGCCGACGATGAGCGCGATGCGCTAGTACAGTTGGCGGCGGTAACCAGCGTGGGCAGCCGCGTGCTGTGGGCGGATGACAGCCTGCATCGCGACCTGGCGAAGCAGTTGCCTAAAGCCGTCCAGCAGCAGGTTGATTTTGCCAAGCCGCAAGATCTGCTGAAGCAGCCGTTTGAGGCGGTGATTTACCACGGCGACTCCGACCAGCTGCGCAAACTTTGCGAAGCCGTCGCGGCTCGCTCCGGGGCAATTGTTTCCGTTCAGGGCTTCGCGCGCGGGGAAAGTAACATTCTGCTTGAGCGTCTCTACGTGGAGCGTTCGCTGAGCGTGAACACCGCTGCCGCGGGCGGCAACGCCAGCCTGATGACAATCGGTTAACAGTCTGTCAGGATACAAAGGCTCTCGTCATGAGAGCCTTTTTTTTGATGAGGACACCAGAATGAAACGCGTGTGTTTACTTGTTGGCGGGCTGCTGCTGAGCGGGGCCGCCCTGGCCGATGGCTGTGATTCCGCCGCCACCCAGGCCGATATGAACCAGTGCTATGCCGCAGAGTATAAAAAGCAGGACGAGCGGCTGAATAAAACCTATAAAGAAGTGATGTCCCGGGCAACCGACAAGCAAAAAGAACTGCTTAAAAAGGCGCAGAACGCGTGGATTGCCTTCCGCGATGCGGACTGTGATTTTATGAGTTCTGGCGCGGAACAAGGTTCGGTCTACCCGATGGTACGTGCCAACTGCCTGGCGGATAAAACGCTGGAACGTACCGAGCTGCTGAAGGGCACGCTGGAGTGCGAAGAGGGCGACGTAAGCTGCGTCCTGCCCCCTAAGTAAGCGCGATTAGCGCACCCGAATCCCCTCAATAATCATCCGCTGCACGTTTTCCACCGTGCGGCGGAAAAAGTCTTCATCCTGCAGCGTATTGCCGGTAACGGCCTCAACCTGGCTGGCAAAATCCGCGTAGTGCTGGGTCGTGGCCCAAAGCATAAAAATAAGGTGATGCGGGTCAACGGCAGCAAGTTTACCGCTGGCTACCCAACCCGCAACGATCGCCGATTTGTCATCTACCAGGGCCTTCAGGTCGCCCGTCAGCTCGCCTTTCAGCAAAGGCGCACCCTGCAGCATCTCCAGGCAAAACAGCTTCGACGCCTGCGGATAATCCCTTGAAACTTCAAGCTTGAGGCGAATGTATTCCCCAATCGCCACCAGCGGCTGCAAATCTTCCCGAAAGGCACGCAGCGGCGCCAGCCAGATATCCAGGATCTGCTTCAGCACTGCGATGTAGAGCGCTTCTTTGGAAGGGTAGTAATAAAGCAGGTTAGTTTTTGACACTTCGGCCCGCTCGGCAACCTGCTCAAGGCTGGTGCCGTGGATGCCATATTGCGAAAAAAACGCCAGCGCAGCGTCAAGAATGGCCTGTTTTTTGGCGGCGACGGCTTTCGATCGGCGTCCAGGGGTTTTGATGTCGGTGGCGGCCATGCGAGTTCTCCTTTTTTTCGCTGGCCTGAAGTATAGCTCAGACGCCCTCGCCTTCGGTATCTTCCTGCCAGTCGCGCTTCGCGTTTGCCGCTTTCTTGCGCTTGAGCTTCAGTTCGCTAACCAGCACCCCGAGGACGATCAACGCCCCGCCAACCAGCGCAAGCAGCGGGAGGCGCTCGCCCGCCATGCGGCCAAAGATCCCCGCCCAAACCGGCTCGCCGGTATAAATTACCGTGGCTCGTGTCGGCGACACGCTGCGCTGCGCCCAGTTCATCGTCACCTGAATGATGGCGCTGAAAATCCCAAGCCCCAGGGCAATCATCACCAGCCCAGGGCTGAAATGCGGCACGCTTTCCCCGGCAGGGACCATCGCTGCAAACGACACCAGCGAAGCCGTGGCCAGCTGTACTACAGTCACACGTTTGATATCCACTTTCCCCGCCCAGGCGCTGATCAGGATTATCTCAGCGGCAATCGCCACGGCACCGATAAGCGTAATGATTTCCCCGGCCCCCAGCGAGAGGCTGGTGCCTTCCGGCCCGGCAAGAAAAATCAGGCCAACAAAGGCCAGCACGACGCCAATCCAGGACATCAGCCCCGGCATACGGCCAAGGCAAATCCACTGCAGGAGCGGCACAACGGGCACGTACATCGCGGTAATAAAGGCGGATTTGCTGCTGGGAATTGTCTGGAGTCCCCAGGTCTGCATGCTGTAGCCGATGGCAATCGCCACGCCGATCAGCCCCCCCGCTTTGATTTCCAGCCAGGTTAACCCGCGCAGAGATTTCAGCGACAGCAGCCCGACGGCAATGGCGGCGGTGGCGAAGCGCAGACCAACAAAGAAAAACGGGTCGCTCATCGTCATGGCGTACTGCACCGCCAGGAATGTGCCGCCCCAGAACATGGTGATGAGGATAAGCAGCGCTTCCTGCGGCTTAACGGAGAATTTATAACGGCTTAATGGCGCAGACATGAGGGAGACCGGAAAAATCAGGGTGAAAGTCGATGTGCTATAGTGCTTCCAGTCACATTTTGTTGCAATGGGAAAATAGAAAACCGCCGGCTAACCGGCGGTCGGGGTATTTCGGCGCAAGCGTTAATTCGCCCTGCGCTTCACAAAGTCACGGCTATTTATTTTTGCTGCCGTGGCTGTTTTTACCCCCTTTTTGACCAGCTTCTGAGGCGCGCTGCGGATCGTTTTTAAAGTTACCGCCGCTGTGCTGGCCACCTTTACGACCTGCTTCTGATGCTCTTTCACGGTCTTCAGCGAAATTACCTGAACCACCACGATGGTTTGCCATTTCTAACCTCCGGATTTAGGACATCATATTGCATTCAATAAAAGAGAACGCTTTTGCCACGCGGCCAGGCGGGCCTGCCGCCAACGTTTCCGCGTGGCTCTAAGCTTAGTGCACCGGCGCGGTCGGGCTTCTGTTCAGACATATCCAGAAACATGCCGGTGAGCTTATCTTTTTATCCTTCCACTGCGGCGCGATAAGCCCCTCTTCTACATGGTCAAAAAACAGCCAGTAAAATGTTAGCTAATGCTACAGGGTCAAAATTTCATCTGCGCTTGTGATGTATCAAGGAAAGGCCATTCAGGTTTGCACTCTGCGCCACAGGTCATATCTTTAAAGGAGTGCAGTAAAACTGCAGTTCAACTGAGGAGTGAAGCAAGATGGCTAAAGTACTGGTGCTTTATTATTCAATGTATGGACACATCGAAACTATGGCTAAAGCCGTGGCGGAAGGTGCACAGAAAGTCGATGGGGCGGAAGTGACGATAAAGCGCGTGCCCGAAACCATGTCCCCGGAAGTCTTTGCTAAAGCCGGGGGCAAAACCCACACCGCGCCGGTCGCTACGCCGCAGGAGCTGGCCGACTACGACGCTATCATCTTTGGTACCCCTACCCGCTTCGGCAATATGGCCGGCCAGATGCGCACCTTCCTCGATCAAACGGGCGGCCTTTGGGCTTCCGGCGCGCTTTACGGCAAACTGGGCAGCGTATTCAGCTCTACCGGCACCGGCGGCGGCCAGGAGCAGACCATCACCTCCACCTGGACCACGCTCGCCCACCACGGGATGGTGATTGTGCCTATCGGCTATGCGGCACAGGAGCTGTTTGATGTTTCTCAGGTTCGCGGCGGCACGCCTTACGGCGCAACAACCATTGCCGGCGGCGACGGCTCACGCCAGCCAAGTCAGGAAGAACTGGCGATCGCCCGCTATCAGGGAGAGCACGTCGCAGGCCTGGCGGTTAAACTGAAAGGTTAACGGAGGAGTGATGACCACATCTCAGGCAAAAGCCCACCACGTTGGCGAGTGGGCGAGTCTTCGCAACACCTCACCAGAAATTGCAGAAGCCATTTTTGAGCTGGCGAAGTATGACGAAAAGCTGGCCGAAAAAATTTGGGAAGAAGGGAGCGATGAAGTCCTGCCGCTCGCCTTTGCTAAAACCGATAAGGACTCGCTCTTCTGGGGCGAACAGACCATCGAGCGCAAAAACGTTTAATCCTTCTGCTGCCCCCTTTCGGGGGCAGCCTCTTCTTACTTCACGGCTTCATTCAGCACTTCGCTAAACTTATCCCATGAGCAGTAGCCGCTGGTGTCCGTCGGGCAGCCTTCCAGCTCCAGCGTCACACGTTTTGGCGGCTGCTTCAGGGTTAACACATCGCCATTGCGCAGCTGGTCGGCGCTCTGGTAAACGTATTCCACTTTCAGCAGGTCGCGGTTGTTGGTCTTATCATGCCAGCGCTGGAACAGAATATTGCCGCCAATCGGGGTACGCTCATACTGCCCCGGCAGCTGATAAGGCTTGAACTGCAGCGCGGTCAGCAGCGACGCAATGTTCGAATCATGCCCCACCATCAGCGTCACTTTCGGCCCTGAAGCGGCTGCTTTGGACGTTAACGCGTTCTGAATGTATTTCACCAGCGGAGCCGCGACGTTGCGGGCCACTTCCGGGGAAGTAAACAGCGTGTCCTGATAGCTATTTTTGAGCTGGGAAAGCACGCGCCACTGTTCCGCCGTTTTGATTTTTCCCCACGCGACCTGGTCCAACGGGAAACCTTCGTAATATTGCAGCGTGAACGCATCGACCAGGGCATTGCCCACCTTCAGGGAACCGTTAACGCCCGGCTCCTGAGTCGCATTGGCGCTAAAGACGTCTTTTGGCCCGTTCAGCTCACATAGCTGCTTCTCTTTGCAGGTTGGCGAGTTTTTATAGCCGACAATGTGCTCCAGCAGTTTATAGCTGTCGGCCAGCTTGTATTCAGTGCGCTGTTTTTCCATCGCCTGAACGGCTTTGGCTTTAAACTCCGGCGAGTCGTTGGTGATCACCGGGTTGAACACCGGGTCCATGGTGCCCATTTTTTCCTGGTGATGTACCGGCACATCGCAGCCAGGGAAAGCCCCGGTAATGAAGAATTGCGCGGTAGCGACGGTGCGCTGAAGGCTGTTGGCATAGGCATAAACGCTTTCCGGTGCCGGGCATTCGCCGCTGGTTACCAGATTCTGGCTCGCCAGCCATTCACGCATGTAATGCCCCATGTAGACTTCCAGCACCCCGCCTTTGGTGGTGAGCTGCCCGCCCGGCACATCCCACTCCGGCCATGCCTGCGCGGTAGACTGCTCAAGCACGCTGCCGTTGTTGGCCAGCGGCGCGCGCAGGTTATGACGGCTCATCAGCAAAACCTGCTGCAGCTGGTAGCCGTCCGGCACGGCGTCCGCTTTCGCCAGACCTGGGGCAAGACAGGCGGCGGCCAGCAATGAGGCAACAATTTTTTTCTTCATTACTTATTCCTCAGGGAGTGATTAATAAAATGTGAAGAATATATTGTGACAGAAAAATGACAGCCGACCTGCCTGGCGGATCGCAAAAAGCCCTATTATTCCGTTTGTTGTTTCAGCTGCGCTTCAAAGCGCTGGCGAGAGAGATCCACATAGCGTTGTAACCCGTCTCTGTCGATAAAGGCGTTGCTATCTCCGGCGGCAAGCCGGGCCTGTTTCTCCGCCAGACCAAAGCGTTCCCCTTTGTTCGCCACAAAAATGTCCGCTTTTTGTGCCGCGAGCATGGCAAAACTGTGGCGGATGTCGTTCACCAGCGTCGGGTAATTCTTGTTCGCCACCAGATAATAGTCCGGCGTGGCGAGGCTGTCGGCGTAAATAAGCGTGTACCCACCTGGCAGCGCAAACAGCCATGACGTGCTGCCCGGCAGATGCCCTGGTGTCAGCAGCGCTGTCGCGGTTACGCCGCCCAGCTTTAGCGTCTCGTGGTCATGAATGATTTTATCCGTGGTGACCGGAGGAAAGGGCAGCGCGTCTCCCAGCGCAAAATCCTCTTTGCCTCCCCGCGCCATTTGGTCAGCATTCTCCCTGCTGGCAACCAGCTTTGCCCCGCTCCACTTTTTCAGTTTGGCAATGCCCCCGGCCTGATCGAGCCGGGCATGGCTGTTGAGGATGAACCGCACGTCACGAATGTCGAATCCCAAAGAAGCAATATTCTCTTTGATGCCCCTGGCGCTTGCGTCCAGCGCACCGTCGACGAGAATATGCCCCTCAGGCGTGGTAATCAGAATGGACGAGAGATTTTCGGTGCCGACATACCAGACGTCCGCTGCCATACGGAACGGTTTGACCGGTTTGGCCCAGCCTTCAAAAAGCGAATAAGGCGGCGCGGCAGACAGCGGCTGGGTTGGATTTAATGCCGCAGAACTGCCGGCAGAGAAGACTGAAATCATGCAGGTAAATAACAGACTATAACGGTTCACAGGTGGCTCCTTTTGGTCAGGAGGCGCAGTATACTGCCGGGCAATTTAGTCCGATGCAATTGAGAAATGATGGCGTGAATATCCTGCAATTAGACATGAACCTGCTGAAGGTGCTGTACGTGATGTTAATCACCGGCTCGACCAGCCGAACGGCGCAAAAGCTGGCGCTTAGCCCGTCCGCCGTCAGCCATGCTCTCGCCCGCCTGCGTGATGCCCTGGGCGATCCGCTTTTTCGTCGGGAAGGCAATGCCCAGGTGCCCACATCTTTCGCACTCGGTATTAAAGAACGCCTGATCCCGCTCTTCGAGTCCCTGAATGAAGAATTATTTGGCGAAGAGCATGCGGAGGAGCGCCGATTTCGTCTGGTTCTGCCCCCGGCGCTGAATGTGTTGCTCACGCCGGAACTCGCCCGCAAAGGGCATCAGGCCGGGGCCATTATTGAATGCCTGACGTTTGAACGGCGTGCGTGGCGTGATGAGCTGCTGGAGGGACGAATAGATTTGTTGATTGCGATTGGCGATCATCAAAAACGCGTCAGTGCCCTGCATTATGAGCGCGTAGGCAGCACGCGCCTGATTGCTGTTTTCGGCGAACCACTGTCCTCCAGACTTAACGGGCGTGAAACTCTGACCTTTGACGAACTGCCGCAGTTTGATCATTTCTATTGTCACCCCTGGCCACAGGGCATTAACGAGCTCGATCGCCAGCAGGCACGTGCCGGGCTCGAACGCCGCCTGGCCTTTACCTGTAGCGACTACGGACAGCTCGCTCCCGCCCTGCGCAATGCCCCGCTGATGGCTATCGTGCCGGCCCCATGGTTTGATACCCTGAATAACAAAGCCCAGCTTTTTACGCTGCCGCTGTCCGGCGACCAGGCTATTGGTAGCCTGTTTTTGCAGTACCGGACCTCCACCGTGGAATGGAAACGGCGTCTGATAGACAGCCTGCGCCGTACGCTGGCCGCCTGGTATCATTGAAATTACCGCTCAGCCTCTCATACAAAAAGTTTTATAATAGAACCCGGCAAACCCATCGGAGGAATGATGAAACGTAAGAGCCTTGAAGACAGCGTCTGTTCGGTTGCCCGCACGCTGGACGTGATCGGCGACTGGTGGTCGCTGCTGATCGTGCGCGATGCGCTGAACGGCATGTCTCGCTTCGGTGAGTTCCAAAAAAACCTCGGCATCGCCAAAAATATGCTGACCGTTCGCCTGAAACAGCTCGTCGATAACGGTATTTTTGAGCTTCGCCCGGCATCGGACGGCAGCGCCTGGCACGAGTACGTGCTGACGGAAAAAGGCCGGGCGCTGCAGACCGTTTTAGCAGCCCTCTCACAGTGGGGCTGCGAAAACCTCTACGCCAAAGATGAGACACGCAGCGTCCTCGTCGACAGCCAGCAGCATCGTCCTATCCGCAAGCTAACCTTACAGGCCGAAGATGGTCGTGAGCTAAAACCGGACGAAATAATCACTCAGGCACGTTCCTCCTCCTGACCAATAAGCATCTGTTATTCAGGTGCTTATTAATATTCCCTTTAGCAATTCCTGCGCATAACGAAAAAACACCCCTCATATTGGTTGCATAATAAAACCAACAAATCTACATTTACCTCAAAGTTTCATTATGAAACCACATTAACGTTACTCTCCTTCATGTGAGGTGTTTTATGGCTAACTCTCGTTCTATTGCGGTCATTACCGGCGCATCTTCCGGTATTGGTGCGGTTTATGCCGATCGTTTTGCGGCCCGAGGTTTTGATCTGCTGCTGGTTGCCCGGCGCGAAGATCGCCTGCGCGATCTGGCCGCGAAGCTTGAAGCCCGCCACGGCATAACCGTGACCACGCTAAAAGCCGATCTGGTTAACGACCAGGACATTGCCGCCGTTGAGGAGGCCCTGAAAGATCCGCGCATCAGCGTGCTGGTTAACAACGCGGGCACCGCCCACAGCGCAGCGTTTACCGCCGCCAGCGTGGAACAACATCAGGCGCTTATCACGCTGAACATCACGGCGTTAACTCGCCTGAGCCATGCCGCCCTGCTTAATTTCCAGCAAAAGAACAGCGGCACGCTGATCAATATCTCGTCGATTCTGGCAGTACAGAGCTGGGTGGGCAGCGCGGTATACAGCGGCACAAAGGGCTATGTATTGAACCTGACGAAAGTTCTGCAGGCCGAAGCTGCCGGCACCGGCATTCGTATTCAGGCGGTGCTGCCCGCGGCTACAGCAACCGAAATTTGGGATCGTGCGGGCGTGTCGGTGGACTCATTGCCTGAAGGTGCGGTCATGAAAGTGGATGATTTGGTGGATTCCGCCCTGGCCGGACTGGACAGCGGGGAAGCTGTCACCATCCCGCCATTGCACGATCTCAGCCTGTGGGAAACCTACGCCACTACGGCGCAGGCGATGTTTGATGCGGCAGGCGTAGGGCAGCCAGCGCCTCGCTACGCCCGCTAATTTTCCCGGGCAGATGTCGCCGGCATCTGCCCATCATTTACTGACAGGCCGCCATGTCTCGCTATAATGAGGCAAATTCCTGCCAATATGATGCTGTGATGAAACTGTTTTACTATTCAGCCGCAGGCATGGTTGCTGCGCTGATTGTCCTCTGGGGAGCGCTGATTGTGGACAGCGCCAATATCCTGCAACAAATGTCCGAGCTGATGCACTACATCGAAGATTTGTTCAAACCTCGCGAACGCTAGCGGTTAAACGCCAGCGCCTGGCCGTAAATCCCCTCGGCAACTGACTCGCCGTCCCAGACGAGGTGCCCGTTCACCAGCGTGCTTTCAACCACGCCGCCCTGCAAGGTGTGCCCTTCGAAGGGTGACCAGCCGCATTTGTAGGCAACATTACTGCCCTCAATGCTGGCGCGTTTCCAGGGGTTGATCACCGCCAGATCGGCCCAGTAACCTTCCCGGATATAGCCGCGATCCTTAATCTGAAAACGTTCGGCTACCGCGTGGCTGGTTTTTCTGACGATAAGTTCAGGCGTGAAAATCCCTCTGGCACACATATCCAGCAGCGCGGGCAGCGCGTGCTGCACCAGCGGCAATCCCGACGGAGCCGAGAAATAATCATGCTGCTTTTCCGCCAGCAAGTGCGGCGCATGGTCGGTCGCAATAATATCAATCACACCAGTCTTAACTGCCTGCCATAGCGCCCGCTGGTGTTCCTGGCCCTTCACCGACGGGTTGCACTTCAGCCTGTGCCCCAGCGCCGCGTAATCATCCTGATTAAAATAGAGGTGATGGATACAGGCTTCCGCCGTGATCGTTTTTCTGCGTAAGGCTTCAAGCGTGGGCGCGGGCTCAAACAACGCCAGCTCATCGGCCGTGGTGATATGCAGCACATGCAGCCGCGTGCCGTGCTTTTTCGCCAGCGCGACCGCCCGGGAAGATGAAAGCAGGCAGGCCTCAACCGAGCGAATAGCTGCGTGTTCTGCGGCCGGGATCTGCTCCCCATATCGCTCTCGCCACAGCGCCTCATTACGTTTGATAGTCGGCGTATCTTCGCAATGCGTGGCCACCAGCCCCGGCGCATGCTGGAAAATAGCCTCCAGAATGCGTTCGTCATCCACCAGCATGTTGCCGGTGGAGGCACCCATAAACACTTTTACGCCGCAGGCGGCATCGGCTGTCAGCGCCTTAAGTTCTTCCAGATTGTCGTTGGTGGCACCGAAATAGAAACTGTAATTGGCCAGCGAACACTCGGCGGCTCGTTGAAATTTACCTTCCAGCGCCAGTCTGGTGGTGGTTGGCGGCGAAACGTTGGGCATTTCCATATAGCTGGTGATCCCGCCCATCACCGCCGCGCGTGACTCGCTGGCAATCGTGCCCTTATGCATCAACCCCGGTTCACGAAAATGTACCTGATCGTCTATCATGCCCGGCAGCAGCCACTTCCCGGCAAGATCGCGCACATTCCACGTGGTACGAGCCGGGATCGCAGCGGCTATTTTTTCAATTCGCCCGTCCACAATGAGCAGATCGCCCTGGTAACGCCGATCCTCATTCATCATCAGCGCGTTGGTCAGTAACAGAGGTTTCATTAGTCGTTTTCTCCGGCTTAAAAAGGCTGCGCTAGCGTCGGGCAACCATCACAACAATAAACAGCCCGCCAATTCCGGCGGTAATAATGCCGATGGGCAGCTCCTGCGGCGCAACCAGCACCCGGCTGACCAAATCGCCGCCGCACAACAAACAGGCCCCGACAAGGGCACACAAAGGCAGCAGCCTGGCGTGCTTAATGGCGGAAAAATGGCGGCAAAGATGCGGCACCATCAGCCCGACAAAGCCAATCACGCCGGTCAGCGATACAAAAATGGCGGTTGAAAAAGCGCAGCACAGAAAAATTTCGGTACGCAGGCGGGTCACGTTAATGCCCAGCGAAAATGCGGTGCGATCCCCCGCGAGCAATCCATCCAGCGATCGCCATCTCAACAGGCAAAATGCGGCCAGCAGCAGCAAACCGCCCAGCGCAAATCCCAGGTTATCCCATCGCGCCAACCCCAGGCCGCCGAGCGACCAGAATAAAACCGAGCTGGCCGTACGCTGGTCACCGGCGAATATCAGGTAGCTGGTTAACGCCCCGAACAAGAAAGAGATCGCCAGCCCGCAAATAATCAGCGTTTCGGCACCCCGATCGCGTTTGAGCTGGAATAAAGACAGCACCGCAACCGAAGAAAGCAGCCCGCCGCCAAAAGCGGCCGCCGGTAGCGTCCAGACGCCGAAGAAGTCGCCGAAGCGGGTAAAAACCAGCACCGCTCCGGCAGACGCGCCCGAAGAAAGCCCGAACAAAAAAGGGTCCGCCAGCTCATTGCGCGTGGCCGTTTGCAGCAGCGTGCCCACCACCGCCAGCCCCGCGCCGGTCATCAGGGCGAGAAGCGTTCTGGGCAGCCGGATGTCCAGCACGATCCCACGAATCATCGGTGAAATGTCCGTTGCCGTGGGTTGCAGCGCGTTTACCACCTGATTCAGGCTGAGCCGGACCGAGCCTTCCGTTAAGCTAAGCACCGCAAACAATATGACGAGAAACCCCGCCAGGCATGCGGCCCGGCGGTAACGCCAGGCTAAAACCCTCACTGTGCCGCGAACAGAACGCGAGCGAGCTTCTCAACCGCGGCGATATTTGCCGGGCCGGGCGTCAACTCGGCGTACTGCAGCTTAAGATAGCGGTGCTGTTTCACCGCCGGGGTGAGCTTCATCAGCGGGTGGCGCTCAAGGAACTGGCGGAGCGAATCAGCGCCCCCGCCGGTCTGGTAATCCAGCAGAATGATGACATCCGGCTCGGCCGACGCAACATTTTCCCAGGAGGTTGTCCCCCAGCTGGTGTCCAGCCCTTCCATGGCGTTTTTACCGCCAGCGGCCTCGATAATGGCCTGCGGCATGGCGTATTTTCCGCTGGTAAACGGTTTGTCTTCTCCGGAGTCATACACAAAGACTTTCAGGGGCCTTGCGCCCGGTAGTGCTTTGGGGAGGGCCGCCAGCCGCGTTTTCCAGCCGTCAACCAGCTTCTGAGCAACCTCCGCCTTACCAAAAATTTTGCCAAGCGTAAGCTCATCGTTATAAAGCAGATCCGGGGTCGCCTTGGTTTTGCTTTCCCCGGAAATCGCGCAGCTTTCGCTGAGCACAAAGGTTTTGATGCCGTATTTGGCAAGACTTTGGGGTGTAACGTCGCCCCCCACTTTCATGCCGTAATTCCAGCCCGCGAAAAAGAAATCTGGCTCGGCGGCCAGCAGCGTTTCAAGCGAGGGGTATTTGGGCGCAAGCTCAGGGATCGTCCCCATTTGTCGCTTAAATTCGGGCGTCATTTTGTACCAGCCGGAGATGCCGGTCAGACCCACAATCTGCGGCTGTAAATCCAGAGCAAAAGCCATCTCCGACATGTTCAGGTCGTTGATTACCGCCCGCTTTGGTGCTGCGGTAAAGACAATGGGTTTACCGCAGCTCTCAATGGTCACCGGGAAGCCGGAGGCAAAGGCAGTAAAGGAGGTAAAGGCCAGCCAGAAGCCGGTAGCGATTTTTAACATCATAGCGATCCCTGAAAATTTACCGTGGGCGCGAAGGTTCAAAAAAACGGACTCGTCTGCCTTGCTGGCCTGGATGGTCAACGGTAAAGCTGTCGAGGCCGAAAATGGGGCGAAGTGTTTCGGTATTCAGCGCGGCGTCGGGCACGTTAAAAGCCTGCTGTTGCCCCGCCGACAAAATAAGGACCTTGTCAGCAAACCCTTCGATTAAGTTGAGATCGTGCAGGACGGCGATAACCGTTGTGCCGCGAGCTTTCACCAGCGCTAACAGTTCTTCCCGTGCCGCCAGGTCCAGATGATTAGTCGGCTCATCCAGTAACAGCAACCGGGAGGTTTGCGCCAGCGTTCGCGCCAGAATTGCCCGCTGCCTTTCCCCGCCGGACAGACAGGCCAGCGATTTATGCCGCATCCCGAGCACACCAACCTCTTTCATCGCCCCACACACAATGCAGCGATGTTCTGGCTCCGGCATATCACGGGCAAACGGGAGTCGGCCTAACGCGACATAATCCTCAATGGAGAGACGCAAATCGGGGAGATCGTTTTGCGACATGACCGCCACGAGCTTCGCCCGCAGCTGCGGGTTGAGCTTATTTAAGGGGCGGCCCGCCAGCGTTATTTCCCCCTCGGCCTTTAGTTCCTGGCTCAGCGCCCGCAGCAGCGACGTTTTGCCGCTGCCGTTTGGCCCAATCACGCTGAGCCGCTCACCTTTTCTCAGGTGAAAAGTAATCGCCACCGGCCAGGCTGCGCCCTGCGGACGGGCAATCGCCCGCAGGGAAACGCTTAACTCGGCTGCTGGTTCTCCGGGGGAAAAAGGCATGCTCAGAACTCGTTGCGCAGCAGTTGGTAACCTTCCACCAGCTTGACGTTGGTGTTGGCCACCTCTTCAGAAAACTGCACCGAAGCGGGGTCAACCCGTGAATATTGGCTTAAATCAGAGTCGGGCCCCACGCGCTCGGTGGACGGAATATACGTTTGCTTCGGCAGTGTCACCCCATCAACCACCGCGTTGTAGCGAATGACGCAGCCGGTTTGTACGTGGCAGTTAAAAAGTACGCTGTTAAAGCCGATAAACACCCGCTCGTCGACCCGGCAAGGGCCGTGCACAATCGCCCGGTGCGCAATCGACGTACCGCTGCCAATGGTCACCGGCGCCCCGCTTTTCGAGTGAATAACCACGCCATCCTGAATATTCGAATGGGAATGGATCACGATAGGATCCATGTCGCCTTCGGCGTTCAGCTCATCGGCGCGGATCACCGCGTAAGGCCCGACATAAACATAGTCATGAATAATGACCCGGCCACAAATCACCGCCGTGGGATCGATGTACGCTTTGGGAGAGACCTGTGGCAGATGGCCTGAAGGGTTTTTACGCAGCATGGTGATTTCCTGTCCAGTGAATGCGGGCCACCGCGTTGTGCGCATGGAGGCTTTCCTGATGCTCAACGCGAAGGGTAAAAGCGGTGCTAAAAGGCGCGTCCTGCATCGCCTTGTTCAGGCGGCGAGCGGCGTCTTCGCAAAACATCAAATTTTGGCCATTGGCCAGGGCGAAGGCCTGCTCGTCGCTACGCTTAACCACCGTTTGCACCGCCGTGCCAAGCGCGGCCTCGCAGCGGTCGATGAGTTCCTCGAAAGGCAACGTAGCAACATCCGGCTTCAGCTGGCAGCTAACCCACGCCCAGCTTCTCTGGCTGTGGGGCGTGCCCGGCATGCCCTTCTCGCCCAGCCAGGCCAGCATTTCTTCGACGGACACGCCCTCCTTTCGCGAGCCAAAGTCCCGCTGAAACTGCTGCTGCGCGAGATTGCGACTCAGCGCCGCCGAGGCCGGACAGGTAGATGAATACGGGATCCCCACCCGAAGCGTGACGGCAAAACTTTCCCCACGCTCCGCCAGGATGCGGATGGGGTAAGCCTTCCAGCCAAAGTGGTTTGAGGTTAAAGATTTGCGGGACAGCAGCAGTTCGCCGGTGATTTCCACGCTGGCGCGGTCGCTGCTGCGCTGGTGCGAAACCAAAAATTCTCCCAGTAAACGGCGCAGTACCGCCGGCGTAATTTCGCCCTGGGTTAGCTCGTCCAGCAGCAGATAGATCCGGGACATATGAATGCCCTTTTCCGCTTCCGGGGAACGGAGAAGATTGATCCCGGCGTTGACTTTCGCCGTCAGCGGGCGCCCCGCGACCTCCACCGGAAGGTCGATTTGTTCCATGCCAACCCAGGACAGGGCCATGTCGAAATCGTGGCTTCTGAGTGACTGAATATCAGGCAGCATTTTGGGGCATAACATTGGAGTGACCGTCATATTGCACATCGTCTTACTGTGATTTTGTTACGTTATAACATAACAAAACTCATTTGTGCAAAGCGACGTTTTGCCGTAAAGCGAATCCGCCCGATCACAGAAGAAAATTCGGTGTAAAACCGCTGATTGGCTCGATATATCTTATCACCCGGCAAGTGTTGCCCGAGTGTTCACACAATGATAGCATCATGCAAACAGCCATTTAGACGGCTAGACAGTTAAACTAAAAAGCATTGAGGAATAACGTATGTGGCAAGAAAGGCTCTCGCAGTTGGTCAGCACCTGTCATTGGATTGGCGCTAAAGGCTGGGCTCCGGCGACCGGCGGCAATATGTCCATTCGCCAGGATGCCGAGTGGTGCTGGCTGAGCGAATCCGGGCGCGACAAAGGCAGCCTGACCAGCGAGGATTTCCTGCAGGTAGACATTGCCACGAATCAGGCGCCGTCGGGGCGTAAACCCTCCGCCGAAACCGGACTGCACACGCTGGTTTATCGCCTTTTCCCGGAAGCAAACGTCGTGCTGCACGTCCACACCGTGAATGCCACCGTGCTGTCGCGGATTGAAAAAGGCCCGGCGTTGAACATCAGCGGCTATGAAATGCAAAAAACCCTGACCGGCCAGCAGACGCACCTCGACACGGTGCCAATTGCTATCTTCGATAACGATCAGGACATCGATGCGCTGGCAAAACGCATTGAACGGCATGCCGAACAGGCTCCCCTTAAATACGGTTTCCTGCTGCGTGGCCACGGCCTGACCTGCTGGGGCAAAGACGTCGCCGAAGCACGTCGTCAGCTTGAAGGGCTTGAATTCCTGTTCGAATGCGAAATGCAGCGCCGCCTGTACGAGCGCGATTAATCGTTATCTTCCTGTGTCTGTTCGCTAGCGTGAGGTTTAAGGTATGGAATATTTCCTGGGTATTGATATCGGCACGTCGCGGGTCAAAGCCGTGCTGTTTGACAGTAATTTCCATGCCGTCGCCAGCGCTGCGGAAAACACTTCTCCCACGCTTTCCCCACAGGGCTACGCCGAACAGGATATGGAGAAGCTCTGGCAGTCCGTCGTGCGCACGCTGCGGCAAGTGGCCGACAGCCCGGCATTACAGCAGGGCAAACTCAAGGCCATCGGCCTGGCGGGCCAGGGGGAAGGCGTCTGGCTGAGCGACAAAAACGGCGATCCCGTGGGCCCGGGTATTCTCTGGAGCGACACCCGCAGCCGGGCGCTGATGGACGAACTGCTGCAGTCGCCTGGCCTCGACAAAGCCCTGTTCGATGAAACCGGCTCTCAGCTCCAGCCCTGTAACACCAGCCTGCAGCTCTGCTGGCTCAAGCGAAATCAGCCGGAACGCCTGGCCGCCGCCGACTATATCTTCTTTGCTAAAGACTGGATTCGCTTTCGGCTTACACAGGTTGCCGCCCTTGAATTAACCGACACCAGCGCTTCGCTGCTGAATCAGTTGACCGGGGAGATTTCCGATTTCGCCCTTCAGGCTCTGGGCATCGACGATCTGAAAACACGTTTTCCGCCCCTGCTTCACCCCGACGCCCAGGCTGGTAGCTTGAGTGAAGCCGCCGCCCTGCTTTGCGGCCTGCCGCCAGCGACGCCAGTTGCTGCAGGCGCACTCGATGTGTGCAGCGCGGCGCTAGGCTGCGGGGCTATTCACGACGGGGATATTTATACCATTCTCGGCACCACCTGCTGCACCGGCGTGGTGTGCCACGGGCGCGAGACCGTCAGCAGCGGCACCCGCTTTGTCACCCATACCGAACAGGGCAGTTTTATTAACCTGTTTCCAATGCAGGCCGGGACACCAAATATCGACTGGCTGCAACAGCACATTTCGCTGACGCCGGATCTGGTAGCGCTGGAAAAAGAGATTACCGCTATTCCGCCGGGCAGCGGCGGCGTTTTCTGGCAGCCTTACCTGAACGGCGAGCGGGCACCGTTTTACAGCCCCACCGCCCGGGCTGGATTCTTTGGCGTCGACCAGCACACGTCCCGCGCGGCGCTTCAGCGTGCCGTTTTTGAAGGACTGGCGTATGCGATTGTGGATTCACTCACGGGCTATACCAGTGAGGGCAGTCTTTACCTCACCGGCGGCGGCGCGGCTTCTGCCACCTGGCTGCAAATTATCGCCGACTGTACCGGACGCACCGTCATTGCCAGCCACTTTAATGAACTCAGCGCCCGAGGCGCGGCGCTGCTGGCCGCCCGCAGCGTAGGCGCACTGGAACACTATCCGGCTATCGAACAAACCCGCTATCAGCCTCAGCCCGAGGCCCATGCCGCCTACCAGGCGCTGTTCCCGGTGTTCCGCCTGCTGCGTGAACAGCTCCAGCCGGTGTGGCAGGCCAGGCACCAGGCTTTACAACGTCTTTCTCAGGATAATGCACAATGAAAATCGTCTTTACCGCCGAGTATGCGGGCAGCCTTGAACCGTTTAGCCAACTGGGCGAGCTGGTTGTCGAAGGCTGGGCCATCGGTAAACCTAAACTTCAGGCCTCACAGATTATCGACCTCGCCCACGATGCCGAGGTGATTGTCACCAGTTATGACGACATCACCGCCGAAGTGATCCACAGCTGCCCTAAGCTGAAAGTGATTGCCTGCACTCGCGCCAATCCGGTGAATATTGATGTTCAGGCGGCTCGGGCCCGCAATATCACCGTGCTTTATACGCCAGGACGCAACGCCGATGCCGCCGCCGAACTCACGCTGGGCCTGATGCTCGGCCTGATGCGCCATATTCCACAGTCCCATGCCGCTCTGAAGCGCGGCGCATTTACCCGCGAAAGCCAAAGCGAGCAGCAAACCCAGCCCGGCCTGCGCAAAGATGTGGTCTGGGACGTCAGCCCGGAAAGTCCTTATGAAGTGTTCAAGGGCGGCGAGCTGCGCAACAAAACGCTGGGTTTGATTGGCTACGGCAATATTGGCCGCCGCGTGGCGCGCATTGCCCGCGCTTTCGGGATGAATATTTTGGTGGTGGATCCGTTTGTCGCCGCCGAGGATATCGACGAGCCGGGGCTGCACAAAACCACGCTCGACGCGCTGTTCCGCGAGTCAGATATTGTTAGCCTGCATTTGAGCAGCGGGCCGCACAGCGATGGTCTGGTCAACGCGTCCCTGCTGCAAAGCATGAAACCGGGCGCGAAGCTGATCAATACGTCCCGCGCCTCCGTGGTGGTGGAAGCCGATCTCATCGAAGCCTTGCGCCACGGGCCGCTCGGTGGCGCGGCACTCGATGTCTACCACCAGGAGCCGCTGTGGAGTGACCATCCGTTTATCAGCGAGCTGGATAACGTCATCATTACGCCGCACATCGCGGGGGCAACCCGAGAAAGCATCCAGAAACACACCGCGATGATTGCCGCCGATCTTCAGCGGTTTGTGGCTGGTGAGCCGCTGCTGTACGCCTGGCGCTAAGAGAAAAAACGGCCCTTCGGGGCCGTTTTTTTATGCCAGCAACGGCGTCGTCGCCATAAAATCCTGCAAGTGCTCCCAGTTCACCACGCCCGCATCAGAGCCTAATCCTGTCGCCACAAGCGCGGCAGTCGCAGACGCGACCCGGCAGGCTTCCTCCTCCGAAAGCCCCCTGGCCAGGGCGGCGATAAACCCGCCGCAATAGCTGTCGCCGCAGCCGGTTGTGTCGCTGGCAATCACGTTATAGGCCGGGAAGTGACGGGTTTTCTCGCGGCTGAATAGCCAGGAGCCCCGCACGCTGTCTTTAAAAATGCAGCATTTCGCACCCAGCGCGAGGAAGAAATCGGCAATCTCTGCGGGCGACAGGCGCCCGGAGATAAATGCGGCTTCTTCGAGTGCAGGCATAAAATAGTCCACATGAGGCAACAGCGGACGTAAGAGCGCCAGCGTATTGCTATCAGGTGCGATTAAATCAAAGCTGGTGATGACGCCCCGCGCTTTCGCCGCGGCCAGTAAACGAGCGCTCTGGCCGCCATCCATGGCCGCAAGCAGCCCGGTGCCGCCGTGGTGCAGATAGCGCGTATTCAGTACCCGACCGAAATCAGCCTCAGCGACGAACAACTCATCGGATGCGCCCCGGCAGTGCAGTGCAGGTCTCTCACCGTTTGGGCGAATGGGCAAAATCGTCGCCGATGTCTCTTTTTGCAACGTCCGCTGGATCAGCGAACAGTCAATCCCCAGCCGGTGGTAGCTGCCCAGAATAAACTCGGCTTTTTCGTCCTCGCCCAGGCAGGCCACGGTTGACGTGCGAATGCCCAGTTTGGCGGCATTCACTAAAGCCCCGGCGGCAGTTCCCGCCGGGTTGAGGCGAATTTGCTCAATAAACTGCACGCCGCCGCCGGAGGGGATGCCCACTACAGGGCGCCCCGCAATATCCAGGATGGTCAGGCCCACAAAAACAGCGTCAAATTTGCTCATAACGCCCTCACTGGTGCTGCTGGCGCAGTCGCGCCTGCCAGAATGAAACGGCCAGCGCCACCACCAGGATCACGCCCACCAGCGCCTCTTTCACCAGGTAGTTCAGCCCCATCAGGTTAAGCCCGTTATCAATAATCGCGAGGAACAGCACGCCGCCAAGCGTCCCCCCCATGCTCACGCGCCCCTGACGCTGAAAAGCGGTGCCGATAAACACGGCGGCAATGGCATCCATCAGGTAAGACTGCCCGGCGAGCGGCGTAAACTGGCGCAGGTTGGCAGACAGAATAATGCCGCCCACGGCACACATTGCCGAAGCGGCAATCAGCACCCAGAACAGGGTTCGCTTATCGGCTATCCCGGCTATACGCGCCGCTTCACTGTTTTGCCCAATCGCACGCACCCGCTTACCAAACAGCGTCCGTTCGGTCAGCAGCCAGGCGACCAGCCAGACCACGAGCACGATAAGCACCGGCGTGGGGATCCCTCCAACATTGCCCACCGCTAAATCGTGATATTCCGGGGCCATGCGCCGCCAGGAAATCGCCCCGCCGCCGTCGGTGTAAATACGCTCGGCGCTGCTGGCAATAAACCAGGTGCCTAGCGTCGCCAAAAACGGCTTAATGCGGCAGGCGAGGATAAGAAAAGCGTTGACCAGGCCTATCACCACGCCACCCAGCAAGGCGCACAGTACCGCCACCTGCCAGGGAAGTTGCCAGGTTTTGAGCGCAATTAAAGCCAGCATGGCGCCAAAGTCGATAGCCACGCCGACGGAAAGATCGATCGCCCCGGCGCTGACAATCAGCGTCATCGCCAGCGCCACAATCAACAGAATGGCGCTGCCCTGAAGCAAATTGCTCCAGTTATCCAGCGTCAGGAAAACGGGGTTTGACCAGCTAAACAGGACAATGAAAAACAGCGTGACCAGCACAAAGCCCGCACGTGACAGCCAGGCCAGCGGTTTTCTCCCGGACTCACCGGCCGGACGCGTTGCCGCCAGAGCAGAAAAAACTTTCATTATTTATTGCCCCCTTTCTGCTGCAGGGCAGAAGCCGCCAGCACCACAAGAATCAGTCCGCCTTTAATGGCACCGACCCAGAAGATATTAACCCCCAGTAATCCAAGACCGTTAGACAAGGCGTTGACCAGGATAGCCCCCAGAAGCGCCCCCCAAACGGTAACCACGCGGCGACGGGAGAAGGCTGCGCCCAGGAAGGTCGCCAGCACCGTCTCCATCAGTAAAGGCGTAGCGGTTCCGCTGGAACTACCCGACCCCTGCGCCAGCAGCGGGAAGACCGCCAGCCCGGCCGCAACGGCGGCAATAAGCCAGGACGCGAGGATAAGACGGCGCACGTTAAGCCCGGACATCTGCGCCATGTCTTTGCTGCCCCCCGTCGCCTGCAAGTGCTGGCCAAAGCGGGTGTGATGCAGCAAAAGCTGGAAGCCTACGAAGACCAGCAGCAGATAAATCAGCACATAAGGAATGCCCAGCATGCTGCCGTCGCGAAACGCCACCATCAGCGGGTCGCTGACGCTAATCCGGCGCTGCCCGGTCAGCAGATCGGTCAGGCCGGTAAAGGCCACCGAGGTTGAGAGCGTTGCCAACAGCGGTGGCAGTCCGGTAACCAGTACCAACAGCGCGTT
Organism: Enterobacter sp. Ap-867; assembly: GCF_011752855.1. Taxonomy (NCBI): domain Bacteria; kingdom Pseudomonadati; phylum Pseudomonadota; class Gammaproteobacteria; order Enterobacterales; family Enterobacteriaceae; genus Enterobacter; species Enterobacter sp. Ap-867. The sequence goes on along the minus strand of NZ_VWWS01000003.1, from coordinate 16,576 downwards.
GATGCCCCCGCACAGCAGACTCAGCGCCGCCACCAGCAGTAAGAGCAGCGGCCACGGCGTCAGCCATTCGCTCATGCCCAGGCTTAACAGCGCCACGCCGAACACGGCGATGGCCGGGAGCGAAAGATCGATCCCGCCGGAAACGACGTCATCTCCCCCGGCAGCAATCACGCAGACAAGGCCAAAGCTCAGGATCGCCAGCGGCACGCTTTGCACCAACATCAGGCTGATGTTCTGCCAGCTAAGGAACCACGGCGATTGAATGCTTAGCCAGACAAACAGGCCAACAAACAGCAGCAGCGGAAATTTTTCAAACAACGCAACGGAGCGACCTGTCCCAAAACGGCGAATTTCAATCATCATGCTGCATGCTCCTGCCCACCGTTAATCGTTGCCAGTAGCGCGTCAAGGGTCAGTCCCTGAGTGGGCAAGTTCGCCACCATTTCCCCGCGCCACATCACCAGAATGCGGTCGCACAGGCCCAGCAGTTCGGTCGCGTCGCTGGAAGAAACCAGCACCGAACGCCCCTGCTCGGCAAGCTGTCGGGTGCGCTGATAGATATCGCTGCGTGCGCCGATATCGACGCCGAGCGTGGGCTCATCAAGAATAAACAAGCGGGCGTCAGTCCCCAGCCAGCGGGCAAGAATCACCTTTTGCTGATTTCCACCACTCATAAAGCGTACTGGCAGCGCCGGGAGTGCAGGACGAATACTCAGCCGCGCAATCCAGTCCAGGGCTTTTTGCAGCGCCCGGGAACGGTGTTCCCAGCCAAACGTTGCCGTGCCCGGCAGCGACGCAAGGTTGATGTTATCGGTGGCCGAAAACGGCAGGATCAGCCCCTGATGACGGCGATCGCGAGGTACAAGCGCCATACCGGCCCGGATAGCCTGCCGCGGGGAGCGAATACGGCGGGAGCGCCCTTCTATGACAATCTCGCCCTTTTTCGCCGTGTTCAGTCCGTAAAGTGTATCCACCAGCACGTCCCTTCCCGCGCCCAGCAGCCCTGCCAGGCCGACAATTTCACCTTTACGGATTTCAAAGCTGATGTCCTGTAGCTGCTGCCCGTCAGACAGCGAACGCACGGCAAGCAGCGGTATTTCTCCAGCCGTGGGATCAGCCTCGTGCTGACGAGGGGTATAAAGTCGGTCAATTTCTCTGCCGACCATCATATGAATGACGGCATCGGTATTCTGCAGCACTTCGCGATCCGGGTAGCCCACCACTTCCCCGTTGCGCAGCACGGTGCCCGCATCGCACAGCGCGGCAATTTCGTTGAGGTAATGGGAGATGTACAGAATCGCGATGCCCTGCTCCTTGAGACGCAGGATAGCGTCAGACACCAGGCTCGCTTCGTGAGCTTCGAGCGGCGCCGTAGGTTCGTCGAAGACCACCAGCTTTGCCGCGCCGTCAATCAGCGCCCTGGCGATTTGCACGAGCTTGCGTTCGGCCAGACTCAGTTGCCGGATCAGGCGGTCGGGGTTGATATCCAGTTGCCAGGTACGGAGGAAAAAATCTCTCGTCGCCTGTCGCATACGCCTGCTGTCCAACAGCCCACCAGCACGGCGATATTCCTGCCCCAGAAACACCGACTCGGCAACGGTAAAATGTGGGATTAGATTAAGTTCCTGATGAATAACGCGTATTCCCTGGGCCTCAATCGCCGCGGGCTTACCCAGCGGAAGCGGGATGCCGTCGAGCGTGGCCGCGCCGCCATCGGCCTGGTAAACCCCGGCAAGAATTTTAATTAAGGTGGATTTGCCCGCGCCGTTTTCACCGATAAGCCCGTGAATTTCACCGGGGCCGATCGTCAGCGTGACCGCGTTTAACGCGGTCACATTGGCAAATCGTTTACTGATGCGGTCCATCACCAGGCCGCGCTGCGTTTTTGCCGCGTCCACTACTTCAGCTCACCGTAACCCAGTTTTTTGTACACGGCTTTAGCTTCATCCGGGCCTTTCACCGGGATAACCGGGATAAAGGTCTGAATTGGTAGCTTCTGGCCTGCGAAGTAGCGAGCCACGTTTTCGGCAGACGTCTGGCCAATCAGGTGAGGCTGCTGAGCAACGTTGGCCACCAGCGGACTGTCTTTTTCCGCCATGATTTCCAGCGTTTCCGGGCCGGCGTCGATGGCGGTGACCTTCACATCTTTATCACGTCCGGTCTCTTCCAGCGCCTGCACGATACCGATAGCCGGCTGGTCCCAGCAGGCTACATGGATAGCATCCAGCTTGCCTTTCGGATACTGGCTAAGTAACTCGAGGGTTTTCTTACGAGCATCCTCCGGCGAGTTAGCAAATTGTTCTGCCAGCTCCGGTTGAATAATTTTAATATCCGGGTAGTCCTTCAGGACATATTTCCATTGGTCATAACGTATGCCGCAAATGCGTAATGAATTAGAGAATGCGTTAAATACCGCAACATTACCTTTGCCGCCAAGCGCATCAGCCATATAACGGCCAATGGTTGAGCCCAAAGTGTAGTTGTCAGACGTCGTGTTATTCACGGAATACTGAGAAACATGGTCAACGGTAAAGACCGGAATACCCGCGTCGCGCAATGCTTTAAATTTAGGCTCAACGGCACTGTCGCCCAAAATACTGATTACGGCATCTACCTTCCGGGACAGCAGAATATCGTGGTTATTGGCATGAACCTGGTTATCCCTGCCACCATCCACGCCGATAACCTTGCCGCCCAGCTTTTCCACTTCTTCGGTAGCGCCCTTATAGGCTTCGCGATCCCAAAAGTGCTGGGTTCCCACGACGGCAACCCCGATTGTTTTCCCCTGTAATGAGAGCGTGTCTGCGGCGAAAGCAGCACCTGATGCCAGCGACACCAGGCCTACGGCGGCAGACAGAAGTCTTTTTTTACCCTTCATTGCTATAGTTATCCTGTAGTTATTATTCACACTTACGCCTGATGATCCGGGTTTCAGCCTGGCAGCAAGGGCTTATTCCGCTACACTTATTTGAGACAATAAATGTCGCGAGCGCCCTGGCCTCCGGCAAAAAAAGACCATTAAGCGACAGCATGACAACAAGCATTATCAAGCCAAAATAAAAAATAGATATATCTTATACTTTCACAGCCATGTCATTAAGTCACTTTAGAATGAAGTAAACAAACATGAAAAAAACACATGTAAAACAGACAACAAGAAAATAATTCAACAACACTAAATACATGGGTTAATTATTTTTAGAGAGAAAACAAAACCCCTTAAAATAAAATTAAACGACGATATATTCTTTCCAGTTAATTATAAATCCTGTCGACTTATTTAAATGAAACAGTATTCGCTAAAGTTCGACCAATTTGCCTTATTTTTCATCGCTGGATGAATTTCCTCTTTGCGCCCACCTCCCCGTATGATGCCGCATTAGCCCTATTGAAAACGCATGGTATAAGCATGAAAGCGGAACATCAGCTGGCGGTAATGCACTGGGGAACCTACCAGGTCACCACCGAGGGCGATCGTATCGCCGCCATTTCTCCCGTCTCGTGGGACAAAAACCCCTCCCGCATCGGCCAGTCTCTGGCGGATGCCGTCACCGGGAATACCCGGATTCGTCGCCCGGCAGTTCGCCTCGGCTACCTGCAAAACGGCCCGGCCTCACGCGAAGGCAGAGGGAAAGAGCCTTTTGTCGAGGTGAGCTGGGAGCAGGCGTTGGATTTGCTGGCACGCGATCTCCGCTCGGTGCAGGAGCGATGTGGTAACGAAGCGATTTTTGGCGGCTCTTACGGCTGGGCCAGCGCCGGGCGCTTTCACCATGCCCAAAGCCAGCTGCACCGTTTTCTTAAAGGCTTTGGCGGCTACACCGCCAGTACCAATACCTACAGCAGCGCGGCCGGAGAACGGATCCTGCCGCATATTCTTGGCCCGTTAAGCCCGCTGCATAAACAACACACCCATTTCTCCGTGCTGGCAGAACATTGCGAAATGTTTGTGGCCATCGGCGGGCTACCGCTTAGAAATGCTCAGGTTAACGGCGGCGGCGCAAACGACCACATGCTGAAGCACTGGCTTGAGCGTCTGGCGCAAAATGGCGTGCAGTTCGTGAACATCAGCCCGGTACAAAACGATCTCAGCGCCGTAGAAAGCGCCCGCTGGCTGGCAATTCGCCCAGGCACCGACACCGCACTGCTGCTGGCGCTTTGCCATACATTGATTGCAGAGTCTCTGCACGATGCAGCCTTTATCCATAGCCATACCGTTGGCTTCGAACAGCTGCGCCGCTATCTTTTCGGCGAGCACGACGGCGTGCCTAAAACCGCTGACTGGGCGGCAGATATCACCGGCATTGATGCCGAACAAATCTTAACGCTCGCGCGTACCATGGCGGGCAAGCGCACGATGATCAATATTTCCTGGTCCATTCAGCGTGCTCGCCAGGGAGAACAGGCGTACTGGGCAACCGTGGCGCTGACTTCTCTTCTAGGCCAGATAGGCACGCCTGGTGGAGGTTTGGCTTTCGGCTATGCCTGTACCAATCTTGCAGGTGCTGCGCGCGTGCCTTTTTCCGGGCCTCGCCTTCCCGCAGGAGAGAACAAGATAAAAACGGCTATTCCCGTGGCCCGCCTGTCGGACATGTTGTTACATCCCGGCGGTGAATATGAATTTGATGGCAAGCTCTGCCACTACCCCGATATTCGCCTCGTCTATTGGGCTGGCGGCAACGCTTTCCATCATCATCAGGATCTCAACCGCCTGGTTGAAGCCTGGCGTAGACCGGAAACCATCGTTGCACACGAGCAGTACTGGACGGCGCAGGCGAAGTTTTCCGACATTGTGTTGCCGGTGACGACTTCTCTTGAACGTGACGATATCGGCAGCGGCAGCCATGACGGCTTTATGATTGCTATGCGCCAGCAGATCCCGGCCCTCGCGGAAGCGCAGGATGATTACACCATTTTCTGTGCGCTCGCGAAAAAATTGGGCTTTTACGACGCCTTCAGCGAAGGGCGGACCGCCGCCGACTGGTTGCCGCATCTGTATGAATCGTCACGGGAGAGAGCGCAGGAAGACGGCGTAGAGCTTCCCTCTTTTGACACCTTCTGGGAGAAGGGAAAACTGGAGTTCATGCCGCCCGCTAAGCCACAAGTTTTTCTGGCCGATTTCCGCGCAGATCCGCAACAGTCCCCGCTTTCCACCCCGTCGGGAAAAATTGAGCTTTATTCAGACACCGTGGCCGGTTTCGGCTATCGGGAGTGCCCCGGCTTTCCCTTCTGGGATGAAGAAGAGGCCGCTTATCAGCAACAGCAGGCCAGGCAGTGGCCTTTGCACCTGCTTTCCAGCCAGCCACGCACCCGACTGCACAGCCAGTATGACCACGGCAGCGTCAGCCGGGCCACTAAAATTCAGGGGCGCGAGCCGCTGTGGATGCACCCGGCTGATGCCCGTAAACGCGGGATCCAGGAAGGGGAAGTGGTAAAGGTCTTTAATGGCCGGGGTGCCATTCTGGCTGGCGTTCACATCAGTAACCAGATCCTGCCGGGAGTGGTTCAGATCTCGACCGGAGCCTGGTATGACCCGATGGATCCTTCCACGCCGGGCTCTTTAGATAAACACGGCAATCCGAATGTATTGACCGAGGATCGGGGCTCTTCGCGCCTGGGTCAGGGTTGCAGCGCCCAAAGCTGCCGGGTAGAAATTGAGCTTTGGAAAGAAGTACTCCCGCCGATTACCGCGTTTGATCCCCCCGAGTTTGTGGCCTGAGAGGTTACGCGAGAGCCTCCGCGAGCGTGTCTTTCAGGAATGCGACACACGCACTGACCTCGCGGGAGGCTTTATTTATTGGTGGGTAAAGTAAAAAGGCGCTAAATGGCGGCACAGCGTATTCCGGCAGTAGAGCGACAAGCTGGCCGTTTTCCAGCGCCTGGTGACATACCGGATATTGCAACACGCCGAGCGCGGCACCCGCCCTCAGCATTGTGTTGAGCGGCCGCCAGTGATTGGCGCTGAACACCACGTTCAGCCGGGCGCTGATAATCTGGTTATGTTGTGAAATAAGCGGTAGCCGGTTGTCGTTAAACAGGCCAGATACTCGCCCAAAAGCATGGTGAATCAGGTCGTCGGGGGAAGTTGGCGTACCGTTTCGCACCAAATACTCCGGGGAAGCCACCAGCACCCGCCGCACATTACCCAGCGGATACGCCACAAAATCGCCTTCACCCGGATCACCAAGCCTGAACGAAATATCGACGCCCTCCGTCACCGGATCGACTACGCGATCGTTCAGGACCAGCTCAATATTCAGATCGGGATGGTTTGCTCTCAGCTTCAGCAAGGCGGGCATCAGAATTTCTTCACCCGCGCCGAAGGGTGCTGCGATGCGAATCAGCCCTTTTAGCCCCACCCGCTCATCCACGACCGCCAGCGCAAGATCTGCCGCCGAAATCACGACTTTACTGCGTTCATAGAATAGCGCTCCGCTGTCGGTCATGGACATTCGGCGCGTGTTTCGCCGCAGCAGACGGGTGCCAAGGTGAGCTTCCAGCCGCTCAATCCTCTCACTCACCGCCGGCTGTCCGATGCCGATATCGCGCGCGGCGGCGGACATACTGCCCCGCTCCACCACCCGCACATAAATTCGCATTGCCGCCAGAAGATCCATGAACTGAGTATATTGGTTTTTCCGATAGATGAAAGCAGTAACAGATATCTACTGCGCCAGTGCAATTTACATAAAACTGACGGCTTATGCGTTATCAAATGCTCTTACTAATCAGGAATATCATCATGGCAGAGATCAGACTTTATCTTTTCCAGTCCGGCACTCAACGCTGCAAGTATCACGATATCAGGATGAATCAGGGGGAAGGGAGCCACTATGAAATCCCCGTCCCTTGGTTCCTTCTGACTCACCCGAAAGGCCACGCCATTATTGACGGCGGGCTAGCGGCAGAAGGGTTAGCCGATCCTCGGGCATACTGGGGAGATACGGTCAAACATTATCAGCCGTTAATGACCGAAGAACAGGGATGCGTGGCGCAGCTGCGTGCGCTGGGCATTGAGCCGGAAGAGATTCGCTATGTATTACTTTCTCACCTGCACTCTGACCACACCGGCGCGATTGGGCGCTTCCCAAATGCCTTACATATCGTGCAACGGCAGGAATACAACTATGCCTTTCAGCCGGACTGGTTCACCGCAGGCGCCTATTGCCTCAAGGATTTTGCCCGCCAGAATCTGAACTGGCAGTTGCTGGATGAAGACGGTTTTGATTTGTACGGCGACGGGACGCTGCGCTGCATTTCGACCCCGGGACATTCGCCGGGGCATCAGTCGTTTCTGGTGACGCTCACCAGCGGTAAGGCATTCACGCTGGCGATTGATGCGGCCTATACGCTGGATCATTTTTATGACCGCGCGCTTCCGGGCTTGATGACCTCAGCCAGCGACGCTGCACGCTCGGTGGCAAAATTGAGACACCTGACCGAATGCCATGGGGCAAGGCTGATTCCCGGCCACGATCCCGACGTCTGGCCGCAATTTACGCTGGCACCGGCGTGGTACGAGTAAGTCAGGTTTCATCTTCGCTGAGCGGCACCGGCAGAGTTATCGTCATCAGCAACCCGCCCTCAGCAGGCAGGCTGGCGTGGATATCCCCGTGGTGCGCATGACAGATTTCTCTGGCAATAGAAAGCCCCAGCCCGCTGCCGCCTGAATCTCTTGCCCGCGAACGCTCCCCGCGGGTGAAACGCTCAAAAATATGCGGCAGATAATCCCCGGCGACGCCAGGCCCGGTATCAAGAAACTGGATTTCAATGCCCTGCTTAAGATGGCGAAAGCGAATGGACATGCGATCGCCCTTGCTGCAATAGCGAAGCATGTTCTCAATGATAATGGTGAAGACCTGCCCCAGTCGGGCTTCATCTCCTGAGTAATAGAATTCATCTTCCGCCTCCACCGAGACGGACATCCCGGCCGCTTCCAGCTGGGGTTTTAGCCATGCTACCCGTTCATTCAGGACTTCAGAAAGCGAGAATACGCCGTGCTGGAGCGAGAGTTGCCCCGCGCTCGCCAGGGAAAGGAAGTGCAAATCATCGGTCAGGTGGCTGAGGTTTTTTAGCTGCGTCATCACCATATTCAGCTGTTTTTCATCCGCCGGAAACACATGGTCGATCATGCCCTGCAGCCGCCCCATAGCGGCGGTAAGCGGTGAGCGCAGTTCATGTGCGGCCGCGACGTGCGCGGCCTTAAGCTCGCGTTCGTACAGCGCCAGCTGGCTAATCATTTTATTGAAGTTGCTGGCAAAGCGAGTCACCTCCGCCGGGCATTCATCCACCCGTTTTGCCTGTTGATTGAAATCCCCCTGAGCCACTATCTCCGCGACGTCCGTCAGGCTGCGAAACTGCGCGGCAAGCGGACGCGTGGCGCGTAAACAGCTGACGATCACAAATGGGGTCGCCATGGAAATAAAGATAAACAGCCAGCCCCAGTTGAGAGAGCTGATGGAAGGCGTGCTGTATTCAATTCCCCAGCGGGCATCCACAATTTGATGAAAACGAACAATGTCTAAGTCAGGGTTCGCCCGCAGCGTCAGAAACTCCTGGTAAGCGGCAGGCGACATGTGATGCACAACCCAGTAATACTGAACCGCGTAGATGCTCCACATCGCCAGTACGATGAAAAACAGTACGCTGACGGCCACCACGATGATACGAATCGATATCCACAGCAGGAGCGATTTGCTCTTTTTGTTGTTCATGGTTTGCAGAACCTGTAGCCAATGCCACGCACGTTCAGAATGAGATTATCAACTTCCGCCGCCTCAAGCTTTTTCCTTAAGTTATAGACATGCGTGTCCACCACTCGCTCCAGAGCGTCGCTTTCCGGGAGGCACTCTTCGAGCAAAAACTGGCGGCTGAGCGGCCTCGTCGAGGCACGCATTAGCGTTTTCAAAATAGAAAACTCGGTGAGCGTTAAATCCAGGCGCAGGGGAGGATGTCCCTCATGCAACACCTGCGCCGCCAAATTGGTGACATCAACCTCCAGTGGACCCCAGCGTAAAACATCTTCTGCGGGGAGTTGGCTGGCCTGGCTGCGCCTGAGCACGGCCTGCACCCTGGCCATGACTTCGCCGGGATTGTAGGGCTTAACCACATAATCATCGGCGCCATAGCGTAAAGCGCCGATCTTGTCATAGGGTTCGCCCATGGCGGTGATCATGATGACGGGCGTATTGCCCTTTCGCCTGACGGCCGCAAGAATTTCCGTGCCGTTCATCCCGGGGAGCATGACGTCCAGCAAAATAAGATCGGGCTTCCAGGTAACCACCGTGTTCATGCCCGCCAGGCCATCCCCGGCCACCGAAACGCTATAGCCTTCGCGTTTAAGATAGGCCTCCAACACATTTGCCGCATCAGCGTCGTCTTCAATCACCAGGACCCGTTTATTTTTCATTTAATGTTACCTTGACAGTTTCTTCACAAATCCCTGGTCGTTCATTGATAAGCCCTCAGCATAATCCTTTTACTTACTGAGCTAAGTATGCACAAAAAATATAAACACCTGACGATGAGAATCATTATGTTAACGAAGAAAAGCACAAAATACATAATTGCACCGCTGATAATTTCCAGTATTTCATCATCGTATGCAAGTGAATTTAATTCTGATCAAACCGTGACAACCTTTGGCCTTGGAGCTATATCCTCTCCGCGATACAGCGGAGCTAATGAACAAAACACCAGTGTTATTCCACTGATACACATTCAGATGAGTAATATATTCTTTGATTCCATGAATGGGCTTGGCATTCATCTTCAAAGCGATAATGGTTTATATTTCGAGCCAACATTGGGTTACGATTCAGGCCGCACGGATAAAAATTCAGGCTGGCGAAAAGGCTCGAATAAACTTAAAGGCATGGGGGATATTTCGTCTACGGTCAATTCGGGTATTGCACTTGGCTGGACCGTCGCCCCCTGGCTGGTTTTTGAAGGTAAAACAACGCTGCCGTTAAATGACGGCCAGGGCGTATCTTATTCCACAGCAATAAATTATATCCCGATTATGAACGAAGTTAATACGCTTACATTTCAGGCCAGCGCATTATTTGGTGATGCCCGTTATATGAATACCTGGTACGGCGTCAACGAACAGCAGCACAACCGATCAGGTTTCTCGCGCTACAGCAGCGCCGGTGGGTTTTACGGCACGGATACCAGCCTGACGCTGACCCATCAGTTCAGCGAACACTGGGGAGGCTTGTTTAGCCTGAGCTATGCCTGGCTTGATAAGAAAGCCTCCAACAGCCCCATCGTCATGAGAAAAGACGGTACGACCGGTATGCTTGCCATCAATTATACGTTCTGATTTCTTTTGCCATTGTGTATTCATTACAACAACAGGCCGAAGCATCGTTATGAAGATCGCGCTTATTGTGATTTTCACCTTCGTGGCATTTCTCTCCTCCACGGGAGTTCATGATTTTAAAGCATGCCTGTACGAAAAGGGTGATTTTAACGTCTGTAATAATACAGACGTTAAAAGCATACATTCAAAACACCCTCCGAAACCACCCTTATATAAAAACAACGTCAGGCGTTGCCATTCAGATAAAACAAAAAACATCGATCGTTATATTTTATCCTGCCATCTTAGAAATTTCATTAAATCGCTACTGCAGCGTTCAACGCGTAACTAAGCATTTACTAACACTGAGAGATATCAGCATGAAGATTTCCGCCAAAGTCATAGAAACCATCACCGGCTGGATAGATAATAATATTCATCGTCGATTACGAATAGAGGATGTTGCTCGCTATTCTGGCTACTCTAAATGGCACTTCCAGAGAATTTTTTTATATTATAAAGGCGAAAGTATTGGCCGATACATCAGAATCAGAAAATTACAGCTGGCGGCACAGGATCTCAAAAATACCCAGGAACGAATCGTCGATATTTCGGTGAAGTACGGCTTTGACTCACAGCAGAGCTTTAACCGGCTGTTTACCCGCAGCTTTAAGATGTCGCCAGGAACTTACAGGAAGGCTAAAGGTGTACGAAGGTGATGTACAAAGCCTGCACTTGCAGCGCGTTGCTACAGCGCCAAAGCAAAAGGGGCTGCCTTTCGGCAACCCCTTCGAATGTTGGCGGAAGCGCAGAGATTCGAACTCTGGAACCCTTTCGGGTCGCCGGTTTTCAAGACCGCACTATAATTACAGTAAATCAATAAGTTAACTTGTAGGTATGGTATAAACAGAAAAGATAGCAATGCTATAAATCAACAAGTTACCGACTTATCAACACTTAATATACCAACACTTTACTGCCATCCGTCATCGGGGGTCGGGGGTCGGGGGTCGCAGGTTCAGACTCTCATGCAGACCAAATAATCACTGAAAACCAGATCCTTACCACTGACTTTGTGTGACTTGATATACCTAATTCATATTCGTGGCCCAGGACGATACTAATGACGCAGCACTACATACAAAAATCATCATAAGATGATGTTTTTATTAACCATTACTGACAACCAGCTTTTGGTTTTACGCCCAAATCATCATGCACAAACTTGCCGAAATCGCTATCGTTATTTCTAGTTTTGGGGAGAACATTTAGCCATTAATCCTATTTTTTACCTCAGTGTATTCAACATCCTATTGCTAGTGGAAAACCTCAATGGTAACTCTTTTGATACCGCTGAGGTCCGCTATGATCCAGGAGCAGACTTCGGCGTCAGCAGGATTACTTTAAGTTGGCAAAGCTATATGTTACATTTTTTCATAGTGGATAGATGGTTAAGTCGGTAGAGTAGTACAGAGTTTGCTTTATTAGTAAGAGTGAGACAGTAGATTGAAAACAAAACCATTAAAAATCCTTAAATCAATTTATAGGCCCATGCGTTGCGACGAGTTTGACCTCTGGGCAGACCTATCTTCAAATGACTATGTTGAAGACCTGATGACAAATCATCGGTACAGCCGTAAAAAAGCTCAAGTAGAGGCGTCGAAATCGTTTAAAACAGCTTTGCCTGCGGGTATGCTTACTCCAAATAACCACTTTAGAACTTATGAACATGACAGTCAGGCTGTGGGATATCTGTGGTTCAGCCTGGAAGATAACTCAGCTTTTTTATCAGATATAATGCTTATTCCAGAATTTCAGGGGAAGGGAATGGGCAGGGATTTTATCCGTGCGTTCCTGAATGAGTTGGCTAGTCAGGGTGCGTTTGAGGTGGAGCTAAGAGTATCACCGGACAACCAAAGGGCTTTAAATTTATATAAAGAGTTTGGTTTTAGGATAACTGGTTTTGATATGAGTCTTTTGCTGGAGCCCGAGTTATCAGTAATCCGTTAATCATAATGTTCGGGAACAATGTTTTACTTCTGATTGCCTGCTCACATCGCCTGTTGGATTCAGGCAAAATGGCTATTAATACCGATTGCCTTACTGTGAATTTTTCTGCCGACTGATCATGGGTTGGTGCTAAAACGTTTGATGAAACACATATTGCCAAACCTCGCCTCCCACTTAATTTGACAATCCTTAAACGGCTATGGGACAAATTGTATACATCTATGCTAATGCCTGCAGAAAGCGCACATGGGTGAACAGGCGATGAACATCCTCATCCGTGGCGTGACAGCCGTCTATATGGCAGTAGCGCCTCACACTGATTAAATCGCCAGGTTATTCCCTCTCCCATTTATCTATACAATTTCAAAGCATAATAGACTGACGAGAAACCAGAATAGCGCCAGTAGCCATAACAACTAACAGGAAGTCACAGCCCATGAAAATAGGATATCTGTTCCCAGTTGCCATCATCGTTTCTGCTGTATTGCTACTGGCATGGTTTATCATCGGTGGTTATGCAATGCCGGTGCAGTGATACGCGCCCGCATGCAAGGCGTTAGAGTAAATAGAGGCCGCAGAAATGCGGCTTTTGTTAGCGAAGGGAAGAGACTCCAGTTCAATCAGTCAGTAATCCGATATGTAAGCGTCTCACATGCACTGTCTTGCGCTTAGTACTAACCGTCCGTGCCCCAAATCCCCTAACTCTGGCAGAGTGGCTGATGCCTGTTTCTGCTAATCGATCTCAGTGCTCCATTTATTTACTAAGATTAATCTAGGCGTGGATTAACCACGCCTTTTCATTAGCGGTTAAATGGAGATTACAATGGAATTTGTAAAAGAAGCGGATCTGAACAGGCGTGTCTCATGGGGTAGTATCATCGCTGGCGTGGTAACAGTAATCGCAGTGTCCCTGCTTCTGGCTACGCTTGGGTCCAGCCTGGGTTTTTCAATGCTTTCACCTAAGTCTGATGATGTAGTCAATGGTGCTGGCAAGACTGTTCTAATCTGGTCGGTTATCTCGATAGTGCTGAGTCTGGCCTGTGGCGGTTTTGTGGCTGGCAGACTGGCGGGTAAGGATGGAACCATCCATGGATTTCTTTCATGGGCGACGTCCCTGCTCGTGGCCTCAGTGCTGGGCTTCGCCGCCGCTGGCGGCATTCTGAACATGACCGGAAACGCCATTGGCGCAGCAGCTTCTGCCACAGGCACTGCAGTGAGTGGACTAGGTAGTGCTGCAGGAAAAGTATCGGGCGTAACAGCAGATATTGCCCAGAACCTCGCTGACAGGCTCGGATTGAACACTCAGCTCACAGCCCCAGATGCCGATCGACAGGTACTTGATGCACTACGCAAGACCAATATTAAAGAACTTCAGCCGGAGTTTCTGCAATCCCAGCTTCAGGCAGCTGGAAGTGACATTGCTGGTTCTGTCAAAGATTTGGCCGTCAACCCGGGCAACAGTGACGCCATTATTAATACCTTAAGCGATAAACTGAAATCACGGGCCGAAGCAGTCAGCAAAGGTATCGACAGGAATGAAGTGAAAAAAGCACTGGCAGACAATACCAGCCTGTCACCAGAAGAAGCAGACAAGGCCGTTGATAACTTCATTCATGCTCGTGACAAAACCGTTCAGGAGGCAAGCGAACGTATGGCCCAGCTCCAGAGTAATCTGAACGATGCGAAGGCTCAGTACGCTGAATTAAAAAAACAGGCAAAAGAGAAAGCTGATGAAGCCGCCAGCGTGGCTGCAAAAATTGCACTATGGTCATTTTTCGCTCTTCTGGTGGGGGCCATTGTCAGTGCGCTGGGTGGTTTGTGGGGAGTCAATACTCACCCTGCATACCGTAAAATCAAATCCTGAATGAAACCGTAGGGCTTGACAATCAGACTGGCATCATGGCGCCCTTTTCTGATGTGTAGCTCACTTCCATTCATCATAAATAAAAAGGCCTGCGGATAAAACTCAGGCCTCTTGTCTGCTGAAAACTGCGACTGTCCCGGACGCGTCGCGTACTTCTCAACAGGTCAGAAAAGTCAGCAACTGACAACACGTGGCCGTTCGTTGCCTGGATTATAGTGTTTAACCTGGCCCCGCTTCCGATGGGATTCATCGCATAAGAAAAATGCAGCAGAAGAGCTCATGTCATTTTTTCGGCGATTTCACGGTAAGTCAGGGCGCCATTAAATCGCAGGCTCAGCGCTGTGGAAATCCAAGGTTTTCTGTTGTAATACGCATTGTTGTCCAGGGTAGCATCCATATTCGCGAAAGTGTCCATGATAGTTAACGAGGACAAAACTAAAAGACGGTCTGGAGGAGAGGCTTACATCCGATATCAGATACAGCTAAAGTATCCTGCAAGTGTTTTAAAAAACATAAGCAACCCGGCTTCAAAGGCAGATTTTTGTTAGAAAAAATCAAGTCATTAACTTGCAACACCCCTACTGTCGGCTAGGATTACTCTGAGGTTAAGGCATTCTCTGTTAGTTGCATTGCCACCTTTATGCTCCTTACCGCCCACCTCTGTGGGCTTTTTTTTACCTATCCTATCAATATGTACTCAGCATCAAGGTAGATAAGCTTCTCTGATAGAACCCTACAATCCCTGCGATACTCTGCAAGTTTTTTGGCAATGCTTTTACTTGTCACTCTTTCACTAGCAGCTGATAAGTCCATCACCGCCCTGCCCATAGAAAGCATCATCAACTTTGCTCGTTCTTCGCTTAGATCCAATTTTGACATCTCCATAATCACTTCATAACTAAACCACCGTATCACAGAGACGGTTTTTTGTTTCCTTCTTCGTCCGTCGACACAATAGACACGCTACCTGTCTACAATCGTTTTCCATTAAAAATTATTGGGGAGATGTGGGGAATTACTGCTGTCAGATAGCAACATTATTTATACCGGATCAGGTTTAATCTGATGCCACTTCACCCCTGAGCTAAACCTAATCTGACAGTCCGGTCCGTGCCAAAAGCAGACGTTCCTGATATTGAAATGTCCACTGCGGGGAACTCCATCAAACTGCGTACGTAGATTAAACCGCAACATAACATCTATCGCTCAGGTATCCATGTGTCTGCTTCACTATCTTCAGGATAATAATAACCATTAGGTATTGATTGCAGTTCTATCAGGCTGCCCCAAGGTGCCTTGAAGTATACGCTGGCATTTCCATCGGTATCTTCATGACGCGAATTTCCATGAATTTCTGAAAGGAACTGACCTCCCGCTGCCCTTACCCTTTCCACCGCGTAATCTATATCGTCCACATAAAGAGAAATGTGGTTCCACCCAAAGTCCTGTAACCTAACCGGTTGCGCCTGTTCTCTGCTTACTATCTCAAAAAGCTCCAGATTTGGACCATTACCAATTCTTAGCAGCCGCTGTTTAATAATCATTGAACCTTCTGTCAGGCCCAACTGCCTTTCGGTATCCCCCCCTTCTCGTGGAGAATCGCTATCGGTTAGACCGTCGTATACAAACTTAGCATCCAATGCATTTTGCAAAAATTCGGTTGCCTGTTGCAGGTTTGGAACCGTAAGACCCACATGATTTATACCCCTGCTAATGGTGCGTCTTTCTTTAAATGTCATATGTATCCTCTGGTTAAATTTTGAATAAACCAAACAAAGTTTAGTACAATTTTAATTGAAGGAAGGTTATGTCTGATGTTGTGTAATTTTCTGTCACTATAAAAGTATTCCCGTAGCTCATTCAAAATTGCCTGTAGATTTGAAGATATTCTGCTTACGAAACCTATCCGTTCAAGGCTGAGCAAGTATACTTTATTTAACCTGCGGTAAATCTCCATACCTCGTTGTGTAGTGCGGCGAAAGCATATCCCTTTTCATCTTCCATGCCTGCTGGCCCTCCTGCCCAGCAAAGTACAATGTCCCTCTTCCGTCCTTCGCATTAAGGTGGTCCAGCACCTTTGACCTGCTCCCCGTTGATTAATACACACCGATGTTAGTAATGTCTTCATAAGCCACATGAGGACATCCCCATGAAGAAGCGTTTTTCCGACGAACAGATCATCAGTATCCTCCGCGAGGCTGAAGCCGGGGTTTCTGCCCGTGAGCTCTGCCGTAAGCACGCCATTTCCGACGCCACCTTTTACACCTGGCGTAAGAAGTATGGCGGTATGGAGGTGCCCGAGGTTAAGCGCCTGAAGTCGCTTGAGGAAGAGAACGCCAGGCTCAAGAAGCTGCTTGCCGAAGCCATGCTGGATAAGGAGGCGCTTCAGGTGGCTCTGGGGC
>NZ_VWWS01000032.1:0-234 GCF_011752855.1 Enterobacter sp. Ap-867 | reverse complement strand
GGCATCCACCGTGTACGCTTAGTCGCTTAACCTCACAACCCGAAGGTGTCTCGTAAGACACAATCGCTGTTGTGAAAATTTGAGAGACTCGAACATGTCTTAACCTTATTCTTTATTACGGAAGAATGAGACGACATGTCGTTTCAATTTTCAGCTTGTTCCGGATTGTTAAAGAGCAAATATCTCAAACATGACTCTTTCAAGTCAGCTTTGAGATAGTTCGGCACGCAACTT
>NZ_VWWS01000031.1:0-241 GCF_011752855.1 Enterobacter sp. Ap-867 | reverse complement strand
CCTTCCTGGCGAAGCTTACTTCAGGTTTTGGTAACCAATATCTCAGCCGCCAGAATCCGTTTGCGGATATTAAGGCCGACGGTGCCGGGGCGGTTTCTACGGCTCTCGCAAACCTTGGTTTGGGGGAGGCGGCGAAACGGGGAGTAGGGACGGGAGCGAGCCAGATACCTGATGCGAATGACTTCAGGCGAGATTTAAAATCAACCGGCTATCAGTTCTTGCCGGGTGGGTTATTAATACA
>NZ_VWWS01000030.1:0-255 GCF_011752855.1 Enterobacter sp. Ap-867 | reverse complement strand
GGCATCCACCGTGTACGCTTAGTCGCTTAACCTCACAACCCGAAGGTGTCTCGTAAGACACAATCGCTGTTGTGAAAATTTGAGAGACTCGAACATGTCTTAACCTTATTCTTTATTACGGAAGAATAAGACGACATGTCGTTTCAATTTTCAGCTTGTTCCGGATTGTTAAAGAGCAAATACTTCGCAGTACACCGTCACCGGTACACTCTGAAGTAAGTTTTGGTGCATGAAATGATGGTGGAGCTAAGCGGG